>CAYSTJ010000010.1:0-94648 GCA_964434105.1 uncultured Cellvibrionaceae bacterium | reverse complement strand
ACGAGTTAGCACAAAACGTGAAGCTCGAAAAATATAAGAAGAACCGGCGGGGTCCAAAGAAAAAAGTTGTCAAAAAGGCAGGCTCATCCAAAGAGCCGCATGTGTCTACAGCAAAACTGCTAAAAGAGGCTAAAAAATCACCTTGAAAGGGCTGGGTCATGCAGGCGGATTTCTACTACACTAACACTGCCGTGTAATAAAACGTGCCTTCACGTAATCGTCGGGCGGCTGGCTGAGAAAGCACGCAGGGTCCGACGACAGAGGATGTGACGAACGGTAAACCCGGCCAACACAAAAATATACCTGTCAAATGTCAAACATTTTGGCAAAGCAGTCACTTTGAATGGAAGCTCCGTATACCCCGGGGACCAGGCACGGTTCGGGTTACCGGAATCCGGTCCAACCCGACTGTCCGACACGGACCTGGCTTTTACGGAACCGGGGAAAATCGCAGCCTGGCACTATAGTGGATGGCCAAACCACTTGTTTAAGTGCACGCCTCAACACTTGACCATTGGATCACTGAAATTGCGGACTCCACATTTTGGCTGTTGGCGGCGCTGGTGGACAATCGCCCTAACCATGTTGCTTGTCTGCATGGCGAAGTCACCAGCGGCGTTTGCAGAACAGAGTTTCACCCGTTTGTCGGCAGATGATATCCGGTCGTTGGGCGGCGTTTTTGTGATTACACAGGATCAACAGGGATTTATCTGGTTAGGCGGTAAAAATGGATTGCGTCGCTATGACGGTTACCAGTTCCGTGAATTCAGACATGATCTCACGGATCCGACAAGACTCTCCAGTAATGATGTCAGCGATCTTCTGGTCGACAGGAAGGGCCGGCTGTGGATTGGATTATTGTCTGGTGGCGGCCTGAACCGCTACGATTTTGATTCCGACACGTTTATCGACTACCCGCTACACCCGGACGACCGGCAGCAGTATGCGCACGTCAGTGTGTATAACATGGCGGAAGATGGCCAGGGCAACCTGTGGCTGGCCACCCATGAAAGCGGCCTGCTCAAGCTGAATCATGCGACGGGCCGCTTTTCCCGGTACGACAGTGAAACCCTGGGGTTGCGAAATAACAGCGTACGGGATCTGGCCATTGATCGCCATGGCGGAATCTGGGTGGCGACCATGAATGACGGCCTGCACCGATTTGACCCGGAGACCGGAGCAACCCGGCATTATCGTGTAGACCCTGTGCAGTCAGCGCTGGGGCCATCCGGCAATCAGTTATTCCGTGTGTACATTGATCGCTTTGACAACGTGTGGGTAGGTACGAAATTCAATGGATTGAGCCGATTTGACACAAAAAGCGGGCTGTTTTCGCACTTTCGTCACGACCCGGCTGATCCGGGTTCGATTGGGAGCGGGATGATCTGGGATATCCATGAAGAATCCAGCGGTGTTCTGTGGGTTGCAACCCGCGGCGGTGCGTTAAACCGCTTCGATAAGTGGACCCAACAGTTTCAGCGATATTACCCCGAAGCGTATCAGGTCACGGGGCTGTCTGGACCCGTCATCAGCCTGTTTTCAGACAGTACAGGCGATCTGTGGCTGGGCACCTACAATTCTGAGGTTAACCGGATAATCCGGCGGTTGCCGCAATTCGCCGTCGTGCAGCATGATCCGACGGATGTGGCCGCCGGCCTGCCGGCGAACACCGTTGATTTTTTGTTTGAGGACAGCAGCCACGGTATCTGGATTGGAAGTGAGCGCGCACTAACACGCACCGACCCGGCTCGCAGCCGATTCACGCATTATTACCGGCGACCGCGCGCCGAAAATCCTCTACCCCACGCCGCGATCAAATCGATGGTCGAGATGCCGGACGGTACCTATTGGCTGGGGACCCTCGGCGAAGGTTTGTTCAGTATGGCCCGAACTGGCGGTCGGCACGGATGTTCCGGCGACGAGACGTCCTGTCAGATGGCTATATCCGTTCAACCATTAACGCAGATCCCGGCCAACCATATCTGGTGTTTGTACCGCGATCGGGAAGACGCCATATGGGTGGGCACGCAGCAGCAGGGACTGTTCCGCTATCAGCCTGACTCACCGTCGTTCACCCAGTATCTGCCCGACCCGGATAAACCCGGTTCAATCACCCACGAATACGTCTGGGACATACTCGAGGACAGTCAGGGTCGTTTGTGGGTTGCAACCCAGGAAGGACTTAATCGGCTGGATCGCACGACGGGGCTATTCATCAACTATACCCAGACGGAGCAGGGTTTTAGCAACAATTCGATACGTGCTCTTGCGGAAGACCAGGACGGGTGGCTCTGGCTGGGCACAACCGCCGGTGCCAACCGTTTTAATCCCGAGACCGGTGAAACGGTAGTGTATCGTACGGTTGACGGCCTGCCGGACGACAGCATCACCGCTGTGGTCGTGGATGATGCCGGGTTTGTCTGGCTGGCGACACAGCGAGGCTTGTCACGGTTTGACCCCGCCACACGTACTTTTGCACATTACGATGAGCGTCATGGGATTGCCGGCAATGCTCACCCGCGCAAGGCATCGGCCCTTGCGCTGCATACTGGCGAGCTCTGGTTCGGTTCCACCGGCGGGATTACCGCCATTCACCCAGACCGGATTCGCCGGAATCCGGTGATTCCCCCGGTAGTGCTGACCGATCTGCAACTGGCAGGACGCTCAGTTGGCGTCGGCCCTGAGGGACCTTTGCAAGTGGCCATTTCACGTACAGCGAGTCTGCGTCTGCCGTACCCCAATCCGGTATTTTCTGTGGAGTTTGCCGCGCTGGACTATGTTGTGCCGGCACAGAACCTGTACGCCTACCGCCTGTCGGGGTTTGATGAAAAATGGCATCTGACCAGTGCCCGGCATCGCCTGGCGACTTACACCAACCTGAGCCCCGGTCACTACACCCTGCAGGTAAAAGGCTCCAACAACGAAGGCGTCTGGAACGAACAGCCGACCCAGCTCAACATATACATAATGCCGCCGTGGTGGCGCACAAGCTGGGCCTATATTAGCTATCTAATGCTGTTGGTATCCATCGTCTGGTATTGGTGGTATCTACAGAACCAGCGCATGATTCTGGAACGCAGTGCCCGTCAGCGTGCCCAGCAGGCGGACCAGTTCAAGGATCATATGATCACTAATCTATCCCACGAACTAAACGCCCCGCTTGCAGTGATCAACGGGATCACCGAAAACCTTCTGTCTGGCGGCGGCGGTGAAATCAATGCAAAAACCCGGGAAAACATCGAGTTGATTCACGCCCAGAGTACCAAACTGAATGGGGTAGTAAGAGATCTGCTGGACTTTGGTGGCGATCCGCAGTTCGTCGTACTCAACCGCGGTACGGTTTATCTCGATTCGGTGATCGAATCCGTCATGGAACACTTTCAGGCGCAGGCTGAACAGCAGGGGCTGCGGTTATACAGCAACCTGGATGGTGGGCTGGTCCCGATACAGGCGGATGATCTGCGCCTGCGGCAGATCCTGGTAAAACTGATCTCCAACGCCCTGCTGTTCACCGGGCAGGGCTACATCGAAGTCAATGTCCGGCGCGAAGCCGAATGGTTGATTGTCAGTGTCAAGGATACCGGCGCCGGCATGGATCAAAAGCAGATCGACCGCCTTTGGGACAGTACGCGTGCCGCAGCCGGTAATGACCCCGGATCCGGTCTGACCATGCCTGCAATACGTCGTATTGTGCAAATGCACGGCGGAGATATGACAGTCGAGTCGATCGTGCACGAAGGGACAACCGTCAGTTTCACGCTGCCGATTGGTTAACGGACAACTTCGACCAGGTGCTCGACGGTTGCCTAAATCAGGTCGTCGTAGTAGGCACGGCCAGCATTTTTTTCGATCTTCTTGAAACGCTTGTACTCCCATTGATATTGCGCCGGTGCCTCCATGACCAACTGCTCCACACCTTTATTCAGCGCAGTCAGGGAGGTAAGTAAGTCTTCACTATAAAGTTCTTCTGGCGGCGCTCTGAAGATAAGGTCAAAACCTTCGGGTACGCGTTTGGCAAAGGCAAAGACGGCATTACACCCGGTTTTGCGGATGAGCTTGTACGCCAGTGTCATGGTGAACGCAGGGTGCCCGAAAAAAGGAACATAGTCGCCGCTTTGATCTTCATTGGGATTCTGGTCCGGCAGAATACCGCAGATACCCCCGCTTTTGAGGGCCTTCAACAGCGCGGCAACGCCTTTAGCATTGGTGGGTACCAGTTGCGAACCGGTCTGCTGGCGCCCGGAGCGGATAAAGTCGTCCAGCCCTGCCAGCCGTGGTGGTTGATAGAGGCTGGTGGTGGGCGCCAGCTCGGTAAGATAGGTACCCAGCACCTCCCAGTTGCCCAAATGCGGTGCCAATACAATCAAACCTTTACCGTCGGCCAACAGTCCCCGCACCAGCGCTTCACCCTCCAGGTGGCGGATGCGTGATTTCACCGGGGTGCGCTGATTGCAAAAAATCACGCACACCTCTGGCGCCAGGCGGCCTGTTTCAAGTACGCTATCGCGCGTCAGGCGTTCCCTTTGCTCCGCGGAGTACTGCGGCAGGCACAGTGTCAGATTGCGCCGCGTCACCTTTACCATGCCGACGTTCAATCGGTACGCGATTCTACCGGCTGTGCTGCCAAACTGCCGGGCGCGCCGTAGCGGGAGCCGGCCGATGAGTTTTACGAGCCCGATGATCAGTGATGTTTTCAGGGATTGCATAAAACCTCGGATGGCGTCTTGAAGGGAGTCTGGTTCGGTCCTGATTCCGTTGCATTGTGCCAAAAAACACGTCCCGCGGCGAACTGCCACCGGATCCATGCCGTACCGATGGCCGGGATCTGCCGGTGTCAGCCATATGCCGATTAACCTCGTTGAGATAGTCTCCGGTCGCGACAATCGTTATAATTGCGGCTTTTTTGCAGCGATACGGGCATATCGTTCTACTTTCAGGTGAATTATGGCGACTTCTCCACAAATAGATTCAGCCGATGTATCCACATTTCAGGGGCTAATTCTGGCCCTGCAGCAGTTTTGGGCCAGCCAGGGCTGCGTGATTTTGCAACCGCTGGATATGGAAGTCGGTGCAGGCACCTTCCACCCCGCCACTTTTTTGCGCGCCATTGGGCCGGAAAGCTGGAACACAGCGTATGTTCAGCCCTGTCGCCGGCCAACCGACGGCCGTTTTGGGGACAATCCCAACAGACTGCAACATTATTATCAGTTCCAGGTACTGTTAAAACCGTCTCCCAGTGACATTCAGTCACTGTATCTGGCGTCCCTTCAGCATTTGGGCATCGACTGCCGCACTCACGACATACGTTTTGTCGAGGACAATTGGGAGTCACCGACATTGGGTGCCTGGGGCCTCGGCTGGGAAGTGTGGCTCAATGGTATGGAAGTCACGCAATTTACCTATTTTCAACAGGTCGGGGGACTCGAGTGTTTTCCGGTATCCGGCGAAATTACCTACGGTCTTGAGCGTATCGCCCTTTATCTGCAAAACCGGGATTCCATATACGACCTGGTCTGGACCCGCGGACCGGATGGGTCCGAAGTGACCTATGGCGATGTGTTCCATCAGAACGAAGTGGAAATGAGCCATTACAACTTTACCCACGCCAGAGTGGATACCCTGTTCAATACGTTTGATCAATGTGAAGCGGCCTGTCAGGAGCTGATCGCCGCTTCACTGCCGTTACCCGCCTACGAAATGGTCATGAAAGCGTCACATGCGTTTAATCTGCTGGATGCACGTTCGGCTATCTCGGTCACTGAGCGGCAACGTTTTATTCTGCGCGTACGGGCGCTGGCCCGCGATGTGGCGCAGGCGTATTTTGATGTCCGCTGCGAACTGGGTTTTCCGTTGGCGACGCCGGCGTTGCGCGAACAGGTCCTGAACCGAATAAAAAATGAGGGAGCAGTTTGATGAGCGACAGCACACACAGTTTCCTGGTTGAGCTGGGGACGGAAGAATTGCCCGCGCAGACGCTGTCTGCGATGTACCAGGCATTTGCCGGGCATATCAGGGAAGCCCTGGACAAAGCCGGGCTGTCCTACCGCAGTATTCATCCCTATGCCACGCCGAGACGCCTCGCGTTGAAGGTATCCGGTCTGCCGCGCACCACACCCGCCCAAACCCAGACAGTCTGGGGCCCACCGGCCGCTGTTGCGTTTGACGGTACCGGCACGCCGACCCGCGCTGCAGAAGCATTCGCGAGCAAACATGCGGTCAGTGTCGCCGCGTTGAAAACCGCCAACGACGGCAAGGTAGACAAACTGGTGGTGGAAGTTACCAGTGGTGGCGAGCCCACGCAGCAGTTGCTGCCGGCGATGGTGCAGTCGGCACTGGCCGCGCTGCCCATTGCCCGACGTATGCGCTGGGGCGCCAGCCGGGAGGAGTTTGTCCGTCCGGCGCACTGGCTGTTAATGCTGTGGGACTCCAGTGTAATCTCGTGTCGAATCCTGGGCCTGGACGCGAACAACCAGACGTGGGGGCATCGTTTTCACTGCCCGCAGCCGCTGACGGTCAACCATGCGGACGATTATGAAACCGTGTTGCAGTCCAGCGGCTTTGTTATTGCGGATTTTGAAGCACGCAAGCGGGTTATCCGTGAGCAGGTAATCGCACAGGCGCAGTCGGCCGGCGGTGACGCGGTGATCGATGACGATCTGCTGGATGAGGTCACGTCGCTGGTGGAGTGGCCGGTCGCCATGGCTGGCCGTTTTGACGAACAGTTTCTGTCGGTGCCTCCGGAGGCACTGGTCTCTTCAATGAAAGAGCACCAGAAGTACTTCCATATGGTGGGTACCGACGGCAAATTACTGCCGGGGTTTGTCGCCGTGGCCAATCTGGAAAGCACGGAACCAGGTGCCGTCATTCGGGGCAACGAGCGGGTGATACGGCCGCGTCTGGCGGATGCGGCTTTCTTTTTCGACACGGATAAAAAGGTACCGCTGGCCAGTCACCGGGAAAAACTGGCCAGGGTGGTGTTCCAGGCACAGCTCGGTACGCTGCTGGAGAAGACTGACCGGGTGTCGCGCCTGGCCGGTACTATCGCCGATTATCTCAAGTATGTGCCATCGCTGGCGGAACGTGCGGGCTTTTTGAGCAAGGCCGATCTTGCGACCGCGATGGTGTACGAGTTTGCAGACATGCAGGGCATTGCCGGCTATTACTATGCCCGCCATGACGGCGAATCCCAGGAGGTTGCGCTGGCGCTCAAAGAGCAATACCTGCCGCGTTTTGCGGGCGATCAATTACCGGAAACCGCCACCGGTGTGGTGCTGGCGCTGGCCGACCGACTGGACACCCTGGCCGGTATTTTCGGCATCGGCCAGATTCCCACGGGTTCCAAAGACCCATTTGCACTGCGCCGGGCTTCCCTGGCTGTGCTGCGCCTTCTGGTGGAAAAGGCGCTGCCGCTGGATCTCCGCGGGTTGCTGGAACAGGCCGTGGCCGGCTACAGGAGCCTGCCACGACAGGGCGAGACGGTCGAGCTGGCGCTGAATTATATGCTGGAACGCTTTCGGTCCTGGTACGAAGAAGCGGGCATTGCCAGTGAAGTATTTCAGGCGGTCAGTGCCCGGGATCTAACCTGTCCGCTCGACATCAACCACCGGGTGTATGCCGTGGCGGCCTTCGCCCGTCTGCCGGAGGCGCAGGCATTGGCGTCGGCCAATAAACGGGTATCCAATCTGCTCGCCAAGCAGTCCGATCCGGTCAGTGATGTCGTACAGTCGTCATTGTTGCAGGAACCGGCTGAACAGGCACTGGCCGAGGCGCTGGCGATACAGCAACGTGCTGTGGAACCCCTGATCGCAGCCAACCGTTATACCGATGCGCTGGCGAGTCTGGCACAGTTACGGGCGCCGGTTGACCGGTTTTTCGATGAGGTCATGGTCATGACCGAAGACACGAAACTGCGCGACAACCGTCTTGCGCTGCTGAAAAGTCTGCGCAGTCTGTTTCTGGAAATCGCCGACATATCCTTTCTTATTGTGTAACTATTCAGCTCGTGTTGTAACTGTTCAGATTGCGTCCAGATTTGTTCAGAGCAAGGCGAAAAATGTGAGTTTACTCATGTAAATGACCATTTTTTAACGCAGCTATGGGCAAATCGGGGCGTGAGCTGAATAGTTACCTTATTGTTAACCGTTGACTGCCAGCTCCTGAACAGCTTGCCTTTCCCTTTTGACGGTAGAAAGGCAAGCTGCGGCCCGGCCCAGGTTGCCGCTGCTCCGGCGCGACAGGGCGTCCGTTTCACCGTCCGCAGCGGTAGCCCGTCTGGTATATTCGCTTTCTGCGCCGATAAAGAGACTCGCTAATAATGCTTGCTTATATCCGTTCCGCCCTGTTCTCAGCCGGTATGGCACTGGCTACGGTTTTTTATGGAACCCTCGTGATCCTTTTGGTTTTTTTTCCACCTTTGGTGCGACATCGCATTTTAATCAGCTGGTGTTGGTTTATTATTGCCTGGGCACGGATTGCCTGCGGAGTGCGCTATCGGATAATTGGAGCAGAGAATATTAATAAACACGCTGGTCCTGTAGTGATTCTTTCCAAGCATCAGAGCACCTGGGAGACGCTCGCATTGCAATATCTGTTCTGGCCAGCTGCCACCATTCTGAAAAAAGAACTGTTGAACATACCTTTTTTCGGGTGGGGACTGCGTTCATTGCGTCCGATCGCCATAAACCGGAAAAACCCGCGGGAGGCACTCAAGCAGGTAAAGACGGAAGGCATCCGGCGACTGCAAAGCGGTTTGAACCTATTGTTGTTTCCGGAAGGTACCCGCATACCGCCGGGTCAGCGCGGCAAATATGCGCGCAGTGGTCCGGAGATTGCTATGGCTGCTGGTGTACCGATCGTGCCGGTGGCGCTCAATGCCGGCCGATGCTGGCCACCCAGACAGTTTGTAAAACATGCCGGCCTGATTACTGTGATAATCGGCGAACCTATCAGTTCGGATTGTCGTTCCAGTCGGGAATTGATTGAGCAGGTAGAACAATGGATAGAACATCATCAAAGTGAAATTGAATCGGAAGCAGCCCGCTCGCACACTTAACGCCGCCCGGGTTTGCTGTTTTGGGCTTATGAACTGTCATGCGGTGGTATGTTGGTCCGCCGCTTTGCTTTTGCTGAAATAGAGCAGGCAAGCAGATGGATAACGGAAATGTTCAACAAGCGCTTAATACCTTGGGAGAAAGATTATGGGTGTACTTAGCTGGAGTGGCGTAGGCGCGAGGTTTTTTTTCGCACTGATTCTGGTACTGGCTACCTATAATCCATCCGGCTATTCCTATCTGCACTGGATCAAGGAGTCGATCAACGCCATTAATCCCTACATCGCTCTTACCGGCATTCTGTTGACGATCGGCTGGGTGGTCTACCTGCGGGCAACTTTCCGCTCGCTCGGGTTTATCGGCATATTGTTACTTACCGTATTATTCGGTTGCATATTGTGGCTGTTGATCGATCTGGGGCTGCTTAGCCTGGAGCATGACGTCGTGTTTCACTGGGTGATTCTGTTTCTGGTTTCGCTGGTACTGACCATTGGTATCAGCTGGTCCCACATCCGCCGTCGGCTTTCGGGGCAGGTGGATATTGTGGAAGATGCGGACGGCAGCGCATAGCCATTGCCATATTCAGGGCATATCGGCAGGCCGGCGCCGGTGTCACAGGCAGCGCGGCCAGTCGGTTGCGTCCCCACAGCCTTTCCCCCGGTGACTCACGGTTAGTCACGTGTTTCGAAGTAAGCCTGTTCCGTGATTAAATGGTAATGATGGACATTCTCCATAAACGACCGGTACGAAGCATACACCTTGGCAAAATGTGCATCCTTCGCTGACATTTCTTCATAAATTTCAAAGCTGATGCGACGGAATTCATCCAGCACATCCTTTGGAAAATGGCGGACATCCACGCCGTGCCTGTCCGTCAGTTCCCGCAACGCGGCCGGGCTACGGGCTGTGTATTCATCCAGCATATCCTGATTGACGGCCCGTGCGGCCGTTTCCACCATTGCCTGAAGATCCGGCGGCAGACGCTCGAAGGCGTGCCGATTGATAATAAACTCCAGCGCCGGGCCGGGCTCCTGCCAGCCCGGGTAATAATAATAACGCGCTATCTGATGCAGCCCGAACGCCAGATCGTTGTAGGGCCCTACCCACTCGGTGGCATCAATAACACCGGTCTGCAGCGCGGTATAGAGTTCACCGCCGGGTATATTGACTGCGGTGCCCCCGGCGCGGGTGAATACCTCGCCACCAAAACCGGGAATACGCATTTTAAGGCCACG
Organism: uncultured Cellvibrionaceae bacterium; assembly: GCA_964434105.1. Lineage (GTDB taxonomy): Bacteria > Pseudomonadota > Gammaproteobacteria > Pseudomonadales > Cellvibrionaceae > CAYNST01. Next base: position 84,363 of record CAYSTJ010000010.1, on the reverse strand, counting down.
CAAATCTTTCAGGGAGTTGACCTCCCGATTGAACCATCCGCCCATCTGCACTCCGGTATTGCCCCCGGCAAACGGGATCAGATTGAAGGGTGCATAGGTTTCCCGCCACAACGCCAGCCCGCCACCGTAATGCAGCCAGCCGTTGAACTCCTGGGCATTCATGCCAAACGGAACTGCGGTAAAAAATGACGCCGAGGGGATTTTCCCTTTCCAGTAATAGCCTGCGCCATGGCCCATCTCGACACTGCCGGCCGATACCGTATCAAACACACCCATAGCGGGAACCAGCTCATTGGCCCCGAACACCGTAATGTTCAATCGGCCATTGCTCATGGCCTGCAGCTTGCGTGCGAAGTTCTCGGGTGCCTGTCCCAGGCCGGGAAAGTTCTTGGGCCAGGTCGTCACCATACGCCAGTTAAAAATTTCACGCTCGCCATCGGCACCCGTTTGATAGGTAATGGTACGGGCCGAATTTTTATGGATAAGCGCACCGAATAAGCCGACACAGGTTAACAACGATAAAATCAGGGCCGTGGGTAACCACCACGGGTGGTAGCGAGGTGACATAGGTGTGATGTTCCGTAAATAAAGGGTTATTGCTCATCTTTCGCCTGATCCGCCGCGTACCTGCAAAGTAAGGCTGCGTTAAACTTTGGCCATAATCCTGACGGGAACAGGATCGAAGGTCCAGTCAAGTAACCCAGAGGGCGCAGCGCTGCAAGCGTATCCATACTTTTGCCGTGCGCTGAACAAATCTGGACGCAATCTGAACAGTTACGACACGGGAGCTGAATAGTTACGATTTTTATAGTGTTTGAACGCGTTGCCCCGGCCGGGCAGCGAACAGCACCACCGGGGCCTGATCCCGATAACAACGCTGCTAACCGTCGGCTGACGCGGGCAGGCTATAATACGGCTTCCAGCTTGGCGTACTGCAATACGAGCCACTTGCTGCCGTCTGCGCCAAAATTCACCTGCACTCGCGTGGTGGCACCGCGCCCTTCAAACTGCAATACCGTGCCTTCACCAAACACCGGGTGCAGCACCTGTTGGCCCAGTCCAAAGGGCGGGGTTTCTCCCGTGGCAGAATTTTCCGGCACGTAGCGGTTGGCGTAGGGGTTTACACGAGTCACCGTGGATTTCAGTCGCACTTCCTGCAACAGGTTTTCCGGCAGCTCACGAATAAAACGTGATACCGGATTATAATTTTCTATGCCGTAGAACCGCCGTGACTCGGCATGCGTCATCACCAGCTTCTGCATGGCGCGGGTAATCCCGACATAACAGAGCCGGCGCTCTTCCTCCAGCCGCACCGGATCTTCCGCCGACATTTTATGGGGAAACAGGTTTTCCTCCATGCCGACCAGAAAAACCAGCGGAAATTCGAGCCCTTTGGCACTGTGCAATGTCATCAATTGCACCGCGTCCTCATACTCGTCTGCCTGTGTATCGCCCGCATCCAGTGCAGCATTGTCGAGAAACGCCTCCAGCTCAGATACCGCGTCATCGTTGGCCGTAAAGCCGCGGCAGGCATTGACCAGTTCCTGCAGGTTCTCCACCCTCGCTTCGCCTTTTTCTCCTTTTTCATTGGCGTGGTAATCCAGCAAGCCGCTGACATTGATAACATGGGCGACCTGATCCGCAAGCGACCGTTCGCGGGTGGCCTGGGTCAGGCTCTCCATTAACGACAAAAATGCGGCAACTGCCTGTCGCGCCCTGGCGCTCAATGCATTGTGCTCCACCATGGCCCGGGCTGCCGCAAACAGCGACTGGCCCTGCTCGCGTGCGGTTGAACGCACGGCGTCCAGCGTTTTGTTGCCAATACCCCGGGGGGGCATATTCACCACCCGCTCAAAGGCTGTATCGTCCTGCGGGTTTAAAATCAGACGCAGGTAACCCAGGGCATTCTTGATTTCCAGGCGGTCAAAAAAACGCAGGCCGCCATAGATGCGATAGGCGATTCCCTGGCGAATCAGTGATTCCTCAAATACCCGCGACTGCGCGTTGGAGCGATATAGAATGGCGGCGCTGGCTTTGGCGTGACCGGCCGCAATATGCTTTTCAATACGCTCAACTACAAACCGTGCTTCATCCTGCTCATTAAATGCCGTGTAAAGGTCGATAGGTTCGCCGTCCCCGCCGGCCGTCCACAAGCGTTTGCCCAGACGGCTGCGATTGTGGGCAATCACCGCATTGGCCGCCTGCAGAATCGTATTGCTGGACCGGTAATTCTGTTCCAGTCGGGTGACGTTCACATCGTTGAAATCATCGCTGAACGACTGAATATTCTCAATCCGCGCGCCGCGCCAGCCATAAATCGACTGATCGTCGTCGCCGACAGCGGTAATCCGGCTGTACTGGCCGGCCAGCACACGTAGCCACGCATACTGCACTGCGTTGGTGTCCTGAAACTCGTCCACCAGAATAAATGGAAAGCGCTGCTGATAGTGGGCCCGCAGGTGTTCGTTCTGCAGCCACAGTTCATGTGAGCGCAACAACAGCTCGGCGAAATCCACCACGCCGGCCCGTGCGCAGGCGGCCTCGTAGGCCAGGTAGATCTGTTTCATGGTCTGCAGGAAGGGCTCGTGAGTATCCGGAATACTCTGCGGCCGGATGCCTTCGTCCTTCTGGCCGTTGATAAACCACTGGCTTTGCTTGCAGGGCCAGCGGTCTTCGTCGAGTTTCAGCGCCTGATAAACACGCTTGATCAGGCGCAGCTGGTCGTCGGAATCCAGTATCTGAAAGTTCTGCGGCAATCCGGCGTCCTGCCAGTGCATTTTCAGCAGACGATGGGCGATACCATGAAAGGTGCCCACCCACAGCTGGCGAAAATCCCCGGGTAACACCTGATTGCCCAGTAAGGCATGCAGGCGCTCACGCATCTCTCGTGCGGCCTTGTTGGTAAAGGTCACGGCGAGGATTTGTCGAGGCGACACACGCTCTACCTGAATCAGCCAGGCAATCCGGTGAACCAGTACGCGTGTCTTGCCACTGCCCGCACCCGCCAGAATCAATTGGTGACCGGCGGGTGCGCAGACGGCATCGCGTTGCGCATCATTAAGGGAATCAAGCAGGTAAGAAATATCCATGGCGCCATTGTACCAGCAATTACGTCGGGAATTGCCCTATAAAACGCGCCAGACCCACCGATGCCCGGGAAGCAGTTCGCGTAATTATTCAATGTATACCTGATTTGCCCATCGCGACCTTTAACAAATCGCAAACCCTGCCGTCGCGACCGGTCCTCAACCGGGGAATCAGACCGTTAAGGAAAAGCAGGTCAGGAAAAGGCGACAGGCGTCAAGTTTTAGGCACGACCGGTCGACTGGCTGTTGCCGCAGGATTGCCGGGCGGCTACAGTTAACCGGCTGACCCTCGTCGCAACCGGTGGAAGAGAAGTTCGAAGCATCCACCGCGCCGCTTCCACACGAAATCCGGCTGTTATTAGCGTTCGTCAGGGTTTTACACAGCCACGCCATCGATAAGTGCTATCCCATCAAAAATAAAAAAGGGGCGCTTTACCCATGCGAATACTCATGCTTACCTGCGAGTTTCTGCCCGAGACGTACGGTGGTGCCGAGCAACAATGTTTCAAGCAATCACTGGAACTTGTAAAGCGCGGACACGAAGTGACTGTTGTAACGTCCCGCACCAGTCGGACGGCTGCCGCCCGGGAATCGATCGACGGTGTTGCGGTGCGACGTTTCTTTACAGTGTGGGCGCCCGACCTGCTGGGGCGATATCTGTTTGCTACGCTTCTGTGGATTATCCAGGTTGTCCTCTTTGCTGTGCGAAACAGACAAAAGTTCGATATCGTTCACTGTCACCAGGGCAAGTTCGGCATATATATGGGCGCAGTCGTGGCGCGTATTTTTGGCGTCCCGCAAGTGGTCAAGATAGGGAATTCGAGTAAGCATCTGGATCTTAAGTGTCTGCGCAGAAAGAAAGTTGTAGGACCGTATTTTTTGCAGTATGCATTGCGGCAAAAGCCGACTTTCGTCGCCATATCGTCAATGATCGCGCAGGATCTGCGGGACTTCGGTATTGCTGAATCCCGGATTGTGCGGATCCTGAATGGCGTGGTGCCAGTGCAGGCAGCGTTCAAAAGCCCCGACAGACAGGCGCTGCATTTCTTCTGGCATGGACGGTTCGAGGCGATTAAAAATCTGATGTTGATGCTGGAAGGGTTTGCGATAGCCTCCCGTAAAAACCCGAACATTCACCTGAACCTGATTGGCGAAGGAAGTTTGGGAAGCGAATTGGCTCAACGTGCAAAAAGCCTGGGCATTGCCGATAGATTTCACATGCATCCACCCAGTAAAGATGTTCTTGAGATAATCTCAAAGTACGACTTTTTTATTAATACATCCCACGCCGAAGGGCTTTCGAACGCCATGCTGGAAGCTATGGCCTGTGGCAAGATTATTCTCTCCACACCGGTGAGTGGCGCCGCCGAAATAATAGATGAAGGAGAAAACGGTTTCGTTATTGAAGACTATAGCGAGAACGCAATTGCTGAAGCGATGCTTTGCGCCGCAGAGTTAACATCAGAAAAAATGGAAGCGATGTTCAGGCACAACCTGAAAAAGACCCGCGAAGAGTTCGATATCACCAAGGTAGTGGATCAGTATGAAAAGCTTTACCTGGCGCTTACCCATTGCGTGTCTCAACCCCAAAGTGTGATGCAGGAAGAGAATTTGTTACAGTCAAAAAAAATGCTGCCGTAGTTTTTCAAATATCTAACCAGGAATGTTGTTGTCGACATAATAATCAACGACCCCAAAAAATTACAAGAATGCGTTCGATAAATTCATAAAGTACCCGTTATGAATATGTATGGCCCGGATCCTTTAGGAATTTTAGCTGAGCGCCGGAATCCGCGTAGAAAACGGGGCTAAACACCATGATCACGGCCGGAGACACTGCGGAATGACGCAAATGCTGCACGATTTCGAACCCATGGAAAAACGGGGATCATTAAAGCCCGCTACCAGGATTGTACTCATCTCGCGAATGTCGACTGAGAACGCTGGCAACGAGGCGCTCTCGGTCGAATTCATTGAAATGATGCGAAGGATTTTTTCTGCCGCCGATATTCGGGCGATTGACAGATATCCACAATATTTGCTGTGGCTTCAGGTAGGGCAGTTCGGGGCGGACCGCAGTTTGCTCGCCCGGAAATTCGATCAATATGTTGAATCATTGATGGCGAAGTTCGATCTGAAGGCACCGCTTTGTCAACCGGCAACCCCTGAAATAGTTAAGCTTATCGATGGCACCAACAAAAAAATGCCGGGCTTTCTGGCCAATTTAAAGCGACGCATAGGGATACGTCGCCGGCTATCGCGCTTCGGCCTGGTCGGATCTGATGCAATGGCAAGCGTTGTGGCGACCTTACACTGGGCGGAAGCGGTGATCTGGAATCCCGCTGGTGAGATCCATCCCACCGGCAGCGTTGACGAAGTACTGCGGATCCTTGTCCTCATTCGTATGAGCCAGCTTATGGGAAGACGGACATTTGTGATCAATCACAGTCTGGAGGTGGATCACAGCGGGCTTAAAACGTTAATCAAACACGTATACAGTCATGCGGAACGGGTGGCATTTCGCGATGCAGCATCCTGCCGCGTTGCGGACGAAATTGGCTTAAACAAGTCCGGATATCGGGAAATCCCCGATATCGTTTTTTTGACGGCGCGCGGCAAAGTAGCGAAAGATCCTCCACCGCAAGAGAAATTCGTCGAGGGTGCCATTTGTCTGGCAATCAATGGCCTCGAAGCTTATCGCGGCAGCGACGAGTGGCATGAATTGATCGAAGGGTTAAGTGCCTTTGGACGTCCGATATATTTTCTTTCGAACGCCATGGGTCGCGATCTCGATTTTGCCAGGTCGTTGAAACGTCGATTCAACATTCACGTTATAGAGCGTCAGCCGTCCTATCTCGAAATTCGGGGATTCTATACGGATCTGGGTGTCCTGGTCAGCAGTCGCCTGCACTCGACCATCCTGGCGTTAGCGGAAGGTGTGCCGGTCGTTACGCTTGAGCCATCGACATTCAAATTGACTGCGATTATCGAGCAATTGGATTACCCGTTGAATACCCTGCGAACTACGGATGTTGGGTGGGCGCAGAAAGCGCTGGCGCACACGGACAGGGCATTGAATGACGAGGCGATTCGCCGATTGAGCAAAGAGCGATCCTGTGCCCAGGCAGGTCAGATCGATCAACAGTATGTGGAATTCTTCCAGTCCTGATTTGCGTCGATGGCTGCTGGTGTCTGGGGCTGCGGTGAAAGCCCTTCGACCACAATTCAGCGGTTGGTCGAAGGGCGGTTGCCATTTGGATACTTACATGAAGACTGTCTGCCGGAGAGTAACGTGAGCAGAGTGCGTGATATCGAAAAGGTGATTATTCTGAACTGCTTCGGGCGGGGTGGATCCAGCATTCTGTGGAATATGATAGGAAGTTCAGCGGACGTTCTAATGCCTGGCGGGGAGTGGCACCAAGGGTTCTATGGACGCTATCCTGTGGCGGGGCGGCTGCTGAGAAGGGTATCCCGGCCATGGAGCCTGGACGTACCGCCAGTTGCGGGGTTGCGGCCATTGATCAAACGTCGCGTGATCAGTTCAGTTCCCGACAGCGAGTGGGACAGCAAGCCGGACGCAGAGGCAGTGGTTGTGAAGTTAATGGATCACCACCTTGCCATGAACCGGGCGATCAAGAAAACGTTTTCGGCTTATGCTCAGGTTATGTTGACGCGACACCCGGTCGCCCAGTGTGAGAGTTTGATGCGCAGTGGATTGTCTCTGGAGCAGGCCGTGAACTGGTATGTGGATGTTGTAAAACGTTACGCACGGCTGTTGCAGCATGATGAAGTTCAGGTTATAAAATTTGAAGACATGGTTCGCAATCCATTTGCGATTCGAAAAGCGATATATAGTGCACTTGATATCAGCGTACCCGAGTCCGGTTCGTTCCGTATTAAACGCAAACAGTTCGGTAGTGACCGGCGATCGAACAATCTGGCCCTCGGTGACTACGTGGATGTCACGCAGCAAAATGTTCATGATCTGATCGACGTCAATGTGAATATTAAATCCATTGAACGGGTACCGGATGACGCTATTGCCTATATCTGGGACAAAGCCGGTGCGCTGGCCGGGGTCTTTGGCTACGAACGCGAAACTTCCGGGATGTTCAAAGCCGCTTTGTAGTCAGACCATAGCCTCGGGCGCGCCGGGCGGGACCAGCCTCAACGATTCATCGCAGCGGCTTCAGACTTATTTGCAGGCCCCTAATACATCGGCGAACGGCGCACCAATCAGGGCCCCAAATTGTGCGTGTTTGCCCAGACGCGCGCGACTGGCTTTGGGGCTGCCGATCCCGCAGAGAAAACGGGCCAGTTGCCGGGGTGTCGCCAGTGCTTCGTGGTTCTCCGAACGCATTTGCCGAATCAACGCCGTGTCCGGTCGGATTTGGTTTCGGGAAGGTAAATGCAAAGGCGCATCCCGGCACACGCTGCACTGGCCGCAAGGCCGGGCGAGTGTTTCACCGAAATAGCTGACGAGTGACTGTTGCAGACAGGTGGAACTTTCGGCCCAGCTACAGACCTGTTGCAACCGCTGAATATCCCGCTGCTCGCGCACACGAAACTGCGCGTGGATTCGCTCAATCAAAGGCTCCGCCGCCTCAGGCCGATTTTCTATCCGATATCCCTGGCGTACCCCGGCTACCTGAATTTCAATCAACGCCTGCTGCTCCAGATAGCTAATGGCATTGAGAATGCGCAGGCGGTCTTCATTCAACTGGTGCGCCGCGTCAATTGGTTTCAGGGTCAGCCAGACACGTCCCTGTTTGCCGGTAGTAAACACGCGCCGCAGGAAATCGGCCCGCCGTGCATCAAAGCGGGCCAGTATATCGTCGAGACTGGTGCGAAACGCCAGTTTATACTCGGTATAAAACGGCGCGGTAGCGCGGATAACGCCTTCCAGTTCCAGGTAGGTCAACAGCGTATTGATCACCAGTGGTCGCACATCAAACTGGTAGGAGAGTTCATACACAGACAGATCGAATTGTGGGGACTGTTGCAGCAACCAGCGGATCAAAGCGTCGAGAGCCGCCTCGTCTGGCGTATCGCCGTATGTAAAGTTTTCGAGGACGGTCAGATCGTCGGGGTCGGCCAGCAGTTCGCAGTGAGAGGGCTGCCCGTCGCGCCCGGCCCGTCCGATTTCCTGCATATAGTTTTCGAGTGATTTGGGGAGGTTGTAATGATAAATCGCGCGAATGTCGGCTTTGTCGATACCCATACCAAAGGCAATGGTCGCAACGACGATATTCACTTCGCCAGCCATAAACGCTTCCTGCACCCGGTCACGCTCCGCGGGTTTTAATCCGGCATGGTACGCCAGGGCGTTCTGGCCGTTTTCGTGTAAAAATTGCGCGATTCTTTCCGCAGTTTTTTGCAGCGTAACATAAACAATAGCCGGCCCGGTTGGCCGACGGGTCAGCGCCGTCAGCAGGCGCTGGTCGCGATCATCCCCGTTGCAGGCTTTAACGTTCAGCGCCAGGTTGGGACGAAAAAAACCGGTTTGAATATGATCTGCGGGGAGGATATTAAAACTGCTGCAAATCTGCTCCGCCACCGCAGGTGTGGCTGTCGCAGTCAGAGCCAGCACCCGGCTAACGTTTAAATCCCGCGCCAGTTGCGTCAGCTTCAGGTAATCGGGCCGAAAATTATGGCCCCATTCGGAGACGCAATGGGCTTCGTCAACCGCCATCATGCTTATAGGCAAACGCTTCAGACGGGTCAGAAAACGTTCGTTGGCGAGACGCTCCGGCGCTACATACAGCAATTTGATGTGGTTATTGTCCAGCCCCTGATATATAGACTGCAATTGCTGCGCATCCACGCTGGAATCCAGTCGCGCAGCAGGGACACCCAGGGTATTCAGGCGGTCTACCTGATCCTTCATCAATGCGATTAAAGGTGATACCACCAGTGTCAGACCATCCAGCAGCAGGGCCGGCAGCTGATAACACAAACTTTTGCCGCCACCCGTGGGAAATACAGCCAGTGCTGAACGCCCGGCCAGCAATGCTTCGATCACCGCCTGCTGGCCCGGGCGAAAAGTCTCAAGTTTGAAGGTGTGCTGTAATTGTTGTTCTACGGTTTGCATCTGTTGCATTGATCACTCCCTGTTATGGCATTCCGATTTAACATCGTGAAATTTGCAAAAGGATGAATCAGTTGGGCGGGAATTTCAATGAGGGGCGCGATATTCGTCGGAATTCACGCTGATTGATGACTTCGAAAATTTTCCGTCGCCATAAGCCATCTGTAATAAGCGCTTGCGCACCAGCCGAGCGAGTCTTTTAAGGATTGGTGGCAAAACGGATATAAAACGGGTTAACGCCGGTGCACGGCTTTTATAGAGAGCGGACCTGCGTTAACAGGCCCGCCCCGTGATGCGGAACTTACAGTGGTGTAAGGAACAATTCCCGTTGGATCGCATTCGAGCTGCACGTTTCATGCGGCAGGTTTATGCCCGATTCTTCATACGGCGCGTATCCGTCGAAATCGACTTCCAGCGTCAGCCCCTGAGGAAGTTCGCCCGAGCTCACGTAATAACAGTACGATTGCATGATCCCGTCTTCATCTATAATGTCGCCACCACCGATCCAATCCAGTGCGTGCGCTGTGCCGTCCTGGATCATGCTTACCCGTCCGCTGGCGCACTGAACCTCGCCGGGTACCTGGACAAAAACTTCCAGGCCCGATGGGCTGCGCAAACTGCAATCCAGCAGCGTTAAACGCGGCTTCTCGGTTATCACGTGGCACTCATCCTGCCACACGATGACGCGACGATACTGCCGTTCGAATCCGGGTAATTCCGCTGCAATGGCATAGTTTCCCGCACGTTCCGTCGCGCCCGTAAATAGGCAGGATTGATCGGTGCTCTGAGACGCCCGTGGCTCGAGGATTGCCTCATAGGCACCGTCGCTGATGGTCACCGTTGTTTCGCAAGCGTCATGCTGACCGGCTGACTCAAGGGAAATCGTCAGTTCAATGCCATCGACGGCATGGGTGTCACAGCTTGGCGGCGCGGCGGTGATAGGGCCCGTGGCCAGTTCTGCCGCGCCCCAGGCTGCTGCCCAGATTGCGTTTTTGTGCGTATAGAATGCGGCGTCGCCCTGTAACAGGCCACGGCTGACAAGACTTGAATAGGCGCTCACACCGTTCTCTGCTTCGATAAAGCCGGCATCTTCCAGTAGCGCGCCGTCACCCTCGAGGCCGGTGATCTCCATCAATTGCAGACCGTTGATCTGTGTTGTTTGCCAGGTCTGGCCGTCCCCCTGGAAGCTGGAAATGGATTGACGGTAGGGGAACGCGATTCGCCAGGTGTCGTCGTCGACCTGCAGAAAATTCAACGCCCGCAAATTGTGGAGCGCTTCGCTGTGGCTGTTTCGGTCGCCAAAGACAAGGCTATTGACGCTGACCGGATCGCCGCCAGACAAATCAATCAGCTCAGCTTTAATGCCTTGCGCAACGCCCGTATTACTCGCTTCCCGTCCCAGCGTAAACAGATAGCGTTCATTGAGCGGGTGCATATAGGTCGCAAACCCGGGAATCTCCAGCTCGCCCGCGACTTTTGGATCCAGCGGGTCGCTCAGATCGATGGCATACAGCGGGTCCGTCCGCTGAAACGTCACGATAAACGCGCGTTCAGCTTCAAAGCGAACAGAGAATATATCTTCGTTGGGCTTGCCAAGTGGCTCTGGCCGGTCACTGTTGGGCAGCATAGCCACGGTCTCGAGCGTCTGGCCTTCTGGCTTGAGTATGAACAGTTGATGCTCCGGACCCGTTGTCCAGCGGGTGGTAACGACGCGCAATTCGTCGCCATGCTCATGGAGACGAAACGCGGGATCACTTTGACCGTGAATGCTGCCGGTAACCGAGCCGGTGGCAGCATAGGTCAGGCCGGAGGCTTCATCCAGCGCAAACTTGTGGATAACAGTATCGCCACCACGCCAGTTCGACGACCCCATGATCTCGCCTGTCAGGTAAAGTGAATCCTGAGACATACTTATGGCGCTGATGGCCGAGTTCAGACAGCGACTGGACAATATTGACTGCGCACTCAGGTCGACGGCTGTGATGTGTACCAGGCTCGCGAACCCGCTGTTTTCGGGCAGATCCTGCTGCACAAAACAGTCAGTGGTCAGGGGTTGTCGTTCGCCACCCGCGATTTGAAATTGAGGTACGAGCGCGCTGAGTGGTTGATCGACCAAGATTTCTTCGTTTTTGTGGCTTACAGCCGCATCGCTGCCGCCGAAGTGAAGCCCCTGCACCCAGGGTTCGAAGCGCGTCACCAGGTAGAGCACGTCACCGATCTTTCGACTATCGATCAGTGTGCCATCCAGTTGAATGTCCCACGCTTCCGACGGCGCCTGTGGGTCTTCCACATCGACCAGTTGAACCCGCACTTTGCCGTTTACCGGTTCGAACCAGCCTGGCATGGCTGCCGCTGCTACGGTGACGGGTGCAGGCTCTGAGCTTGCTGGAGCAGGCATCGGGATCGGGATTGGAGTTGGGGTAGGGCCCGGGGTTGGTGTGGGTGTAGGCACTGGTGGTGGGGTAGGCATTGGAACGGTACCTGATCCGCCCCACGTTGGGAAGGCGATTGGCACAGTGCCATACTGGCCGCGCAGCAACACGACGCGAGAGGTCGCGCCGGGCTCGCCAACCAGGTACATTTCGCCGACATTCCCCCACTGCTCGTCCAGTTTGAACTGTCCGAGAATCTCCGCTGCAGGCACTGTCGGATCGGTAGATACAATCTGAAAGCCGGCCGACCCCGATATGGTCAAATCGGTTGTGCGGGTGGTGGAGGTAGCAACATACCAGTGTGCGCCATCAAATTTTGCAAAATCGGACTCATCGACGCCGGCCACGTGAACATTGGTATCGGAAAAGGCGTCCCCGCCGCCGCCGGATCCGGCGTCGCCTCCACTGCCGGGCGAAGGTACGGGGCTGGGCGCCGGTGTTGGTGTGGGTGGCGGCAAGCCGCCGGAGCTGGACGAACCGCCGCCCGGGGGTGATGAGCCGCCAAAGCCGGAGTAGGCCGCCGCCATGGTCAGCCGCAACCCATTCTTGATGTGCCGGGCAAGCGTGGCTTCATCTGCCAATTGCAGTGCCCCGGTGGTTGGGCGGGTCATCTCCAGGTGGCTATAGTCGATCAGGTCGGGCTGCTGTGGTTCGTTATCCGGGTCTTTTTCCGGCTCGCCGCAGCCGCTCAATAGCGCCAGTGCAATGGCAGCACTCAGGGTTTTCCGCATAGCGTGTTGCTCCGAATTATAATAATTATTGGGTAATTGTTCAGCTCACATCCCGACTTGCCCGTGTATCTACAACTGAAGGCTGCGTTAAAAAAATGGACATAAACCTGTCGGAAACAGGTGTGAACGCCTGGCCAGACGGCCCAGAGTAATTACAGGCGGAAACGCACATTTTTTGCCTTGCTCTGGCCAAATCTGGAGGCGATCTGAACGGTTTCGGACAGCTAACTGAATAACTACAATTATTCGTACGACTGATAATGACGGTATGGTCCGGTCGGGTTCAATACGTAAATATACGTACCCGGGCATAAGCGCGTAGTGCATCACATGACCGTTCCTTGATTTGCCGTTCACCGGCATGTAACGTCAGGTTCGACCTGAACCTGATGAGAGGTCAGTACGTTCAGGAAAACCAGCCACCAGAAGCAGGTTAACGGGAGAATCCTGTTGAAATTAATGAAAGCGCTACTTTGCGTACTAACTTTGGGATTCAGCGCCGGGAGTTGGGCGGCGGACAAACCGGTACAGGAAATTGTGGAATTTCCAAATGGCACGCTCACGCTTAAAGGGGAGCTGTATTTACCCGACGGCAAAGGCCCGTTTCCGGTAATTCTGTACAGCCATGGCAGCGCTCCAGGCATGGCTAACAGCATGGCCAGTGCGGCAATAGGCCCAAAATTTACTCGTCAGGGCTGGGCGTTTTTCATGCCCTATCGCCGGGGCCAGGGCTTGAGCGAAGATCAGGGGCCCTACATCATGGATCAGATAAGGCGCGCCCGGTGGAATCCTTTTGACAGTACCCCACAAAAACTTGTGGAATTGCATCAAGGTGATCATCTGAGCGATCAGATTGCAGCGCTAAACTGGCTGCGAGAGCAGCCCTTCGTCGACCCTGCCAGAATTGCAACGGCGGGCAATTCGTTCGGTGGCATACAGGTAATGCTGGGCATGGCAGGCGGTGACTATTGCGCCGGCATCAATGCGGCCGGTGGTGCGCAGAGCTGGCAGGATTCCAAATCGCTTCAGGATCTATTGATGCGGGCAGCAGCCAGGGCAAAGGGACCGATTTTTCACTTCCAGGCCGAAAACGACTACGACCTGACACCGAGCAGTGAATTGTTTGCCACTGGGCAGGCAGCAGGCAAAAAGGTTCAGCTAAAAATCTATCCCAGGTTTGGTGGCAGTAGTCAGGACGGACACAGCTTCCCGTACAGTGGGGTTTCGGTATGGTTTGATGATGCTTTGAATTTTCTCGAAGAACATTGTTCAGGTTAATGAAATGACGATCAAGCCGGAACGATGGTTCGATTACGAAAGCGCTGTAGCCATCGCAAAGAATTCAATGCTCAACTATTTTCGCGAGGTTGTTTTCTGCAAATTGTATCTTAACAACCCGGGGCCAGCCTTTCTTTATTTCTCCGCGTATTTGTGAATATATTCAATAACTTGTGCTTAAGTCAGTGCCATTGCCGCTAGTCCTGTTAAGGACGCCTCGTATTGATGTGATCTTTAATACCTGAGCCTCTTATTAAAGGATGCTTTAATACGAAGGGAGTAAATTAAAGATTTCTTTAAACCCTTTCCTTGATGGCAATGGTCGTATCGGTCGACTTTTGATCGCAGCACTACTGGAGCACTGGGGATTGCTGACAGAGCCTCTCATGTATCTGAGCGGCTATTTCAAGCAGCATCAGTCCGAATACTATCGGCGTTTGTCTGACATTCGTATCGAAGGCGACTGGGAGTCCTGGATCACTTTCTTCCTTGAAGGTGTGGTGACGGCCGCCGGTGACGCCGAGCGCAGCATTATCGCTATCGCGAGCCAAATAGCGACGGATCGGCGCCGCCTGCTTGAAGCGCCGAAAGTCAGCCCCTTAAGCTACCGTTTATTCGAAATGCTGCCCATGATGCCACGCTTTACCATTGAGCGCGTGCGGCAGGGCTTGAGCACAACATTTCCGACCGCTACAGCGGCGGTCAAAGTGCTGGAGGATCTGGGCATAGTGACGGAAGTGACGGGCCTGAAGAAAAGTCGCAGTTACAGCTATCAAGCCTACATCGAACTGCTTTCTCGGTGAACCTTCCCACTTAAGTTTGCCTTGGCGAATGACGTATTCCTGCATTGTTTGAGAGGGCCTGCATTATACTTGGTGTCGGCCACATCCATGCGCGCCAGGTCGCCTTGAAGTTTGCAAAAAAATGTGTCTTGCAGATGGGGCAGTCGCGGTCCATGGCACGCTGTCCATTCCAGCTACTGCCGCATACTTTGCAGGAGTGGGTCCCCATCTGCTCTGATCCCCCTTCTCTATCACAAGCGCTGGATCAGCGATTTAAATGGTACTTTTTGAAGACTTGAGCACAGGATAAAAGAAAGGTTGGCTGCGGGAGGCATTCTGGTCAGCATGCTGGCGCATTTTAAGCAACGGTTCGGTATCCCCAAAAGCCATTGGGATGCTGCATTAAACCTTCAGCACACAACTCGACGCACACATTTATAGCAATTGAACAATGGAAGACTTTATAACCCGGGTAGCCACCCCCGATGACAGGGCAGCCATAGAAAACGTACTGTCTGCATCCTATCCTGCACTGATGGGATGCGCCTATGACCCTGACATTCTTGCCGCTGTATTGCCGTTGATTACAAAGGCAAATCCGGCGCTGCTCGCATCGGGCACCTATTATGTTGGCGAGTCCCGCAACGGAATGATTATCGGGTGCGGGGGCTGGACCAGAGTCACGCCTCACGGCGTTGCGGAAGCGACAGAGGGTATCGGACACCTGAGACACTTCGGAACCCATCCGCATTGGATCCGGCGCGGTGTCGGTAAACGTATTTATCAGCAATGTGCTATCGCTGCACACGCCCAATCGATAGGTACGTTTGAAGTACTCTCGAGCCTTAACGGCGTCGCATTCTATGCAGCATTGGGCTTTGCACCAATAAACGGAGTTGCAGTTGCTATTGGTCCGGATGTCGCGTTCCCGGCGATTCTGATGCGTTGTGCGCTGTATTGATAATTGGTTAACCGAACGCCGAGCCTGACTGAGGCTAAATAAGGCTAAATAAGGCTTTTCAGGCCGAAGACCTGTCATGATCCCGGCCAACACCCCGGGTCCGGGCTGTCAGCCAGCAATGCAGGCGGCTGGTTGTTGGCGTTCCGGGCTGTCTGTTAAGCGTCCGAACCCGTTCAGCGTACGGGTTGGAGCTGGTATAGCGCGCCGGCGTGCGGATTTTCAGTGTCGTTAATCAACAGATACACATAACCATCCGGCCCGGTGGCCAGGTCGCGGATCCGCCCTTGGCCCTTCATCAGAATTTCGTCTTCCAGCACTTTACCGTCCTTGATAACCAGTCGATGCAGCTGTTCGCTGGCCATGCTGCCGGCCAGCAGATGGTTTTGCCATTGCGGAAACTGGTCGCCGGTATAGAACTCGATCGCGGATACGGCAATGGACGGCACCCAGTAATGGCGAGGCTGCTCCATGCCGTCCTGATGGGTTTTGTCGGTTACCGGGGTGCCGTCGTAGTTCATGCCGTAGGTGATGGTCGGCCAGCCGTAATTATGGCCTTTCCCGATCAGATTGATTTCGTCGCCGCCACGTGGGCCGTGTTCTGCAGCCCAGAGGGTTCCGGTGGCCGGGTCCAGATCCATCCCCTGCGGGTTGCGGTGGCCGTAGCTCCAGATCGAGGGAAACGCGTCTTGCTGGTCGACAAACGGATTGTCGGCGGGTATGCGACCATCGTCGTGAATGCGGTGAATCTTGCCGGCCGGATGACTCAGGTCCTGCGCCAGCGCGGGGGTGCCGCGATCCCCGATGCTGAAGTACAGGTACCCATCCTGAAATACAAAGCGGGTACCATAATGGTGCCCGGCCGCCATCAAAAAGTCTTCCGGAACCTCAAATACTGTTTCTTCGTCGACCCATTTGTCATTTTTTATTCGGCCCCGGACGACCTGGGTCATGCTGCCTTTGTCGAGGTCGGAACTGTAGGAAAGATAGATCCAGCCGTTATCGCTATAATCCGGGTGCAACTGGACCGCCAGTAATCCACCCTGGCTGACCGCCCGGACGGTGGGCGTACCCTGCACGGGGCCAAACCGCTTACCCTCCCTGAATCGCCACAAAATCCCGTCGCGCTGGGTTACCAGGATGTCACCATCGGGTAGAAAATCCAGAGACCACAACAGGCCTGTACCATCGCCGACTTTTTGCAGCCGGAACTGGTGCAGGTCGGACGTGAACACGTCGGCTTGGTGGGTATCCGTCACTGGCGGCGTTGCCTGAGCATTGGCTTCCTTTTCCCGGATAAAAATGACGAGGCGCAGAATATCTTCATCACTCAATGATTTTGCCCAGGCGGGCATGCCCATGGCGGGTATACCGTTTTTAATATTGGCTGCGATCTCCGTGTCGCTGCTACCGTGATTCCAGACGCCGTCGATCAGGGAGCTGCCGAGCCCGCCGGTGAGCCGTTCGCCGTGGCATGACGCGCAGTAACCGCGATACAGTTGATCGACTTCCATTGCGCTGCCCGTCGGGTTGCTGCCGCTGCAGCCAGCCAGTAAAACGCACAAAAGCCCCGGGTACCATGGTTTCATGAATCGCTCCGATGTCTGTTTTTTATAGGGTCGAGTCCGGCGCTGTCGGTTAACAATAACCGGTGGGTTGGTCCGGGTGGCCTTGCCATTCGATGGGTTACCGGCTGAACCGGTCACGCATCAGCAAGGCCGGCGAATTCTACCGTTTTTAAAGCAGCCTTCGTTGTAATTATTCAGCGCACGCCCCGATTTGCCCCTGTACCGACAAAATGAAAGCGGGGCTAAGAATGGCCAGCCGGCCCGGAGGACGACGCGTAGAATGCGCGGTGAATTGACACCCCTAAAATCACATTTTCAACTTGCGCTGACACACTCTGACGCAAGCTGAATAATTACCCGTCATTGGCAGGTACCGGGAGCAAAGCGGGGTGTGAGTTGAACGTTACAACGATTATTCGATGGTCTCGACGGCGTCCAATGGTACATATGTCGGCGCAGTTTCTCCAGTTACCCGGTGTTTTTCAAAAAGTTTTTGGTGTTCCTGCTGCCCGACCCGAATTTCGACGGCCAACGATCGATATTCCTGCCGGCTGTCAGTATCCTGTGTAACCACTTGCAGTTGCAGTAGATGACGGCCTTCTTTTGCAGCGTAAATGCTGATCGGAATCTGCAGCGTATCGCGATGGCCATTGAATCGCCATTCGGTTTGATCAGAGATAAGGTGCAGACCACTGTCGACTGAGACCTCGACGTGGATTTCGCCCCGATGACTGCTCTCCAGGGTTAAAACCATATCCTTTGACGCATTCAGTTCCATCACATGGACCGGCGGGCCAGCCAGTGTAATATCGGCGCCCGGCTTGCCGTGCACATCCCGCTCTGATTCCCGGTGATGTTCGTATTCATGCGGTTCGGAAAGGTTGTCGGACCGGTGCTGACTGTTGTGCAAAAACGCCCAGATTCCTGCCGTGGATACCGCAACCGTAAACAGGACTATGGCCAGGTTCATTTTCATGGAAGGCGGCATCATGGCGTCCTCAATACGCAGCGACGGTAAAGCAGGCCAGCCCGCCGGTTGTGCTGATGTTATCGATATTTGTGTCCTCGTAAAGTTCCAGTACATAGTGGCCCGCGCTCAGTGCTTTCCGGATGACGGCCTGATTGCTTTTGCCGGGAGCCGAATGAAACAGCACGGTATTGCCCTGCAAAAGCCGCAGGCGGGGCCGGGTAGCGGCCAGACCCGCGCCACTGCGGGTGGCCTCAAAAGTATAGTTACCATTTTGTGGTGCGTTGAAGTAAACCAGCCTGCGCACGCCCAGGCCGTTATATTCCTGTGTGCCATTGTCACTGCAAAGATCGACGGCATCACCCGGCGCCATCTGCGTATAAACAGGTAACGCGTTAGCGGAGCCGCCATTATTGGTTTCGTTATCCCCGAGCCAGCCGGTGCCGTAGATATGTGCGCTGTGTAACAGCCCGGTGATGCGGTCGCGATGCGCGGGGTAAAGTTGTCGGAGCTTTTCTGCAAAACTGTAAATGGAGGCGACGCCGGCAAATGACCGGTATTCCGGATCCGTCAAAACCCGGTAAAGGGCTTCGAAACCCAGGCCCAGCCCGTGCCTGTCATCGGCTACCTGATAGAGCAATGCCTGGATAGCGCCCTCGCTAAACCAGCCTTGACGCCCATAAGTCGTCTGGCGTACATCGATACTGAAGCCCCCGGCCTGCAACTTCCCCCGCGAATCGCGATATACCGGGTCACCGGATACGACGGCCGCAAAAACATTGCCCCACGCTTCCGCAAAAGCAACCCGCAGGTCCAGCCGGGAGGTAACGCCGTGATGGCCGCCGATGCTGTCCGCCCGGCCCAGTTCGTGCTCCAGAAAATGGGCCAGTTCGTGTTGCACGACGGCACGGTCATATTCATCCGAATCGCTGTCGGCGTGGCCCAGAATATAAATGGCGGGGCCCGCTGTGGTGTAGAACGACGTTCCGATATGCCCCTGGCTGTAATCGCCACGCACGGTGGTGTTGTTCGCGCTCCAATAGATTGTCAAGGGCCGCAATGTCAGAGCGGCATCGACGGCAACGACGGCATCCAGGGCGGAATGGACGGCATCCAGAATCGCAAACGGGCCCGCGCTGCGTGTTCCGTCGTATCCCATGCCGGTCCAGCCTGAGGGCGCGTGCAGATTGCGTACCTGATCGGATTGACCGATGCGCGCCAGCGCGCCTTGCATTATGTAGCGGGCATCGCTCTGCGTGTTGTCGGCCACCTGTATGTTCCAACTGGCTGGAGCCCGGCCGAGAAGCTGTGCCAGTACGCGCACGCGTACGGTCGAATCCGGCACGACGGCAAACCGGTAATAACCCTGTTGATCGCTTTGTGTGGTTGCCACTACCTGATCACGGTCACCGATCAGTTGTACGGTGATGCCACGGATTGGCCTGGCCTCGGTTGCCGCATAATTCAAGCCACCATGGAGCGCCGAATAAAACGGTACGGCATCGAACGTCAGCCTGCCGCTGAGCATTACGCCGTCGCCGGGTAAACTGGCGGGTGGGGCGTCGGGGACTGCGAGCCCGGTGTCCGACGCAGGGACGGGGCTGTGATCGGTGCCGGACAGGCCGTGCGCAATATCCGGTTTGTTTACCACGGCTTCGCCGCCGCTTCCCCCACAGGCAATAAGCAGCGATGTGAGACCCGCGATCACGAGTAGTCTGGCGATTCTGGGTCCCACTGGCATCAATCTGGTTTCCGCAATCTGTTAGTAAAGGCCCGGGGCGATATTGCTGCGACCGGCCGTGGATACCTTCAGATTAGTTGAGGCAGTCGGCTGCAAAACGACGGAATTCTGGCGCGAAGAGAAGGCCGGATGCTCCCGGCAGACCCATTTTTTATAAAGCGCAGATTTTATAGAACCGATTCAGTAAAATCGGAAAGGAACCCGGGAGTCAGGTTATATCATTGTGGAACAGGTCGGTTTTTTAGAACCGGATTCCACGATTTTTAAGATGTATATACGTTATAACGCTAACAGCCTGTAATAGCCAATGGCACTATGATGTGTGCCGGGGAAGCGTCTGACGCCAGACGCCGGATAAGCGGTAGCGGTATCCGACGAATGGTGCGGTGCCAGGTGCACACCCAGAGCGTTACGGCGGCAGGCTCTGGGCCTTTATGACCGCCGCGGTGATATGCGCCTGAATGCGCAACAGGCTTGTCCGGTCCGCCGGACTATCGGTATCCCGACGCCCCAGCTCGTGGATAATCAATCCGGCCAGTTGTTGTTCGAAGTCGATAATAAACACATCAAACAGACTGTCCCGGGGATAACAGCCAAACTGCTGAATCGGTGAATCATCGCGTTGCTGCAAGGCCACAACCCGCTCGTTTGCTGCACCCCAATCAAGAATCTGCTGCTTGTCCCAGGTCGTCCGGTGGCGTTGCTGCAAAAGTCGATCGGACGAGTTGCGGCTGATGGTATGGCAGACAAAGCTCGCCCGGGCTTCGTCATATTGCCAATAGGACAGGCTCAGCCCGGGTGGCAGGAAGTCCTCAAGATGATCAAGGGTTTGCTGCAACAGCTGTTTGCTATCGCGGCTGTGGTTAATCTGCTGAATCAGTACATCAATCCATTGCAGCTGGCGATAGGCGAAGCTTACCTCTTCGGCGCGTTCGTCAATGCTGCGCGCCAGATTACGGGTGATGGTTAACAGGCGCAAGTGGGTGTTGACCCGCGATAACAGTTCGTTCTTGGCAATGGGTTTGGTGAGAAAGTCATTGCCCCCCGCGACAAAGCCACGCACCAGATCGTCGTTAAAGTGCTTGGCGGTCAGAAACAGGATGGGAAGCGATTCCACCGCGCGCAAGACGCGAATCCGCATGCAGGTTTCAAAACCCGACATCCGCGGCATCATCACATCCAGAATAATGAGGTCGATCCGGACTTCCTGCTCGATCAGTTGTATGGCCTCCATGCCGGAATTGGCTTCCAGTGTCTGGTAATTATGTAGCGCCAGAATACTGGAAAGCACCATGCGGTTAACCGGGTCATCATCGACTATCAATATGCAATATTCTCGCGCGCCCGGCGTGGGCGCCAGCTCCAGCTCATCTGTGGATGAGGGTATTGGCAAGGCGTCACCTGCCGGGCTCTGTCTGAAGCGCGACAGCGATTTTGCTGTCACGGCCTCGGGGCTGTTGTGCAAATGCTGCGGTCCGGTCGAGGCGATTTTCAGATTGAAGGAGAACACCGACCCCTGACCTGTCTGGGATTTTACCCGGAGCTTGCCGCCGTGCAGATGGATTAACTGCCGGGTAATGGCCAGCCCCAGCCCGGTGCCGCCATATTCGCGGTTATCGGTGCTTTCCACCTGCGTGAATGCAGAAAAAATCTGCTCCTGTTCCGCTTCCGGAATACCGGTACCCGTGTCTTCCACTTCGATACAGACCTGCCGGTCGGCCAATCGGGCTGTTACCCTGACATAACCCGCGTCGGTATACTTGATGGCGTTGCCGATCAGATTGATAAAGACCTGCTGTAGCCGGTTTTCGTCGGCTTCCACGCGGGGCAGGTCCGGCGGTATTTTGTTGATTAAGTGGATGTGACGATTATCGGCCAGGGTGCGCAGCAGCGCAAAAACGCCGTGCACCAGCGTATACAAATCGACGGGTTTCATCTTGAGGATCAATCGGTCTTCTGACAGCTTGGAAAAATCCAGAATATCGTTGATGAGCGCAGAAAGCCGCTTGCCACTGATGGCGATCATGTTGAGGTTATAGGTCACTTCGGGGTTGAGTTTACCGAAGGCACCCGCCGCCAGTGCTTCGGCCAATCCGATAATACCGTTGAGCGGCGTACGCAGTTCGTGTGAGGTGTTGGCCAGGAAGGAGTCTTTCAGCTGGTCGAGTTTGCGCAGCTTGGCATTGACCCGTTTTTCTTTTTCCAGCTCGGCGTGGCGCAGCTTGGTGTTGACGAACAGTAAAACGATCAGCGCTCCGATGCAGGCGTAGAGTGTATAGGCCCACCAGGTGCGCCAGGGCGCCGGCAATATGGTAATCCGCAGCGCGGTACCGTGCTCGTTCCAGACACCATCGCTATTGGCGGCGCGCACCCGAAAATAATAGGTTCCGGGGTCAATATTGGTATAGGTTGCCGTATTGGTGTCGAAAGCCCGGATCCAGTCCTTGTCGAAGCCCTTCAGCATGTACTCGAATTTGTTGCGGTCCGGCGATCGATAACTCAGTGCGGCAAACGTCAGCGAAAAGGTGGAATCATGATGGTCAAGTGAGATTTCGCGCGTACGGGTAATACTTTGCAACAGCGGCGACCCGGGTGTGCCGATACCCACGGGTTGATTCAGAATGGAAAGCCCGGTGATAACAACCGGCGGCGCCTGCTGGATCGTATCCAGATCAGTCGGATAAAAAACACTGAAGCCATCTATGCCACCAAAATAAAGGCGGCCCGTCTGATCCTTGTAACTGGCATCGCGGTTGTAGTTGTTGCTGATAAGGCCATTGCTCTTGTTATAGCTGCGCATACTGAAACTGCCCGGGTCGATGCGGGCCAGGCCATCCACCGTCGCAGCCCATATAAAACCATACTCGTCCTCGATAAAGCTGGAAATCGCCTGGGAGGGAAGACCATGCTGCCGGTTGAGTCGCTGGAACGTTTCTTTCGCGGGGTCAAAAATAGTGATGCCCTGATCCTGGGTGCCAATCCAGATGCGGCCGCGGCTGTCTTCATAAAGTTTTGCAATCAGATTGCTGCTGAGAGAGTTGGGCTGATCCGGCTGATGCTGGTAACGTTTGAAAGTCTCCGTCTGGGGGTCAAGCATTACCAGGCCGCCCAGCGTGCCAGCCCACAGACGCTGCTTCTGGTCTTCGAGCAGGGTCCACACAAAGCCGAGCGAGTTTGGCTCCTGGTCGCCGGTCGGCAGCGCGATACTTTCAAAGGAATCGGTCTCGCGGACATAGCGGTTCAGACCGCCGGTTTCGGTGCCGACCCAGAGATCGTTGTTATGGTCCAGCAGGATATCCCACACGAATTCGCTGTTGATGTAGCCCGGCGGGCCCTTCTCCGGGTGGTAATGGTAAAAACGTCTGCTGCTGCGCTCAAACCGGTGCAGGCCGCCACCCCAGGTGCCCACCCAGATATCGCCGTTGACATCTTCTTCCAGCGCCAGAACTGCATTGGCGCGCAAGCCATAGTCATTGTTGAAATCGCGCGTATACCGGCGAAATTTTCCGGTCTTTTGATCGTATTCGTTCAGGCCGCCTTCGGTCCCGATCCAGAGCCTGCCGCGACTGTCCTCCAGGAAGCTCAATACGCCACCGTTCGTCGGGCTGTTGCTGTCATCCGGGCGATGAAAAAAACTCTCGATGCGGGTACTGGAGCGGTTGAGATAGTTGATGCCGACGGGGAAGCTGCCAATCCACATATCCCCCTCGCGATCCTGGAAAATGTACCGGTTGCTATCCGATAACAGGCTCTGGGCGTCATAAAGCCGGCTCTCGATTCGATCGAAATCATCCGAGGCGGGCTGATACAGCGACACACCGCCGCTGGCCGTTGCTATCCACAACTGATTGTCGCGATCATTGAAAATATCCCACACCACGTCACCGCTGAGCGAACGCGACTGATCGGGGTCGTGCCGATAACGCTTGAACTGCCCGCGACTTTCATCCAGAACACTTACACCACCGCCATAGGTGCCGACCCAGATATTACCGCGGCCGTCCTGCGCTATCGCGGTGACGCTATTATGGCTCGGCGATGCCGATTCCTGCAGATGTCCATAGTGATGAAACGTTTCAGTGACCGGGTCAAACCGGTCCAGCCCGCGGGTATTGGTGCCGACCCACACACGGTCATCCCGGTCGACAAAGACACTGCGCAAAAAATTGCCGGCCAGGCTGGCACCATCTTCGGTATGGACATACGATCTGAATTCATCGCGCTGTGCGTTGAGTATGCTCAACCCGTTGGCCGTGGCGATGTAGAGATTATCGTGACTGTCTACCGCCAGATTGCGGATCAGGTTATCCGCCAGTTCCGGGTAGTCGCGCGTGGTATAGCTGTGGAAAGTATCAAACGTCGGGTCGTAGCGATTCAATCCATTGGTGGTTGCCACCCACAGCACGCCCTGCTGATCCAGTACCATATCCCAGATATAGCTGCTGCTGATGGCGCCGGGCGTATCCGGGTTGGCCTGGTAAATTCGCACCAGGTGTCCGTCATAGCGCGCCAGACCGTTTTCTCCGCCGAACCACATAAAGCCCAGGCGGTCCTGAACGATGCTGGTGCTGGCGCTGATGCTGTCACCATCGCGGACATCGGTCGTTAACAGGTGCTGGAACCGATAGCTGGAAGCATGCGCGGCACTGTTCAGCAGCACCGGCCACATGATGACCCACAGCCAAAGCAGATACCGGGTGTAGCTTCCTCGCGTCTGATTCATGTAGCACTCTTGAGCGGGCATTGATACGACACGACGGACACACCATGATGTGCTGTTCCAGCGTGTAACCCAACCTATAATAACCAAACGGGCAGGTCAATGATCCTACAAATTCCCCGAATTTATGATCCTGTCGCGGATTGTAGCCACCGTGCAGATAATCCGGGGAATCAGTGCCGACGAAATACGGTGTGCGGATGGCGGCAACCGGCGAGCGCTGCGCGTCCGAGCGGGCCATTGTCGCGAAGTCATCAAGGTACAGAATTTCTCGCCGGAGGACACATTTTATCGTGTCAGGCTCTGGCCCTGACCCCGAAAGTCGGTTACCGTCTGCTCCGACACCCCCGATTTTCTGTTTATGGCTGACTGTTTACTGATTTCACGTACCACATTGTCGCAGATCCTGGCTTGTTGCCTCAGCGTGCTCGGCTGCGTCTGGGCGCTTTCGTCTCAGGCGCAGGACAGCCGCTTCCAGCGTATTCTGGACGGCAATGAGCAGCGAAAGCGGCACGCCAGCGCGCTCAATGCCATTGCCCAGGATGCCGACGGCTTTATCTGGTTTGGTGGCGAGAACGGGCTGGCGCGCTTCGACGGGCGCCGGTTCAGGCAGTTGGAGCTGTCGAGCGGCCTGCCAAGCCATTTTGTCTGGGATATGATCCTGGATCGGCGGGATACGTTCTGGATCGGCACCGACGCCGGGTTGTGCCGCTATCGGCCGGTCACTGAACGGTGCCGGCCTGTTCCGGATCTGGTGGACACAGCCATTACCTCGCTGGCCACCGACACCAATGGGCAACTCATCGCCGGCACCGAGGACGGCATTCGCATTCTCGATGCCGATGGCCGGATACAGCACACAATTCCACTCGACAACAACGATCATAACCCGACCTTTGTTCAGGACGTATTTTCCGATAGCAAAAACCGTGTCTGGGCGGCGACAAAAGAACGCGGTCTCTATCTGGTGGACTCACGCGACGGGCGGGTGATTCGTCACTTTCAGGCGGACGAGCGTAGACCTGCTGCCCTGAAGAGCAATAATGTACGGTCCATAGCGGAGGATCAACTGGGGCGTATCTGGGTGGGCACTTATGGCGGCGGCCTGAGTCGCCTGCGGGAAAACGAGCGTGATTTTATTCATGTGCTCAACCCCCGCAAAAAAAGGTCACATGGACTGGACAGTGATTTTATCCGGGACCTGTATTCAGACAGCCAGGGTCAGCTTTGGGTGGGGATGAATCAGGGCGGCCTGATGCAATATGATCCTGTCAGCGACCAGTTCCGCCCGCATCGCCATAGCCCCTACAATGTAAAATCCCTGGCGTCCGATCAGGTGCGTCGTATATTCGAAGATCGTCAGCAAAACCTGTGGGTATCGACCTTTCCGGATGGCATCAACTTTGTCGACCGGAGCCACGATGCTGTTACAAACTTTACGCACCGGCCGGACGATCCCACCAGTCTGAGCCACAAGGCGGTTCTGAGTTTTCTGCGCAGTCGTGATGGCCTCGTCTGGGTCGGGACCGAAGATGGCCTGAACCTGTTTGACCCCGAACGACAACAGGTCATTCGACATCACCTGAAAGCCACGGATGAACGCGGTCTGCAAGCCAACGCTGTGTTGAGTCTGGAGGAAGACAGCAACGGCGATATCTGGATAGGTACCTGGCTCGGCGGTCTGCACCGGCTCGATCGCAGCAGCGGCAGATTTCATCATTATCAGGGAGACAGTGGGACGCCGGGTAAGCTTAACAGCCAGTTTGTGTGGGAAATCTACCGGGACAGCGCAAATACGTTGTGGATCGGCACCGAAACCGGCGGTCTCAACCGGTACGACGCGGCCACGGACCGGTTTATCAGCTACACACACGACGCCAGCGACCCCAACTCAATTTCCAGTGATTTTGTGTGGCAGGTGCTGGAAGATTCGCGCGGGCAGCTATGGGTGGCGACGACTGCCGGCCTGGACCGGTTCGATCCGGCCACCGGTCATTTTATCCATCAAAGCGACCCGAATAATCCGCGAAAACTGCCGAGCCGTCGCATCCGGGCGCTGCTGGAGCACTCGTCCGGACAGATGTATATCGGTACGCAGGACAGTGGCGTCTATGTCATGTCGGCCTCCGGCGACGGCTTCAGGCACATCGATACCGGCTTGATGCCGTCAGCCGCTGTGGCCAGTCTGGTCGAGGACAATCAGGGGCACGTGTGGATTGCGACCGCGAACGGATTGGCGAGACTGGATCCGGCCTCCGGTGAAATCCGCTCTTTTTCAACATTGCACGGCCTGGTGGGTGACAACTTCAATCGCAATGCATCGTTCAAAGATCATCAGGGGCGATTGTACGTGGGCGGTACCGAAGGTTTCAGCGTTTTCGACCCGCGGGTACTGGCCGTACCGCCGGCAAAGTCGCCCCTGGTTATTAATGAGTTACGGGTATTTAACCGGGAAGTCGACATCGGGGGCGAGCGTTCGCCACTGGACAGGGCAATCCAGCATACCAGCCATCTCACGCTCCAGCATTCAGACACCATGTTTTCGCTGGGTTTTGCCTCGCTGGACTACCGATCGCTGCAGCGCAACCGCTATGCCTACACGTTGGTGGGCTTTGACAAAAACTGGCACGATATCGGTGATAGCAATTCCGCGACCTTTACCAATCTCAGCGCGGGTGACTACACCTTCCGGGTGCGCAGTGCGAACCGCGACGGTATTTGGAGCCATGATACTGCCGAGCTGCGCATAACCGTGCTTCCCGCGCCCTGGTACAGCTGGTGGGCGGTGCTGCTATACCTGACGGGCTTGCTGTTCCTGATTGCGCTGATTGTGCGGATTATCCGCAAGCAGATAGAGCTTAACGAAGAAAAAGGCCTTAACGCTGAAATGATCAGGACCAATCGCGTCAAGGACGCGCTACTGATGAATACGTCCCAGGCACTGCGCCTGTCCGTCGGCCAGATGATTCGTCAGGGTGAAAATGTGCTGGAACGCAACCGGCAGCAAATGGACGGCTACAGCCGGGATGAGCTGCAGGCACTGATCACCCAGGGTAAGCGGATTTCCCGATTGATCAATGATATTGCCGAGTACAGCGAGTTCAGCCACACCCGCCTGCGGGTACAGCCGGTTCCGGTGGAGCTGCGCGCCCTGGCTGAGAGCGTGCTTGGCTTTCTGCGGCCACTGACGTACTCGAAGTCTGTGGTTCTGATCAATGCCATACCCATGCAGGGAATGCGTGTGCTGGCCGACCCCCGCTATATCGAACAGGTACTGAACAATCTTATCGGTAACGCCATCGAGTTTACTGAAGCCGGGCAGATCTGTATCAGTGCCTGGCCGGAGCAGGACAAGGTTAATGTGGAAATCAGCGATACCGGCAGTGGTATATCAGAAGACCAGCTTGAAGATCTCTTCAGCGAAACCCTGCAAACGGACGACGCCTCCCGTCTGTCCGAAACGGGTATCGGGCTGGCCGCCTGTCGACATTTAATCGAACTGCATGGCGGGACGCTTTCCATTGCGTCACGCATTGATGCGCCGGGGGCTCCGACCAAAACGCCTGCAAGCGGTAGCGTGTTCCGTTTCAGTCTGCCTGTGGCGCCTATACAGGATGAAGAGCGCGTACATATGCCCTATATCGCCCATTCGCCCCAGATAACCCGCTCGCCAATACCGCCGGTACCGCTGCCGACACCGGCCCCGCCAGTGCCGGCGCGAACCCGAGGGCGCACCATTCTGATTGTTGACGACGATCCGGTAAATCGCATGGTGTTAAGCGGAATTCTGACTTTGCATGGATACACTGTGGAGGAGGCCGGCAGCGGGGCCGAAGCGCTGGCGCTGGTGTCGAGCGGGGAGCGCAGGGTAGACCTGGTGATCCTCGACATTATGATGCCGCAGATGACCGGTTACGAAACCTGTCGGCGCTTGCGTCAGCAATTTTCCAAAGCTGTATTGCCTGTTGTGTTTCTTACGGCGAAATCAACACCGCAGGATGTAGAGCAGGGCATGCAGGTGGGCGGGAATGACGTCTTGTTCAAACCGGTCAGCAAAGATTCCCTGCTGCCGCGCGTGGCGCAGTTTCTCAGGGGGCCTGATGCGCCCCAGGCCGGCTCGGGGTCTGGCCCCGCGGGTCTGTAAGGTTTACAACCGTGGTATGCATGTTGTGTCCGGCAGCGCGCAGGCGCACCTGGTACATCCAATGTGTTTGGGTCAGTCCGCCAGCGCCTTGCCGCTGACATAGTCGAAGGTTGCAGGTTGTGCGTTCGCCTGAACGCAATCAGCGGTCGGTTCCGCAGTCTGGCACGGCAAGTGCAAACCAAGTGCAAACACGGGTGAATCTGGCAAACGGGATTGTCGAACGTCCGGGAAAAGACGATCACCAGTCCATAAAAAGCAATGCACTGACTCTGCTGATCATGCGATTGTTCCATGACCTTCACCCGTGCGGAATAGCGGCAGTACAGGGGCGGGTCGGGGCGTGACCTGACAGGCCGGGTCGTGAGCGGAATCGTTACAGTAATCCAAAATAGGACGCGCATGCATCGTTTACTTCGGTCCGGAAAGGGTGTCCGTCACTTGTCAATCGTCTGGACGGCGTGTTTATTATTAAGCGCGTGCGCGTCGGTCGACACCGCCCGTAACGAAGAAATCACCGAAGCCCCCTACGCCGAAGATGCCGTCGACGCGTCGCAGCCCACGGTCGTCTCCTACGATGATTACCGGGACCCGCTGGAAGTTATCAACAGGCCGCTTTTTCGATTCAACCATGTGACATACCGGTACGTGCTGTCACCGCTGGCGGGCACCTGGCAGCGGATTGTGCCGACGCCGGTCGACCGGGGGGTTACCAATTTCTTTACCAACCTGCACGAGCCCATGTATTCGCTGAATCACCTGTTTCAGGGGCGGATCGGCGGGTTTGGTAAAAGTCTGCTGCGTTTTGGTGTAAATACCAGTATTGGCCTGCTGGGGCTGTTCGATCCGGCCGATGCCTGGTTCGGCATGGAGCGCGAGGCCAGCTCGCTGGCGGACACATTATCGCACTACGGCGTCGGCTACGGTTTCTATCTGGTGCTGCCCGTGTTGGGGCCGTCGGATATGCGCGATGCCACCTCCATGACCTTTGAATACGTCACGCATCCGCTGACTTACATTGATGACGAACAGACCGCATTCGGCTTACGGGCAGTGGACGGTTTTCATGAACGTCGATCGGTGCTCGCGGATTATCCCGATATGGTGCGCGACGTTGAAGATCCGTATACCTTTGTCCGTAATCTCTATTTACAGCGCGCCCTGCGCGATGCAGAGTTCCGGCAGCACACAACGGAAAACAGCAACAATGATAAAAACCCGTAACGCCGTGTGCGGGGTTTGGCCCGTATGAGTGTCGCCAAAGCAAAGACGGCTGCGTGGTTTATTCTTGTCATCTTCACCATGCTCTGCGTTTTCTTTGCGTGGCAGACGAAAAATTTCGAGGTCGATGCATCGGCTGATACGCTGCTGATGAAAGACAACCGGCTTTATCTGGAATCGCAGCTGAATGACCAGCGCTACAATCCCGAAGAATTTATTCTTATCGCCTACCGACCGCAAACGGACGCGGTTTTCTCGGAAGCGGTCATGCGCCGGTTGCTGGACATCTCCAGCACCCTACGCGAGATGCCGCGGGTGGAAGATGTGCTCAGTCTGGCGAGCGTGCCTTTTTTTGCAGGCCTGGACAATTTCGAATCCGGATTCGACCCCGACGAACTGACCTGGGAAAGCCAACAGTATAGTGCCGAATCCATGCGCAACCTGGCGACCAACCATCCGCTGTATGAAGGTTTGCTGGTGAACGAAGACATGACGGCGCTTTCCATGCAGGTGGTTTTCACCCCCGACAAAGCGCTGACAGAACTGGACAATCGCATTCTCGATCTACGCAAAAACCTGCTGGAGCGGGAACTGACCGGTGAAGAAACGCAGCAGATAAAGGCATTGAGCGAGGAGCGGGCGGCACTGAGCAAAGCGCTTAACCAGACCCGCTCCGAAGAAATCGAACAGATCCGTGCCATCCTCGAACCCTATGCCGGGACCGGTGATTTTTTTCTGGGCGGCAACAATCTGCTCGCCCATCAGTTGATCGAAATTATTAAAAGTGACCTGACGCTGTTTGGAAGCCTGATTGCCGCCATTGTTGTGGTCGTGCTGTGGTTTCTGTTCCGGCGCTGGTACTGGGTGGTTCTGCCCATTCTGTGTTGCGGCGTCAGTGTACTGATTACCATCGGGTTGCTGGGGTGGCTCGGTCTGAAAGTAACTGTTATCTCCACCAACGTCGTAGCGCTGCAGATCATTCTCGCGCTGGCGGTGATCATCCATCTGGTTGTGCAGTATCAGGAACTGGTTGAAGCGGAGCAGCTGTCGACGCAGCTCGACCTGGTACGCGAGACCATTCGCCGAAAACTCAAACCGTGTTTTTTTGCAGTTTTAACGACAACCATCGGTTTTGGTTCACTGGTCTTCAGTGGGGTGGCGCCGGTCATCAGCTTTGGCTGGATGATGGTGTTGGCCATGCTGGTCACCTTGACCGTGAGTTTACTGTTATTCCCCGCCCTGTTGATGATATGTGTTCGCCGACAGCAGCAGGTGCACCAGCACGGCTGGATCAACCGGGGCATGAGGGCGGCGGCCGGCTGGATCGGTGACCATCCACGGCTGGTGGGGGTGGGCTCCCTGGCATTGACGCTGTTTTTTGCCGTAGGCTGCCTGCGTCTGTCAGCGGAAAACAGTTTTATTAATTATTTCAGCGAATCCACCGACGTATTTCGCGAGCTGTCGTTTATTGACCAGCAATTCGGTGGTTCAACGCCGTTCGATATTATTTACCGGGTTCCAACGGCGCAGCAGCAATCCGATCTGGTGATCACCGCCGGTGCCGTACAGGCATTAACCGGTATACAGCAGCGTCTGCAAGCGCACGAAGCCGTCGGCAATATCACGTCAGTGGCAGATTTCACCCGCATAGCCGCAACGGTGTCCGGCCAACCATTGACAGAATATGAGCTGACCGCGGTGTATCGCACGCTGGATGAAAGCATCCGTAGCAATCTGTTCGGTAGCTATTTTGATGAAAGCGCACAACAGGCCCGCATCAGCACCCGAATTCAGGATACAACGCCCGACCTTGATCGCTCGCAGTTGCTGGAAGCGCTCAGGGCGGATATGGACTCCCTGGGTATTCCGCCGGCGCAGTACCAGTTCAGCGGTCTGTTCGTTCTTTATCAGGATATTCTGGGCCGGTTGGTGGAGTCACAGTGGAAGACGGCGGGAATTGTCTATCTGGCCATGGCAATGGTATTGTTGCTGGTATTCCGCTCACTGAAAATTGCATTGGTGGCGCTGGCACCCAACCTGATGACGACACTGATTATTCTGGGCGCAATGGGCTGGCTCGGGATAACCCTGGACCTGATGACCATGACCATTGCGGCAGTCGCCATGGGAATCTCGGTTGACGGGACCATTCACTATATCCACCGCTATCTGGCTGAGCAGGCGCAAGACCCACAAGCGGCGATTGAGCGGAGTCATCTGTCAGTGGGTTATGCGCTGGTCTACACCACCGGCGTGATCGTAATCGGGTTTGCCGCACTGATGTTCTCGGACTTTATGCCCAGCGTTTATTTCGGCGGGCTGACTGCACTGGCGATGATGATCGCGATGCTTACCGATCTCACCATCCTGCCGGTATTGTTACGTCGTATTTTATCGAACCGCAGTCAGGGCTGATCCGATGACTGAACAGTTGACGGCGCGAACCTGGCTGTTATCCATGCCGCGACCGCGACAACTCACCGCAATAGCAATTCATTTCAGGTAACTGTTCATCTCAGGTAGCAGTTCATCTCAGGTAGCAGTTCATCTCAGGTGTAGCTGTTCACCTCAGGTAACTGTTCACCTCAGCAACAGCAACAACTTATCTTAGTAACAGCTTATCTTAGTAACAGCTTATCTTAGTAACAACAGGGGCACCTGTGCACTACACAGTATCTTCACGGTGAGGCTTCCGAACAGCAATTCCCGGAGGCGGCTGTGCCCGAACGCACCCATGACAGTCATATCGATCTGCTGCTCCTGCTGATACTGGTGTAATGCCTGATCGACATTGCCATGCAGATTGGCGGTAACGACGTCCAGGCCAGCGGATGCGAGTCGGTCGGCGGCGGCGCGCAGCGAATCTTTCTCCGGCTTGCCCGTTTTTTCCGCCCTGCCATCTTTGGTCACGTGAACGATATGACAGCACATACCGCGATACAACGGGCTGGTGGCAATCCAGTCAACGCCCTTGTGCGCGGCATCATTGCCGTCGTGGGCCAGCATGATTCGCTGTGGGGGCGCAGTGAAGGGGCGATTGACCACCAGTACCGGACGTTGCATGGAACGAATGACGGTTTCCAGTTGCGCACCAAGGCGATTCTGGCGATTTTCGTGATCCTCTCCGCGCACGCCCATGACGAGGACGCGTATTTCATCTTCCATATCGATCAGCGCATCCGCCAGGTTGCCATGGCGCTGGAGTGCCGTTGGTTTGAATGCCTGTTGCTGTATGGCTCGTTCCAGCGCCCGGTCGAGCATATTGTTGCCCTGCTCCATCAGTAGCCGGGTGGCCTTGGCTTCCAGCTCGGTGTATTCCTCCATAAGGCTTTCGCGGGTGCCCAGCCCGATATTGCCACTGAGATCGGTGACCGGTGTATGACGATGATCGATATTGTGAAGCAGTTTCAGCGGGTTTTCGACTGTGCGCGAAACCCAGGCCGAGTAATCAACGACGGCTTCGCTGTAGGTGGAACCGTCGATGCAGGCGAGTACTGTGTTTCTTATATTTTTCATCAGTGTCCTCCCAGTATTTTATCTATTTCTTCCGGCTTGTCATGGACGCCAAAGCGGTCCACGATGGTGGCACTGGCGTCGTCAAGACCAATGACCTGTACTTCGGCACCCTCCCGGCGGAACTTGACCACAACTTTGTCCAGCGCCGCGACGGCCGAAATGTCCCAAAAGTGCGCATGACCAAGGTCAATAACAACGTTGTCGACGGCTTCCCGAAAATCAAAGCAAGCCACAAACTTGTCCGCCGAATTAAAGAATACCTGACCTGCGACACGATAGGTACGCGTCTTGCCGCTGTCGTCAAGGTCAGAGGCGACATACATGAAATGGCTCACCTTATTGGCAAAGAACAATGCGGCCAGCAGCACACCGACCAGCACTCCATAAGCCAGATTGTGGGTTGCGACCACAACAGCGACTGTCGCAACCATGACGATATTGGTCGACAGCGGATGCTTTTTCAGGTTGACGATCGAACCCCAGCTGAAGGTTCCTATGGATACCATAATCATAACAGCTACCAGCGCCGCCATCGGGATAACAGCCAGCCAGGGCCCCAGAAACACAATCAGTACAAGAAGAAAGACGCCCGCCGCCAGGGTTGACAGCCGGCCGCGACCGCCGGATTTAATGTTGATCATCGACTGGCCAATCATGGCGCAGCCCGCCATACCACCCAGCAGGCCCGCCCCAATATTGGCTATGCCCTGGCCCTTGCATTCGCGATTGCGGTCGCTGGTCGTATCGGTCAGGTCATCCACAATCGTGGCGGTCATCATGGACTCCAGCAGACCGACCACGGCCAGCGACGCGGAATAGGGCAGAATGATAAACAGAGTCTCCAGGTTCAAGGGTACGTCTGGCCAGAGAAAGACGGGCAAGGTGTCCGGTAGCTCACCCATGTCACCGACAGTGCGTATGTCCAGGCCCGCCAACAGCGCGACAAGGGTCAGCGCGACAATACAAACCAGCGGTGACGGGACAATGCGGCCCACAACCGGAACATAAGGCAGCAAATAAATTATCGCCAGCCCGGCGGCGGTCATGGCGTAGACATGCCAGGTAACATTGGTCAGCTCCGGCAACTGCGCCATAAAGATCAGTATGGCCAACGCATTGACAAAACCGGTGACTACCGAGCGCGAAACAAAGCTCATGAGGTTACCCAGTTTCAGATAGCCGGCAATAATCTGTAGAACGCCGGTCAGCAATGTGGCCGCCAACAGGTACTGCAGGCCGTGCTCCCTGACCAGTGTCACCATCAGAAGCGCCATGGCGCCCGTGGCGGCAGAAATCATACCGGGGCGCCCGCCAACGAATGCGATAATGACCGCAATCGAGAAAGATGCGTACAGACCCACCCGCGGGTCGACGCCGGCGATAATCGAAAATGCGATAGCCTCGGGAATCAGGGCAAGCGCAACCACAAGACCGGAAAGCAAATCACCGCGAATATTGCCAAACCATTCGTTTTTGTTTGAAGAAAGCAACATGGTTATACCTTTTTTACAGCCACTTCGCGCCGTTTCCGCCAGTGGATTCTGTCAGCCATTGCGCATACCGCATCATGGAAGCAGGGCGAGACAGTCGTTATCAAGAGAAAAGACGCAGATGCGCCTGTTACAGGGCATGAAAAACCCGATTGTGCAGGCGAGGAAATACACCCTATAACCATCCGGATGTGATGACGTCGTACTGCAGAAAGCGTGGAGGCTAAGGCGGCGTGCTGCCGGGGAAAGAATAAGTCATGATGCGGCCTGCCTGGAAGATGGCGCGCATTATACCGACACCAGCACACGATGCAATTGCCGGCTGCGCCGCGCCGTTGAGAAGCGGTTGTAAGCGGGGCGCTTAACTTCTAGAATGCGCCCCCGATTGGTGCATGAGGTGGGCGCGATAGCGGTATGGCGAAGTTGACGCGGCGAAAACGGCTCGCCAGGAAGCGCTGGCGCAAGGTCATCGCAACGGGCGCGTGGCGCCCATGGTTTGCCGAAGGACGACTGTTGGTCGGTTGGGCCGAGAATACCACCAGTCATAACGAGAAGCTGATTTCAGCCGTCGGCGCAACGCTGGGCATGCTCGGCGTTGCGCTGCTTAGCCTCGTCATATACAAGCTCGGACTCCTTGACCTGGCGGCCAGCTATCTGGTTGTTGCGTCGATGGGCGCCAGCGCTGTCCTGTTATTTGCGGTGCCTCAGGGTGCACTGTCGCAGCCGTGGGCCCTGGTTGGCGGGCATCTGATTTCAGCTGCTGTCGGTGTCAGCTGTTATCGGTTTCTGGGAGATACCCCGGTCAGTGCCGCGCTGTCCGTCGGCCTTGCTGTGGGTGCGATGCACTACCTGCGCTGTATACATCCGCCTGGCGGTGCCACAGCACTGACGGCGGTCATAGGCGGGTCTCAAGTGCATGCCCTGGGCTTTCATTACCTCCTCTTCCCGATTCTGATCAATACGCTGATCCTGCTGTTAATCGCGGTGCTGTTCAATAGCCTGTTCGCGTGGCGCCGCTACCCCGCGCATCTTACGCATCGCCATAAACCGACCACCTTTACGGCGCCCTCCGATCGCCATTACGAATTAACCCAGGAGGATTTTTCCGCCGCCATGCACGAACTGGATTCCTATTTTGATGTGACTTCAGAAGGGCTGACTGATTTGCTGGAGCGCGCGCGGCAGCATGCGGAAAAAAGTGTGACCCATCCTGCTGAAATTATCGCGGGCCGCTTCTACAGCAATGGCCGTCTCGGAAATCTGTGGAGTGTCCGGCAAGTGATAGATAATTCGGGCGAACGCGAACCGTCCCGTGATAAAGTCATCTATAAGGTCGTTGCCGGCAATCAGAGCTACCTGACCGGCATCTGCTTGCGCGCCGAGTTCCGCCAGTGGGCACGCTTTGAAGTGGAGCCGGCCGCCGGGCACTGGATCAAGGTTACCGAGCACGGTAAAGAAGCCGCGGTTTCCGAGGACAGATCGACTGCCTCTACAACTCACTGACAACAAAGGGATCCATTGAATGAAAAAATTATTTTTGGCCGTTGTGCTGGCGTCCTCTGCCATGTGGGCGCATGCCGACGATGCCGGTAAAAATCGCAATATCGAAGAGTTGCTGAATCTGACGGACGCGGCCGCCATGATGGAAAACATGTATTCACAGATGGAAGTGATGCTGCAGGACATGGGAGAGCAGATGGGCGTGGCGCCAAAGGAGCAGCCCATATTCGACGAATACTACTCCAAAATGATGCAGCTGATGCGGGAGGAGTTGAACTGGGATAAAGTTAAAGATCCTATCAAGTCGATCTACGGTGCGCATTTCACCAATACGGAAATACGGGATCTCATCAATTTCTACAAAACCGATACCGGACGAAAAACCCTGGAAAAACTGCCGGTGATTATGCAGGAGTCCATGGCCATATCGCAGCAGGCACTGGCCAATGTGCTGCCGCAGATTCAGGCCATGTCGCAGCAGCTGGAAGCGGACATTGCGCAAGCGCGTTCGAAGGGGAAGCCGGAGGCAGAATAGACACCGAGAGCCCTTCCGGGCGGCGCGCCTGCCAGAATCGCTGGCTCCAGTAATGGTCGTCCAGCGATGAAATCATGACGCCGCGCTTGCTTGACACATGCATAAATTGCCGGTTGCCGAGATAGATGCCTACATGCCGCGCCTTGATGCCCGTGCGAAACACCAGCAAATCGGCCGGCTGCAGCCGGCGGTGGTCTACCTGCCGGCCCCATTGCGCCAGTGCTTTGGTGGTGCGTGGCGGGCTGTACCCCAGCTTGTCCCGGTAGGTAATGTGGACAAAGCCGGAGCAGTCCACACCCTGCTTGCTCATGCCGCCCCACTGATGCGGCGTACCCGCCCATTCCGAATACTGTTGCTGCAACACACTGGCCACGTGGCCGGAGCCTGGACCGACCGGCGCGGGCGGTGACAAAACGTCCCGGCTTGATGTCGATGGTTTTACGTCGGAAAACCGCGAACAGCCTGGCATTATCATCAGCACCACGCTCAAACAAACAAGCAGCTTAACAGGCATATCTTCAGCACCTCCCGATCGCGTATCCCGTCATGGGTTTTACTTTCTCGCTATTACTCGGATTATAGCGATTTTATCTGCGCACTTTGAGCAAAGACATGAAGACCGTGATGCGCATACGCGTTCCGCCGCTTCCTGGGTGGCATTGATCGTACGCCCTAAGTTAGCGACCGTTATTTCCTAAAGGGAGGACCCCGACGCAGGCATAGTGCGCTGACACCCTGGAACCGCCGGTTGAACCGGAGCGCGAAGAACGCCGGTCAGCAATACTGTCGGGCGATGGCGACAAGGCTCTGCACATCCGCCGGCTTTTTCATGACCTTGCAGCGATACCGGTTTTGCAGGGCCGATAGATCGGCTACCGCCGACACCACGACTATCTGCAAACGACTCAATATCTGTCCATGCTGCTTTTCCAGGATCTCCAGGAATTGCCAGCCGTCCATAACCGGCATCATCAAATCCAATAAAACCAGACACGGTTTTTCCTGCTGCGTGACTTGTTCCAGGGCTTCAACGCCGTTGCCTGCCGTGGTGGCCTTGAAGCCCTCGAACGTCAGCAGATCTTTCATTGTTTCCCTCAAATCCGGATCGTCATCGACGATTAAAATCTCGTTACACATACATACCACTCATTCAATGATTCGATCTTCACGCTGCCTGCTTACGGCGGTGTCAGTACCGGCAGGCACAGACGAAAGATACTGCCTTCGCCCTTGCGGGAAGATACTTCGATACGCCCGCCCAGCGCTTCCATTATTTCCCGGGACAGTGCCAGACCCAGCCCGACACCCGGCGTACTCTTATGTTGCACCGGCTCCAGTTGCTCGAAGGGATGGAATATCCGCTCAAGATCATGTTCGTCGATACCTATTCCGGTATCGTGCATTTCAAAATACTGTGTGTCAGTGTCCTGCATCACACGCAACGTAACGGTACCGGATTGCGTAAATTTCAAAGCGTTGGACAGCAGATTGTTCATTGCCACACGCAGCAGCCGCACATCGGTTACGATCCGCGGAAGCGATTTCGGGCTGTCCAGCTCCAGTTTGATATCCCGCGACAGTATCTGCAATTGGCCCATATCCACAACATCCCGCGCCAGCTCAACCACATCCACGTCGCCAGGACGGGGCTCAAGTTTGCCAGTCTCCATGCGTGAGTACTCCAGCAAACCTTCAATCATGGTGGTCAATTGGTGGGTCGCGCGTATCATTCGATCCAGTTGTGCGTCCGCGCCCAGGCCGGACGCTTTCGCCGTCCGGCCGAGGAGCTGGGCATTCATGGAAAGCGTAGAAAGCGGGGTGCGCATCTCATGGGAAATCATTGCGAGAAAGCGGGTTTTCACCTCACTGGCCTGTTGCGCCTGTGCCCGGGCAACTTCAGTCGCTTCCAGCGCGGCCTGCAACTGTCGGTGTCGCGCCGTGAGCTGTACTGCAAGTTCTTCCACATTATTGGATGCGCTTGCCATTTCGGCGCGCAACTCGTCACCGGCGCGTTTTACCGCTACCAGGTTACTGGCGCGTGCCAGCAGTTCCTGCGGCATGAACGGTTTGGTGAGATAATCCTGCGCGCCCGACTGAAGCAGGTCGACCCGCAGTTCATCGTCTTCCTTTGCCGTCAGCAGCAGAATGGGGTGGTTGTCGAATTCGGGGTGTCCGCGCAGCGCAGTGACCAATTCGTCGCCGCTCATATGCGGCATCATGATATCGGTAATTACCAGGTCGGGCATGTCCGTCAGCGCCCTCTGCAAACCTTCCCGGCCGTCGTGCGCGGTTATCACGTGATAAGTCTCCTGCAGGATATTCACTATAAAACGTCGTATTTCGGCAGTATCTTCCACTACCAGGACGGTCGCTTTGCGGGACTGTGAAACATCCCCTGAGGGCTGCGAAGCAACATCCGGGCCATCGTCCGCCAATTCCAGTAGTTGCACCGAACTGTCCAGGGCGACCTCACTGGCGTCACTGAGTGAGTAATTGTCCGAGCTGTCCGGGCCTGCGCCGGAGAGAAATGGCGTGGAGGTCTGTGCATGCAATGGTAGCGTCACCCGGAAAGTCGAACCCCGGTCCAATTCCGAGTCCAGATGCAGGGCGCCTTTATGCAATTCTACAAAATCTTTTACAATCGCCAGCCCCAGGCCGCTACCGCCCCGGGTGCGTGTTGCACTCCCGTCTACCTGCCGAAACCGGTCAAATATGGCGTCCCTTTCTGTGGCGGCTATGCCGATTCCCGTATCTTTCACCGATAAATCGACCTGATCGTTAACCTGTACAAGGTTAACATCGATAGCGCCGCCCGCGGCAGTGAACTTAAGCGCGTTGGAGAGCAGGTTGATGTAGACCCGCTCAAACATGTTGGGGTCAACTTCCGCTACCAGCGTATCGGGTGTGTTGAGCGACAGTGTTATCCCCCGTTGATCCGCCGCGAGCTCAAACCGGTTGGTTATGCGTGCCATCAACGGCACCAGATTTGTTTCGGCGTAATGCATCGGCATCTTGCCTTCTTCAAGGCGTGCGATATCCAGCAGATCGTTAACCTGCCTCAGAAGGCTCTTGCTGTTACGGCTGATGGTATCGAGCTGTTGCTGTTGTGCCGGCGTCAGACCGGCTTCCCGCTTCATTTGTTCAGCCGGGCCAATGATCAGAGCCAGGGGTGTCCGCAATTCGTGGGAGATATTGGCAAAAAACCGCGTCTTGTGTTCATCCAGTTCCTTGTTTTTCTGGTATAACGCCTGCAGTTCGGCATAGGTGTTTTCCAGTTCCACCCGTCGCTGTTCTGACAGCCGTGCGGCAGCGACGACATCTTCCAGTTGTGACCGTACCATGAACAGGCCAGCGGCCGTGGCAACCGAGGCGGCGGCGGTTGCACCTTTGACCAGACCGGATGCGACATAATCCGGGTTCCAGACAGTCCACACTGCCACGAAATGCGTCAGTCCGCACAGTGCGATAAACAGACCGAAAGCGATAAACAGCGGGCTGAACGGCAGTTTCAAACGCCGCACCAGCACATAAAGAATCAGTGAAATACCCAAATAGGCTGATCCGATCAGAATATCGGAAATGACATGCAGCCACAGCAGGCCGGGTATCCATAGATAGCAGTGCCCATGGGGCATAAAGTAACTGCTCTTGTCGAATATTTCGCTAAACCAGGAAGTCATCCGGTACTCCAGTATGTGTGCAGGCGCAATGTGGCGGGTCAATATCAGAGTCGCCCGGTTGCGAGCTGGGTAAATTCCGGAATGCGCGACAGAACACGACTGCGGTTACGCCTGTAAGTAACGGGTTGGCCGCAGGGGAAAAGTGTTTGAAGTATGACAGATGTTTTACGATTAATAAAAATACCCACAGCCGTGATGCCGGAAGAACGCATTACAGGCCAAAATTCCGATTTAAACGCAATGGTGACCAGTGTTGACGACGGCATGGTGAGAGAATTGCCTGTTATACTCGCCAGGCAAACCGCGCAGCCCGGAAACTGTATTCTGCACACCGATGGAGCCCATATGGCGGATAATGAACAGATTTTTTCCAGTCAGACAAGCGATATCCAGTTTTTTCTGAACACCCAGTTGGCGCAGAAACTATTGCAAAGCATCGAATTCCCGCTGGAAATGCATTTCCTCGAAAACGATCAGGCGGCTACCGCCGGGCCGGCACACGCCGACAGTGCCGGGGTGGAGGACGTCGCTGGGGAGATGCCGACCATACTGCCCGACCAGGAGCCCGAAGAGAAACCCGCAAGCTGGGGTGATTTCTCAGTGACATTTCCGCAGGATATGCCAGGTGATGACATTGAAGAGCGGCTGGACACGGCCGACCTCGAGGATACCATTGCCGGCATATCCGAAGACCGTAGTGATCTCGATCTCGCCGGAGCCTGTGTGGATGACACGCCGGAGGGCGACACCCCGGAGCGGGACAGGGCCGATTCGCTACCAGACAAAAAACGCAGCCGGGTCGAAATCATGGGGCTATCTTTAACGGTGGTGTCCGCACCGGACGTACAGATCGGCAATCCGGTGATATTATCCAACCTGACGCTAAAAGTACGTGCAAAACTGAGAGTGTTCGTGCAACTGTTCGGCCGCTGGCACAGCTTTCCAATAAAGATTCCGCAGGTAACGCTGCAGGGTCAGGCGGCGACCCTGACGCTGACAGCCCGGGGCACATCCATTGTG
The DNA here is from genome assembly GCA_964434105.1 of uncultured Cellvibrionaceae bacterium. Taxonomy (GTDB): domain Bacteria; phylum Pseudomonadota; class Gammaproteobacteria; order Pseudomonadales; family Cellvibrionaceae; genus CAYNST01. The sequence goes on along the minus strand of CAYSTJ010000010.1, from coordinate 42,909 downwards.
GCAACGCCGGAGCTAAAGGATCTGGATATCACCACAGCGGTCAAGGTATTCAAGAAACACATACCGCTCAAGTTTTCCGTCAGCCGGTTTGTTAACCGGCAGCTGGAACGGCGTGAACCCATACCGGTGGTCGACCTGGGAACCGTGAGTCGCAGCATGGTTTTTGGCAAGGGCCATCCCGACGTGCAGGTGGCAGCGCTCGCCAATCGCCCGGAAGGGTTGCTGGTCAAACTGAATTTTGTCTGGCACAACACCATAGAAGCCGAAGTGAGCTGAAGCTGGAGGTTGCCAGATAGCCACGGTCGTTATCGAACAGGGTAAGGGGCGTGGCATGCGGCGGCAGAAGGTTGCCGCGCGGTATTGCGGGCACAACGACACAGTTCACAGGTTTATTGTGCCCATGGGTTAATTCCGGCTGCCTCCCGTCAGAGGTCGTCAATTTCACCGACTGGTATTTCATACAAGGATTTTTTCTATGTCCAGATCCATTGAGAATGCGTCATTCCTCTGGCTGTTACTCCTGGTATCGTTAGCGTTTCTCTGGTTGCTCGGCCCATTTTTTGCCCCTATTTTCTGGGCGATTGCCATAGCCATAATCTTTGCACCGGCACAACAGTGGATTCAGGACAGAGTGCCTGGCTGGCGTAACCTGGCGGCGTTGTGTACGCTGCTTCTCTGTGTATTCATCGTTATCATCCCCGTCATCTTTACTGTGTCTTCGGTGGTTTCACAGGCGGTTGATATTTATCATCAGCTGGAAAAAGGTAAAGACGGGCTGCCGGAGCGCGTGGAAAAATTAACCTCGTCATTCACCAGTCTAAACGTATGGCTGACGCCTTTTGGTGTGACGCTGGATGATCTGCGTCAGCGAGCGACAGAAGCCGGTATGGCAGGCGGGAAATTTTTGGCGCAGCACACATTGACCATCGGTCAGAATGCATTCGGTCTGGCGCTGGATACTGGCGTCATGCTCTATGTAGCATTTTTTCTTCTGCGCGACGGCGAGTCCATCATTCATTTGATGATCAGGGCACTGCCGCTCGGTGACGAGAGAGAGCGACTGTTGTTCAGCAAGTTTGCCGAAGTGACACGGGCAACGGTCAAAGGCAATATGGTGGTGGCGGTGGTGCAGGGCGCGCTGGGCGGTTTTATATTCTGGGTGTTGGGCATTCCCGGGGCTTTGCTTTGGGGAACCGTTATGGCCATCGCTTCGTTGGTGCCGGCTGTTGGCGCTGCCATTATATGGTTGCCCGTGGCGATTTATCTGTTTGCCAGTGGTGAGAGGTTCGAAGCGATAATTTTAATTGCCTTCGGCGGGCTGGTCATCGGTCTGGTTGATAATCTTTTACGGCCCATTCTGGTTGGACGCGATACCAAAATGCCGGACTATCTCGTCTTGCTGTCAACATTGGGCGGCCTGTCGCTGTTTGGTATCAATGGGTTTGTCGTAGGGCCATTGATCGCCGCTTTGTTTATGGCGTTTTGGGGAATATTTATTCGCGAATTTCTCGAATCGCGGGCGGCTGTCGGGACCGGCGAAGCGCCTGAGCAGGCACCGGAGTGAGTGCCTGAGTCGAACCTGAATAAGCCCGCGCCGACCGGCCGCCAGCACAGGTCCGGCGCTGTGCCCTCGTTCAGCAAGCTGGCTTCACCGGCAACATTGCGGGCTGGCCGGCCGGCTCGGGCCGATGCTCAGAGGTTTCCCAGTAATTCCCGCACCGCCGTTACATGACGGCGACTGACAGTTGGCCGAAACTTGAGGTCCTTTAGTTTGAGTTCATACTGACCGGAGGACGTACGGATAAGACGCTCAATAAAATTGACGGCCACCAGCGCATTGCGGTGAACGCGGATAAAATGCTTTTCAAATTCTTTTTCCAGGTCCTTCAGGGTGTCATCAATCAGGGTTTCCCCGTTTTTGTGCAGAATGGTCACGTACTTCTGATCAGCGATAAAACAGAAAATATCTTCAATGGGAACCAACTCGACGCCGCGACGGGTTTTTGCCGCAATATTTTTCCGGCGGTTTGGATCTTCCCCGCTGTTGGCCCGGGAGGCTTTTTGCAGTTTGTTTATCCGGACGGCTTTTTCAAGCGCTGACTGCAGTTGCGCTTCCTTCATCGGCTTCAACAGGTAACCGGTTGCCAGGGTTTCGAAGGCTTCCACCGCGTATTCATTAAATGCCGTACAGAAAATAACCGCTGGTGGTTGTTCAAGATCGGCGATACGTCTGGCAACCTGAATACCGTCTTCGCCGGGCATGGAAATATCCAGCAAAACAATATCCGGGTCGAGTGTCTGAATGGCTTCCAGACAGGCCTCGCCGTTATCTGCTTCACCGACCACCTGGTAATCGTCCAGCGTATTGATCAGGCGCTTGGCGCGTTCGCGCGCCAGTAATTCGTCATCGACAACTAGCACTTGCATGACTTCATCCGTTAACGGCTCATTTACCTCAGGCGGTCCAGCCCTGGGCGCCAAGGTCTTGGTGGATACAGCCTGCCGGCTGGGTACCGGCAGCATACTCGACGGCGTACATAACAGCGATCAGAGCGCAAATCGCGTCATTGTTCGGGGTCAGTCTCTGGGGCCAGGACCCGCAGGGAACGTCGTCATGATTAAAGTGTAGGTCATGACCAATATTTCACCAATTCGAAAGGTGTTCCGAATTATCTGAATAATAACAATAAAGTAGGCAGGCGGTGTCAGGCTGGATCAAACATTGATGGACTATTGACGGGGCGGAATCGAGCGAAATGCAGCGCCGGTTATAAAAAACAGAACGGCCCTGTCAGGCCGTTCTCAACAATAACCCGATTCACGATTTGAGGGATTTAATCCCGAAATAGGCCGGCTTGGGCTGGTATTTGCGGTCAAACAGCAAGGGATAGTTGGTGCGTCCTTTGACGGGAAAACCATTTTTCCATGACTCGGCATCGGATGTGCCCCAGAAGGTAACCCGGTCAATCTTGTCGCGATGCTTAAGAAACAGTTTGAAATATTCAACGTAGCGGTCGGTCAGTTGCTGCTGTATGGCCGGCGGCAGACCGTCCGGGTAGGGATTCAACGCATCTGAGTATTCGAATTCGGTGGAAATCTCCGCGCCCAGATATTCCCAGGCCACCGGCAGGACATCGAGATCGAGCTCCGTAATGTGCACGCGCATGCCTTCCGCGGCAAAAGCCTCAATACTGGCTTCAAATTCACGTGTATCGGGGAAGTCCAGCCCGATATGGCCCTGCATACCAATGCCGTGAATCGGGACGCCGCGCTTCTTGAACCGCCGGACGAAATCGACGACGAAGGCGCGCTTCTTCGGGTTGTGCATGTTGTAGTCGTTGTAAAGCAGCTGGGCGCTGTTGTCGACTTCATGGGCAAGGTTGAACGCCTCATCCATAAAACGCGACCCCAGCGATTTGAACCAGGCGCTTTTGCGCCAGCCTTTGCCCTCGTCCACGGCTTCATTGACCACGTCCCACGCGTGTATGCGGCCCTTGTAGCGGCCAGCCACCGTAGCGATATGATTCTGCATTCGCTGGCGCACGACTTTTGCCCGGGCCGCCCGGTTCCTTCTGCCTTTGAACACCCAGTCCGGCACCTGCGAATGCCAGACCAGGACATGGCCAACCATATACATCTTATTGGCTTCGCCAAATTCCATGAAGCGGTCCGGCAGTGTCCATTCCCAACGGCCTTCTTCCGGCTGAATGAGCGCCCATTTCATCGCGTTTTCCATGGTAAGCGCATTAAACTCACGGCGTACCAGGTTCAGATAACCGGGATCCGATTGGGCCATAAGCTGGTTTCCAATGGCAGTGCCCAGATGGAAATCGTCTTTGTACAGATCTTTCAATCCGGTCTCCTGTAATGCCTTGTTCAGTGCCTGTACCTTGGCGCTTGCGATAATAGCGGCGATAGCTGCGCTTTGCTTGAACAACCGTCGGCGGGAGTAGTGCATAGAATTCTCCGAAAATGCTTGAAGTTAGTGTGCCCGTCGGACCCAAAAAGGTCGAAAAAATCATTATAGTACTTATAACCATAAGGCGGCCAGTTGAACATGTTTTTATCTCATCCGCTTATCGACTATAGTTAGAAAGCCCAAAACTGTGGTATTGGTGCTGTCAGTCAGCAGGTCAGGCGCACCCAGATACCCGGTCCGTCGCGTCAATCAGCCCAGGATACCGGATATGCAATCCAGAATATTTAACAAGGCCTGTTTTTTATTACTGGTTACCGTGGTGTTACACAGCGCGCCCGGACACAGCCGTTCCTTCAAGGTTTCACAGTCATCCCATCCTCTGGATGAGTATGCCATCGGTGTATTGCGGATAGCCACGCAGTATATGGAAGGCAGCAACACGCTGGAGATCGAGACGGTCACGGCGACGCAGCAACGGGTATTTGAAGATATGGCCGCGGGCCGATTCGATATCTATTGGGCTGCCACCCGGCCCGACCTGGAGCGCAGCTACAGCCCGGTCCGCTTCCCGATCATGAAAGGGCTGCTGGGTCACCGTATCATGATCATTCACCCGGGCCGGCAAATTTATTTCAATCAGGTGCAAAGCCTGCCCGACCTGCAGGCATTGGTGCTGGGCCAGGGAGTAGGGTGGCCGGATGTCACCATCCTCCGCAGCAACGGTTTGAAAGTCGTCACCACCAGTAAATATCAGAATCTGTTTTTTATGACCGACGGCCAGCGGTTCGACGGCTTTCCGCGTGGTGTGCTGGAGCCATGGACAGAACTGGCAGCCCATCCACAGTTGGACCTGACCGTCGAGAAAAATATTGTGCTGGTCTACACCCTGCCGTTTTATTTTTTTGTTCGACAGGAAGATCCAGCCCTGGCCGCACAACTTCACACGGCACTGGATCGGGCGCTGGAGGCGGGCGCCTTTGACGAATTTTTTTATAACCACACCATGGTAAAAGATGCGCTGGAAAAATCAAACCTGAAAAACCGCAAAAGGTTCGTCCTGCAGGTTCCGGATCTGCCCCCGCAAACGCCGCTGCATAAACCGGAATACTGGCTGGATGTTGATGCGCTTTAAAGGCGGGTTGAATTGACGGTCGGTGCAGGCGCCGCCCCGGCAGTAGTGCCGATAAAACGTCAACAGACACTAACGGCTTTGGGTTTCTGTAATGGCAGAATCAGTTCAACCTGATATTGATCATCATCCATCGACGCCGTCATGCTGGCCTGCTTGCCAAAGTGGGCGCGCAGGCGATGGCGGATATTATCCAGCGCCAGGCCATGGCCTTTGGCCGTGCGCTGGGCGCCGGAGCCGATCGGGTTGGTGATCTGTATGCGGCAGGTTTCCGCGATTTCTTCAATATGGATGCGAATCGTGCCACCGTCCCGCAGCGGCTGAATCCCGTGGACGATGGCATTCTCGATCAGGGGTTGCAGTAGCAGTCCGGGGATCTCCGTATCAGGGATGTGCGTGGTTTGCCAGTCCACTTTCAGGCGCGCGCCGAGGCGGGTCTGTTCTATGCTGATAAAGCGTTCACACAGGTCAATTTCCTGTTGTAGAGGCACCAGGCCGGGCTCGTTCAGCGACGCGCGGAACAGTTCGCACAGGTCGACAATCAGCCTTTCGGCAGAGGCGGGGTCGTAGTCGATGAGGCTGGCAATGGAGTTCATGCTGTTGAACAGAAAGTGCGGCCTGATACGTGCCTGCAGGGCCTGTATACGCGCGTTCAGTTCGGCCTGTTGCTGATTGCGAAGCTGCTGCTGCAGATAAAAATAACGCAACACAATGCCCGCAAAAACCGCCGCAATCAAAAGGTGGCTTAGCACCCTGTCGAGAAAGTGGCTCGTATCGTCCTGTGCGAAACTGCTCAGTACGGAGAAAAACAGGGTGATGATCAGCACCACCAGATAGCTCGCCAGCCCCGCCTGTAAAGGACTGCGCCGACGCAACCACGGGCGCAGCGGACACAGGCAGGCCGCGCTGCACAGCATTATCCACTGGATCAGCATCGACAGCAGTCCAAGCAGGTGCCAATTGAAATTTATCAACCCGCGGTCGAACAGGGTCAGCGCAATGGCGAGCAATTCACCGACGAGTACCAGGTGAAACACCGCCTGCACGGTGCAGAGATTGGGGAGAAAGTCGCCACGTTCGGCAGGCAGGGTGGTGGACATGATCGAATTCCAGGCTTTTCAGCTCAAATTGACGGGTAGCGTTATCCATTGCGCGCTGGTTTGTTTACAATCGCGGTCCGGTCAGAGCGGGCTGTGCCGAATTGCCGCCCGTGTCGGCTCAGGGTTTTGGCTTTCGGTCCGGCGCTTGTGTTTTCGGTCACGATGCCGCTCATGCCGTAACTGTTCAGATCGCGCCCTGATTTGTTCAGTGCAGGCCGACAGTATGAGGCGGGTCGGGTAAGTAGGCCGCACGCGCCGTGCCCTGCCCTCCGGACCGGCTGGTCGGCTTCAAACCTGTTCCATACAGGTTTGTGACCAAATTTTTAAGGCTGCCCTCATTTGGCAGGTACAGCAAATCGGGCGCGAATATTTATTGTTTTTTAGTCACTTTCAGCTCGCTTCGTAACTGTGCAGATCGCATCCAGATGTGTTCAGAGCGAGGCGAAAAATGTAAGTTTACTTGTGTAAATGACCATTTTTTTACGCAGCTATGGGTAACTCGGGGCGTGAGCTGAATAGTTACGTTTTTTATTTCTCTATGCAGTGTAGCAAATCCAAGTCAGGAGTCTTTATGAACGATTCAGATCAGACCAGCACGCTGTGGGGCGGGCGGTTCAGCGAGCCAACCGATACGTTTGTGCAGCGATTTACTGCCTCGGTGCAATTTGATCAACGGCTTTACCGGCAGGATATCGCCGGTTCCAGGGCGCATGCCACCATGCTGGAAGCCGCAGGCGTCCTGTCAGCAGCCGAGCTCAAGGCAATTGACGACGGTTTGAGCGCCATTCAGGCAGAGATCGAGGCAGGTCAGTTTACCTGGACGGTCGAGCTCGAAGATGTGCATATGAACATCGAGTCGGCGCTGACCCAGCGTATTGGTATTACCGGCAAAAAGCTGCATACCGGGCGTTCCCGCAACGACCAGGTCGCCACCGATATCCGCCTGTATTTGCGTGATGAGATAGACTACATCGCCGGTGAATTGACGCGTCTTCAAACCGGCATTGCCCGTCTGGCCGAGAATGAAAGTGAAACCATTATGCCGGGCTTCACCCATCTGCAGACTGCCCAGCCGGTGACCTTTGGTCATCATCTGCTGGCGTGGTTCGAAATGCTCGACCGTGACTATAGCCGGTTGCAGGACTGTCGGCGCCGCATGAACCAATGTCCCCTCGGAGCGGCTGCGCTGGCCGGTACCACCTATCCCATCGACCGGCAGCAAACCAGTCAGTTATTGGGCTTCGATCACCCGACCCGCAATTCCCTCGATTCGGTCAGCGATCGCGACTTTGCCATCGAATTCAGCAGTTTCGCCGCACTGTTGCTCAACCACATGTCCCGTATCAGCGAAGAGCTGGTGCTTTGGACGTCGTCCCAGTTCCAGTTTATCAACCTGCCTGACCGGTTTTGTACCGGATCTTCGATAATGCCGCAGAAAAAAAATCCCGACGTGCCGGAGCTGGTGCGAGGAAAAAGCGGGCGGGTCTGTGGCCATTTGATGAGTCTGTTGATGCTGATGAAGTCCCAGCCCCTGGCCTATAACAAGGACAATCAGGAAGACAAGGAACCGCTGTTTGATACCGTCGATACGGTCAAGGACTGTCTGCGGGCCTTTGCGGACATGATTCCAGCCATTAAAGCTAACCGTGCAGCCATGCACGAGGCCGCTCGTCGCGGGTTTTCAACCGCCACGGATCTGGCGGATTATCTGGTCAGAAACGGCGTAGCATTCCGTGATGCGCATGAAATTGTGGGCAAAGCAGTTGCGCACGGTGTTGGCACAGGCAAGGATCTGGCAGACATGAGCCTGGCCGAGCTGCAGCGCTTTGGACCACAGATCAAGGAGGATGTGTTTGATGTGTTGACTCTGGAAGGCTCAGTGGCAGCACGCAACCATACCGGCGGCACCGCACCGGCACAGGTCCGTCAGGCTGCGGCCGCTGCGATCAAAATGCTGGAAGCGCGCTAGGGTCGGTTGACGTTTCAGCATCACCACTGCTGGCGACCATTTTTTCGACTGGCCAGGCCGAAGAAGCGTGGTTTGGTGGTACCGAATAAGCGGCTGATAACGACGCCAGGCGGAAAAATGGCCCCAGCCCTTCGGGTTGTGCCTGAAAACGCGCCACTTGTCGTTGCTCCTCATTCATTTGGAGCGACCAAACCACATTCGTCGCGTCGGTATCCCGCATCAAAAAATTGACGCGTTTTCAGGCGCAACAGAGGCGATGACGAAACGTCAACCGACCCTAAGTGTCTCCAGTCCACTACCGACCGCGGCTGCACTGAATGGCAGCAACGGCCATTTATCAATGGTCGTTGCTGCCGGCTCAGGCATCAGCCGTCAGGGTTTCAGACAACAACGACAGAGTTTTCAACGTGTCCGATATGGGTAGGCACATACTTGTCTGCGTCATAATCGTTCTCCCAGCGCTCACCGTCCAGCACAAATCGGTACTGATACTCCGCCCCGGGCGTTAATTCAAGAGTTGTGGCAAACAAGCCGTTTTTCTGTTTGCGTAATTCAGTTTCTTCATAACGCCAATCATTGAAGTCACCCGCCAGGTAAATCTTCTTGGCTTCTTTCGTCAGCGCTTCCGGTGCAACGAATTTAACTTTACAGACCTGTTTGGATTTCAAGTATTTCTTGTCGAGACTCATTTGTTTGACCCCAAATGCCAAAGTGAACTACAGCGTTAATAAAAACATCATAATATTCATCCAGAACCGGTAAGCCATGCGGTTACCGCGTCGACTGACGGACGCTTCCGGCCGGAAGCTACATCCTGTTTATGGGCATATGTGTTGTGGAAGCCCCGCGATAACCGCGATGCAGGCAGGGCAGGTTTATAAAGTTACAGCTGATTTTATAAGCAACACATATTCCAGATATCACACATCCTTGGAAAAGCGTTTCTTCCGCGCCGTGCGGATCCCGGAGACTGCCACCGAATCGGGTGGGCCAATCATACAGCAATACAGAAAAATTTGCTGTTCCTGTTATCTATTCAGGTTATGTAACGGTGGGCAAGCCATCGCCTGGAGATGACATGGACCGTCCGGCTTGCGGTTTTAATGATTAAATCCGGCACAATTTTTACGGGTAGTCTGCCGGGCAAGCCGATCTTCGTTGTCCGGCTGGCTGCCGCAATCTACCGTTTTCAATACCGCGAACTACAAAGACAAAAAGAACGGGCGTCACTGCACGGAAGGTGTGCGGTCAGGCGCAACCCGCACCAAAAGCAGGAATGGTTGCCCTGTGCACGCCGGCCCTTTATGATTGCCGGCAAGCCGACAGGCGAGGTCCTCATCGGATGGCAGGCCACTTCCCGCACCGGATGCGCATACTGCAGTAACGTTATCCCCCGAGCTGCTGCGGAAACCACTGTTTGTTCATTCCCGGGAGTCTTTGCTTGATACAACGCCATTTACGCTTTCTGCTTGCCGTCCAATTGCTGGTTTTTCTGGTACAGGTAGGAAACGTCATCTCCGAGAACGCCTTGCTGGCATACGGGATCTATCCGAGAGACCCCGAGAAGCTGCCGCACATTCTTTTCGCACCCTTTATACATGCCAACTGGTCGCATTTTGTTCATAACAGTATCAGTCTGGCGATTTTCTCGGGGCTTTGTCTGGTGCTGCGCGATCAGCGGTTCTTTTTCAATGTCAGTGCTTTTATCATATTAATGTCGGGCATCATGGTATGGCTCTTCGGCCGTGATGGATTGCACGTAGGCGCCAGCGCGTGGATTTTTGGACTCTGGTCGCTTTGCATTGTGTTGGCACTATTTGAGCGCAGCTTCCTTAATATCGTAGTCGCTCTGACAACAATTATCGCTTTCGGGGGAATGGTTACAGGCTTGATACCGTTCGAAGCCAGAATCTCGTTCGAGGGACACGTTTTTGGCGCCTTTTCCGGCTTGTTCGCCGCTTATGTTTTTGCAAGAAAGAAAACCGCTTGACCGCCGGGGCGCACCAAACTGACACGGGGTGAGGTGTTAAATTGGAGAGGCTGAATATATTCGCGGCGTCGACGTCCTGCAAAGGTCAGCGGTGGTCGTTGCCGGCGTGCTACGCCAAGGGAATTCTTTTACAGGGTTTTCCGGTAAGCAGCAATCGACAAATAGCCTGCCTGACTGTCCGTAATTGACCTGACTTTTTGTAGGAAATTGTCCATATTCGGGTGCCCTGTTCAGTGGCGCGCCAATCCGGAAAATAGTTGAATTCGGCGGTTGCAAATTCATTCTCGCTGACTTATTGTTTCTCCCGCTGGTTCAGGTCGCAACCGATATGGCCAAGCCTTACAGGCTCCAGCAAGGGATATTCCCATCCAACTCTGGAAGCCTGAGCACGTAATATTCACTAAGGAGAGAATCAAGAAATGGCAATTTATATTGAGTATGATGGAATCAAAGGAAATGTAACCGCCGACGGCTTTGCCGATCACATATCTGTCCAGTCACTGCATTTTGGCATTGGTCGCGGAATCTCGATGGAAGCCGGTAAGATGGCCAATCGGGAGGCAACCCGCCCGAGCGTTAGCGAAATTACCTTTACCAAAGTCGCTGATATGTCGACCACCCCGTTGTTCAAGGAATCTGTGACCGGTGACGCCGGCAAACTGGTAAAAATCAAATTTGTACAGACTGGCGCCGATAAAGTAATTCAGTTTATGGATTACGAGCTGGAAGATTGCCTGGTCAGCGGCTATTCAATTTCCGCTGACAGTGATGGCGATCCTGTCGAAACCATTACGCTCAGCTTTTCCAAAATTATGGTCAACTACCACGATTATGATAAAAACAATGCCGGCGGCAGCCCGCAACGTGTTGGCTACGACCTTACTGCAGCAAAACCCGTCTGATTTAGTCTGCTTACGACGTCGATGAAACACCGGCAGGGCATGCTGGTGTTTTTTATCGAGTACGACAAGGATTTGTTTTATGGGGCGACTCACACAGGAAAACCGGTTTCTTACGATTTCAGACTTTGGGCTGGGCGCTGATACGCTGGTAGTTACCGGTTTCCATGGTACAGAATCCCTGACCGGGGACTTTCTGTTCGAGGTGGACCTCCTTTCCCCGGAAATGGCCATCGATCCACAAAACGTGATTGGCAAACGAGCGACGGTCTCCCTGCAGAATGACGTCAAACGGCATTTCAATGGCTATATAAAATCATTGACCTGTGGCGAAATTGGTCCACACAATCATCGGCGATATCGTCTGGCGCTGGTTCCGTGGCTGTGGTATTTATCCCGGCGCGTAAACTGCCGGATTTTTCAGCAGAAAAACGCCAAATCCATCGTCAGCCAGATCTTCAATGAGCTGGGATTTAACGATTTTGAGTTCAAGGCGTCCGGCGGAAAGGTACGTGAGTATTGCGTCCAGTACAACGAATCCGACCGGGATTTTGTCGGGCGCCTGCTGGAAGAAGAAGGAATCACCACCTATTTCAGTCATTCAGCCGATCGGCATCAGCTGCTGCTGGTGGATCGACCCAACGCGTTCATGGAAGTTGCCGAAACTGGTCTCGAATATTCTCACGGCAGTACAACCAGCACGCAGATAACGCACTGGCGAAAAACACACTCTTTTCGCAAAGGGCGCTGGACGCTCAACGATTACAATTTCCTCGAACCCGACAAAAATCTTTTGGCGACGCGGCAATCGGCGCATCAGTTTGACAATAACGCACCTTGCGAACACTTTGAGTACCCGGGCTATTATCACTTTGATCATGCCAGTGAGCTGGTCAATATGCGTATGGAAGCGGAAGAAGCCGGGCGGCTCTCAGTCGCTGGTGCCAGCAATTGCAGCAGCTTTTGTGCAGGTGGCATGTTTCAGTTGGCGAAGCATGACACGGCGAGCGAGCAGGGCAGCTATGTGTTATTGAGTGTTACGCATGAGGCGAGTGATCACAGCTACACCGCGGGAGAAGCGGGGGAATCTTTCTACAAAAACAGTTTTGTCTGTAATTCTGCAGATATACCCATAAGACCGGCAGCGGTACACACCAGGCCAGTTATGCGCGGCCCGCAATCCGCCCTGGTGGTGGGCCCGGCCGGCGAAGAGATTTATACCGACGAATATGGCCGAATCAAAGTGCAGTTTTACTGGGATCGCGAAGGGCAGCGCAATGAAAGCAGTAGCTGCTTTCTGCGGGTGGTGCAAAGCTGGGCGGGCAATCAATGGGGAACTTCGTTTATACCACGGGTAGGCCACGAAGTGATCGTCAGTTTTCTCGACGGCGATCCGGACCGGCCGCTGGTGACTGGCTCGGTTTACAACGGAAAAAACAAACCCGTTTATGCGTCCAGGACCCAAAGCGGCATTAAGACCCGCTCAACAAAAGGGGGCACTTCGCAGAATTTCAATGAATTGCGGTTTGATGACAAAAGTGGCGCTGAACAGGTCTATCTGCATGCCGAACGCGACTTCGACGCGGTGGTTGAAAACAATCAGTCCCTGACGGTTGAAAAGGACCGGACCAGAATTGTAAATGGCAACGAATCCGTCACTGTGGCCGGGGATCGCAGCAAAGCTGTCAGTGGTGGCGAAACGGTCGATATCACGAAGGATCTGGCGCAACGGATTGGTGGTGACAGCAACATTGCGGTCGGTAAATCGCTGACTATCCAGGTTGACAGGGATGCTTCAACCAATGTGGGGGGCTCTGCCAGCGAATCCGTGGCGAATGACCACAGCCTGACTGCGAACACGATTACTTTACAAGCCCGGCAGCAACTTGTGCTGAAAGCGGGTCCTGCACAGATCGTGCTGATGGAGTCCGGTGATATTGCCATTACCGGCACCAATATCATGGTTAACGGGGATCTTCTGGTCAGTATCAGCGGCGCTGCAGTGTCGGTTGGATAACTAAAATGCAACCCATGGAAATCGAAAATCACAAAGTCGCGGATACCTGCGAACCTGTGCGGGAAGTGGTTATCGGCATATTGGAATCGACTGTCGAGGCGGGTACCTGTCGGGTCTCATTCTGGTACAGAGATGTTCACTATGTCCGCACTGCCCTGGTGATCGCCGCATTGCCGGCGGGTGCACTGCAACAGCCAGTCGCGCTTGGGTTTGCCAATGCAAATCGCGATTCGCCCATTGTGCTTGGGATGATTCATGCAAACCTGCAGAGCCTGCTGCACTTGCCAGCGCGCCCGGACGCTGTGCTGTCACCCAGGCCAGACGCCATACCGGCATCACGCATTCTGGAGGCGGCGGAGGATATTGAGTTGCGCTGTGGGGAGGCCAGTATTCGTCTTACCCGCGCCGGCAAGGTATTAATTAACGGTGAGTATGTGTTGACCTGTTCCCGGGGTGTTAACCGGATAGTGGGTGCGAGTGTTGAAGTCAATTAGCATTCACCTCCGGGGGGCGACCGGTCGAGCGTTTAAACTGTCCTGAGCGGCTGAATGCAAAACCCCGACAGGTTGTTCGCACGGAATAAAAAAGAGGGAGCGGTGAAATACTTTATTTTAGTTTTACCATTGGTAATCATTCTCGGTATATCGAGTTTCGCTCGCAGCAGCCGGATTGAGGCATACGCCGTCAACGATCAGTTGGTGACCAGCATCCGCAACCCGGGGGCAGCAACCAGCGCGCGCAGACAGGCGTTGCGATTTGTCGACGGGCAAACCGTGAATACGTGCAAGCAATACTGGCAGTTAATGGAAAGTGTCGCCCTGGATGAGTCACAGGCAAACCAGATCGCAAAAAGCAGTTATCTGGAATGTGATGCGTTGATGCTGATGCAGCGCTCCGAGCCGATCGACCGGACAAAACTGAATCTGGACCGGTCCGGTAAAGACCTGTTGAAGCGATTGAATCTACGGACTTTCCTTTCGTCGGTAAATAATCAGTGCCAGACCGCCCGCTGCCATCTCGACCAGCTGTTCCCGGAATACGTTTCGTCAAATTCAACGGTTGCGCGCTACGAATCCGAGGACTGGCTGTTTATCATGGAAGTCGTCGCTGCCGCCAATCTGAACGGTAATGACAGCCCCGACTGGATAGTCTGGGTTGTGGATGAAGCGAAAACCGGTAGCTATCGCAGTTACTTCACACTGGTTATTTATGATCCAGCCGGTGAACATGAACTTAGAGCCGTAATGCACCCTATGTCAGCCAAGGGTAGCAAGGCGGTATCGGTCCTGGTTAACTGAAGGTTGGCCGGCCATTCACTGTACGTTAAAAATGGGAAAACGCAGGAGCAACAGGATGTTCCATCAACAGAACGATACACCGTTTCCGGTTACATCCATCGTACTGCCCGACATATCCGGTGTGGAAAGTCTCGTCACCATCGCCAAGGCCAGCTTTTCGCTGGAGATACGCCCCAAGATTATCCGCAACCCCGGGGACTGGCTGTCTTCGGATCGCTATTACGGTGATGCAGACACCACCAGCCTCCAGCATCCGGCGGACTTTGGCTTGCTGAAGCCCGCCACCGATATCATCGTACAGGGGTTAGCGCTTGCGCCGGATGACCGTCCGGTGCAGTCCATGGATGTATCGGTCCAGGTCGGCGATGTGTTTAAACGGGTTACAGTAACCGGTGATCGATACTGGCAGGGCGACCGGATTACTCCGCCAGAACCGTTTGTCAGCATGCCCATGGTTTACGAGCGAGCTTTTGGTGGCCGGGTAATGGACGAAGACAACGCACTGCTGGCGATCCATGAATACAACCCGGTCGGTGTCGGTATGGCCGCTTCCTATGCGGGTGCGATGGTGTCCGGCGAAATTCGGTTACCCAATCTCGAGGATCCGGCTCATCCCATCCACAAACGAAGTGATCGCCCACTCCCGGCAGGCTTTGGCGCGGTGCCGGCGCACTGGGAGCCACGGCTGTCGCTGGCTGGCACATACGATCAGTCCTGGCTGAATCACCGTGCGCCCTGGCTGCCGGACGACTTCAACCCTTTCTGGTTGAACTGCGGCAGTCGTGGCCTGGTATGCAGCAGGCACCTCACGGGTGGCGAGCCTGTGGTGCTGAGCGGTATGCATCCGGAGGGTGCGATTCGGGCCACGATTCCGCATTTGCCGTTGCAGGCGGTCATTCGTGTTGCCGGCGTCCGACACATTAGTCCACTCCATATTGACACGATTTTTCTGGAGCCCAATGATTTGCGAGTCACGCTCACGCTGCGAGGGCAGTTTCCTCTCGGGCGCAAGATCATGCAGGTGGATTCCATTTCAGTCGAAACGGTCCGGGCATCCGCCGATCCCGCGGCCCAGAGCGTTCTCGCATGAGCGACGTGCTTTATACAGGCGCGTTTGCCATGCTGACACCGTTGGGTATGGCGTTGCCTATGGTGGATTGCGCGCTGCAGGCAGGCGTCACCGCCTACCGCACTGACCGTTGGTGTAACCGTAACGGCCGTAAGATGATCGTTGCGCGAATTCCTGATGCGGCGTTGTCGGCCAATGCAGAAAAACTGCTGGCGCTATCGGCCGCAGACGAACATCGCTATCGTCTGCAATGCCTGGCATTGAGCGGGCTGGAGCTGCTGTTGAAACAAAAAAGCTTCGTTGGTCCGGTGCCCCTGATTCTGGTGATGCCGGACGCTCGCGACTGGTCACAGGATGTGGCGTTTATCGCCGAGGTGATGGAGGTCGCGGGGCTACAGGCCGACCGGGCCAACAGCTATCTGTTAAGCCTGGGGCGGGCCGGGTTTGCTCAGGCACTGGAAATTGCGGGTGATCTGCTCCGGGACAGTGGCGTCGAGGCAGTGATCGTGGGTGGCGTGGACAGTTATCTGAACGACCAGATGCTGGAAGCGCTCGATCGTGACGATCGTGTGCTGGCTCAGGGTGTACGCGATGGATTTGCACCGGCGGAAGGTGTCGGCTTTTGTGTAGTGAGCCTCACGCCGCCAGACGTCGCCCCGTCGGTGTGTGTCAGCGGACTGGGATTCAGCGAGGAGAGCGGACATTGTGGGTCCGATTTGCCGTCCACGGCAACCGGTTTGTCGACGGCGCTGGGCGCGGCTATGAGCGAATCGGACAGGTGTGTCGATTCACTGTACGCCAGCCTGAATGGAGAGCGGTATTATGCCCACGAGTGGGCGCAGGTCTGTATCCGCAATCAACCCGCGCTGGGCAATGCCCACGCAGTCCAGCATCCGGCTGAGCTAATGGGGGATGTCGGGGCAGCCGCGGGCATTATTCTGTGCGCACTGGCCGCAAACCGGCTGCAGGCGCATCCATCCCTGTGCGATGCGCTTTTGGTACTGGCCTCGGAAAAAGCGAACCGCAGCGTGCTGTATCTGCACAAACCCACTGGTTCGGTCCGTGAGACCCGGGAGTGACTATGGCGGCAACGCTAATCGCCAATCAGCGGAAGGTCGTGCATACCGGCAGTGACGATACCCATGTCGCATTCCCCGATCTGCATGCCTCGCATCAGTCTGGCCTTCCCGAACCGGTTCCGGGGGTCGGTGCCATAGGATCAGCCTGTGGTGTAAATGGACCGGCCTCGGTCGTTGTCGATGGCGGTATGCCCATGGTTCGCGGCGCAATCTATCCGGCAGGGCGCGCTGGCGCCGAATCGACGCTGGTGAACCGGGCGGACGATACGGCCTCGCGATTTTTACATTACAGCTTCAATGTACGACTGGAGGGTCGGGCGGCCTGCCGACAGGGTGACCTGCTGTTCCATCGAGGGCTGAACAGTTTTGGCTGAGATGCTGGACGAACTGAGTCAACTCGATCCTTTTGCCTTCGTAACGCAACAGCATGCGCAGGAGGCGGCCTTGCTTTGGCAGTTATGGTTTGGTGCTGTTGGCCGGAGCACCGCCTCACCTTCGACACTGTTGCCCTTGGAGCAGCGCCTGTCACTCCACATCCAGGGCCTGCGCCATAAGCCAGACCTGGCCTGGGCGATAATCGAGCGGGCGCTGGATCGGCCGGAGGGGGGTACGCAGTTTGTCGCCACGCAGTTGGCATTTCGCAGTCGCTCGGCCAAACGTAAGGCCTGTGTGATGGCCGCTGCACAAACCAGCGCACGGGCCTTCAATGGCTTTATTCATGGCATGGCGGCATTGCCAGAGATCTATTGTTACCCGACGATCACTCAATGGATAAAGCAGCAGCAACCTTTTGCGACCCGTGCGGCTCTGACGGTGTTTGCCTTAAGAGGGCGAAACCCCGGAGCGCTATTCGATAACCTCCTGCATCATGACCATGATCTGCTCAAGGATAGTGCTGTAAGACTGGCTGCGATTCGCTGCGCGAGCGTCACGCGACGCGTCGATGCCAAACCGCTGTTCGTTGCCAGCCTGAAGCACGGTGACCCGGTCATTGCCTTTCATGCGCTCGCCGGCCTGCTATTGGCAAAGGACGCGTCCAGATTGCCAGCATTGCGGGCGCTCGCAATGCAGTCCGGCCCCTGCCAGCAGCAGGCAGCGGATCTCGTCGCCCGCCAGCTGCCGTCAGCTGATGTGCGGTCATTGATAACGCAACTGGTGAAACAACAACAGGTACTGCCCGCCCTGGCGGCGGCAGCCGCCTGTGGTGATCCCGTATTCCTGCCCTGGTTAATCGAGCTCATGCAGTTTCCTGAATGGGCGCGACCAGCCGGCACGGCATTTTCCACCATAACGGGGCTGGATCTGGTTGCAGCCGGTCTCTCATCGAGCGATCCGCGTGGTGCGCAGACAGCGATGCAGAATGATACGAACGATCCGTCATTTGAGCCGGGCTGTCCATGGCCGGACGTTAAGGCCTTGCAGGCAATGCGTAAAGCGGGTAAATTCGCGCACTTGCTGTCAGGCGAACGTTATCTTGCCGGACAGCTTCTGGCAGACGGGTCGCTGGCCAGTATTCTGCAGATGGGAAATCAGGCGCAGCGACGCGGCGCCGCGCTGGAGCATGCATTGCGTTATCCTGCCGAAGCCATCCCCTGCACGCAGAGTTTTGTTTCCCGCCTGTCCTAAACATCTTTCCGCCGCCGGCTCTTCTGTAAATATTCTCGAGTGGATCGCAAAACTTGAAGAAAGTGACACAGTAATCATTGCTCCAATGATGTTAAATACGCCCGCGTGATTACTACTCAGAGACGGATCAGACGTAAATTTCAGGCCAGGTTCTATGCTTTTATGTCAACTGACTACGGGTCAGCAAGCTGAGCGGATTCAACGCGTAACCCGCAGAATCCGGGTGGGTCTGGTTGGCTGTCTGGCGGCAATATTGGCCCACCATTCCATGGCGACCTCGACGGAGCAGCAGCTGGATGACCTGTATCAGCAAATCAGTCATGATCTGTACCGTCAATTGGCGCCCCGGCTGACGCTGCAGGTCGGCACGTTACCCGAATTGGCGGAGGCACTTGCTGCCAGTCACACACGCAATCTGCCCGAAACCGTCATGCTGATTCGCGCCAACCAGCCGCTATTGCAGAAGAACTACACCACAGATGCGTTTTGGCAGGCGCTGACCCTGCTGTACCAGGCCAACGATACAGCCACCGCGCAACAATTCGTTCATTTTATCGAGCGTCAGAAAAATCCCCGGGCGCTGTCCAGAAGCCATTTCCTGATGGCGCGGTATTACGAGCAACGCGGCAACTGGGCGGGCGTGGTGGCGGCACTGTCCCATGTTAACGGCGCGGCACTGCCGGCCATCGACGCACAGTACGCGGTCTTTCTCCAGGGTTTGGCCCTGCAGTCCCAGAAAAAACATCGAAAGGCGGCCAACTTTTATGAGACTGTCCCGCCCGGCTCCCCATGGTATGCACACGCCAAACTGAATGAAGGCATTGCCTACATGCGCCAGGGTTGGTGGACCGAATCGCATCTGGAAATCGACAAGGCCCTGAAAAGTCTCGACCCGAATGACCCGGACAGCGATTTAAAAAACCGGTTGCTGGTGGTTCTGGGCTTTTCCCAGATTCATTTTGAATTCTATCGCAACGCCCGGGAAACGCTGCATGGCGTGGATCTGGATTCACCCCATACCAATAAGGCGCTGCTGGGGCTGGGGCTGGCTGCTGCCCATCAAAACGATTTTCGTGGGGCACTGAATGCGTTT
This sequence comes from uncultured Cellvibrionaceae bacterium, assembly GCA_964434105.1. Lineage (GTDB taxonomy): Bacteria > Pseudomonadota > Gammaproteobacteria > Pseudomonadales > Cellvibrionaceae > CAYNST01. Next base: position 23,721 of record CAYSTJ010000010.1, on the reverse strand, counting down.
ACCCGCCTGACGGGGCAGCCGGTTAACGATACCAGTGTCGACGAAGCCTGGCTGCTGGTCCCTCATGTACTGGAGGAGCTGGGTGAGATAGAGCGGGCGGCCGAGGCGTACGAACAGGCCCGACAATACTACATAAAACGCCTGGCGACACTGACACATGCGCGAACAGGTATAGAAACTGGCGCCAGTGGGCGCATGGCGCAGGTGCTGGCGGAAAATGAAGATCGCGCGGCTGTTATTTTCGACAATCCTGCGCCGGTACCGGCACATCTGCTGAAGAACTATCGTCACCTCCAAATTCTCAAGGTACTGGCGCAGCAGCACGCAATCAAGGTGTCGCTGGTGCCAGTGGAAAAGAAATATGAAGAGTGGCTCGCCCAAAAGCTGCTGGACAGCATAGCAGCGCGCACACGCGCGCTGGAAAGCTACCTGAGCCAGGCAAAATATGGGATTGCCACGCTTTATGATCAATAACAGGATGTCCTGAAAACGATGTTACACAAGTTTATGGCGGGAATTTCTCCCAATCCGGTCATCAGCGGAATGGGCCAGCTGGCCGGATGCCGGCTACTGGCGTACGGATTGCTCTTCAGCCTGGTGGCAAACCTGGGGGGGTGCGGCGGTCAGCCAGAAAAGCCCCAAACGCTGGGCGATATTGATCTGCTGCCGTCCGCACGGGACAAATCAGCCACCGCCCGAGTGCAGCCGGTCCCGGCTACCCGGGATCAACCCCGTTACGATCGCTCACGCACCAAGCAGGCCTATTACGATTACGTTCGGAGTGCGCCGCAGGACGATATTCACCGGGCGCAGGCCATCCGCCGGATTGCGGAACTGGAGTTGTCGGCGGACACAGAAGAAACGGCTGTAGATTCCGATGGCTTTATCAGCGACGAACAGTTCGAAGCCACCGTGCGCGATACCATCAGGCTGTTGAACGACGCGTTGACACAGTTCCCGGACGCACCCGGAAACGATCAGACGATGTACCAGCTGGCCAAGGCGCATGACCAGATCGGTGAGGGCGATCAGGCAGTCGCCATACTCGAGCGCCTCGTCGCCCGCTATCCCGGCACGCCACATTATGTCGAAGCGCGATTTCGAATTGCAGAACATGCCTTCAGTCTCGGCCATTATTTTCCGGCGGAAGACGGCTATACCGACGTATTGAAAAGTGAAGACAACGCCATGTTTCGGGAGAAGGCGCTGTTCAAGCGGGGCTGGGCACGCTTTAAGCAGCGTTTGTACATGGAAGCGTTGGAGGACTACTTCGGCGCGCTGGATGCGCATGATTTCGGCGGGCGGGAAACGCTGGCACGCACCGAACGGGAACTGTACGACGAATACTTCCGGGGCATTGCGCTGACCTTTATCAATCTCGGCGGCGCCGACGCCCTTAACGACTATTTTCAGGCCAACCCCAACGCGGCCTATGCCTATCGCTCCTACGCCGTGGTCAGTGACCTGCTACTGGAACAGCAACGCTTCAGCGATGCGGCGGAAACGCTGGAAGCCTACACCCAACATAACGCCGACGCCGAAGGGGTGGTGCACGCGGCGCTCAAAACCGTCTACATCTGGAAGAACGCCGGATTTTTTGAACGCTACGAGGCCGCCTTTGACAACGTCTACCAACAGTACCATCCAGGCGCTGACTACTGGCAGACAACCGCAATGCCCGCGTCCGAAAAGAAGCCGGTTATGCGGGCAATTCGTGAAAACGTAGTCCAGTTGGCCAGTCATTACCATACGCAATATCAGAAAGATGCGGGCGCACAGCAGCTGCGTGCGGCGCGCGTCTGGTACGAACGCTACCTGGATGGTTTTGATGTCTATGCGCGTCAGGACAAGATTTATCCACTCTACGCCAGTCTGTTGCAAAAGGCCGGCGACCCCGAAGGGGCATTCCCGTATTTTGAGCGGGCCGCATTCGATGGCGAGCTGGTGCTGGACAAAGAGAGCGCCTACGCCTGCGTGCAGATCTCCGACATGCTTTACAAACAGGTTGATAATGCAGAGGAAAAGGGCGCCTGGCTGCAAAAACATCTGACTTATGCCGGGCTTTACGCCGATCTTTATCCCGCAGAATCGCAAACTGTCGAAATCGTGCAGAATGCGGTACAGGAAGCCTTTAAAAACCGGCTTCTGGTCGAGGCGATAGCCTTGGCTGGCAGTCTGCCGGCGGGCAGTCCGGCCCCAACGCGCCGGGCAGTCAACCTGCTCAAAGCCCAGGCGATGTTTGATCTGGACCGCTACGCGGACGCAGAAACCATGTACCGCGATTTGTTGGCTGACAGCAGCCTGTCAGACGCAGACAGACAGCGTATCACCAACCAGTGGGCGCTAAGTATTTATCGGCAGGGCGAAGTGGCCCGCCGTGATAACCGCATCGAAATTGCGACCGCCGAATGGTTGCGGGTTTATCGGGAGGTGCCGGAGTCGGAACTGGCACCCACTGCACTGTATGATGCTATCGCCCTGTTTATGCAGCATGAGCAATGGGACCAGGCCATTCTGTATCTGAACCGCTTCCAGCAGGTTTATCCGCAGCACCCGCTGCAACGGGATGTTGGCAAAAAGCTTTCCGTTGCCTATCTGCAGTCCGATCGCTCCATCGAGGCGGCTCGCGAGTTTGAAAAACTGGCGGAATCGGTGGAAAGCGAAGAAGAAAAAATGGCAGCACTCTGGAAAGCGGCGGAACTTTATGCCGGCAAAGACGATCAGCTGTCGGCGCTGCGGGCATGGCAAAAATACATCGATCAATACCCGCGGCCCTATGCGCAGAACCTGGAAGCCATGAATCACGTGGCACAGCTCTACCGTGAGGTAAAAAATCACAGTCAGTGGATGAGCTGGCTGCGACAAATCCTGCAGCAGGACACACTCGCCAGTGCATCAGTTAAAAACAATCGTACCCGGTTTATCGCGGCCAGTGCTGCTTTCGAACTGGCCGGCGTGCGGCTGGAAGATTTCAATCATGCGCGATTGGTGCACCCGCTGCAGCAATCTCTGAGAATCAAGAAAACGGCGATGCAAGAAACGGTCAAATTGTACGGTCAGGCGTCACAGTACGGTCATCAGGAATTTATTACCCGTGCCACCTTTGAAATCGGCGATATGTACCGTCGCTTTGCGGTGGCATTACTGGAGTCCGAGCGACCCCGGGAACTTACGGCGGATGAGCTGGACCAGTACAACATCCTGCTGGAAGACCAGGCGTTTCCTTTTGAGGATAAGGCAATCGAATTTTATGAAATGAATGTCGAACGCATCGCAGAAGGCTTATTTGACGACTGGGTGCAGCGCTCGCTGCAACAACTGGGTGAACTGTTCCCGGCGCGCTATGCGCGGCAGGGCAAAACGGAATCGACAATCAGGCGACTATAATGCAGTTGAATAATCTATGGCGTCGCGCCATTTTAATGACCTTGATCACTTTGCTGTGCGCAGCCTGCGGCACCACCCAAATCAAGTCGACGGGCGAAGGTCTGGATGCGCTCCCGGAAGCCGACCGCCAGACATTCGAGCAGGCTCTGCAGAAAATGGAGCAGGGCGCAGCGGTACAGGCCGAACCTGAGTTGGCGCGACTGGCGCAAGCCAGTCCTCCCGTGCGGGAAGTCTGGCTGAATCTGGCGCTGGCCCAGTATCAACAGAACAACCTGGAAAAAGCGGCCGGGACTGTCACCACGATTTTACAACGCTGGGAACACACAGCGCCCGCGCATAATCTGGCGGGATTGATCGCCGTGCAGGAAGGTCAATTCGACCTCGCCAAAACGCATTACATGCAGGCACTGCGGATCAATCCGGATTACTCCAACGCACTGTATAATATGGCGCTATTACTGGACGTGTATTTACAGGACATTGCCAATGCTGTTCAGTATTACGAGCTGTATCTGGACGTGGCGGATCAGGACGAGGATACTCGCATCTGGATGGAAGCGCTGAAACTTTCGTTACATCAGGGTGATGAATCATGAGAGCGATCTGTTGCAGTCTGGCGATACTGCTGGCGAGCCTGATGGGTCTGCCGGTTATCGCACAGGACAAAATTGAGCTGGAAAAAACCACCATCAAAGGCAATGATGAGCTGCCCAGATATATGTATGTGGTTCCCTGGCGCGATAAACAATCCAAAAGCCGCCTCGACAGAAAATTGAAGCTGCATGACCTGTACGGGGATCTGTTTGACCCCGTGCGACCGGACTATGAAAAAACCGTGCAGACGGTTTCCAAAAAATAATCGTGTCACTGTGCCAGACCTGTCGCGGCTTTTTATCGCTCTACAGCCACAACCCGCGCATATTGCCGGGCTGGTAGCCGTACAGCAGTCCCTGTCCACCCCAGGCAAGGTGGTCGCCGCAAACCATCTGCATTTAACGTTGGCGTTTTTGGGAAACATTGCCCACGAGCAGGAGCTCAGTCTTGCCGGGCACCTGGCATTGATACAGCACCCGGTATTTGATTTCACTCTGGATACACTCGGTTATTTCCGTCGCCCGAAAGTGTTGTGGCTGGGGCCGTCGAAGAGGTCGGCGCCGCTGCAACAACTGCATGAAAAAGTTATCGAAGCCGTGCATGCCAGCGGTATTGCACTGCCGCCAACTACCTTCCGGCCTCATGTAACGCTACAGCGGAAAGCGCCGCACGCCGAACCCCATGCATCAACGGTCAATCTGCCCTGGCATGCCGACCAATTCTGCCTGATGTGCTCCACGTTGACAGCGCGCGGTCCACACTACGAAAAACGCGCCACATTTCCTCTGGTGCCGAACCACCATGCTTTCGGCCCAACCCCTTAAAATTTGCGCTGAATAACAACTTGCCGCAAATCTTCCCACAGGCTTCCTTAACTATGTATAATGGTCGACGCAGGTGCCAGCAGGCATCTGCAGGATTGGATGCCGATACGAATCACAGCAGGAATGGATGCCGCAATGCCCTCAGTCTTAGCCCTTGATGCTCTCCTGGATAACCCACCCCATCTGCTCGATCTGCAGGACTTTCTTGCGGAACCTGACCCGCACCGCGCCCTGGTATGGTGGCTGGAAAACTTCTGCGCCGCAGACCGCCTGAAAACTGCAACCGATATCGAGCTGGCCATTCATCAGGCTATCGTGGATATTGACCATAAAATCAACGATCAACTGAATCAGGTGATTCATCACCCCGCCCTGCAGCGGCTGGAAGCGTCGTGGCGTGGTCTTTGGTATCTGGTCACGCAACTGAACGGCGCCCGAAACGCAAAAATAAAAGTGCTGGACATTAGCTGGGCTGAAGTGGTGCGGGATATTGGCCGGGCACTGGAGTTTGATCAAAGCTGCCTGTTCCAGAAGATCTACAGTGATGAATACGGTACTGCCGGCGGCGAACCTTACGGCGTGATGCTGGGTGATTATCAGGTCCGGCACAAAAACAGTCGGGACTATCCGCATGACGATATTGCCACGCTGGAAGGGTTGGCAGAGATCGCCGCAGCCGCCTTTACGCCCTTTATTGCCGGGGCATCCTGCGAGCTGTTCGGGCTGGATGATTTTGCGCAGCTGCGCCTGCCGATCGACCTGCCCGCCATTTTCGCGCAAAAGGAATACATTCGCTGGCGTACTTTGCGCACCCTGGCCGACAGCCGCTTTATCGGGCTGGCGCTGCCGCGCACCCTGATGCGCAGGCCGTACCGAACCACGCCGGGCAGTTACAAGGGCGTGTTTTTTTACGAAAAGCTAGACAGCGACGGCGCAGATCAGTACTGCTGGGGCAATGCCTGTTATGCCTTTGGCGGTGTGTTACTGCGGGAGTTCGCCAACGTCGGCTGGTTTGGCCACATCCGCGGAGTGCCGCGCGACCAGGCCGGCGGCGGGCTGGTGACCAACCTGCCCTGTGACAGTTTCGCGACGGACCCTCATCCCGCCGCCTGGAAGCCATCAACCGACGTTGTCATTACCGACTCGCTTGAGCGTGAAATCAGCAACCTCGGTTTTATTCCGCTGTGCCAGTGTTACGCCGCACCCTTTGCTGCGTTCTACAGCAACCCGTCCCTGCAGGTACTGCAGCGCGCGACGGGTCGCGACGTCGATATTAATGCCAGGCTGGCGGCCATGATGCAGCACGTTCTGTGCGGCTCCCGCATTGCACATTACATCAAAGTCATGATCCGCGACAAAATCGGTTCCTTCATGAGTGCAATGGAATGTGAAGACTATTTGCGCCGCTGGCTGTTCAACTACACCACCGGGCGCAACGATCTGGAATGGGAGGCGCAGGCGCGCTATCCCCTGCGGGAGGCGTCGGTGAAAGTCCGGGAGCATCGCGACAAACCCGGCCACTACCAGTGCGTTATTCACCTGATACCGCATTATCAGACGGACCAGATGATCTCCGAACTGGAACTGGTGACCGAGCTGGTGCAGCAGGGAGGCGGCCTGTGAGGTCAGCGATAAACCTGAACAATGTCCCCATACGGGCCTCATTGCTTGACCGCCTGCTGGATGACGAACCCCACCTGCAGGAAGAGCGCGATCCCCGCTGGAAAAGCCGGTTGCTGGATCTGCGCAATGGCATACGTCGCGATCTTGAGGATCTGTTGAACGCCCGCTGCCGCGTCCTGTCGCCACCGGCCGGTAGTCGGCACCTGTCGGACAGCATCTTGAACTACGGGCTGCCGGACCTCGCTACGATTAATATGCTGGACACCGACCGCAAGCGTGTTTTTACGCGGGACATGGAAAATATTATTCGTGCCTTTGAGCCGCGCTTCAAATCGGTTCGTGTGCAGTTTCTCGAAAACGTCAGCAAATCCGACCGGGCGCTGCGCTTTCGAATTGATGCGGTGATGTACGCGCACCCGGCACCAGAAGTTGTGGTGTTCGACTCTGTACTTGAGCCGCTGCTGCGCACGGTTACCGTAGAGGAATCGCCCCATGTCGGATGAGTTGCTGCCCTATTACGAAAAAGAACTGGCGTTTATACGGCAGATGGGTGCGGAGTTCGCGCAGGAGCATCCCAAGATTGCCGGCCGTCTCGGTATTCAGAAAGACTCTATCGAAGATCCGCACGCTGCGCGACTGATCGAAGCCTTTGCCTATTTAAACGCCCGGATTCAACACAAGCTCGACGACGAATTTCCAGAGCTCAGTGACGCATTGCTGGGCATACTGTTTCCGCACTATCAGCGACCGTTGCCGTCCATGGCAATTGCCCAATACGAGCCCGACCCGGACCAGCTCGACAGCCCATACACAATACCGGCGCAAACCTTGCTGGAGACCGACCCGCTGCAGGGCGAGCCGTGTCGCTTTACCGGTATCTACGACGTGGATTTGCTGCCGCTGCGAATAGCGTCAGCGCATCTTATCGGGCGACCCTTTGTGACACCAGGTTCAGCCAGTGTGCGCGGTGCCCACAGTGTTCTCAAGATTAGTTTCAAAACGTTTAACGACGCTATCCTGTTAAGTGATGTCAAGCCGAAAAAAATCCGGCTGTACCTGAATGACCAGCCGCAGCACAGTCACCCCCTGTACCGAATGCTTCTGAATGAATGCCTGCAGGTCGTCATGGCTGGCGGAGACGATGACCTGCATCCGCAATACCTTGGCGTGGATGCGGTGCGTCCGGTCGGTTTTGGTGAGCAGGAAGGGTTGCTGCCGTATCCGGACAACGCATTTATCGGTTACCGCCTGCTGACCGAATTTTTCGTGTTTCCCGAAAAATTTATGTTTATCGACATTGATCTCGATGGTCGATTACCAACATCCAGCGACCACCGCATGGATCTTTACTTTTACTTTAAAACCACCGATGTAGAGCTGGAGCACAATATAAACGATCGCTCCTTTGCGATGGGCTGCACGCCAATGATCAACCTGTTCAGCCACAAAGCAGACCCGATTCGGGTGGACCACACGCAGACCGAATATCCGGTGATTCCAGACTGTCGCCGGCCGCGCGGCTATGAAGTCTATTCCGTCGATCAGGTAACAGCGGCGGCGCCGGGTGGAGACGCTATCGAGTATCTTCCATTCTACGGGCTGGACCACCGGCATCAGGGCGACAATGCGCCGCCATATTGGCAAAGCGTACGGCGCGGGGCGCGAATGGGCATACATGAACGGGACGACGGTACCGATATGTATCTGTCATTGACTGATCTCAATTTCAATCCCCATACGCCGCAGGACCGCACACTTATCGTACAGACAACCTGCAGTAATCGTGATCTGCCGGGCAAGCTGCCATACAACACCGAGCAACCCCGGTTTCAGTGTGTCAACGGTGCGCCACCGTGCAAACATATCCGCGCCATTACCCAGCCGACGGCCAGTATACGTCCGGCGTTGCGCAACAGGGCACGCTGGAAGCTGATTTCCCATTTGAACCTGAACGCTCGCTCCCTGACCGGCCATGCACATTCGACGGAATCTTTCCGCGAGATGCTGCGCCTGTATGATTTCAGGGAATCTTCGGTTACCCGTGGCCTGATAGACGCTGTGAGCCAGGTGCAGGCACGTCCCATCAGCGCACCGATGAACATCGGCGGTCATGCCACCATCTGTCGCGGGCTGGAGGTCGAGGTCGAGCTGGACGAAGCCCTGCTGTCGGGCAACAGCAGCTTTCTGTTTGCCACGGTGCTCGAACATTTTTTTGCGCTGTACTGTCCCTTGAACGGCTTTACCCGCACACTGGTCAAACTTAAAAACAGAGAGGGATATCTCAAGAAATGCCCACCGAGAAACGGCAACAAAATCCTGCTGTAGTCCAGCAGCTCCAGCGTGAACCGGGTCGCTTCGATTTCTTTCAGGCAGTGCGTCTGCTGGAGCGCGCGGCGCGAATGGATGATGCTATCGCGCACAAGAATCCGGTGGCCCGGTTTACGCCGCCTGGGTCGGAATGCGTACGTTTTGGTACGCGGCTGAGCATGGGGTTTCCCGCCGGAGAAATTGACGCGGTCATTCCGGTCAAACGCGATGGCCGTACCCATTACTATTTAAAAAGCCGTGTGCTGTGCCTGACCGGGGCAACCGGGGTACTGCCGTTTCATTATTCCGAACTGATTTTCAAACGTTTGAAACTCAAGGATGAAACACTGCAGCGCTTCCTGGAAATGTTTCATCACCGGACGCTGTCCCTGTTTTTCCAGGCGGGCGTCAAATACCGGATGGCAGCGAACTATGAGCGTCACCAGCTCACCACGCCGCGGCGCACCCGGCACGATGGCCATACCCATGCACTATTGTCATTAATGGGTCTGGCTGACAGCCCGCCGGAGTCTTGGCCATTCAAAATTGAAAGCCTGCTGTACTACAGCGGCTTTTTTACGCAACAGGTACGCAGCTCGGTTAATCTGCGTAAAATGCTGACGCGCTTTTTTGACGTGCCAGTAGAAATCGAAGAGTTTGTTGGAAAATGGCACGACCTGATCGACGACGTTCGCACGCGTCTCGCGTCAGCCAGTTACCGGACGGGACAAAATGCCTGTCTGGGGCGATCCGCGCTGGTCGGCAGCAAGGGCTGGTTTGCCCAGGGAAAAATGCGCATTATTCTGGGTCCGTTAAACGGCGAGCAGTTCAAACGCTTTGCCCCCGGCACCAGCACCCTGCGACAACTGGACGAAATGGTAAAAATGTTCGCCGGTGCCGAGAATGAATGTGAGTATGTTTTAAAAGTGGCGCGTGTGCACATACCTCCGCGTATCCAGTTGAAGCAGAACGCACCACCGCTGGTGGGTTGGAACGCCTGGCTCGCTCACAAATCGGCTGAAGGCGAGCGGCAGAACAGCAATATCGAAATCGTGCTGTCTTCAGCACGCATGCATTAGACGTCCACCCGGCAGTTATATCGGCGAAACGTCAAACACACGTTAAACAGGCATCCATTTTTCACCGCAAGGATTTTGATAATTAAGGAAAGAACCATGATCAACATCAATCTCAAATCACTCGTTGGCAAACTCAACCCGACATGCCGGGTGGCCCTGGAAAGCGCCGCCGGCCTCTGTCTGTCACGCTCGCATTACAATGTGGAGCTGGAACACTGGCTGATCAAACTGATGGAAACTGACGACAGTGACCTTCAGCAACTGTTGACGCTGTTTGACGTGGACCCGGGCCGCCTGCAGCAGGACCTTAATCGCGAACTGGACCGCCTGAAAACCGGCAATACCCGCGCACCTGCGCTGTCACCTTCCATTGTTGATCTGGTAAAAAATGCGTGGATGATGGCGTCGGTAGAATACGGCCACGGCCAGACCACTTCCGGTCACCTCCTGGCGGCTTTACTGCTGGATGACACTTTGCGACGGTATATCAATCTGGCCACGCTGCTGGATATTCCGGCCGAATCTTTGCGTGAAGCGGTGCGACAGGTGGTTGGCAGTACCGGCGAATCCAGCACCGCCACTGCTGAAGCAGCCGACGCGGCCGTCAGTAATGCCTATAAACCCAGCAAAACGCCCTCGCTGGATCAATTTACCGTTAACCTGACCGAAGCCGCGCGCAACGGCCGCATAGATCCGGTATTAGGGCGCGACGGAGAGATTCGCCAGATTATCGATATACTGACCCGACGGCGTCAGAACAACCCCATCCTGACAGGCGAGGCCGGCGTGGGCAAAACCGCGGTTGTCGAAGGTTTCGCCTTGCGAATTGCCACCGGTGATGTGCCCGAGCCACTGCAGCATGTGGCGGTACGTACGCTGGACCTGGGCTTGCTGCAGGCTGGCGCCAGTGTGAAAGGCGAATTTGAAAACCGGCTGAAATCGGTTATCGCCGAAGTCAACGCATCCGCCCAACCCATCATTCTGTTTATCGATGAAGCTCATACCATGATTGGTGCCGGCGGCAAGGAAGGGCAGGGTGACGCCGCCAACCTGCTGAAACCTGCGCTTGCGCGGGGTGAATTACGCACCATCGCGGCAACGACCTGGGCGGAGTACAAAAAGTATTTCGAACGTGACCCGGCGTTGACCCGTCGCTTCCAGGTGGTCAAGGTCGAAGAACCCGACGAATCCAGGGCAGTCGATATGATGCGTGCCATGGCCGATATGCTGCAAAACCACCACGGCGTGCGCATACTGGACGAGGCAATTATTGATTCGGTGCGACTATCGAGCCGTTACATCACAGCACGACAACTGCCGGACAAATGCGTCAGCCTGCTGGACACCGCCTGCGCCCGGGTGGCCCTCAGCCAAAGCACAACACCGGCCCCAATCGAAGATACGCGCCGCCGCATCCAGCAATGTGAACGCAACCGGCATGCGCTGGCCAGGGAGGACGCTGCCCACGGTAATTGCCATGAGGCGATTGCGGCCGTACAGGCCGAGCTGGAACAATTGCAGCACACCCTGAATGTCCAGGACAGTCAGTGGCAACGGGAAAAGGACCTGGTCACCGCTATCCATGCACTGCAGAAGCAGCTGGAAGATAACTTTAATACCCGGTCCAGGCTGCACCAACAGGAGGGGGCGCAATCATCCGGGCAGGCAACGGCGCAGGATGGCCAGCAGCAACCGCAGGCCAGTGCGGCTGACAATGCGGCCGCGGTTCCGGAGGGACTCTGTGAGGCGCAACTGGCATCACTCAAAACCCGTCTGCAGGCCAGTCTTGCCGAACTGGAACAGATTCAGGGTGAAACGCCGATGATCCAGGTCAACGTCAATCGGCAGGCGGTAGCGGAAGTCGTCGCGAACTGGACTGGTATTCCCGTGGGTAAAATGCTGGCGGATGAAATCAACCGGGTACTGGCGTTACAGGACGCGCTCGGTGAGCGTATTATCGGCCAGACACATGCGCTCGATACGATCGCGGAAAATATTCGCACGGCTCGCGCCGGCCTGACCGACCCTCGCAAACCCATCGGTGTGTTTTTTATGGTCGGCCCCAGCGGTGTCGGCAAAACAGAAACAGCACTGGCGCTCGCCGAAATACTGTACGGTGGCGAGCAGAACATCACGACCATTAACATGTCCGAATTCAAGGAAGAGCACAAGGTATCGATGCTGCTCGGCTCACCACCGGGTTACGTCGGTTATGGCGAAGGCGGCGTTCTTACCGAGGCCGTGCGTCGCAAACCCTACAGCGTTATTCTCCTGGACGAGATGGAAAAAGCCCACCCGGGCGTGCAGGATATCTTCTACAACCTTTTCGACAAAGGCACCATCCGCGACGGCGAAGGCCGCGATATTGATTTTCGCAATACCGTGATTATCATGACTTCCAATGCGGGCGAGGAACATATCCGCGCCATGTGCGCCGCAGCCGAAGAACGTCCGGCGCCGGAGGTGCTTCTGGATAACTTTCGTCCGCAATTATTGCGATATTTCAAACCCGCATTTCTGGGGCGGTCCACGCTCATCCCGTTCTTCCCGCTCGGTGATGATCACCTGATGGCAATAAGCCGTATTAACCTGCAACGTATAGCTCAGCGTGTCCGGCAGCACTATAACGCCAGCCTGAGCTACGACGAAGAGGTATTGCTGCACATCGTCGCGCGAAGTCAGGAGGTTGATACCGGTGCCCGCAATATTGAAAATATTATGACGCGCACCATACTGCCAGCCCTGGCAGAAGAATGCCTGACGCGGATGGCCGATGGAGAGACAATAGACCGCGTTCATATTGCCTGTAGCGACGGCGGCGAATTTACCTACCGGTTCACCGAAAACGTTTTGGTCCCCGAAGCGATCTCGGCGTCGTAGTTTTAAACGAGAGCGGCGTTGCCTTCGGTAACGCCGTCCATAAGGTTCTGAACGTAACCTGTGTTATAAACGAATTACCACGGTCGCTGTGCTGAAAGCTGCCTCCATATCGCGTAAGAACGTATCGCAACATTCCCCGTTAGCTAAAATTTCGTTTGCGACCGCAACCTATGCCAAAGCCGGTGTTGGTGTGTAACTCTTACACGTTTAGATGACAGCCACGGTAACCATCGGGCGATCTATCAGACGATCCTGCCTCGTCGACTCCTCTTTACCCCAGACGAAACGCACTCCGCTATTGGATTCCGAAGTTGGCCCGCTTGATGCAAACGGATAAAAAACGACACCGCCAATAAATCACTTCAAATATAACCGGTGGTCCCCTATTTGAGGAGAGACAATGATGAGAAACAAATTCGGTTTGAAAAACAGACTTTATGCCGCAGTGGTCGGAATAACCGCTGGGACGTTTATAGTTTCTGGTTCAATCAACGCGCAGGAGTCCGGGCGCGTAGATGAGCCCCGATCCGAACTATCTGTGCAGGATAGAGCGCCGCACGTTGATGTTAATCAACCCGCGCCGGAAGTTAACGTTGAGCAACAGGATGCCCAGGTTGATGTTCGCACGGGTGAGCCGCAAATCGCTATTGACCAACCAGAACCGCAGGTTGAAATAGAACAGCCAGAGCCTGAGGTCTCAATTCAGCAGGCCGAACCCCAGGTAACCGTCAATACGGCTGAGCCTGAAGTCCATGTAGAACAGGAAGAACCCGAAGTCACCATCGAAAAATCCGAACCCAATATTAATATCGTGCGGCAGTCGGCTGAAGGTGAAGAGCAATCTGCACATCAGACATCTGCCACGCTGATGCACGCTGACCTTGAATCTCTCGAAGGAAAAACAGTGGTTAATTCTGAAGGAGACAGGATTGGCACTGTAGAGGACATTGTACTCAGTCGGGATGGTGGCGAAGTCGGCTTTGTCGTCTCCGCGGGTGGCTTTTTTGGCATAGGTGATTCAGAGATCGTTGTACCTGCCAGTGATTCACATCTGGAGGAAGACGACATTGTGTATCGGACTTCGCGTGACGCTGACGAACTCAAGGATTCGGTGAAATACCAGGAAGAGCGTTACCAGGCCATCTCGGGGCGGTTTCGTACGCTGAGCGAAGCGCAGGAAGCGCCTTGAACCAAACAGCGCAGTCGATCCAATTCGGCTAACTCCTGATTAAATTGAGGTGCACGCGATGAAATTTTATCAACACAAGCTGGCCATTGCCATTCTTGGATCCATGATTGCGACGCCTGCCATGGCTGGCGATCGGACAAGCACGCCAGACTTCAGCGATATCGACAGCGATGGTGACAGGCGTCTGAATCAGAGTGAACTGCAGGCTGCGGCTTCCATACTCAAGACGGACGCTGAAACAATGCTCCAGCGATATGACCGCAACCAGGACAGCGTCCTCTCGCAAAGAGAATACCAGTCAGCTGTAAAACAGCAGATGAAAGCAGGACAGGAAACGCCCGGTATACAAACCAGCGGGACCAACGAGACCAGCGAACTGGCAGCGGGGGAGCGTTCCCAGATTACGGTAAACCAAAAGCCCGCAAAGATTACGGTGCATAAACCTGCCGCGCAGGTGACTGTGAAACAGCCGCAACCGGAAGTGACCATAACCACGCGCGATCCGCAGGTGCAGGTAAGTCAGCCAGATCCGGAAGTCACTGTTGATCAGGCACAGCCGAATGTGTCGGTGAACCAGGCCCCACCGGTAGTTGCCATAGACCAACCTGAACCTGTCGTGGAAGTCGACCAGCCGGAACCTGATGTAGCGATAGCTCAGCCCGAACCAGCAGTTGTCATTGAAGACCGTCCTGTGCGGAACGAAAATCCGCGGCTTGACCGGGCAGACACACGGGTTGAGGATGGAGAGCGAATTCGGGCGCCGCTGGCGGAAACGGGCGCTGCGACCGGCTCGAGCTTCGGTGCCGACAGCAACGAAACGCTGATCGATGTGAATAGCGACCCATCACGGCAGGAAGTACCCACGGCCTACAGCCAGAGCAGCGAACCGTCTACCCAGGCCTCCCTGTACACTATGCCTCTGGATGACCTGCGTTCCGGGGACATCATGGACGCCGACGGTGAAAAGTTCGGCAGCATTACCGATGTCATGATTAAACGGGATGGTGGCGGCGCAGGGCTGGTGTTAACGCGGGCGGATGACAATACAATTTTGTTTGCCCCCCTGAACGCGATTGATCAAAGCGGCGGCGAACTGATATTAAAATCCGCATCGGAAGCCGGCGAAGTCGGTGCGGATGGAGAGTATAGCCTGAACGATTACATCAGCGCGCCAGATGACGCCGACACGCTGGGCGAAGCCCTGAGCAGCAACGCGGCGGCACTGCGCTAAATCAGGCTGATGTGTGCGATTGGCAGGGGCCATGACTTTCGGTTCGTGGCTCCTTTTTATCCGGACAATAGGTGCATATCGCAAGACGAACACCGGAGGATCTGTGACCACATCCCTGTTGCTCCTGGCGTTAAACCCTTACCGTTTTATGACACTCGCCTGATACGTCCACCGGCCGTTTAAGACACCGGCGGACGTTTCGGGTTCAAGCGACAATAAACAACAGCACCTGCGGCCCCAAAGATATGCCCGAGATGATCGATCTGAAATTCCAGAGCGTCGGTGTCCATACCAAATTCCGTATCGGCGATCAGCACGACCAGAATGACTGAAAATAGAGCGA
This sequence comes from uncultured Cellvibrionaceae bacterium, assembly GCA_964434105.1. Taxonomy (GTDB): domain Bacteria; phylum Pseudomonadota; class Gammaproteobacteria; order Pseudomonadales; family Cellvibrionaceae; genus CAYNST01. The sequence goes on along the minus strand of CAYSTJ010000010.1, from coordinate 8,264 downwards.
TTGCCGCCAGCCACTCCTTGACCGAAAGCCTGTCCTCATCGGTAAAATATGCCGCAAACAAGCCAAATACACCGCCGGAAATTCCGCAGACCGCCGTACCGTCCGGATAGAAAAGTATGGACGGAATCGATGCAAGACTGCCGACCGTCAATACAGCAAAAAAGCGACGGGCCCCGACGCGGCGCTCATAGACTGATGCCAGTCCCAAACCGCCCAGGTTTGACAATAAATGCAACAGATTGCCGTGCAATACCAAATGGGTAACGGCCTGTATCGGCCACATGGCGGCCTCAGCAGGGTCATTATTCAGCGCCAGCCGATCGAACACAGCTTCGTTGACAGTAAGAAAAGAGAAATCCGTGGTCACGAGAAAGGCCGCCATCACGACCCCGCCGGCAACCATGGATGCCCAGACGCAACGAATATTCACGGCGAAGCTCAAAGGCTTTTCCTTGAGACTGGCGGGCGCCGGTCTTATGGTCGCCAGCGCGCCGACATAGACGAACGCCACAATGATAAAGAGCGCCATTACGCTTGAGCGATATTCTGTTCGATATGCTGCTGTGCTTCGGCGGTCAATTTGGCAATCTTTTCAACACCTTTCAGCTGCGCGCTAACTTTTAGCTTCCGCCCGTTCCTGAACTGAAACCGCATTGGCCGCTGGAGTATGCCCTTGCCAATGGCAACGCTCTCAATCTCGTCAAAAGGAAAGAAATCCATACCACTGAACTTGCCCAGCAGGTTCAAACGATGGAAATAAAGGCCCTTCTTCGTCACCGCCATAAAGTAGGTCTTCATGCTAAACACAGCCAGTGGCCCGATGAGAAAAAACAACCATATTTTGAAGGGTTGAACTGCTTGAAAAAAGCTGATCAGTGAATCTCCCTCTGTTAGATGCAGCTCGATATGCGTCTGCGCCTCTTCCTTTTTCATTGCCTGCTCCTGTATTGGTCTGTCGGGCTGAAGCGCCCGTTCCTTAAATGTTTAAAATGCGCAAGCGGACGACACTCCGGTTGCCCGGCGCATGCCAATTCTAAGCGCAATCGTAATAATTTTCCAGAAAATTTTGTTTGCCGGATGCTGCGTAAAACGCTCTTCCACTATTGGGCGGATCCCGATCCGAGAATACACAACACTGCCTTAGCTTCCCGCTTTGGTTGGCTGTTACATGCCATCCAAAGCAAAATAGAAATGTATTTCTGCCTTTGCCGTCTTTCCACCCGGTAGACGCGTGAAGCTGAGGCTGTGCTCCACATGGCTATCCGAGGTTACCGCTTGACCTGGCAGGCCAAAACCAAACGAGTCCTGCAATGACAGTTTTCTTTGATTCATCGTCATATTCACGATGTCTTCAAGGGGAGCCTTCAAGTGATAGTTCTGCTCAACAGCATCAATGAGCCTGTGAATGTTCTTTAGGCCGTCTTTAAACGCTTGTTCACTAATTGAAGATACTGTGTAAATGACTGAAAAGTTGTACATCGAGCAGTACTTCTGTTCAATTGTCGCAACGTCGCCATTTACGAATTCAACAATATGCGTCTTCGTCAACTCATGGCTATCAATATCGACGCCGGACTGATGTTGAGAGACTTTGGCGTTGGGTGGGGCAGCTATATGCTGCGTTATCGCCTCCGAATATGGGCAGGGCGTGACGTCTGCCTCCTGATGGGCGCATGCCGTGTTGCAGAACAGAAGAAGCACTGCTATAAGACCAATTTTTAGCATAAAAGCATACTTCCCGTTAAGTGTTTGGCGGGGAGCAGTATCGAACCGTTGTCGTAGTCCGAAATGCTCTTTTTATTGGGTTTGATCTCGATATGCCAACAGGCGTTTGACTTTCCCGTCTCATCAATCAGTTTATCGATATAACCTTCTTTAACAAGGTCGGCGAGTGCCGCGGTGAATTTACGCGAGTTGAATCTCTGGCTTGCAGAACGTGTAGAATTAAGACCGATGTCAATTATGTTCAGCTTTTGATAAGTTGATTCTGGCACACAGTGTTTGGATACCCTCCTGCCCTTGGCGGATTGCTCGTCAATTTCTCTAACCATTAAAGCTACGATTTCTGAATCAGGTTTGTTCTTGTTATTTTCATAATGCTTGAGCACTGCGTCACCGGTCTGGCCGTAGAGTCGATATTGACTGGCCAGGTCCTTCTTGGCGTTGCGTAGCATAATACTCGCTTGTTCTTCAGGAGTACGGAACGTCGAAGTAATCACAGCCTTGTCCATGCCGGACTGCTTCAGTGCAAGCTTGATGACGTCCATGCTGTAAGACGACACGACTTTCCGAGAATTGCGTACTCCCGAATAAGTAACGTATAGGGAGCTTAGCCCCGCGCGAGATCGAACTGTCGCTGCTGAAAGAGATGGTGCTGCTTTTCCTAAGCGACGTAGCTGACCAAGCTGCTGCTCGATAATATCCTGTTCGCTACTGTCCAGATACATCGTTAGGTAACGGAAAGTTTTCCCATTGGGATCGACTCGACCGTCTGGATAGGTCATGCCGACTGATTTGAATTGAAACTCTTCGATTGCTCCGATTGTTTGGGTGCCAATCAAGCCATCCTCAGTTAAAATTATTGGGATCTTTTCAAGATTTTTAAATAAATTGAGGTATATCTGGACCAGCTTGACGTCGCGCTTCTCGTTAGCTGCATTCTTTCCCACTGATTTAAAAATTCCTTTAGGCATTTGTCTTCCCTTCCCTGGTTGCCAGTCTACTACAACGACCGAGTTTTTCTGACTGAGGTGGTCTGTTCTGAAGAAGTCAATACTCTACCCGATCTTCTCCTTGCTGTCATCAACAGCTTGATGACGTTTTAAGCCGCCACTGCGCGCATTCTCCGCGCCTACCCGAAATGCTTCTACCACATCGGCCACCTATTCTGTTTCCAGTGCTCGCGGGGTCTCATACGCCTTGTGGGGCCGTAAAAGGCCGACGTGACCGGTTGGCTTCAATGCGCTGGGTGCCACGGGCAGCTGTCCATTGAGGTAGATCGGGTCGGAAATCCGCCCCATATGCCAAAGCTGCCACAAAATTCTTCCGCCCCCGGCATGTACGGCGTCGGTCACCTTGCGCCAGCCCGCCACCTGCGCCTCGGACCAGATGCCCGGAGTATTGGGGGAACCTACGCCCATAGGCGTTACAGACGTGGCTTCGCCAATAATCAGGCGCCTGCGCGCTGGAGGTAGCATTCCACCATCAGCTCCCCGGGGACGCGGCCCGGCCCGGCGCGACAACGAGTCAGTGGCGCCATGATGATATGGTTCGGCAGGTTTAGATCTCCGATGGTAATTGGATCGAATAGTGTCGGCATAAATAATTGAATTCTGTGGGCTATTTACGAAAGCGCGCCCAATTCCCACGGTATTGTATAAGCTGTACGGTCAAAACAAAAAACCAGTTGACCCGTGCCTCCGGAGCCTGCCAAAGCTCGCTCACCTTGAGCCTGTCAAAGGACCTCAAATAAGCGCGGTCCCAATCAAATGATTCCAATGCCGAGCACCTGGTGTCCCATAGTGGCTCAAAAACCTACACCCACTGAATATTCAATCCCGCCATAATGGTAAAATTGCCGGCGCGCTACAATAGCCTCACTGTATCAAACATTCCAGAAAGGAAGAAGCCAATGGATGAACACTATGATGTCATCGGAGATATCCACGGTCACGCCGATGAACTGAAAGAATTACTGCACCTTATGGGTTACGCATTTGTCGATGGTTGTCACCGCCATCCATCCCGTACAGCCCTATTTCTCGGTGATTTTATTGATCGTGGGTCGCAACAGCGGGAGGTCCTGCAAACAGTGATGCCGATGATAAAGCAGGGCGCCGCGAAAGCAGTAATGGGTAATCACGAATTCAACGCCCTGGGCTATCACACTGAACACCCGGACAGGCCGGGAACCTGGCTGCGACCACGCAATAATACAAATACTCACCAACACCTGGCCTTTCTGCGGGATTATCTGGGTGCAAAAAGAAAATCCGAATTAAAAGAGGTTCTGGATTTCTTCCGTTCGTTACCACTGTGGCTTGATCTCGGGGGAATTCGGGCAGTGCACGCCTGCTGGGCTGAGAACCACATAGCCGCGTTAAAACCATTTCTGAACACCGACAACACGATCACCAACCGGCTGCTTTCAACCTATAGTAACAAAGAAGGCGCCGCCTATGACGCCGTTGAAGTCCTGTTGAAAGGCGTAGAGCATACCCTTCCCGAAGGAAGCTATTTCACAGATAAATACGGAAATCTGCGCCACCAGGTTCGCACGCGGTGGTGGCTTAACAGCGAATGTACTTGGGGCGATATTACAATGCCGGCCGGGTTGCTGGACGAGGAGACCGCGGCTCTTCCATTTCCCGCAAACAGTCTCATTGGATACCCCTCCGGTGAAAAGCCCGTTTTTATGGGACACTACTGGTTTAAAGGTCATCCGGAAAAGCTGGCCGACAATGTCGCCTGTCTCGATTATTCGGTGGCCAGCAATGGAAAACTGGTTGCCTATCGGTGGGAGGGTGAAAGAGTTCTGGATAATAACAAGTTTATCTTTGTTGAGCGGAAGTCAGACGTTTAAAACTATCTCATGTGGAGCCTGACATCTTATGATATGTCGGTGAATTTAGACGACGGAGGGCGATGACAATGGATGTGTTACGCCAAAAATTCCGTCCTGACGCTGCGATGTGAGCTACCGCAGCATCATCGCGGCCACCTTCAGCGCCTCAGACCCGCTGCGGCTTGTCGTCGATTTCCTACACGAATGTAAGAGATTGTCCACTATGGAACATGAATATAACCGTTTATAATCCGGCGATTCACTACCCCAAACGGAACCGCACCATGAAATCCGGTAGTTACCGCCGCTCAGCGTACTTCCTTCTCGCTTGTTTTATCTTGCTTACTGCCGCCTGTGGCGAACAGAAGTTAGAGGTAACGTCCACCTATCCCTATAAAAGAGATGGCATTATCCTAACGCTGCCGGAAGAATGGGAGGTGATCGAGGATGTGCTGCATGATTCTAATATACGCACAGTTGCAATCTTAACCGGGATTGGTTCGACCGTGACTATTGACATATACCACAAGGCATTCTATGAAAAACCATTGCCAACCCTCGATGAATACAGCATAAGCTACATCCAATCATCATTGAGATATGAGGAGGCACGGGCTAAAGCAAAGATTGATTCCGGAGAGGTAAGGCGCGGGAGTTCCCGGGGAGTCTTTTATGACATAACGCTGTCCGAACCGTTTAATGTTCAGTACATGTTGGAATTTCACCCAAAGCAGTCCCCAGGAAAGTTAGCGTATATTACGTTTAACACCCGGCAGGAACATCTTGGAGGTGTGCAACAGTACATTGATGAGTTTGTTCAGTATACCGATTTGGGTCAGTGATTATCAATTTCTATAGAGAAGGGAGTTTACGAGAAAAATAGACGGAAAACTATTGAGCGAAGTGGGTTTCAAAGACTACATTAATGGCGCGCAGGCGGCACAGTTTTCAAGTATCCGACCATTGCAGGCACAGGAAGCCATTCAGAGAAGCTGGGATAAATGCAACATGGGCTGTCAAAGGATATGTCGCGCCCACCGTCGTTGCCTGAGCCTCCGGTCGTCGATTTCCTACACGAATGTAAGAGATTGTCCACTATGGAACATGAACAGAACCGATTATAATCCGGCGATTCACTATCCCAAACGGAACCGAACCATGAAATCCGGTAGTTACCGCCGTTCAGCGTACTTCCATCTCGCTTGTTTTATCTTGCTTACTGCCGCCTGTGGCGAACAGAAGTCAGTTGCAACCGCTGCCCAACTCTATAAAAAAGGCGGCGTCAACTTAGCTTTACCGGAGGGCTGGGATGTAGTTCAGGATGTCCAATATGATTCTGGCATTCGGAGTATAGAGGTACTAACAGACGTTGGATCAATTGCGTCTATAGACGTCTACCCTACGTCATCCTACGACGAAGAAATGCCGACGCTCGACGAGTATAGCAAAAGTTATCTACGATCATCGCTGAATTACGAGGAGGCGCGCAATAAAGCGTTGATCGATTATGGTGAGGCTAACCGGGGCGGAATCCAAGGTGTGTTTTATGACGTAACATTGCCCGAACCGTTTAATGTGCAGTACTTTCTGGAATTCTACTTAAAGCGTTCTACGGAAAATATGGCGTATATTTCTTTTAATACACGGAAAGAGTATCTTGATAATGTACAACCTTTTATAGGCGAATTTGTCGACCGCGTCGACCTTGAAAAATAACTGCGATTAAATAGGGATTTTGTATGAAAGAGATGAACGGACTGGTTATCAGTGAGGTGGGTTTCAAAGACTACATTAAGGGCGCGCAGGCGGCACAGTTTTCAAATATAAAACCCCTGCGGTCACAGAAAGAAATCCAAAGAGATTGGGATAAATGCAACATGGGCTGTCATGTACCCTCGTATCGTGTGCTGCGTAAACAGGCAACTTACAACGATCTAGTGAGCTCCGCGGGTGCCGTGTCACCGCTGTTGGCGGGCGGAATAGCCGGCGTCTATAGTGCAACGGTACAACCGATAACTACGCTAACATCGGGCATTGTGAGAACAGGGGAGGGTCTGGGATTGGCCGGTATGGAACGAGTCGTGGATATAGGTATCGAGAATCGCACCGCGTTTTCGATGCTCCGCGCCACAACTCGTCAGTTACTGGAGACCGACCTGACCTCGATTGATAATCCGTTAACCCAACTGGTTTTTGCTGTTGTTTATGAATATATAAAGCTCATCCCCGAATGGGTGATCGCTGAAGTCGTCGACTCGAATGCATTGGTTTTCCCCGACGACCTGGGGAAAGAGTTTGTATTGAACGCCTCAAATCGGGGACTCATTGATTCAGCCATGGTCGAGCATTTGGATGCCGCTTCAGAGGTTCTTAAACAATCATCGATTAAACTTACCGGAAAAAAATTGGGCGAACGTATCACGCAGGCTATCGCTTGCATCATTGCTGCAAGAGTTACCCGGAAGATTATGATATCTCCGGGTATCACTTGGGGAGCTAAAAAGCAACTGGCGGGTCTGCGTAAATTCGCCAAAACATCGGGGGGAGCTACCGGTAAAGTGTTAATGGCCTTGTTAAAGGCGCAGGGCTTGCTAGGCAGAGCAGCAAGTACAAGCCGCCGGCTCGAACAGGATTGTCCGAAGTTATGGCATTTTTTACGTTATAAGTGTGGCGGTATAGATATGTTGTTATTCCTTGTAGAAGGCTCGGTCAAGGAATATCTGGACACAATTTCCGTACTTGAGAAAGACCCTGTGCTCTTTATGAAAATGATGAAGGCAATGATCGAAGCCGGAAAAACTACGGAAATATTTTTGCCTCAATAAATGGCAACAATGCTCTGCGACGGAGACCTCGGCGGCGAATGCCGTGTATTTGAAAAAAGGCGCCTCTTATTCGGTTAAAGTGAATGATCTACATCAGCATGAAAAAAGGAAGAGCTATCCTGATCGTTACCCCAGTAACAGCGACTCTGTCGGTATCGAGATTGTCGGTAGCTACGATTCCAAAAGTCAGTCCTACGAAAGCGTTAACGCCAACCAGAATGCATCACTAAAGTGGTTGGTGACAGAGCTTAGTCTGCACTTGTCGCTGCAGGTCGGAGATATTTACCGTCATCCGGATATATCCTATAAGCAACTCTCGGAGGCAGCGACTGCCATATGGTGAACCTAAGAGGACGGTCCTGCTCGGAATTTTGGTCGCTATTTCAGGTTGCACCCTAAATGGCAGCCAGCAATTTCACGGCACCAGCGTGTACAGTACAGGTAGTGATGAACAACCCGGTCTGTGTGCGAACTTTCGTCTGACTAACGAGCAGGTAACGCAGCTCCTGAACCGCGCCAAACCTATAACCCCCAAGCAAATGCACGACCACTATAACTACTTGCCGTGTTATGTTAGGGGCACGGTCATGCGGAGCGGGGAGGGTGCGATGTCCTGCGATTTTACCGTTCGCGCCGGCGGCACCGCCGAACTGGTCTGCGACGATGGTCAGGCCTATATTTATGCCTGCGATACTTGCGAAGCGTTGATTGATACTGCCGATGGGGGATCGAAAACAAACTGCATTGGGTGTTAAACATGGCTTTCCGGAAGGATGAATGCCGTGTCCGAAAAGGTCACGGGGCGGAGAACCTGGCAAGATTGCGGCACATTGCGCTAAATATACTGAAGCAGGATAAAACGACAAAGGCAGGCA
>CAYSTJ010000009.1:22309-94907 GCA_964434105.1 uncultured Cellvibrionaceae bacterium | reverse complement strand
CGCAATTCGATTTCGAGATCACTTAGTGCTTCCACATCCGGATCGAACTCGGCTGTGGCTGGCATTTTTTCCGGCCCAATGGCCGGCTTCAAAGCCGGCGCAACTGCACTGTCTTCGGCCGGCGATACACTGGCTTCCATCTGATGGGTTTCATCTTCCGGCTTGTCGTCAATTATGCTTATGGCAGCTATGAGCAAGACCGCCGTTAATAACCCGCCAATGCCCCACAACCGTTTTTTTTGTTCCATTGTATCCACCTCCGCTTTATAGGAAAGGGAGCGATTTCGGCCCGACTATGCCTGGCGGTAACAAGCCGAAAAGACTCCCCGCAATTGGCTTAATCCGCTGTGATTCTATCGCACGCATTGTGAAGCGATTGCCCAAACGTTGCGCAGTTTGCCCCACGATACTCAGCCGCCGTAGCTTCGTTGGTGCATTGATCTTGCCTCGAACCAGTCGAGATTTCGAGGCCCAATATAGACGCCCATATCAAAACCATTGGCTCGCCCGAATTTATAACAATTTGCCATAACCTGATTTTACTTTATTCATTTTTTGATTGATTGTTCGGCCGCAATATATCCAAAGATCTTGCCATAAATCGAATAGCGGGCTGCTTTGAGAATTGACATAATTATTTTTTTGCTGCCCGGATGGCGCAATAGTGGCACCTACAGCCCGTGACAGTCAAAAGACTAACGGGAATCGCAACGTCAGGCTATACCAATACGCATTTTTGTGATGGACAAGCCGATCGATGCCAGCGTGGTTGATTTCCTACATGAAGTGATGACAATGTCGTCTTGATAAAGATAGCGGGAATAGATTAACCATCGCTAAACTATCAGAATTCCCGGTTCATACTCGAAATATGCTTACCATGTTATTACCATAATCATTCAGCCCACCGCGTTTACGTCTTTTGCATTTTTCTGACAGGAAGGTCCTTCAAGTTTCAGTATTCTTATTCAACCGGTAATCATCGTGTTAACTTCTGTCAGAAATGCAATATCCGCTGCCTGATGTGACGGGTCTCTGTATTTCGGGGTAATACGACTCCGTCCTGCCCTTGATTTGACCGACGAAACGGTCACCAGGCGGGTTAACTAGCTGCCGTTCGAGCTGTCCTGCTCTCCAACTATTACTCGCAGATTGGAGCTTAACGGGAAATACCACTAATCTTGGTGTATAGCCAAGGTAAACGCTGTCAGGTCCGCTGTGCTCGACCGGCCATTCTATCGAGACTTCGCCCCCTTGTTGATGATCTTCAGTCGCAAGTGGATGCATCCGGTCTGAACGGCGCGTGACCATTAGGGTCAGGTTGTATTAACCACGGCTTCACCACTTACTGACGGCACGCATTCTGTGACATTGACATCGGCATTCGCCCTGCTTGGGGCCATGATAGCTCTGGCGCTGGTTCCCGGTCCGGGCATTCTGGTCGTCATGGCGCGTACACTGTCCGCCGGCTTGCGCCACGGCATATCCACCAGCGCGGGCATTGTCGTGGGCGACTATGTATTTATCACGCTCGCCCTGTTCGGGCTGGCTGCCCTGGCGACCGTGATGGGCGATCTGTTTAACCTGGTCAGATATGTCGGGGCAGCCTATCTGCTTTTTCTTGGTGTCCGTATAGCGGTTTCACAGCCCCGTGACGTACCGGTCACCCAGGTTGGCCGGCCCAGTCATCTGGCCAGCTTTGTAACCGGGCTCGTCACCACCCTCGTCAATCCGAAGGCGGTGCTGTTTTACCTCAGTTTTTTTCCTGCCTTCCTGGACTTGACCGCGCTTTCGGCATTCGATATGGGGTTGATCTACGGTATAGTCACGGTGGCCATGGGCAGCGTCATGCTGGGTTATGCATTACTGGCTGCCGGCACCCAGCATCGCTTCAAAGCGTCGCCACACGCCGCCTATGTGCGCTATGCCTCCAGCGCGCTGCTGATTGGCAGTAGTATTTATGTCTTTTTCAGTGGATAGTGGAAGGTACCGCGCATAGCCTGTGATATCGGGAAGTAACTACTCAGCTCGTGTCGTAACTGTTCAGATTGCGTCCAGATTTGTTCAGAGCAAGGCGAAAAATGTGAGTTTACTCGTGTCAATACGCCGCGCATCCTGCGCGTCGCCCTCCGGGCCGCCTGGGCAGGCGTTCAAACCTGTTCCCGACAGGTTTGTGACCATTTTTTAACGCAGCTTTATTTGTAGGTAAAGGGGCAAATCGGGGCGTGAGCTGAATAGTTACATCGTGAATAGTTACATCGGGAAGACGGATGCAAATTGGAAAGTACAACCTGGATCTAGTGTATATAACGCCGGCATTGCTGTGCCTGCTTGCGTTAGTAGCCGGTATCGTACCCAGCGTGTTCTGCCTGAACAGTTCGGTTTTCGCGGCAATTTCCGTGGGTATTTTCCTTTTTTCCCTTTTGGCTCACGTTTATATTCTCTTTCTCTGGAAGCGCTATAAGGATTCGTCACCCATGGCGTACGCCATTACGCAACCGGCCGCGCATTTCATTATTCTTGCTTTTGCGCTGGCCGTCGGCGGCACGAGTATGTGCTCACTGGAAGTGCCCCGGACAGATGCTGCCGGATTGACAGACAATCCGCTGATCACGATTGACGATACTATTGCCGAAATCATTGCCGCCGACGAGTAACTGCGCTGCATGAGGCGCAGCAGGGGTGTCCGTCCATCAAGCTTTGGTATGAATACAAGGCCACCTGGAGCCGTCAGTGTTGCTGAATCGTGCTCAGTATTTCGGCAAGCATCGCTTTATCCAGACTACGGATATCCAGCACAAACACCACCTGCAGCAACAAATCTGCCCCCATAATGCCGCGGTTGATTTTATTGCGCAGGTTGTCTGCGCTTTGCTGAACCCCATATAGAGCCAGACGCTGGCTGAGATCTTCATAGCGGAGTTTGCGCTTTGACATTTCCGACTTCACCAGGCGACTGACCAGTTCGCGCCAGGCGGCGGAGGGGATAGTACTGTGCATTGGCTTCCTCTTTGTAAAATATCATTTACAAAAAGCGCAAATGATTCACCAAACAAACATAAAATATCTTTACAGACACGCGATTCCGTATATTATAGACACCGCACCGGACTGTAAAGAACACAACCGGAATCCATAGGAGACACTGTATGACGTGGGAATTGCCACAAGTCGAAAAGCTGTTGCAGCAACGGGACGGATGGGCCGTCACCAATGAAGGGGACTGTATCTGCATTACCAACGAGGACGGACTTGATGCCTACCTGGCCATCAGCGGTGAACAGATTCTGGTTGAATCCATATTGTTCAGCAGTCGTCAGGTCGCGGATGCGCATGGCCTGAACGACACGATATTGAAGACACATCAGATTTTCCCTTTGACCACAGTGGCTATCACTACTGTTGAAGACGAGCAGTATTACATGGCATTCGGTGCGCTCTCGTCGCATACCGATGCCAACAGCATCCTGGTGGAAGTAGAGCTGCTGTTTTCCAATCTCCCGGGCTTTCTCGATGCCTATGAAAGCTTTCTCAATCCTAAGGTAGGAGTCGCATAATGAGCGTATGGAAAAAACTGGTCACTGCCGTTAAAGGCGGTGCAAACGATGCAGCGGAAAGTGTGGCGGACAGCCAGGCACTCCGCATTCTGGATCAGGAAATGCGCGAAGCCAAAGAAGAACTGCGTAAATCCGATCATTCGCTGACGCAGATCATGGCAAAGCGAAAGCTGTCCGAACAGAAAACGGCCGGGCTGCAGAAATCCATTGAAGAATACGAAGGTCATGCACGGGCAGCGATGGATCGCGGCGATCAGGACCTGGCCCTGGATTGTGCGCAAAAAGTTGCCGACCTGCGCGCCCAACTCGAAACCGAGCAGCAATACACAACGCAGTTTACGGCGTCGGAGAAGACTTTGAAACAGAATATCAGCCGTGCCAAGGCTAACCTGCGCAGGATGGAGCAGCAGGTGGATATGGTCCGTGCCACAGAGTCTGTACAGAAAGCCCAGGTGGCGGTTTCTTCCCGACACCTCGGTGCCAACGGCCGCATGAAAACGGCAGCCGAATCCCTGACACGCATCCAGGAACGGCAGCAACAGCGCAACGCTGAACTGGAAGCCGCGGAAGAACTGGCCGCGGACGATTCCGGTTCGGATCTGGAGACACGCCTGGCCGCGGCGGGCATAAAAGGCGGTCAGGCATCGGCAGACGATGAGCTGGCGCGTATACTCGGCAAAAAATAGACCGGCAGCAGGCAGCCTGCGGGCTGCTTTTCACTGAACCTGTTGATCACCCGACCCGATCAATATCGTAGTTGCCAACGGCAGGATATAAGCGATGCTGAAAAAATGGTTTACCCGACAGCAACCGGTGGCCGCCTCCCCTGCCATACCGGAAATTATGGGTTTGCGTCTTGGCGGTGCGTTTGAACTGGACCCTCTCAAGCTGCGGTTGCTGGAGCCCCAACTCATCGTCGAAGGTGTGGCGCCAACCCAGCTGATTCAGGCCGTGGGTGAGGTCAAGCTCGACGAATCCAACTGGCTTTTGCGCTTTTATACCGACGACGATGGATTTCTGCAGGTACTGATGTCCGGCGGACGTACGGAAAACCATGTTGCGGACGTTAAGCTCTGGCACTTTTACGATACCCGGCCCGTGAGCAGTGACGCCGACTGGCAATCACTTCTGGAAAACGCTATCAGCCAGCCTGCCATCGAATTTGAAGGTCATACCTACCTGCGCGTATGGGACAATGCGGGCACAGCATCGCCACCGGTTGCCATGACCGAGACCACCTATACCGGATCCGCCGCAGAAGAACGCACTGACCAGTTCACCATGCTGTATCAGCGGGAAGTCGAGCCCGGCCTGTTCGAATATGTACTGTATGCCGGCGAGGAAAAGATTTTTGACGAAAGGGTTGACCGCTGTTTCGTTATCAGCACCGGCATTGATCTCAATGCATCCGACCTGAACGTCGTCGGTTGAACCTGCCCGGCCTGAAACACCCCCTGTAAAAGTCCGGGGTGACACGCCATAATAACCGGCCGCGCACCAACCCGCTTCTGTCGAATCCGGAACCGGCATTGACACCGCGCTTTAACCGAGAATAATTCCGGAATACTTTGCACAATTCGCATACAGGAACCCACCATGGACCAAATCGCCACATCCCTCAACGGCCTGATTAATTTCGGACTGTACTTTTTCCTGTCGTTGATCATGTTGCTGGCGTTCAAATACGTCTACACATTGATCACGCCCCACGATGAGTGGAAGCTGGTTAAAGCGCACAACGCGTCGGCAGCCATTGGACTGGTCGGTGCCATTATCGGGTTTGCGCTGGCGCTGGGCAGCGCAGCCAGCCATTCCGTCTCGTTGACTGACTTTGTTATCTGGGGGGTCGTGGCACTGCTGGCCCAGGCAGTCGCCTTTGCGCTGGTACGCTTTATATTGATGCCGGATATTGTCCGCAGTATTACCGAAAACGAACTTCCGGCCGGTATCGTATTGGGTGGAACTTCTGTTGCAGTCGGCATTCTCAATGCTGCCTGCATGACGTATTGAAAGGGAGAGTTCCGATGAAACGTTCCCGCCGGATTGACCTGCCCCGGATGCGACACTTTGCCATGCAGCGGATGCCGGTTAAACCACTGGCGCTGGCTGTCGCCGCCGCAACCCTGTTCGCCTGCAGCTCCCGCGAGCCGGTGCTGATTTATGAAAGTGTCGGACAGTGTATCGCTGAAAATCCGGACCTCGACTTTGAATGCCGGGCCGCCATTGCCCAGGCCGAACAGCAGGCGAAAGAAAGTGGCCCGAAATACGCCACGCTGGAAGATTGCCGCGCAGAATTCGGCGCGGATATGTGTCAGCCACAGCAGGGACCGCAGGGCCAAAGCTGGTTTATGCCAGCACTCGCCGGGTTTATGCTGGGGCGGGCACTGGACGGCGGTGGTTACCGGTCTGCGCCACTGTATACCTCGGAGAACCGCAATTCCGCCGCTTACGGCCGCTGGACTGGTACCGATGGCTCGACCTATGGCAGTCGCAGCAGTCGTACCGCCCGCGTGGGTGACGATGCTTTCAAACCGAAACCGGCCACCACCCGAACCCTGTCCCGCGGCGGCTTCGGCTCGACCGTTGCCGCCAAATCCAACTGGGGTGGCAGCCGGTCGAGTCGGGGCGGCTGGGGCGGATAGTTGAGCACCTGCTGAATGCAACGCATAGTGATACCGGAACGTGCCGACTGGCGTAAATCCGCCCGCGAATACGGTTTCGGTTTCCACACATTGTACGGGGAACCCTACTGGGACGAGTCCGCGTACTATCAGTTTTCCCTGACCCAGATTGAACGCGATCTTGAAGCGCCAACCGCCGAACTGCACCAGATGTGCCTGGCTGCCGTAGAGGTGGTTATCAATAGCGAATACTGGCTGGAGCGATTTTGCATTCCGCCGGCGAGCCGGGACCTGGTCTGCGACTCCTGGCGCCGCAGGGATCGCAGCCTCTACTCCCGGCTTGACCTGGCCTATGATGGCAGCGGCCCGGCCAAACTGCTTGAGAACAATGCGGACACGCCCACCAGCCTCTATGAAACCGGGTTCTGGCAATGGCTATGGCTGGAGGACCGGCTCGCCGCCGGGCTGTTGCCACCGGATGCCGACCAGTTTAATTCCCTGCAGGATAAACTGGTGCAATGGTTCGAGGAATACCACCGCAATCCGGCAGCAACCCCGCTGTACTTTTCCTGCTGCCGCGATACGGATGAAGACCGTGGAACGGTCCAGTACCTGGCGGACTGCGCGCGTTCGGCCGGCGTTGACAGCCGGTTTATTTATATCGAAGACATTGGTCATGGCGCCGGCGATGCGTTTACCGATCTAAATGACCGGATTATCAACGCCATGTTCAAGCTGTACCCTTGGGAATTTATGTTGCGGGAGGATTTCGCCCCGCTGCTGCACAAAGCCAACGTCACCTGGATTGAACCGCCATGGAAAGCACTACTGTCCAACAAGGCGTTGCTGCCTTTGCTGTGGCAGTTGTATCCAGGCCACCCCAATTTGCTGCCGGCCTGTTTTGCCGATGACCCGGACGGGTTCGAGGCCAAATCCTACGTCAAAAAACCCATTTTTGCCCGCGAGGGTGCCAACATCGACGTCATCATCGACGGCGCACCGGTATTTTCGTCACCGGGCCCCTACGGCGACGAAGGGTTTATCTACCAGGCTTACACACCGTTACCACAGTTCAGCGGCAACCATATGCTGGTGGGTAGCTGGCTGGTGGACGATCAGCCAGCCGGCATTTCTGTGCGGGAAGACCGGCAGATGGTGACACAGGACCTGTCGCGCTACCTTCCCCACGCCATCATCTGATCCGGGTCAGGGAGCGTTCTCTCCACTCGCACACATCTCATGGCGGGCCAGTGCCTGCATTGCGGGCCCTTCCAGAACGCTGCCATCCACTGCAAACCGGCTACCATGGCAGGGGCAATCCCAGGTTCTGTCCGCACCGTTCCAGCTAACCATGCACTTCATATGGGGGCATACCGGCGACAGCGCGATCAGCTCATTATCCGGGTACCGAAATACCGCAAGCCGTTCGCCGTCAACACTAACGATTTTCCCTTCTCCCGGCGCGACGTCACCCAGCTGCCTGACACGCGCCGGCGTAAGGTAACCACGAATAAAATGTGAGGCAACGGACAGGTTCTCGGTGGCCCACTTTGCGCCGGATTTTACTGGCGTAAAACGGCGCGGATTGTACAGCGACGACCCGCTGTCGGCCTCACCCAGTATCTGGCGGGCAATCAGGTCGCCGGCGATGGCGCCCCATACCAGTCCATCTGCTGCATAGCCGGTCCCCACCCAGACGTTATCGTGTCCGCTGCGACCGATGTACGGCAACAGGTCGGCCGACTGAAACTGCTGCGCCGACCAACGATGGGTAAATTCAGTCACACCGTAGCGCTGCGCCAGATATGCCTCAAGAAACTGATAGTAGCCTTCACCCCGTGTGGCTTCGCCGGCTTTGTGTTTTTGTCCGACCGCCACCAGATAGCGTCGGTTATTATGCAAGTAGCTCCGCACCGACACTGACTCGTCCTGGATCCAGATTATGCCGTCGGGATGGCGTTCCGGCTGGTCGTAAGTGTTCATCACTGCAGATATTCCATATTCACGAAACGGCGCCATTTCGGCCTGCACCAGGTTAATACCAATCGGCGTATGGGTGGCGAGCACGATTTGCCCGGCGTTGACTTCACCTGCGGCTGTCCGAACCAGACCGGCCCTGGCGTCAATGGCGGTTACCGGGCTGTTCTCGTAAACCGTCCCGCCGAGCTCGGTCAGCCGCCGCGCCAGACCCTGGACGTAACTCAAGGGGTTAAACTGCGCCTGATTTTCCAGGCACAATGCCCCCCGGGCGACCTGCGACAGGCCTGGCACAGCGTCTACACGCTGCGCTCGCAGGCCGGCCGCCTGCGACAAGGTGTACTCGTGCTGCAACGTCGCGTCAATCGCTTCGTCTGATTTCCTCGCACACCAATACAACGGTCGTCGCTCGAACTGACATTCGATGGCAAATTGCCGGACGGTAGACTCGATGGCATCAATCGCTCGAACCCGTTCCGCAACAACAGCCGCGACCACCTCCCTGTCCCATTTTTTTTCAACTGGTACCAGGCCCTGCGAGAGCGTCGCATACAGGTTGCCGGTGGAGTTGCCAGTATCCCCTCCACCAATTTGCCGACTCTCCAGCACAACCACTTTTTGCCCCGCTTCAGCGAGCCGCAACGCCGTCGTCAGCCCGGTTATGCCGCCTCCAACAACCACAGTGGCCGCCGTCACCGCGCCGTCCAGTGGCCGGGCAGATCCCGGACAATCGTTTACATACCACAGTGCCTGCTTCAAAGGGCCTCCTGACAATAGGGTAATAGGGTCGCTCGAGCGTAAGGCAGGGGTTAACAACATTGGTCATTTTCAGTTTCTGTTACGGTCAGCATGTTGAACCGGACCAGTCCGACGGGCTGCAAATTTCGAAAAGACTCCCGTGTGACACCCCACAGCGATTGCACTTAGTGGGTGAATCCACGTCTTAATTTGGTGCCTGTCCCAGCTTTTCGTTTCAGCGTTTCGTCTCTCTTGTGCACTATTCGCATTACCTGCCTGCCCCATGGCCGGCGTGTAAAGCGATACCGGTTTCGGCGCTGCCCCCATTGGCGCTGGCGGAGCTGGCGGGGCCAACGGCACCGGCCGATGCACAAAAGGCAAAAACTCTGGCTTTTTTTGCGGGCGCATTCGTACTTCGGCGCCGAATTCGAACCAGACAATTCAGGCCTTCCAGCAGCGCTGCTATTAGCGCCGCAATTGTCGGGCAGCCAGTGGTGGTGCCGGACCATGACGAAGTATTGACCGTGAAGGTTGCTGACGAGGGTGCCTGTCCCAGCGCTTGCCAAGGCAGCATAAGCGTTATACACTTCGGAGTTGAATCTGCTTTTATTTTTTCCCCCTCAATCGCTAGGGATACATAAAACAGCCACATTATCCGACACTGAAATTAGATATTTTGAATCTGAACCCACACCGTAATCCTCAGCAGTCTCGGCCTTAACAATAAAACCGACTCGAGAACGCTCGGCAAAAAATACCGCCTTAACATTATCCACTCTTTCTTCAACAACATGCTGAGGACGAGGCCCAACTATTCTGACCTGAGATTTACTACTATCAAAACGGATAGCGTCCCAGTCAAATTGTTTACCATAATACCTATAGAATCCAGGAATCATCCTACCCTCGAACTTTACGTCATCTTTAATCAATCCAGACCTAAAGATATGATCTATCGCCCACTGCTCCAAAAGAATAACAAAATCTTCGTTCTTCAATCTTTCTTGAAGATTGTTACAATAGAGAACCGCGCTGTCTGATCCGCATGAAACTATAGTTGATGCTACGGCTATGAAGACAGCTTTTAATTTGGAAAACATCGGTCACCTCGAATTTGAATAATGGTCATATCCGACTCGAGCCCAATACTGACCGGAAAACATTTGGCGCATATTGTGGCGCACGCCCCCTCCGTTCCGAATATCCCTAGCGTTATGCCCTACGACGAAGCCACGCAGCAGTCCGATTGACCGTCCAGCAGCAGCTGTATCCATACCTACCTGATAATAATTAATATCAGCTCCTAAAACCCCAACTCCACCATTTGTGGGATGACCAGCGATGTTGAATCGACGGTCACGGTAAGCATCTTGAAAAAACATGCTATCTGCTCCCGCGCCTTGGATATGTTCTATGTATTCAGAATAACTGAGCCCGTCCAATTTCAAAGCGGCAGACAAGGCCGCGTCCGCATCAAGAATAGCTTTGAAATCTACAGCCGAAACAGGAACGGGAGCGTCTGGATTGTTTTTGATAAAGTCATTAATTCGCCCCCAGGCTTCTTCCGCAGTCGGGGCCTTTTGTGCACTATTCGCATTACCTGCCTGCCCCATGGCCGGCGTGTACAGCGATACCGGTTTCGGCGCCGCCCCTATTGGCGCAGGCTGAGCTGGCGGGGCCAATGGCACCGGCCGATGCACAAAAGGCAAAAACTCTGGCTTTTTTGCGGGCGCATTCGTACTTCGACGCCGAATTCGAACCAGACAGATTCCCCCGGCATTCAGGCCGTCCAGCAGCGCTGCTATTAGCGCCGCAACCGGGGCCGTCGTAGCGTGAGGCAACGGCAACAAGGTCAGCATCTGTTTCAGCTGTTCAATGTCTGCCGTAGCAGTCCACGCCTGCAAAAGCCGGCGGGCGACGAGCATTGGCACCGGATCATACCCTGGCTTCACCAAAGCGACGGTCGGTGGGATGATGGCGTATTCGTGTTGCTCGTCATCCGGGTCCCGGTGATTCTGAAAGGTGCAGGCTTTGGGGATGGTGCGCAGAAACGCTTCCTGCTGGATGGGGTAAATACTGAACTGGCCACGTGCCAGCTCCCGTATGGCGGCGGCGGTGAAAGCGATTTCGTCGAGGCGCGGGTCAACCTGGGTGCTGTCTACCCAATGTCGCCATTGGCGTGCATCGACATCCAGAAGGCGGATAAATATGCGGGCGCCCCACTCATCGTCGATGGGCACAGGCGGTTGGCGGGGGATGTCGGGCGGCCAGTGGTGGTGCCGGACCATGACGAAGTATTGACCGTGAAGGTTGCTGACGAGCTGGCAGTGCATATGCGGCATCCCTGTGTTGTGAGTTCCCTGTCTTACCGGGCAACCTTATGCGATGAGGATGGGCATGGCAAGCGCGAAATTGAGACGCTGTTTGGTGGTTCGGTATCGCGTCGGCTCGTCGGGTATAGTTCGGGTGGAAGTCTTAAGGTCGCAGGTGGCTTGTCTGTGCATTCCATGGCGCGTGGTCCGTCGGGGAGCGCTTCCAACCGCCGAGCTAACGCGGCATTTCAATTTTCTTACTCGGCCTTCGTTGGTGGAGTACCTGCCAGACGAGCAGAAAATCGTACCGCGCGGTCTGGACGGCGCCCGTCCCGACAAACCACCCGGTGCGTCTGCGGGCGTGAGCCTCGGCCTACGGAAAACTTCGCCTGCTATCGGTGAACGACATACCGGTCCGCTCGCCATGGATGGTACGAACAAAATTGGCCTCATGCGGACGCAGGGAGTACAGCCGCCCCCATAATCCGCATACAATAGCGACCTTTGTGCGCGCTACGGATATGAGGACCATCGCATGACCCCCAACCAGCTCAAGCAGGCTGCCGCTCAGGCCGCCCTGCACCATGTATTACCCCATCTGCGTCCCGATTCCATACTCGGGGTCGGTACCGGCTCGACGACGGATTTTTTTATCGACGGGTTGGCGCAGCACCGGGACAGGTTCCGCGGCGCGGTTGCAAGTTCGTCCACTTCGGCGGAGAAGCTGCGTCACCACGGCATCGCTCTTTTTGATCTGAATACACTGGATTGCCTGGACTTTTACATCGACGGTGCCGACGAATCCACACCCCGACTTGAGCTGATCAAAGGCGGCGGTGCGGCCCTGACGCAGGAGAAAATAATCGCTGCCGTCGCCCAAACATTTCTATGTATTGCCGACGATCGAAAATGGGTAGCGCAACTGGGTCAGTTTCCGCTACCCGTGGAAGTGATCCCGCTGGCGCGCAACCATGTCGCCCGCGAATTGCAGCGCCTGGGTGGAACACCGGTATATCGCGAGGGTGTAGTAACCGACAACGGCGGTCATATACTGGACGTGCATGATCTGTCCATCACGGACCCACAAGCGCTGGAACTGCAAATCAATCAAATTACCGGCGTTATCACCAACGGTCTGTTTGCACATCGGCCAGCCGATCTGCTGTTTTTAAGCGCCGGCACGGGCGTAAAGACCATAAAGCGGCCCGCGCTGTGATAAAATCGCACCGCTCCATTCACCTGCCAACTCTGGATGACTTTCATGCTTGAAAAAACCTCCCTTGAGAAAAACAAGATCCGATTCCTATTGCTGGAAGGGGTGCATCAGTCTGCTGTGGATGCGCTGAATGCGGCCGGTTATTCCAATATCGACTACGTGGGTACGGCACTGAGTGGTGATGAATTAATCAGCCGCATCAAGGATGCCCATTTTGTCGGTATCCGCTCGCGCACACAGCTCACCGCCGACGTGCTGGCACAGGCGTCCAAGCTGATCGCCGTGGGCTGTTTTTGCATTGGCACCAACCAGGTGGACCTTAAAGCTGCCCAGGAGCACGGCGTTGTTGTGTTTAATGCGCCCTATTCGAATACCCGCAGCGTTGCAGAACTGGTTATTGCCGAAGCTATCCTGTTACTGCGCGATATCCCGGCCAAAAACGCTGCCTGCCATCGGGGCGGCTGGCTGAAATCGGCAGTCGGTTCCTATGAAATCCGCGGCAAGACGCTGGGCATCGTCGGCTACGGTGCGATTGGCGCCCAGGTCAGTGTATTGGCTGAAAGTCTCGGCATGCATGTCGCGTTTTACGATGTGATCGCCAAACTGCCCATGGGCAACGCCGTAGCCTGCTCCAGCCTGCCGGAATTGCTGGGCAGAGCGGACATTGTCAGTCTGCATGTCCCGGAACTGCCGTCCACCCGCAATCTGATTGGTCCCGGTGAGCTGGAAGCCATGAAAAACGGCGCCATACTGATCAATGCATCCCGCGGCACCGTGGTGGATATTCCGGCACTGAGCAACGCGCTGGCAGCCGGCAAGCTGTCGGGCGCCGCCATTGATGTATTTCCGGTAGAACCCAAGAGTAACCAGGAGGAATTCGTCAGCCCCCTGCGCGAATTCGATAATGTGATCCTCACACCGCATATCGGCGGCTCCACCATGGAAGCCCAGGCCAATATCGGGGTCGAAGTCGCTCACAAGCTGATCAAATATTCCGACAACGGTACCACCATCAGTTCGGTCAACTTCCCCGAAGTGGCCCTGCCCACCCACGACAAGATGCACCGGCTGTTGCACGTGCACGAAAACGTGCCTGGCGTACTTAAAGCCATCAACGAAGTATTTTCCAATAACAACATCAATATTGCCGGTCAATATCTGCAGACACGCGAAAACGTCGGCTACGTGGTCATCGACCTGGATTCCGCCTACAGCGAGCTGGCCCTGGATGAACTGCGCGCAATTCCCGCCACCATTCGCTGCCGGGTATTGTTCTGATGACGGACTACCAGTTTACTCTGCCCTTCAAGGTGCGCGACTCTGAGTGTGACCTGCAGGGCATCGTCAATAACAGCAACTACCTGGTCTATCTTGAGCATACGCGCCACGAATATCTGCTGAGTCGCGACATGGATTTCGCGGCACTGACCCTGCAGGGGATTTTTCTGGTCGTGTCGCGGATCGAAGTGGACTATCGCAAACCCTTGCGCAGTGGTGACAGCTTCTGGGTCGGGTTGAATCTGGAACGACGGGGGCGCCTGCGTTTTGAATTCCAGCAGGATATCTACCGGCAACACGACAATCTGCTGATGATCAACGCCCGTGTAACCGCCTGCGCGACCGACCCTGATGGCCGGCCAATACGGTTTGACGGGCTGGATTTTTCGTAACATCGTCTGTTTTTTGTCAGCGCGTTTTATCGCCCTGACCGCCCGATCGCTCCCGCAGGAACTGGCTGACACTGGAAAATATGGCAGACCGCCAGGGTTCAGCCTCGTTGACCAGATGATGACGTGCGCCTTCGATAATATTTACCTGATGACGACTGAAATGCGCCTGGATGGCGGGCAGGTTCTGTTGCCAGTCCACCACCCGATCGTCGGTACCCTGGACGATCAGTACCGGTATCTCTGAAACCGGCTGGTTTTTAAAATTCGTTACCCAGTGATCCAGCGCAGCGACCCACCGCAATGACAGACTGCGACTTTGCAGCGGATCGTGGAAATTGAGAAAGTTATGAAACTCGGCATCGTGGGAATTGGCAATATCGAGCCGGCGCGGAATATCGGAGATAATACTGCCGACCAACCGGAATGCCAACTGACCGAGCCGCCAGCGGGCGGGCTGCACCAACGGACCCAGAAAGACCAGACGATGGTACGGAGGGGGTCCATTGGTGTTGAAGACTTCAGTCATCAGTACGGCAGCACCCGTGCTCTGGCCTACGCCGAATAGCCGCTCCGGGCGCGACATGACGGATTGCTGCCATCGGTTCACCAGCGCACCGACTACATCCGCATAATCGTCAAATCGGTCGATTACCGTCGGCGGCCCATCACTGAGGCCGTGACCCGGCAAATCCAGCGCCAGAATATCCAGCCCCTGCTGCAGGCAGTGGCGGATGAGCAACTGATACAGCCCGATATGGTCGAACAGCCCGTGCACCACCACCACGGTTCCCCGAGGGCGGGCTACGCGCCAGTAGTACACAGCAGTTCGACGACGGGTGTCACGGTCCGACAGGCACAGATAGCCCCAGAAAAAATCGCAATGCACGGCTTTGAAAGTATCAAAAAAACCGTAGTGCTCCAGAAACAGTTGCAAGGGTTCATTGGCCGGTGCCGCAAGATCAAAGGGTTCGCGCCAGTCCAGTTCCGGTAACAATTGCCGGCAAAGCTCGCTGGCCGTCTGATCAAACTCCCGCATTTAGCGCCCCCCGGTAAACAGTGCCCGGCTCGTCCACCGCTATCTGCGTCAGAACAGACTGTTGCAACGCCAGCGGTGAATGGTCGTCACCGGCATAGACCAGTGCCGCCATAAACCCGGCCGGCGCATCCAGCCGGGCAAGCCCCACCCGGTCCGGTTGCACGAAGGCCGTAAGTTCGCCATTCAGGCAAATGCGTTTTAAACCATAACTGATACCCGTGCCCAGCATTTTTACCAGGGATTCCTTGGCGACCCATACGCGAAAAAAATAGTCGGTCCGCGCGAGCAACGGCAGCTGCTGAAAATCCGCCAGTTCGTCAGGGTGCATAATCATGGCGGCGATACCATCCAGATCCCGCGGGGTGGTACAGCACTCGATATCAACCCCAAGCGTCACTGCATCCGCGATACCGAGCAACAAATAATCCCCGCTATGCGAGAGATTGAAAGAGCCCGGCCACACACTCTGATCCAGAAACGGTTTGCCGCTGTCGGCCACCTGCAAAGGCACCTCCGGCATCCGGCAACCCAGCCGTCTGGCCAGCACAGATCGCACCAGGTAGCGACCGGCCAGATACATCATTTGACTTTGTGAATGACGAAAACGTTGCCAGCGTGCCGTTTCCGGGGCGCTCAAGAACGTGTGCGCCTGTTCAGCCAACAGCGCCAGCTCTTCAGGTACGGCACGATAAAGATAGGTGTTGATCACTGCAGCATCCCGACAATCAATTTTCATCGCCCAACCTTAACGCATTTTTATTGCCAGTCAATCTCGGACTGATCGGGCAGTGATGTTTGCACAATAACACCATCCTGTTGGTGCAGAACGGGCATCGCGTCGACGATTTGCTCAAAGGTCAGTTCCGGCTGCGCGGCCTGGTCGCCGTATATGCCAACCCACGCGTTGCGTCCGGTTTTTTTGGCGGCATACAGACATTTATCGGCCAGTTCCACGACCTGCTCCCAGTTAAACGCCTGTGGATGCGCCGGATAAAACGGATAGCAGGAAAAACCGACCGAGCAGGTTTTCCGCAGTAACTGGTCGCCAATATCGAACTCCGCCAGCTCCACCTCGCGCCGAAACCGCTCGGCCAGACCCGCTGCCTGGGATCGATCAAAAAAGCGCACCACCACCAAAAATTCTTCTCCACCCCAACGCACGATATGATCGGATTCGCGGAATACAGATCGCAGGATTGCCGCAAACTGTTTCAGCACCGCATCGCCCGCAAGGTGCCCGTGTACATCGTTGACCTGTTTGAAAAAATCAATATCCAGCATCAAAAACAACAGGTCCGAATCGCGCGACAGGCGGCCCGCCGCGGCAGCTACTTCATAGTGGCGTTTGCACAACGCCACATCGGCCGGAATGGCCCGCATCAGCGCATGCCGGTTATCCAGTCCGGTGAGATAGTCACTGTAACTGGTGCGCTCCAGCTTCTGGTTTTGCTGTTTTAGAATTTCCAGCATTTCCGCCCGCGCCACGGCAGATACAGCGTGCGGCTCCAGCCGGGCAAACAGTTCCCGGTCATGTTCGGTGAAGACACCCGTTCCCGGCGCCTTCATAAGTACCAGCAGGCCGGTGAGCACCCCGTCCACTTCGATTGTCATAACCAGCAGACTGCAGGTCTGGCTTTCCGGTTGGAGCATAAAAGACAGTTGTGCGGAGTCCAGTATCAGCACCCCTTTCTTATTCAGGTAGTGCGCATTTTGCTGCGCCGCCACCAGCGCACGCGGGATCTCTGCCGGAAATACATTTTCCGCGCAGGGCTGGCCGTAGGTATCCACCAGCACAAAAGCGTCACGATTATCATCAATCAGCCAGAAGGCGCCGCAGTCACTGTTGTCCATCAACGCAACCGATTCGCGCAATAAAATTCTCGCCAGTTCGGCCATGTCATTCTGGCGGTTAATCAGCGAAACCACATTATCGATGGTCTCCAGGGTTTTCTGGGTCTCTTTCAAGGCAACCGTCCTGTCGTCGACGATGCGTTCCAGGTTGCGGGTGACGTCCAGTAGCTGCAGATGGGTTTTAATACGGGTCAGCAGTTCGTTTTTGGACACCGGCTTTATCAGGAAGTCATTGCCACCCGACACGAACCCCGTTACCAGATCAGCGGGCAGGCATTTGGCGGTGATAAAAATAATGGGTAATTCATGAATGGGTCTGAATTGCCGGATTACACGGGTTGCTTCATAGCCGTTCATGACCGGCATCATGACATCCATCAACACGAGATCAATTGAATCGTCGGACTGCAGGCAGTCAATAGCTTCCTGCCCCGATTCTGCCTCTGTCAGACGATAGCTATGGAGGGCCAGCTGGCAACGCAGCACCTGCCGGTTGATGGCATCATTTTCGACGATCAACAGGTGAAACTGACGCTCGCCCTGATTTGGCGAATCCGTCACAACCACTTCCGCGTCATCCAGCGTCAGCACATCTTCCGACAGCCAGGCCGGGTAACTGGCATCGCTCTGTGGCTTGATCGGCATGGGCTCACATCCTGCCAGCTGCAGGGTAAAACTGAATACAGACCCGGCACCAGCCTCTGAGCTGACGCTGAGCTTGCCTCCCTGCAAGGCCACCAGATTGGCTGCCACGGCCAGCCCCAGTCCGGTTCCACCGTATTCGCGCCCCGAGTCGCCGCGCACCTGGGTGAACAAGCCGAATATGCTGCGCTGGTGTTCAGCTGCGATGCCGATACCCGTGTCTTCCACCTGCACGGTAACCCCGGCGTTATCGGCGCTGGCGGAAACCCGGACGTTACCGCTGTTGGTGAACTTGATCGCGTTACCAATAAGGTTATAGAGGATTTGCTGCAGCCGACCGGGATCGGCACTGACTGCCGGCAGACCGGCCGGGACATCACATATCAACTGCAACCCTTTGCTCGCGGCCAGCGGCTCGGTCAGCGCGAGTACCGGACTGAGTGCGTCCTGCAGATCAAGCGGTACCATATTCACTTCCAGCGCATTATTTTTAATGCGGGAAAAATCGAGAATGTCATCGATCAGGTGTGAAAGCCGGCGGCTGCTGCTGGCAATCATTTTCAGGTAACCTGCCGATTTTTCCGGCAGGCGACTGCTGTCGTGAATAAGCAGTGATTCTGCCAGCCCGATAATGCCATTGAGCGGGGTGCGCAGCTCATGTGATGTATTGGCAAGGAACTCGTCCTTGAGTTTATCCAGTGATCGCAAACGATCCACTTTCAGTTTCTCGAACGCAATTTTTCGGCGATGCGACAGCCAGAATCCATAACAGACAGCGCAAATCAGCAAAGCATAGCAGGCGTAGGCCCACCAGCTTTGCCAGAGCGGTGGGTTGATGTGTATTCGCAGAGGCTGTTGCAGGGAGTGCCAAAGGCCGCCGCCAATGGTGGCCTGCACTTCAAAAAGATAGTCTCCCGCATCGAGGTTGGTATAGGTCGCCGTATTTCCACGGCCGGAATTAATCCACTGCCGATCGAAACCGCCGAGGCGGTAACGGTAGTTGATCGAGTCGCGGTTGCGATAGTCAAGCAGTGCGAACTCCAGACCAAACATATTGTGTGTATGATCGAGCAATAATTGCTCCGTCATGCCGATATGTCGCGACAACAACTGTTTGCGGCCAATAGCGACTTCCTGATTAAAAATCCGGAATCCGGTAAGTCGCAATGGTGGATGGTTTGCAGGCTCCTGGATATTGGCGGGTTTGAAGCCGGTCAGTCCTTCCGTGCTGCCCGCCCACAACCGGCCTTGTTCGTCCACAGCCATCGCCGGACGATACATCTGATTGCCGGCCAGACCGTGCGTCTTGAAGAAACTGGTAAATACACCGGATGCCGGCACGAACCGGCTGAGCCCATTCAAGGTGCCGACCCAGAGGTTGCCGACAGTATCCTGCTGAATATCCATGATGCTGTCATCAGACAGTCCGTCACGCCGCGTAAACGTTTGAAACCGTCCGGTGTCCCGGTCCAGGCGAGCAAGCCCGTCGCCCGTACCCGCCCAGAGATTGCCGAGGGTATCTTCAAACAGTGCGTTGACCGAATTATGCGGCAGCGACAATTGATCCCCCGGCCTGTGTTCGAACAGTTGAAAGCGCCCGGTCGCCGGATCGAGTCGGTACAGGCCATCGACGCTACCCACCCATACCTTGCCTTCCCTGTCCTGTAACAGCGCCCGGACAAAATCGGTGGGCGAGTCCCTGTTGTCGGAACGGAAGATGGGAAAATGCGTGAACTCGCCGGTCTTCGGGTCCAGGCGATCCAATCCACCGCTTTCCGTGCCGACCCAGAGACTGCCATCGCGATCCGGCAGCAATGCCCAGACGTAGGCACTGCTGATTGATGCAGACCGACCGGGATCGGGCATGTAACGGGTATAGTGATCGAGTGCCTCGTTCCAGCGAATCAACCCGCCCGACCAGGTCCCGAACCAGTAGTCACCCTCTGCGCCACGCGTTATCGCCAGCACGGCATTGTTTACCAGACTGGAAGGAACATCCGGATTCGTCGACAGCCGCTCGACCCGCCCTGTTTCGGTGTCCAACAGGTTTAGTCCTTTTTCGGTACCTACCCAGAGTCTGTCATCGTTGCGCGGATACACACTGATAACAGCATCGTGCGTGAGACTGGCAGTATCCTGTGGTGAATGCCGATACACCGAGAAAACATCGGCTGAACTGTTTGCGAAATCCACACCGAAGGGAAACAGCGCAACCCAGTAATCACCGGCGTTATCCTCATACACAAGTCGCACATGATCGCTGGAAATGGACGACGCATCATAGGACGAGTTGCGGTAGGTCAAGAAATTGTTGTAAGTCGGTCGATACAGCGACAGCCCACCGTGATCTGTCGCAATCCAGACCTGATTTCTACTGTCAACTGTGATGCGCCAGAGCGTATCTGCGCCAAGGCTGTGCGGGTCTGCCGTATCGTGACGATAGACTTCGGCCTCGCCATTTTGCTGATTAAACCGGTACAGACCATCGAGGGTGGCAACCCAGAGATTGTGGTGGGCATCTTCCTTGATGTCACGCACACTGACTTTGTCGTTGAAATCCAGGTCGTCGCTTTGAAAAACGAAGCGGGCAAATGAACCGGTCTCCCGTTGCAATAAATTCAACCCGTGCCGGGTGCCGACCCAGAGCTGGCCGACGGAGTCTTCGTGAATGGCGGTAATGCGCGGATGGCTCAATGAGTCGGGGTCGCCGACAATATGTGTGAAGTGCCTGAATCTGCCGGTCGTGTGGTCAAACTGGTCGAGTCCTGTCTGTGTTCCTACCCACAACGAACCGGCGGTGTCCTCGAAAATAACATGCACATCGTTATTGGCGAGACTGGCGGGGTTCTCCGGATCGTGCAGATAACGCACAAACTGTTGGGTGTCCGGCAAAAACCGGTTCAGCCCGTTATTGGTCGCAACCCACAGCTGGTCCCGGCTGTCGACCATAAGGTCCCAGACATAGTTGTTGCTCAGGCTCGATGTGTTGTCCGCATCGTACTGAAACAGGGTGAACCGCTTTCCATCGAATCGCGCCAGACCGTTGCTGCCACCCACCCAGATAAAGCCGTCGCTATCCTGAGTGATAGCCATGGTCTCAGCCACATTGGGATAGCCTTCATTCATCACGGGTTCGAACTGAAGCCGATTGGCGTGACCCTGCAGCGACAACAGCATTGCAACGGCGATCGAAAACAACCGGCCAAGGCAGGGAAATGTGCGATGGGCAAGTGCCGCACGGGTGACCGGGTTTGGAGGAGACAATCTCACGGACAGCAACCCCGGCACAACAGACCGGCATATTGAGGCCAATGGGAATAACATGTCCGCATACCGATACCCTTGTCAGAATTGTGTCAGGTCTACCAATGGTGCTGATGCAGAAGCGGCCCTGAGGAGGCTGACAAGTCAATCAGCAAGAGTCGCAAAGCGTACTGTACTATGCTGTCCGGCCTCCGAACCAGATATTCCACCGGACCCGGCGCGTCGGGGCGCCATATTCCGCTAAGTTTAACCGAACCAGCGCAGTTCGCCAGCAACCCGCGTCCGAAAGGCCCCAGGTGAATCCGAATTATCCTCCCTGTTGAGGCGCGACTATGACCTGCACTGGTACGGGAACTTTCAAAATCTGTCAAGCGACACGACCCAGGACGATGATACCACCCCGGCAGGGTCTGTAGACGTTTCATCATCGTCGCTGTTCGTCTGAAAATGCGCCAATTCAGGCAGTGGTTGTGATGGAACGCCGACAGACCCTAGAAAGCCAGAACTTCCACGCTGTCCAGCTCACAATAAAACTCGGCATCGTCACAAACCTCGATATTTATAAAAAGCGGGTAGGGAACAGTCCCCATAAGATGCTCCACCGGTTCCCGGTAGTGCTCCGCCTCCCAGAGATCCAGCCCGCAGCCCATGGTGAAATCCCGGAAATACTGGCAGATCTGCCCGCCCTCATAGTCACAGGCGCGTTCCGGCCCGCAGAGCTCAGACGATAGAATCATGGCGCCGTAGAGATCAGGCTGGTCATTGATGCTGATGGTAACGGTATAGTCATAGAAGCTTTCGACGTCCCAGTACAACTCAAAAATACCGCCGTCCACAGCAGGATCCAGCTTCAGGTGCACCCCGGAAAACTCGTTACTGTTTCCGAATGAGTCCACCAGATAGAATCCGTGTAATCGCAATGTCGCATTATCACGATGAACAATGGTTGTCCGGTCGCACCCCGCCAGCACCATGGCAAGCAGCGGTAACACAAAATAGATCTGGCGCATGTTCCACCCTCCGTCATTGTTTCTGCGATTGTGCGCGCGGGTTGCTGAATGCCATCTAAATCACTGGATAAAAAATCAACAGTCGTGCCAGCGGCGCAGCGGCAGCCGTGTCGGGACCACAGGCCTGCGCCAATTACACCTACACACGATGCAAACTACGTGGCACAATGGCCGCCTTGCCGAAGACCGAGTACCGCCCGCAATGACAGATGACGACGTTCATACAACCCGCTTACGCCCGTTGAGTCCGTCCGGTGACTTGAACAGACAGCGCATTGAACTGTTTTACCGAAACCACCTGTATGTAGTCGAAGCCAACCGGTTGCCATTCCGCATCGGGCGTGACAGCGCGGTCTGCGACATGGTCGTTATGAGCGACCTCGTATCCCGGCTGCATTGTGTACTACAGCTTCAGGATGACCTGATCGGCCTGCAGGATTCAAGCACCAACGGTACCAGCGTACGCATCGGCAGCGCTGCCAGTCTTTTCATTCATCACAAGTTTTGTCCGCTCGCTGGTCAGGGCGCCCTGCAACTGGGACAGGATACGGTGCAGGACGACGATGATGCCATTCATTTCAAAGTCATAACGGACTGATGCCCGACGGGTATTTCATAATCTATTTCGCAAAAATCCTCTCGCCTTATACTTTTTTTTCCCATAACCAGCAGAAAATTCGGCATTCAGGTTTGGTTAAGTAATAAACAACTATAACTAAGGCAACCTGAAAACAAACCCGAACAATCCAATTGCTGGGAGATCTCCAGATGGAATTTTTTGCCGACACCGACCTGTCTCTGTACCAGCACACTCTGGCTGATTCCGTCACCTGTATGGGGCGTGGATTGCACACAGGCCTGAAAGTCGTGATGTCCATTATGCCGGCCGAGGCCAACACCGGTATTGAGTTTGTGCGACGGGATGTGACGGGATGCAACAACGTTGTTCCCGCGCTCTGGCATAAGGTTACCGACACCGAGCTGTCTACCACTGTCAGCAACGACATGGGCATTCGGGTCAGCACCATCGAGCACCTTATGGCTGCACTGAGCGCGGCGGGTATTGATAATGCCCGCGTGGTACTGGATGCGCCTGAAGTGCCGATCATGGATGGTAGCGCGGCGCCTTTTTTCAGGCTCATCGACAAAGCCGGTGTACAGCGGCAGACCGCTGAGCGGCTGGTCTACGTCGTGGAGCGGCCGGTCGATATCACAGAAGGGAAAGCGGAGGCCTCTTACGAACCCTCGCTGGTGCCCTGGATGGATATGTCCATAGAGTTTCCGGACCGTTTGATTGGGCGTCAGAAGTTCTCAATGCCTTTTACCCGGTCGGGATTCGAGCAGGACATAGCCCAGGCCCGTACCTTCGGCTTTGAAGAATCCCTGCAGACGCTCAAGCGCCGCGGCTTTGCCCGTGGCAGCTCGTTAAAGAACGCCATCCTGATTTCGGGCGATAAGGTCGTCAATTGTGAAGGCTTGCGGTTTACCGACGAGTTTGTCCGCCACAAGTACCTGGACGCTGTGGGCGATCTGGCGCTGGCCGGCCATTACATCATCGGGCATTTCAAAGGGCATCGCTCCGGACATCGGCTGAACAACCTGTTACTGCGAAAAATGCTCGCGTCGGAACAGGTTGCCCTGCGCCCAATACGGCAGGCACAGATCGCCTGGCAGAACTTTATGCAGGAGCAGACCCTGGCAAGTGCGTCATTGAGCGCCTGATAAACTGTGAGGCGGTTGTCCTTTCTGAAGGGCCGCCCCGGTTTTTAATTTGAATTGTGAATAAGTCACACAAAGCATGTGACACCCCGACTATCGAAGATGATCTATTGTCGGGATAATCATTTACATCAGAGTTCACTGTCGAGAAAGATCATGGAAACGATAAAAACCATATTTCAGGCATTCATGCTGGCGATCGTCGCGACGGTAATCGTCGTAACGCTGTCCAATTTCAATACCACACCGGTTGGATCTCCGGCCCATGATGAAAATACCTCGGTTCAGGCACCGTCGCTGGATGCGGCCCAATCGAGCAGCCTGAGCGCCGGCCTGCCCCAGGAATAAAAACCGCCGACCCGGTTTCTGTCGAGTCAGCGGCTCATCACCACAGCGCCTGGGCAATCAGGCCAGCGCCCCGATCAATCCGGGCGTTCTTCCAGGTCCGGCCCGGTCAGCGTGCCGGCACGATAGTCCTGAATAGCCTGCTCGATCTCCTCTGGCCGATTCATCACGAACGGCCCGTATTGCACAATAGGCTCCTTTAACGGCTCCCCCGCGACAATCAACAACCGGCTATGGCCGTCCGTGCGATTGATCAATGCGATCTCGTCCCCCTCACCCAGCCGCGCCAGATGGCGGACATTGACTGGTGTACCGGCGATCTCCACCTGCCCTTCAAAAACATAGACCATCACGGTGCAGGTCGCGGGCACAGTAATCGACACTTCGCCGGCGCTTTCAAGCTGCAGATCCCATAATAATGGCTTTGTTCGGGGGCGATCGAAATAGCCTTTCACGTCCAGCGTGTTATTGACGGTCGCATCGCCCGCGATGGCCACAATGCGACCATCCTGCAGACGGTAAACCGGCAGTTCGGCGGACGGTAGATCGGTATAGCTTGCCGGCGACAGCTTGCTTTCGGACGGCAGGTTCAGCCAGAGCTGAAACCCCCGCATGATGCCTTCCGTCTGACGTGGCATTTCAGAATGGATAATGCCGCGACCCGCTGTCATCCACTGCACGTCTCCGTCGTTCAGCAGGCCGACATTGTCCATATGGTCGCGGTGTTCCATTTTGCCCTGCAACATATAGGTAATCGTCTCGAACCCGCGATGGGGGTGCGGCGGGAACCCCCCAATATAATCGGAAGCCTCTGCAGAGCCAAACTCGTCAAGCATCAAAAACGGATCAAATCGTTGCGGGCGACTACCACCAAATACCCTGAATAATTTTACCCCATCGCCGTCGGAAGACGGACGGGCTGCAATAATTTCAACCGGTCGTCGAATCGTCATAAAATCTCTCCGTCCAGGCAACATATCAATATCATGTACGCTGCGTTTGGCCCCGATGGCCTGTACCACCATGATAAACGTTTGACGCCGGTCAAGTGACCGAAATTCCAGATGGTTTTGAGCGGGTTTTTCGATGGGTGCCGGCAGGGCTTTGCGACAAAAAACTCCCCGGGCGGATGGCCGACACGGGGAGCGAATGTGCTCTACGCCGGCGCCGGTCATAAACGATATTGACGATGGCCGGCGTATGATAAAGCCCGCCGATTATGGCATACAATTCCGCCTCAGGCCAGAACACAACTAACGCGCCAGGCAGACCGGACCACGGGTCAGGCCTGCGGCATCGGAAGACTCGGCAAATCCTGTGTATATTGCATCAGGCCGCGCTGATAGTACTGTGTACTCAGTTCATGCTCCCCCATATGCGCCAGCAATCGACCGAGTTCGGCGTAAGCCTGAGGCAACGGACTCAGCTGCAGGCATTTGAGAAAATGCTCACGGGCCAAACCCCACATCTCATTGCGCAACGCAACCCGTCCGCAGGCCAGATGCGCCAGCGCATCCTGCGGATGCTCCTCCAGCCATTTCTGCACCTGTTGCAATTGCCGCGTCCTGTCCTTTAAATCCAGGCAACTGTACAGCTCTACGAGTGGCGGTGACCAGGTTTGCTTTAACGATCGGCAAATCAACTGGCCAGCTTCTTCGTCTTGCCCGAGGTCACGCAGATGGGCACCATAACGCTCCAGTATCTGCGGGTCCTGCCGCATGGGTTTCGGCAATCGTTTCCACAGGGTCTGCAGCGCTTCTATGCACGCCTCCCGACTGGCGTTGTCGGCACGCAACTTCAACACGTGGGCCTGCCTCAACTCGTCCAGCTGGCCGATATATACCCGCTGTGCCAGCTGCTCCAGCGGCTCTGCCGGTAAAATCCGGTGACGCTCCAGCTCAGGCAGCAACTGCTCCAGCTCCCGCCAATCCTTCAGTGATAGATAAACCCGGTGCAATAAATCCAGAACGACCGGATGTTGCGGCCAGGCACTTTTGCAACGATTCAGGATGGCCAGACTTTGCTCAAACTTGTTATCCAGCAGGGCGATGCGCGCCTGACTGAGGGAGACTGCCAGGTCATTGCCTTCCCCTGTTTGCCGGGCTTTCTGAATATATTCACGTGCCTGCTCCGGATGGCCGAGTTCATAGGCGCTGCGTGCAGCGGCAAGATAATGCACCAACGGCTGCTCCGTGCGCTTTGCGGCTTTGGTGAGATCCCGCTCGGCAGCACGCCAGTTACCTTCGAGATAATGCACCAGTCCTCGCTGGGTTCGCTGTCTGGTCCGGCAGTCCCGCTGGTCCAGTGCCCGGTGCCAGCCTTTGCGCAGGCTGCCCAGTAAACGTACCAGCCCCCACAGCAGCAATCCGCCTATAATCAGCATGAATACGGCAAACCCCAGCCGCATTTCGATGGTTTTGCCGAAGGCCGCGATCAGTATATAGCCGGAATCCTGTTGTACTATTCGCACCAGCAGCACACCGGCCACCAGCGCCAGCGCGCTCAGCAAAACAGTCTTTTTCATGCGTCGCCTCCTGCTCGCAGGCGCTGCATTTCTTGCACATAGCCCTGTAATCGCCGGAATGAGTCGGATACATCCGGCATCTCCGGCGCGACAGGTACCTGTGCCAGCTCGTCAATCATGCCTTCGAGCGCCTCACGTTCGGTCGAGGATTCATAATACTGAACGAGAAACGCGCGAATTCTGTCAAGACTGTCCTGATAGAGCGCTTCCTCTTCACGGATCAGGGCGGCCTGCGCCTGATCGACCAGCAGATGCAAATTCATGCGCACCAGTTGTAAAGCTGCCTGATCCGTCAGCAGCTCAGTCGGCGTGTCGGCGTCCTGGATCCGAACGTAGTCATCGAATACGCCAGCCAGCGATTTGATCTCCTGCCAGAGCTTTTCCCGCCAGCTGGATGCCGCTTCGGGTTCCCTGGCCACAGTGCTTTCGGTGAATGGCTGGCCCAACGGCAACCCACCCCGCGCAGGCAATCCGTCCAGGTGCGCCACCAGTCCGGCAAGACGGGCGTAATTTCCTGCTTTGTCGGGTGTTTTGACGAGCTTCAAGGCGGTGATTTCACTGCGAATGGTTTTGCGGATCGCAAACAGCTCCGCATCCCCGGATCCACCCATGGCCTGTTGCAGCAACTGATCTGCGCTCTCGAGCAGGGCTATGGCGTTTGCCGGTGATCGCTCGATGAGAATCCGCTGGTTGGCAAAACGCAGTAGGTGCATGGCCTCGGACAGCAGCCAGTCTTCGCGGTCTGTGGTCGACAGTCTCAGTAACCGTTGCTGCTGGGCATCCAGTCGGTCGTCCAGCCGCCCCAGATGTTGCTGCTGACGCTGATCGAAGTCGGACAGTAGCTGTTGAACGTCACTTTGGGTAGATGTGAGCGCCTGCTGGATGTCCTGCTGCAGTGCTTCGCCCCGGCGGCCCGCCTGCTCAACCGCCGCCTGTAAGGCCAGAATGCGGCTTTCCTGTTGCTGCAGGCCAGACTCCCATGCCTGGGACCGCTCTGCCTGCCCTGCCCCAACCGCCTGCAATGCCTGCCACAACCAGAGCCCGCCACCCAGGACAATAAGCAGAGTGATGAGACTGATGAACACTGCCAGTTTTGGTGCCCCGCTGGACGGTGCCCCGCCAGCACGGGTACCGCTCGGCGGGCGAGCGCCAGGTGAAGGCGGCGGTGTGCTCCGCGCTGAAGACGCATCGGCAGCCGCCACCGCCGATGGCGATAGCTCAGGCGGGTTTGTCGATGTTCCGGAAGTTTTTGGCTCAGCTGGCGTCGGTCCTGTCCCTTTTGCATCAGTGGTTGCGGATTCCGGCCTGGGCGGGCCGGTGAAATCTTTATTGTCGGGTGAAGATGAATCGGTCATGCGCCAATCCCGGATCGGTTGGTGAGTCAGGCGTCGGAGACGCCGCGTACCTCACGCTTGTTGATGATAGCGAGTTTTGCAAACTCCAGCGCCCGTAGGGTTGTGACATGCCCTTCAAGCCGCGGTGAAAAGAGTGATTTTAAAAGCGTTTTACGTAACCCGGCACCATTCCGGACGCTATGGAACGGCCGGGTTCCTGTCTACCGTCATGCATCAGACCAGACAGCAAGCTGCACGCCTTACGGGCCGCAGCTGGACAACGCGTCGAGCATGGACGTTTCCGATGCATTATAGGCACAGACAACCGTTCCAAAGCCGATAGACTGCGCCAAATCCGCCACCCGCCGCCCCGGTACAATTACCTTGAATTGCCGCGGGTCCGACGCCAGGCTTTGCAGAATGCGCCACAGGTTCTGTAACGTTTCGCCGCTGAACAGCGGTATGACATGTTCCCGCGTATCACCGGGGTTCTGGTGCAGAATGCTGGCCACCTGTTGCTGTGCGTCTGACGGCAGGCAGCGCTCGTACAGCTCGCAGTAACGCACAATCGCGCCACGCTGGTGTAACACCTCGCCCAACCGCGGCAGACCTCCACGACCTCGACAAATCAGAATTTTCTCGCCCCACACCGACTGCAGTTCCGGCATCGCCAGCAAGGCGTCACTGTCCATGGTCTGGCCCGGTTGATTGACGGTAATGCCCCACTGGTCGGCCTGCTCGGCGGTCCGGCGCCCTACGGCAAAATACTGCGTGCCTTCGGGCAGTTGCGGCCAGTAATCAGTCAACCAGGCAAATGCAGCTTCCACCGCATTGAGACTGACAAAGATCACCTTCTGAAACTGGTCAAAATTGAGGATGAGTTCCTTTACGGCCTGGACGGCTGCGGGTTCGCGGACCGGTTCGATGGATAACAGCGGCACATACTCCACCCGGCAACCGAGGCGTCCGAGTGTCTCTGCCCAGCTGACATTCTGTGCTTCGGGGCGCGTCGCCCAGACCCGGCAACCCGATAGATCCACGTCACATTTCATAGACAGACTGCAGGATTCTGTCGGCACCGGCTGCCAGTAATCGTTCAGCCAGCTGCACCCCCATCGCTTCACCGGAATCCGGCGATCCGGTGATATCGTCGCTCAATACCAGCGTACCATCAGGTTGTGCAACGAGACCGCGCAGCCAAAGGTGGCCTTCCCGGTGTATGGCGTAACAGGCTATGGGCACCTGGCAACCCCCTTCGAGGCGGCGGTTCATGGCGCGCTCCGCTACCACGGCCTGAGCCGTCAGATGATGATGCAATGGTTGCAGCAAATCAATAATCGCCTGATCCTGCAGACGGCATTCGATGCCTACCGCGCCCTGTCCGCCCGCCGGCAGGCTCTCTTCCGGCGCCATATATGCACGAATGCGGTCTGTCATTTCCAGGCGTAGCAGGCCGGCCGCCGCCAGAATTATGCCGTCATATTCACCCTCATCCAGCTTGCGCAACCGGGTCTGTACATTGCCCCGCAAAAAGCGCACCGTGAGATCCGGCCGGCGGGCCAGCAGCTGACTCTGACGGCGGAGACTGGACGTTCCCACCACGGCACCGGCCGGCAATGCGTCAATGGACACATAAGTGGATGAGACCCAGGCATCACGCGGGTCTTCACGCTCGCAGATAACAGACAGTCCGAGCCCGTCGGGAAATTCCATGGGGACGTCTTTCATCGAGTGTACGGCAATATCCGCAACATCATCGAGCAGGGCGTTTTCGAGTTCCTTCACAAACAATCCTTTGCCACCCACTTTGGCGAGTGGAACATCGAGAATCTTGTCGCCCCGACTGACGATCGGCACCAGCGTCACCGATATTCCGGCATGGTGCTGCTCCAGAGCAGCTTTTACAAATTCGGCCTGCCAGAGGGCCAGCGGACTGGTACGGGTCGCGATACGCAGCGTTCGATCAAAGGGCATATGAACCTGCCTTGTTATTAGCTAATGCGGTGTTGGACTGGCCGCGATCATAGCAAAGACAGGTCTGGATGTCAGAGATTTAGTCTGGATTAGTCACTATTGACCACCTGCCGCAATTGTTCAGATTGCGGCTGGATCTGTTTGGCACAAGGCAAAAAATGTGAGTTTATTCCGGCAAAATACTATTTTTTACGCAGCTATAAGCAAATCGGAGCGGGTGCTGGACCGTTACCTGGATTACAGCGGTAGCGCGGCGTAACCGCCGCCTGGCCAGGGCTGAGACGGTGTCGTCGCCCCAGGGGTTATTCGGCATCCTCGGATGTTTGCCCATCCGGGGATGCCTTATTCTTTCCCAGCGGCGAATTCATCTCCAGCTCGTCCCCCGTACCATCGTCCGGTCCTGCGTCGTGACTGGCCGCTTCTTCCGCCGAGGACTGATACCCAATGTGGTAGGCGGCAAAGCCCGGGTGCATGACCTGATTCAATGCCATCCCAATAACCCGGCCATCGATGGGTGTATCGATTTCCACGGTACTGTTGGTAATCGGATCGGTGACGGTGCCCAGTACATCACCCCGTTTTACACGTTCACCCAGCTTGATACGGCTCGTCAGAATGCCGCCATTCGAGGTGCGAACCCACCGCGATTTATAATACATGGGCTCGATCTGGCGGGTCCACATACTCTTTCGTTCATACATGCCGCTCTTGTGCAGCAGCGCTTCAATGCTCTTTACACCATGATCCACCGCGTCCAGGTCGATTTTGTGTGGCTCTCCCGCCTCCATCGTCACTGCGGGTATGCCACTGTCGACGGCCGCTCTGCGCAATGAGCCGGTAGCGCCTTTGCTGTGGAGTACGACGATAGCGCCCATGTTCTGGGCCAGCTCCTTGACCTCATCCCGGTGCAGGTCGGCGCGCAATTGCGGCAGGTTGGTGCGATGAAACGAACCGGTATGCAAATCAACCAGAAATTCGCATTTTCGGACAACATCCGTAAAAAACGAATGGGCGATCCGCGCGGCCGAACTGCCATGGGCGCTGCCCGGAAAATACCGGTTCAGGTCGCGCCGGTCTGGTAAATACCGGGACGCCCGTCGGAAACCCTGCAGATTGACAATCGGCACGCCAATCACTGTCCCGGCCAGGTTTTTGGGTTCCAGATCGTAAATAACCCGCCGGACTACCTCGATACCATTGAGTTCATCGCCATGCACGGCCGCGGTCAGACACAGCACCGGGCCGGGCCGGGTGCCATGCACTACCAGTACCGGGGTCGGCGCGGCGATACCCGCAAAGGAATCCCGTGGCGTCCAGGACAGGCGGGCAGCTGTCCCCGGATCCACGATCGAGTCCAGAAAGGCCAGCGGCTGGATGCTGGTGTCCGACGATGATCCCACCTCAAGCTTCGGTATAGGCACAACCTGCCGCTTCTCCGCTTCAACTTCAGTCCCTGCGTCAGGCAACGGATCAGCACTTTCGGGCAAATCGGGCGCTTTGGATACCGCGATTTCAACCTCGGCCCCGGCCTTTGTCGCTGCGTCATCGGCCGTCGCAGTAACAGCTTCCGGATCCGGGGCGCCGTCGGTCGGCCCGGCGGCCGGCGTGGCTTCCTGCTGCAGGGCCGCCTGCTGCGTGGTCTCAGTGTTTACAGTGTCACCCGCAGGCGCAACCGCTTCCTCAGCCGCTACCAGCGAGGCTGCCTGAAGCAGGAAAAATACGCACCAAAAAACGCGGAGATACACAATTAAGGCCTGATATTCAAAGGTTTACAAGAACCCGGAGAACGATACGCTCGATACCGGGGAACACGATGTCACTGCGCTCAAGTATGAGCGCTTTAGCGATATTTCTCCACCGCCGGGGCTACCCGCAGCACTTCCTCCAGACTGGTTAAGCCGGCGGCCACCTTCTGTGCGCCTGCCAGCCGTAAAGTTCGCATTCCCTCCCGCATTGCCTGAAGTCTCAGCTGGTTCATATCGCAGTCGTCCTTAATCAAAGCCTGCAGCGACGTGGTCAGTGGCATGATCTCATAGATGCCCTGCCTGCCTGCATACCCGGTATTGCGACACTCCAGGCACCCTGCCGCCGCATAGATGCGCGCCGGCCTGGCGATCTTCCATGGCCTGACCAGCGCCTCCCAGTCAACTTCCTCCAGTGCTGTTTCGGCCTTGCAATGCTTGCACAGGGTGCGCACTAACCGCTGCGCCATTATCCCCACGACACTGGATCTCAGCAGGTAGGCGGGCACACCCAGGTCCAGTAAACGTGATACGGACGATGGCGCGTCATTGGTGTGCAGCGTTGATAACACCAGATGTCCGGTTAACGCAGCCTGAACAGCCATTTGCGCTGTTTCGATATCGCGGACCTCACCCACCATAATAATGTCCGGGTCCTGCCGCATGAGGGTCCGGATGCCCGCAGCAAAGTCGAGACCGATATTGTGCTGGACCTGGGTCTGATTAAAGGCCTCTTCCACCATTTCAATCGGATCTTCCACCGTACTGACGTTCACTTCCTCGGTTGCCAACGTTTTCAGCGACGAATAAAGTGTTGTGGTTTTACCGGAGCCGGTTGGGCCGGTCACCAGTACTACCCCGTGCGGCGCATGCAACATGGCATTCCAGCGCTGAAAGTCGTCAGCGACCAGTCCCAGCTGGTCGAAGTTACGCAGTAGCACTTCAGGATCAAATACCCGCATCACCAGCTTCTCCCCAAAAGCGGTCGGCATGGTGGAAAGCCGGAGCTCCGACTCCAGGCCATCGGGATTTTTGGTCTTCAGACGGCCATCCTGGGGCTTGCGCTTTTCGGCGACATTCATCCGGCCCAGAATTTTGATGCGGCTGATGATGGCTGTCGCCACACTCGCGGGAAACTCGTAGATGGGGTGCAGAATCCCGTCGATGCGGAAACGCATACGGGCCAGCTCGCGTCGCGGTTCAATATGTATGTCACTGGCGCGCTGATCAAAGGCGTATTGCAGCAGCCAGTCCACTATATTGACAATATGCTGGTCGTTGGCTTCCGGGTCCTGGATATTGCCCAATTCAAGCAGCTGCTCGAAGTTGGCGACGCCGGTTCTCCCGGTGCCGCCTTTGGCCCCTGAAATTGAACGCGCCAGGGAATAGAACTCGAGACGGTAGCGCTCGATATCGGACGGGACAGCGACCACACGCGCGATTCTGTGACGCGATACCTGTTCCAGCTGTTCTTCCCATCCCCGCAGGTAGGGCTGACCCACGGCTACCACCAGCTCGTCGGCCGTCATTTTTACGCAGAGCAGATCATGGCGTTTGGCAAAGGCAAAGGACATGAGATCCGCCAGCTCGGCCATGCGCAGCTTCATGGGATCAATGTGATAGAGCGGCAATCCGGCATTTTCCGCCATCCACGCCGTGAGCGAAAGCTCATCGAACAGTTTGCCGCCATGGTGCAGGTCGCGCAATTGTTGCCCCGCCAGATAGGTCAGCGGATGCATTGCTGTCTCCTCGCGCGAGCGACTTGTGCCCAGCACACGGTTGACATCCTCCTGCGAAATACGGCGGGTACGGTGCAACTCTGCCAGAACTGTGCGTAAGTCCAGTAACCGTTCAAGCATATTATTTGCTCTTGTCGAATAATCGGTTTTTAAGTAGTGTAGCCGTAGCACACCGATCCCGTAACCTGCCGGGTCCGAATCGGCCCGCGCTTTCGTCCGCCTGGCGCAGGGCATGCACAGCAAACACCTTAACAGGTACACTCGCTGCAGAGACGGGTCGAACTTTCAGGAACGTCATGAATATTCCAATTTTTCAAGTCGATGCATTTGCCGGCAAGCCGTTTGAAGGTAACCCCGCCGCTGTCTGCCCTCTGGACGACTGGCTCGACGACCACCGCATGCAACAGATAGCCGCTGAAAACAATTTGGCCGAGACGGCGTTTTTTGTTGCTGAGGGTTCAGGCTATCATATTCGCTGGTTTACACCCGAGAGCGAAATCGACCTGTGCGGGCACGCCACCCTCGCCTCGGCGTTCGTGCTCTGGAACTATTTGAACGCGACATCCGACCGTTTGCAGTTTCGCTGCCAGGTTGGCGAAATTCAGGTTTTGCGACAGGCGGACCGGCTTGTTCTCGACTTCCCCGCCAGACCCGCTAAGGATATCCCGATAGACCCATCCGTGCTTGACGCGCTGGGTGCCCAGGGCAGCTGTCTCAATATGGCCGCATTTGAAAAAAAGGTCCTGGTAGAGCTGGCCGATGAAGATCAGGTGAGCGCTCTCACACCGGATTTCAACGCCCTGCTGAACGCCAGCTATCAGGCTTTTCACGTTACCGCCCGCGCCAGCGATTTCGATTTCGTCAACCGAATGTTCGCACCGGCCATCGGTGTCAATGAAGATTCGGTAACCGGTTCAGCCTTCACCATGCTCGGCCCCTACTGGTCGGACAGACTGGGTAAAACGGGTCTGAACGCACGACAGGTGTCGCGGCGCGGCGGCGACGTTTTTGTCGACGTCAGAGGCGACCGGGTACATATTGCCGGCTATGCCGTCTGTGTTTTGCGCGGTGAGTTGATAAATATTTGATCGCTGCACGGCTCAGACCACTGCCCCGGACTCGGCCTGCCGTGCCCGTACACGCAGACGGTTCTGTGTTTTACGCTAGTTGCCAGGCAAGGACACCGCACCCCCTATGATGAGAACGTATAAATACCGCCTCGCGCAACTGATCGCGGCGCCGTCGGTCAGTTGCACCCATCCGGATTGGGATATGAGCAATGAAAAGGTCTGCCATCTGCTGGCCGACTGGCTGGACGGTCTCGGTTTTCGTTGCGCGGTGCAAGCGGTACCGGATCGCCCTGGTAAATTCAATATGCTGGCCGTGAAAGGCCAGGGCAGCGGTGGGCTAGTATTGGCGGGCCATTCCGATACTGTCCCTTGCGATCCCGAATTGTGGCAACAGGACCCATTCCGGTTGCTCGACAGGGATCAACGGTTTTATGGCCTCGGCGCCACCGACATGAAAGGCTTCTTCCCGGTAGTGCTGGCAGCACTGGAGCAACTGACCAGCGACGAATTCCACCAGCCGGTCATGGTAGTCGCCACGGCCGACGAAGAATCGTCCATGAGTGGCGCGCGAGCACTGGTGAATCAGGGCAGCCCCAGGGCCCGGTACGCCGTCATCGGTGAGCCAACCGGAATGCGCCCGGTACATAGGCACAAGGGTATATTAATGGACGGCATCCGTCTGACCGGCCAGGCGGGCCACTCGTCAAACCCTGCTCTGGGTCGCAACGCACTGGAAGCGATGAGTGTAGTCATGACCGACCTGCTGGCTTTGCGCGACGAGCTGCAGCAACGGCATCGTCACAGCGGCTTCGCCGTTGACGCGCCGACTTT
Source organism: uncultured Cellvibrionaceae bacterium (assembly GCA_964434105.1). Taxonomy (GTDB): domain Bacteria; phylum Pseudomonadota; class Gammaproteobacteria; order Pseudomonadales; family Cellvibrionaceae; genus CAYNST01. The sequence goes on along the minus strand of CAYSTJ010000009.1, from coordinate 59,735 downwards.
GAATCTGGGCTGCATTCACGGTGGTGACAATCCCAATCGGATCTGCGGTCAGTGCGAACTGCATTTTGATCTGCGATTCCTGCCGGGCATGAAACTGGACGACCTGCGCTCCGAAATTCGGTCGCGTATTGCACCTGTCGCAGACCGATACGGCGTCACCTGTGACTACCGACATTTGTTTGAGGGGATTGAATCGTTTGAGCAGAGCCCTGAAAGTGAGCTGGTTAAACTGGCCGAAAAACTGACCGGACATACCGCCGAAAGCGTCGCCTATGGCACCGAGGCGCCCTTTTTCCAGGCATTGGGCATGCAAACTATTGTACTGGGACCGGGCTCCATTGATCAGGCGCACCAGCCGAATGAATTTATTGAACAGAAGCAGATATTGCCGGCTGTTGATGTCATCAAAAAGCTGATTGAAGCTGTGTGTTTCTAGCCGGAATATCCATAAACGCACGTATTTTTTGCTCATAGTCGCGTCTGACTTCACAGCAATTTGACCATAGGCGCTTCCGGCGTAAGAAATTTTTGCGTCTACCGCTCCGTGACTGAATTCTATTCAGGCTTCAACTTCCGGCGCCGGATTCAGCAGTATTGCCAGTGCATAAAGCTGTAACTCGCTCTCCACATAATAAAAGCCTGCGAACTCGGCCAGCGGGTCCGTCTGAGCCAATTCTGTGACGACTTCTGACCGTAACTTGTCGTCAGTCGACAGAATCCCTTTACGTTGCAGCGATTCATACAGTTCAATAGCTTCAAACTGTGCCGCATACTCCCGATAACGGGGATCTGCCAATGGTCGTAGTTCTGCTGCCACCTGCCGTGAAACACCACTGCTGCCTGCATCACCGGGCTCGCGGTCGTTGCTCGCACCGCAACCGGTCAACCAGCTTCCCGACACCCAGGTGAGCAATGGCAGCGTCGCCAGACTGGCGAGCTTCGCCATGAATTCTCGCCTATTCATCAACGGAGCCTCCCCAATGTTTCGCGATATGATCTCCCAGTCGAAGGGCAAGTGCGACAATGGTAAAGGTCGGGTTAGCTGCACCGCCAGCTGGGAAAACAGATGAACCGGCTACAAACAAATTATCGACCGCATGCACTTTGCAGTTCACATCGACCACGGATTCTGATTCAAACATTCCCATTCGAGTGGTCCCCATCAAGTGTCCACCACCGGTAACGGACAACTCTTCGCTTAGGACTGCCGGCCGTCCCAGTCCGGACCGCAACATTTCTTCAGAAAAAGCACGCCAGATTCTCTGCGCCTGCTCGTCAAATCCGAAACGAAAACTCACATGGGATATAGCGTTACCGGCTGAATCCAGTTCATCCGCTGAAGCGTTAGTTGTTACGTTGTTAGTATACCGGGGGACCATCTCGGCCCGAATATTTACACGTGACAGAATAAGGGAACTGCTCTCGCCCAGCAGCGGCTTCTCCTGTACTTTGTCCAAGTCGAACTGTACACCGAATGACTGTATCCCCTGCTTCTCGCAAAACTCGGGCGTCAACTGAAGCGCATGCACCACATCGTGTTCTTCATTGATATAGGCACGGATAACGGACTCGTTCAAGTAGACACTGGACGCACCATAAAGGTGCGGGTGATCCATAAAATACCTTCCCACCGGCGACCCCAAGGCCAGCTCCGAAAGCTGCAGAAGCCGGGCGTTGCCGATGCCACCGCAAGCAAGCACAAACACCCCTGCTTGCACTGAAACTGGATTGGAGGCCGGGTTACGGGAATCGACCAAAAACGCCTCACTGACGGCGTCAGCCCGAGCGGTAAGATAGTTGCAGGTTCTATTCAGGATAAGGTCGACTCTGGGATGCTGCTCCAGAACCGACTGGTACTTCTCGCCAAATCGAACCGGTGGACTTAAAAAATAAGGTTTATAAACGATGCTCGAACTGCCCTCGACGGGGATCTCCCGCTTAAGATAGACATCGGCGGGCAACTCGAGAATCTCTGCTGCATCGGCATAGTAACGATCTAAGTCTTCGAAAGGCATAGGCCATTCGCCGCTCTGGAATGCCCTCTCTTCCAGTGTCGCACACCAGCCTGCCCAAACAGACGACGTACCACCAAACCGCCTTTGCATATGAAGTGAAAAATAGCCAGGATCAAGGTCGCCATCAGTACTCACCCTGGAGAATTGTTGCACAGATTCATCCGGTTCAAGCTCGCCGCTTTCGATAATGGCAATACGTAGCGACGACTGCCCGGCAATGCGTAAACCGGCGCTAATGCCGGCGGGTCCGCTACCAATGATGACAACGTCATACCCTTCAGGATTTGGTGCATCGACAATCATGTTTACTTTACTCCAGCGTATTACTGACAGTCAGCAAAAACTCTCTGCATATCAAGGCGTGGAAGTACCGACCCTTTGTACCCGCCTCGCTACTGTTCAGGCTGTGAAAATGTAATATCGTCGCTATTTTCGCCAATCAGGTAACCGTGGCCTTTTCTTGAGTTGTAATACCAGGGCGCAACGGGCTCCTCATTATCGATTCTGCGGTAATAGCCAACGAGGCCCGATAAAACGCCACTCTGGAACATCGATACTTTCAGTGTATATGTACCAGGATCCAGATTTACAACCTCTCGGGTCTCAAACTCGTGCATCTTTTTAAGCCCATTGTATCCCATGATTGCACGGTCATCGATTGACAACTGATATCCATCATCGGCGTAAACACTGAACATATACTCGCCGCGCTCGTGAACCTGCATTTCGGTTACGGCGTCAAGAAAAAAGTTTTCCCTAAAACCGAAATCGCCGAGCACTTCATGGGTCAACTGCTCGCGCGCAACGAAGTTCAACGTATTAACAGCGAAGGATTCAGTTGCCGCTTCGTCAGTCATTCGTGGCTGGTTTAACCTGAACAGCCGGTGCCGATCAGGTGATACGGTTACAGCTATAGTTTCTTCGACAGTGACTTTCTGTGCATATTTTAAACCCTGAAATAGCAACAGCAAGCCTGTCAGCAGACATAGATAAATCAGTATGGACCTTCGATACTTTCTAAAATTCCTCACCACACCGAATGCCATCATAAAAAACAGGACATAAACCGTATAGGAAAAATTCAAAAAGTATTGATGCGTTACCGTGAATAAATACAACGACATACTGCAAAGCACGAAAATCGCGGAAAAGAACGCTACATCGGCCACCCTCACGTTCTTTTCACGCACAGGGATGAAGATAAGTCCACTCAGCAGCAACATCGAGAATATGATATAACGAAAAGGATCAAACAACAGGTCAAAACCCAGCACACTGGGAACTGCGGGAAAGAGGTTATCGAAAAACAGGAAGTTGAATTTGGCCAGATGCTCCAACCACAGTTCAGGATGCCTTTCCAGCATTTTGAAACCTTCTTCCATAAATCGTGGCGAGTCGTATATCGGAATATCGACTTCAATGGTTCCGTATTCAGGATTGCCCGCAACTGATGATGGTACAAATCCATACTGCAGGCCGTCAAACCGGCTGACTATCATATGGGATTGGGTTTGCCCGAGAAAAAAGTTGTAACCAGAATGTGCCGTAATTCCACGCAACTTGCCGTCCGATATACGGAAGTTCTCTGCCACTATTGCGAAGATCACGGCAAAAAAAGCGAGAGAAAAGATACCTGCCCTGACTGCTCTTGGGAAAAGCAGCAGGAACCACTTCTTGAAGGGTATCTCCCGCAGCTTCAGACCCGCAAACAGTATATACAAAGCAAAGGGCAACCCAAGTAAACCATTGGAAGGCCGGATGCCGACTGCAAATGCCAATAAGAGGCCTGCGTATACCACTTTGTAGGACCCGCAATAGCGAAACAGTAGCCAGATCGACGTTATTATCAATGGTACGGCAATCGGCTCACCAAGCAGGAATGTATTGAAATAAAGATTGGGGTAGGAAAAAGCATAGGCGCCCGCCAATAACAGAGACGTCAACCGGTGACCTGTTACGTGCATACCGATATGGTAGAGCGCCAACGTTCCCAGTGCAGATGCGAGTATATTGAGCGACAGCATGGTAACCAGCCGGTACTCATTTAGTCCCAGAAAATTCAGCCACGTGAAAATATCCGCAATCACCCGTGAATAAAAAGGCGCATTGGACACCCAGGTATTGGGCGTCTTTTCATCTCCGTTGAAGATTTGCAGCGCCCGTTCCCAGTAACCATGCATATCGCTGGTCAGATAGGTTTGATAATCCGAGAAAAGGAATACCAGAAGAAAGTTCAATACGGTCGATATTAATATTATCAGGCCAGGCAGGAAGTATTCATGCCCTGCAGCGGTGGCTATTGTATGGCGGATGTTGAACCGTACTGCTGGTATAGACGTGCTCGGATCTGTATTCATGGATGTGATCATGTCGTTAAATCAAGGGATGGGTGATTTTCGCGTCTGGAACACCGGCCGACCCAATGCTACACTACCTCCGCCGGGCGTCGGGGCATCATGAACCGATGCCGATCGCGAGTTCCCGGATAGCGCCTAATGTGGCATCAGTCTGGTGGGACTTCCAATCCGGTCTTGTTTGGAATTGGCCAAGCTTGCGACGCAGTATAACAGTCATGAGGCCAGGCGTACCGGGGACAGCTCACAATGCAATGCTCATGAATGCCTGCGGCGGGCAATCGAACACAGGGCGGCATGCCGTAACATTTGGACGGAAGTCCGTATAAAGAATAATGACACCATCAGATGCGCCAATGGGTAGCAAACAATGCCAGGGCAATAACATGACCGCCCCCCCCTCCTGCTCAGCGGCAAGTCGCTTCATGCGATTCGCTTTTCTGTCAGGCACAGGCTGGCTGTTGGATTTCAGCAGCTACTCAGCCCTTGTGGAGCTCACTTCGCTTGGGCCTTCTGCGGCGAATTTTGCTTCATCCTATGTGGGCGTGACGTTCGTCTATGCGACGTCGCTACGCTTTGTTTTCGGTCGTGCGCAAAAGCAGGCACTTCATTTCATCCTGGTATATTGGATCTACCATTTTTTCTCCACCCTGGTCTATTCTGGCGTACTGCAACTCGTGGTAGATCACCTGACTTTATATCGGCTGTCCGTGTCAGGCTCAGGCGCGCTGGAGGGCAAGATAATCATAACCCCATTCAACCTGCTCACCAATTTTGCATTTATGAGCCTTTTGGGTCGATATATGAGGTCCGAGATTGAACGTCACTAACAGTAAAATTCTGGTTTTTATACCGGCCTATCGCTGCGAGCCGCAAATTGTGAGGGTCTTGGAGCAATTTTCTCCGGCGATACAGTTAATGGTTGATACCGTTATGGTGGTTGACAACCAGTCGCCGGATCAAACGCTGGAAGTGGCCATCGGCGCCGGCAAATCGGTGTTCACGCGCTGTAATTTTATCGCGTGGCGCAATGACGACAACTACGGGCTTGGGGGCTCCCACAAAGCTGCTATACGCTATGCCATCAAGAATGGATTCACTCACGTCATCGTACTTCACGGCGACGACCAGGCTGATATAAATGACATTGTTCCGTGTTTGGCCAGTGGTGCGCACCTGTCCACCGACTGCCTGCTCGGAGCCAGATTCGCAAAAGGCAGCCAGCTAAAAGGCTATTCCAGATTCCGGACGTTCGGTAACCGAGTATACAATACGCTATTTTCCATCGTCGTCATGCAACCAGTCAAAGATCTGGGTTCGGGACTCAATATGTATCGCCTACAAGCGTTCGAATCATTTTACTATAAGACGTTCCCCGACGATCTAACGTTTAATTACCTCATGCTGCTGGGGAGCTACAACCGCCGTCAAACGATCTCATATTTTCCAATTTCCTGGCGCGAAGAAGATCAGGTTTCCAACGTCAGGATATTTAGACAGGCAATAAGAGTGCTTTACCTACTGGCGGGATACGCGCTTGGACGCGACAGGTTTCTTGCAAAAGACACCCGGACAAAGCCCTTTGACAGGTATACCGGCACTATTATGTACCAACAGGGTGAAATGCCTGGAATGAAGGTCTCCCAGTGAACCTCGCCAGCAGTGCCTATCTGATTCTTCTTGCAGCGTTCGCAGCAGCCTGGATCGTGATAAATGGAGAACAACTGGGCTCCCAACTTAAAGGCAACCCCGGGCTATATATCGCGGCAGTGGCGTTTCTGTATCTGCTATCCCACCTGTTTCGGATGATGCGACTGGCTGTACTGACGCTTGATCAACGCGACAAAATTCTTCCATTGACGACGACGCATGCTGTAACAGCGTTCCCCAGCAGCCTGATTCCGTTCAAACTGGGTGAAGTGCTGAGATTGGCGTCTTTTTTGATGATTTACCAAAAGCGTAGAAAGGCGCTCGCCATCTGGCTCGTGGAACGGTTCTGCGACCTTATCGTCATGTGCAGCCTGATACTTATCCTCTATATCGCCGATGTCGAGGTTTCCGCAACCCTTAAGTTTCTTTTTATTTTCTTTTTTGTTGCAGGTTCTTTGGCAATTCTTGTTTTTTTTTCCGTCGCCAAAATATTTATCTTCATCAACCAGTACCTTGTTTTGTCCAGTCATTCCCAACGTGGTTTAAGAATACTTAAAATAAGCCATTCACTTCGACTTCTGGAACTTGCTATTATCCAGTCTGTCCAGGGCAGGTTGCCGGGATTGATAGCGCTATCTGCTGCGATATGGATGACCGAGGTCCTCGTCATTTTTCTGGTACTCGGCGAAGGCACTTTTCTGATCACCCACTTGTCCGCCTATTTTGTTACGGCGCTTTCCAGTATCCTCCTGGGCGCGAGTGTTGAATTCAGCGAACTGTATTTTTTGTGTCAGACAGCGGTACTGATAGTCCTTGCGAGTGTATTCGGAGTATTTCTGGCTATCGGTTTTTTCACGCGGCACACCCGAGGTTATCGATGATATGACGACCGAACATAAATCCGTGCTCATAATTTTCGATGACAGAGAGAGAACCAATGAGCAGATACGCTCCTTCGTTGGCGAACGGCGGTACGGCGAGATTATCTACCGAAGACGCAGCCTGCAGCAGTACCTCCAGGAGCATCTGCCACCGTGGGCCCGTGAGCAGTTTTATCATTTGCGCGATACCTCGGACCTGTCATTTCTGCGCAAACGCGTCGAATCCAGCGACGATGAGCTGTCGCTTTTTATTATCTCCAGTCGCGCTGGAATCACGGATTACAGACGACTGGCACAGCTACTTGAACGCCTACCCTATGCGGAGGAAAATTTTTCCGACAGGCGATATAAGCCGTTGTTGACATTTCTCGTCAACGGACATGAGTTCCTTAACGATTGGGGGCGTTTTACCTCCGCCCCCATACATTTATGGGATGAATCGGGATTCAGTGGGGAGAAGGTAACCAGCGTTCAACCGCTGGATCTGGCCAACAACAAAGACTTTCTGCTGTATATGCGCGGTGCTACCGAGGCCAGACATTTCAACAGCGTTGAGATAGACAACTATTTCTATACGAAAAGCTCCACCGATAAGCGGAAGATGCTGGCGGAATTTCGGTTTCATGGACTGGTTCCTGAATCAATGCAGAGCTGGTTGGTTCAGCCATTCGACTTCTCGCAGGACGATACCGGCGCTCGCTACAAAATGATGCGCTATTACCTTGCAGACGCGGCGCTGCAATGGGTACATGGCGCATTCAGCCCGGAGTCTTTTGAGCTTTTTATTGACCGCCTTTTATTCTTTATCACCCAGCGTCCATGCGTCAAAGCCGCTGCGGAGACCATCAGGGCGGAATCGCGCCGATTGTTTTTGGACAAGGTTGATTCGCGGGTGGAACAACTTCTTCAGCTTGAAGCAGGCAAAAAGCTGAACCAGATGTTGGCAGTATCCAATCCGGCACTGGATATACACCAACAGGTTCTGCGCTACAAACGGCTTTATTCAAAATATGAGAAGCAGTTTCATGTAACTCACTTGTCCGTGGGCCACGGGGACCCCTGCCTTTCGAACATACTCTATGATCAGGAGCGCTACCTTTTAAAACTTATTGATCCGAAAGGCGCTCTGACCGAGCCGGATATATGGACACATCCCATGTACGATTTGTGCAAGATTTCTCACAGTATTTTGGGAGATTATGATTTTATAAACAATGGGTTGTATGATCTGAGATTAACAGGTAATAACGAGTTCGAATTGCGACTCCACCAATACCGACATGACGCGCTGAAACTGATATTCATGAAAAAGCTGAGTGCAAACAACTACGACTGGAAGGTCGTAAGGCTCGCAGAGGCTTCGTTATTCCTCTCAATGCTCCCATTGCACATTGACCACCCAAATAAAGTCACTGCGTTCCTGCTGATGGCTGACAAGATACTTGATAAGGTAGAGCATGGCTAGTATAGAAGATGGATTGGGGACGTTGATAATCGATGTGGATGGGACTATTTGTCCCATTCGAAGAGATCCTGTGCAGTATGAGGATCTGGTTCCCTATGCACCAATGGTTGAGCGACTGCGGGAGTATCAGGCCCGTGGCTATACCATTATGTTGTACACCTCACGCAACATGAAGACGCACAGCGGAAATATTGGCAAGATCAACAAACTCACGGCCCCGCTGCTGATGGCCTGGCTCGATAAATGGCAGATACCCTATGACGAGATTCTTTTTGGCAAACCGTGGCCAGGAAGAAAAGGCTTCTACGTGGACGACAGGGCGATCCGCCCAGACGAGTTTTTGAATATGTCAGAACAGGACATCCACCAGTTATTGGGCGATAAATAACTCACAGCAGGACCGATGGAAGTATGGCAAATATCCTAATCACTATGGCGGGTCGAGGCTCCCGCTTTTACACGGCGGGTTATACCGTCCCGAAGTATGCAATCGAGACGCATGGGCGAACTCTTTTCGAATGGTCGATGCTTTCATTGAAAAATATGATCGCGCCCGACGATCAGTTAATCTTTGTTTGTCTGGCTGAGAACGACTCGGGGGGCTTTGTTAAAGCAGCCTGTGAAAAGCTCGGTTATTTCAATGTCGTGATTCACGAACTGACCGAAGTGTCAGACGGACAGGCAACAAGCGCCTGGTTATCGCGCGATTGCTGGCGTATGCACGAACCTTTGCTTATTTACAATATCGACACTTATGTACAGCCCGAATATCTGACGCCCGATAGAATTCGTGCCGGTTCGAATGGGTGGATACCATGTTTTCAAATGCCTGGAGAGCACTGGAGCTTTGTCCGGACAGGCCATGATGGCTGGGCCGTCGAGGTATCGGAAAAGCGGCGCATTTCAGCGTATGCTTCTATTGGGTTGTACTGGTTCTCGACGGCACAATCATTTTCCGAAGCCTATACCGCATTTTTCGCCGATAGCGGGTCACTGGTCAACGGCGAAAAATATATTGCGCCGATGTATGAATACTATATACGCAATAACATGAAGGTCTCAATTTCGGATATTCCCCCGGATGCCGTCCATGTATTGGGAACGCCCAAAGAGCTGGACGCATTTTCGTCAGCGTTAACGCCGGCCGCACATTAATATTGAAGGCCCCCGGCTCACCCTCTGCGGATCGCCGACAATGGCTGTCGCCGGGTAGTTTCTACAATCCGCACCGGAACAGGGATCGATTGCTTTTGCCTGACAGCCCGCCTGGACATCGGCGATGCTCAACGATGAGTTTTTCCACTCGTTGGTCGCAGGCGGCGGCGGAATCGGACGCGCCGCGTCTAGATCCAGCCGGCTTAGTTGTCTCACTTCTCGCAACACCGTTTCTGTAAGCCAGCGCGGGCTCCACTGAATATCGAAAGCCTCCCGCGACTCACGACTCTCCCGGTTTGAATTATGTCGGCTCTGCTCGGGTACACTGGGACTGGCGTTACGCAGATACACAATTTTAAAGCCGTCGCGGGTTTTCACGAATCTGGCGGCCGTACCGGCGTTACCTCCCGTAAATGACCAGTCGCCGCGATTTGCGTTGTGCCGGTCAACATTACTCCAGCCACGCGCCACATTCTGACCGCCAATTCGCTCCACAGAAAACATCATGTCAACTGATCGATCGTCGAGTATGGCCCGCTCCCGTACACCCAGATCAATCGCATCAAACAGAGAAATCAACCCCCGCGGTGTTGCGACCCAGTTGCCTTCGAGACGAAAAAGACCATACTGAGACGGCGCCTTTTCACCTGTGCAATATTGTTCGTGCAGGTTACTGGGCTCTGTGAACGACGGCCAGATGTACTGCACCTCATTGCTGTAACGATCAGCCAGGAATGTTTTCGCGGGTTTGATCGATCTAATTCCAAGAGGCTCGAAGATATGCTGACGGAAATACTCTTCGTAGGAGAGCCCCGATGCAACCTCTATTACTTTATTGAGCACCACGTAATTCATATTATTGTAGTGGTACTTTTTCCCAGGTGATTCTACTGGAGAAAGATTAGCCATATAGCGGACCAGCGTGTCCAGGTCCGCGCGGTTTTGAGTTTCAAACCGGCCCGCAATGCCGCGCGGGTGCATCAGGTCCTTGGCTTTTCTCAGTGCGAACGGTGCATATGAGGAAGCTTCCGGCCAGCCCGCCGACTGGCGCAGTAAATGATCGACGGTAATCGTTAGTATCTCGGAGTCGGGACTGATATCCCGAACTATTTTCTCCTCACCTATTATTCCGTCGACTCCATGCAGAACCGGATTGCCAAATACGGGCGAATCCAGGTCAAGATGGCCGTCCTGCACCAGCCGCATTACGCCAATCGCCGTGATAGGTTTATGCAAACTGGCTACGCGAAACAGGCTTCCTCGATCGGCGACTTCAGACCCGTCCGTGGTTGCGGCACCGGTGGCCACTTCGTATATTATTTTGCCTTTGTAAGCGATGGCCAGCGAGCCGCCGAATAACCGTTTTTTACCACCGCACTCGGGCGAATCAACCAATGGAGCCTCAGGATGACTCAGTTGCTGACAAAGCGCCCGCGTAACCGGGCCAAAGTCGAGCGTCCCGGCTTTCACTGGACTAACGATAATCAAACTGAAGATACAGAATGACAATATCCGAATCATTTCATCTGGCAAAATACCAGTGGGCGAATAAAGACCTTATTACTGTTCGCTCTTTATCCACCAACGGGTCATTCTTCCCTGGCACGTGATTCCAGAACCTGTACCGCCGGCAATGGTTTGCCTTCTACATATTCAAGGAAGGCACCGCCGCCGGTCGAAATGTAGGAAATCTGGTCAGCAAGACCGAACTTGTCGATGGCCGCCAGCGTTTCGCCTCCACCGGCAATGGAGAAGGCATTGCTCTCGGCGATTGCTCGGGCGGTCGCTTCGGTACCTTTCGCGAAAGCGTCAAATTCGAACACACCGCAGGGGCCATTCCACAAAATGGTTTTGGCACCTTTTAGTATTTCAGCAACCTTGGCAGCTGTTTTGGGTCCGTAGTCGATAATCTCTTCGTCGGCGGCCACTTCGTCGATGTTTTTGACTTCAGTGGGTGAATCATGCTGCCAATCCTTAAAACCCACCTTGGTCACGCGCACATCTTCAGCGAAAACGACCTTGGTCGCTTCGCGCAGTCGCTTCGCTTCCGGAATCAGATCTTTCTCATGTAATGAGTTACCCACTTCGTACCCGGCGGATGCCACGAAAGTATTGGAGATGCCACCGCCTACGACCAATATGTCAGCGATTTTTGACAGCGCATCGAGGACTGTCAGTTTTGACGAGACCTTGGCACCACCAACCAGTGCCACCATGGGCCGCTCGGGATTGGCAAGTGCTTTTTCCAGGGCATTCAGTTCATCAGCCAGCAATGGACCGGCACACGCCTCTGGGGCAAAACGGGCAACACCGTGGGTAGATGCCTGCGCACGATGGGCGGTGCCGAAGGCGTCCATCACGAAAATATCACACAGATTGGCGTAGGCCTTGGCCAGTCCTTCGTCATCCGACATCTCTCCCAGATTGAACCGGACGTTTTCCAGCAGGATCAGATCGCTATCCACATCAATGCCATTTTTCCAGTCGCGCACGACGGGAATGTCCATACCGAGCAGGCCGCCAAGATGATCAGCCACGGGTTGCAATGAATATTTCTCTTCGAATTCACCTTCAGTTGGACGCCCCAGGTGGGACATGACGATCACTTTGGCGCCGGCGTCCAGCGCCATTCGGATACTGGGCAACGCGGCCCGGATTCGTGCATCCGAGGTGACTTTGCCGTCTTTGACCGGTACATTGAGATCTTCACGGATCAATAGCTTGCGGCCTTTTAAATTCATGTCAGACATGAGTTTTACATTCATGGAAAATCTCCAGACGGGAATATTGGTAGAAGCCGCCCGGACGGGCGGCGTATTGGATAGGTCAATCCAGTAATTCGTTAACGGTATTTACCACATTTTCTACGGTAAATCCAAAATAGTCCATCAACGCATTGCCCGGTGCAGATTCGCCGAAGGTCGTCATGCCTATCGTGCGACCATCCAGACCCACATATTTTGCCCAGTAGTCGGCATGTGCCGCTTCGATGGCGACCCGGTTCGATACGGCCATTGGCAACACCGACTCCCGGTACTGCGCATCCTGCAAGTCGAATACGCTGGTGCTTGGCATGGACACAACGCGAACCTTGCGCCCCGCTTTGGTCAGGCTGTCGGCTGCATTGACCGCGAGAGAGAGTTCCGAACCGGTAGCAATCAGAATTGCGTCCGGTGTACCGTCGCAATCGGTCAGCACGTAGCCGCCACGGGAGATATTCTTCACCTGTTCAGGCGTACGCGCAACATGCTCCACGCCCTGCCGACTGAATACCAGAGCCGATGGACCCGCCTTGTATTCGAGCGCTTCTTTCCAGGCAACGGCGGATTCGGTCGCATCGCCCGGCCGCCATGTGATCAGCTTCGGTGTCATACGCAGTGTCGCCAACTGCTCGATAGGCTGGTGCGTCGGACCGTCTTCGCCTTGTCCGATGGAATCATGGGTGTAGACAAAAATGTCATGTGCACCCATCAGGGCGCTCATGCGGACGGCGTTGCGTGCGTACTCCATAAACATCAGGAAGGTTCCGCCAAACGGGACGAACCCGCCATGCAATGCAATGCCCGTCATTATACCGCTCATGCCGAACTCGCGGACACCGTAATATATGTAGTTGCCGCTGGCATCCTCCGCCGTGACCGGTTTGACTTCGGACCACATGGTCAGGTTTGAACCGCCCAGATCGGCAGATCCACCCAGCATTTCGGGCAGCAGCTTTGCGTAGGCTTCAATGGCGTTTTGCGATGCCTTGCGGGTAGCGATCTTCTCCTGCTTCTGCTGACATTCATTGATAAAGGCTTCGGCTCTGGCCGAAAAATCGGCCGGCAATTCTTCGCGAATTACCCGTCTTTCATATTCAGCAGCAAGTTCCGGGAACTCGGACCTGTATGCTTCGAACGCTTTCTCCCAGGCTGCCTGACGGGCCGCGCCGGCTTCCTTCGCGTCCCAGCCGGCATAGATATCTGACGGCACTTCAAACGGCGCATGGGTCCAGCCCAGCTCTTTTCGGGTGGCCTCCACTTCGGCATCGCCCAGCGGGGCCCCGTGTACACCATGAGTACCGGCTTTGTTTGGCGACCCAAAACCAATAACGGTTTTGCAGCAGATAAGTGTTGGTTTGTCAGTGACAGCCTGCCCCGATTTGATGGCGGCGGCTATAGCATCGGGATCATGACCATCGACATCGGCAACGACATGCCAGCCGTAGGCTTCAAACCGCTTGGGGGTATCGTCGGTAAACCAGCCTTCGACGTGACCATCAATGGAAATGCCGTTATCGTCATAGAACGCAATCAGCTTGCCGAGGCCGAGGGTGCCGGCCAGAGAACAGCTTTCGTGGGAAATGCCTTCCATCATGCAGCCATCACCCAAAAACAAATAGGTATAGTGATTGACCAGCTCGTGCCCCGGACGATTAAACTGTGCTGCCAGTATTTTTTCGGCCAATGCCATGCCGACCGCGTTACTGACGCCCTGCCCCAGTGGGCCGGTGGATGTTTCCACGCCAGGGGTATAGCCAAACTCGGGGTGGCCCGGCGTTTTTGAATGCAACTGCCGGAAGTTGCTCAGCTCTTCCATGGGCAGGTCGTAACCCGAAAGATGCAGCAGTGAGTAGATCAACATGGATCCATGACCATTGGACAGTACAAATCGGTCGCGATCTGGCCAGTTGGGGTTCTGCGGGTTATGCTGCAGGAAATCATTCCACAACACTTCGGCAATGTCTGCCATGCCCATGGGCGCCCCGGGGTGGCCACTGTTGGCTTTCTGCACGGCATCCATACTGAGGACGCGAATGGTATTGGCGAGTTCTTTACGGGTTGGCATAGCTACACTCCTGATAATGTGACAAGCTGATTTTTGACGCGGAATAATCGAATCAAGCGGGGATGACCAGCGACCTGCCCTGGCTGAAAAGACAGCAGTCGCATGGGCCTGAAAAATTCTGTCGCGCCCCCAAAGGCCGGGGATGGGCCATCGAAGGGTGGGTATTGTCCTTTAGTCTGGCTGCAAGGTAAACCACCAAGTGATGCATAATAGTCAAACTGACCAGTTCTAATGGCGGACGCCCGGACGGCAAAGCGGGTTTTCCGCGCCGCCGAAAACGAAGAACGGGCCGAAGCCCGTTCCGAAAGAATGACTGGCCCGTTACCAGCCCATAATGATATCGCGCACAAATCGACCGGATTCGGTCAGGTCTGCGTCCGTCCAACCGCCCGTCGCGCTGGCGCCCGGGTTCAATGCCGACGCACCCTCTTCCTTATCGTGCAGTGACCAGTTGGCATGGCTGATATTGTTCTGCCGCAGAAAGTCCATCCATTGCTGGGTTGATTCACGATTCACGCCGCCATCGCCAGAAGCCTCCACCGTGCCCCACTCGGTGACGAACAGCGCTATCCCCGCATTCAGGGCCGCCTCTGCCTTGGGTATCAGGCCCCATTCATCCCGCTGATCGGCGAAATGGGTATTGGCATAAAAATGCAGGGTGTAAGCAATATTGCTATACGCCGTTATCGGGTTTCGTGCAGCGGCATCCACATCCTGCGACCAGTTCGGTGTACCGACGATGATCAGGTTGTCGGGATCATTGGCCCGTATCGCCGCAATCACCTGCTCGGCATACGGCTTGATGACATCGCCCCAGGTGCGATCGGAATCCCTGGCCGGGTTCAACGGTTCGTTATAGATTTCATAGATTACGTTGTTGTATTCGCCATAGCGCGTCGCCATCTCGCTGAAGAACTCGACCGCTTCCTGCGTATGGTTTTCGGCGTTGTGCGTGTGCCAGTCAATTATCACGTACATGTCATTGGCGATTGCGGCGTCCACCACGGTGAACAGCATTTGACGCTGGGTCTCCTGGTTGCCATCCGTTGTATCCAGATAGTTACCGCTCGGCCCACTGCCGCCGAATGCGTCGGTGGCGATGGGGTCCACACCGATTGCTGCGCGAACCAGCTGCGCGTTCCAGGCATTCTTGAGGTAAGCCACCGCCTCCGCGTTATAAAACCGTTCGGCACCCCAGCCAGTCGTAGACCAGAACAGGCTAAAGCCAGCGATACTGTCGGGCTGCCCGCCAAATAATACCTGATTGCCCTGGACGCTAATGGGTGGCACAGTATTCGTCACCCCACCGGACGAGCTGCTGGAACTGCTGGAACTGGATGAGCTCGACGAAGAACTGCTGGATGATGAACTGCTGCTGGATGAACTGCTGGAGGAGGAACCACCGCCATTATCAGGCGTAGCACCGCCACATGCTGTTAGCAACAATGAACTAAAAAACACACCCAGTATCGAGTGCACAAACCCGGGACGCTTACCGATTGACATATTATCTCCGCAAATTTTTAGAATTCTCGTTATTTTTATGGCAAAAAACACCCATTCAAAAACCAGCTTGGGATTTTAACGGGCGGCGGCGGGCTTTTCGCTCGAGACCTTCACAGTAACGGAATAACCATGCGGTTGATACCTGTTGACTCAAAAAGCCCACCGCGGCCTCGACCACTGTAGGTCACTGACGCGATTGGTTCACCCGCACCGAGGATCACACCTATATCAAAATATTTTGATATAGGTGTGATCTGCTGCTAAACTCCTCCCCCATGACGTTGACCAACCCGGAATCCTGCCACGCAACCCACGATTTGTCGCTGCTGCTTAAAGCCGCGGGCGATGACTTGCGCCTGAGTATTCTGCAGGCGCTCGCCAAGGATTCTTACGGCGTACTGGAGCTGGCCGACGCGTTTGGGGTGCGGCAATCCGGTATCAGTCATCATCTGAAGGTTCTGGCTGGCGCCGGTCTGGTGGAAAATCGCCGTGAAGGCAATTCCATTTTTTACCGCCGGGCAATACTGTTGCCGGATAACCCATGGGCACCGCTGATCAGGGCATTGTTCCAACAGGTGGACAGCCTGCCCCTCGCGCCGCCCTATCGTGAGGGGCTGCGGCGGGTTTGGCACGAACGTGCGCAGCGCTCACAGCAGTTTTTTTTGGAAAACGCGACCAAATTCAAGGCCCAACAGGATCTGATCGCCAGCTTTGACGTATACCGGGGGGCGGTGTCCGAGCTGTTGCAGATGACAGCTACACCCACCAATCGCAACGCGCTGGAAGTGGGGCCCGGTGAAGGCGAGTTTTTACCGGCGTTATGCGACCGGTTCATGCGCGTTTTGGCGCTGGATAACAGTCAGGCAATGCTCGACAGATCGCGTCAGCTGGCTCAGGCGCACAATCTGACCAATGTGGATTTTCTGCTGGGCGATACCCGCGCACTGGCCGGTTATGAGCACCGCTTTGACTGCGCCGTGATCAATATGGTGCTGCACCACACGCCGTCTCCATCGCATATTTTTCTCGATGTTGCCCGGAGCCTGGCCCCGGGCGGTGTGCTGCTGGTTACCGAGCTGCGGTCACATGACCAGACCTGGACCCGGGAGAGCTGTGGCGATCTCTGGCTGGGATTTACGCCGGAAGATTTGCAGGGCTGGGCAGGCGCAGCTGGTCTGGCCGACGGTGAGAGCGTTCATCTCGCCCTGCGCAATGGATTTCAAATTCAGATACAACAGTATTTCAAACCTATTCAGACGACCCAGGAGAATTAGCCGCATGGCCCAATATTCAGTGTTTACATCGGAGTCCGTGTCCGAAGGGCATCCCGACAAAATGGCCGATCAGATATCCGACGCTGTACTCGACGCGATTCTCGGGGAAGATAAAAATGCGCGCGTGGCCGTCGAGACGCTGGTAAAAACCGGCATGGCCGTGATTGCCGGTGAAGTCCGCACATCCACCTATGTCGACCTGGAAGATCTGGTCAGACAGGTCATTCTCGACATCGGTTACAACACCAGTGATGTCGGCTTTGATGGCGCCTCCTGTGCGGTACTCAATGCCATAGGCAAGCAGTCGTCCGATATTGCCATGGGCGTTGATGAAGCCGCGGACAAGGATCTCGGGGCCGGTGATCAGGGCCTGATGTTTGGCTACGCCACCAATGAAACCGACGTACTGATGCCGGCGCCGATTTACTATGCGCACCGCCTGATGGAGCGCCAGGCCATGCTGCGCAAGAATGGCAGATTGCCCTGGTTGCGCCCGGATGCCAAAAGTCAGGTCACTTTGCGCTACGAAAACAATAAGCCAGTGGCCGCCGATGCCATCGTGGTTTCAACCCAGCATAATCCGGACATCAGGCAGGCGGATATTCGCGAAGCGGTGATGGAGGAAATCATTCGCCCGGTCATGCCCGGCGAGTGGCTGCATAAAGATACCCGGTTCCATATCAACCCGACTGGCCAGTTTGTCATCGGCGGACCTGTGGGTGATTGCGGGCTGACGGGGCGCAAAATCATCGTGGATACCTATGGCGGTATGGCGCGGCACGGTGGTGGCGCATTCTCCGGCAAGGATCCCTCCAAAGTGGACCGGTCTGCGGCCTATGCCGGTCGCTATGTTGCGAAAAATATTGTGGCAGCCGGCCTGGCCGAACGTTGCGAAATCCAGATTTCCTATGCCATCGGCGTGGCTGAACCAACCTCCATTTCCATCAATACCTTTGGCACCGGCAAGATCAGCGATGCCCACATTGCCGGGCTGGTGCGGGAGCATTTTGATCTGCGCCCCCGCGGCCTGATTGATATGCTGGACCTGCTGCGCCCCATATACCGGGCCACCGCGGCCTATGGTCATTTTGGCCGGGAGCTGGATGATTTCAGCTGGGAGCGGACCGATAAAGCCAGCCTTTTGAGCCGCGCACTTTAGGCCACAGCCCTCTAACCTTTTCACTGGAGAACACTATGACCGCTACCGCAACTGCAGCCAACTTCACCGACTATAAGGTCGCCGATATCGGACTCGCCGCCTGGGGCCGCAAGGAAATACGGATTGCCGAAGGCGAAATGCCGGCACTGATGACCCTGCGGAACAAGTATCGCGAGACACAGCCTCTGCGCGGCGCCCGTATTATGGGCTGCATCCATATGACCATTCAGACGGCAGTTCTTATCGAAACGCTGATCGAGCTGGGCGCTGAAGTTCGCTGGTCCTCGTGCAATATTTTTTCCACCCAGGACCATGCGGCCGCTGCCATTGCCGCCGCTGGTGTCCCGGTCTTTGCCTGGAAAGGCGAAACGGAAGAGGAATTCTGGTGGTGCATAGAGCAGACTATTCTGAAGGACGGCAAGCCCTGGAACGCCAATATGATTCTCGACGACGGCGGTGACCTGACCCAGTTGGTACATGACAAGTATCACGGTATGCTGGATCATATTCACGGGATTTCCGAGGAAACCACCACGGGTGTTCACCGTCTGCAGGAAATGATCGCCAACGGCACGCTGCGGGTACCGGCCATCAATGTGAACGACTCAATTACCAAATCGAAAAATGACAATAAATATGGCTGCCGGCATAGCCTGAACGACGCCATCAAACGCGGCACCGATCACCTGCTGTCCGGCAAAAAAGCGCTGGTTATTGGCTACGGTGATGTGGGCAAGGGCTCAGCCGCTTCGCTGCGTCAGGAAGGCATGATTGTCCGGATAGCGGAAATCGACCCCATCTGCGCCATGCAGGCCTGTATGGATGGTTACGAAGTGGTCTCGCCTTACATAGGCGGTGTGAACACGGGCACGCTTGATGATATTGATCATGCACTGCTCGGCAGGACCGATCTGGTGGTAACCACCACCGGCAATATCAATGTCTGTGATGCCGCCATGCTCGAAAGTCTCAAGAGCGGTGCTGTTGTCTGTAATATCGGGCATTTTGATAACGAAATCGACACACAGTACATGCGCGAGCAGTGGGAATGGGAAGAGGTTAAACCCCAGGTGCATATGGTCTGGCGCGAGAAGGCCAGCAATGACCATTTGATCCTGTTGTCGGAAGGCAGACTGGTGAATCTTGGCAACGCCACCGGGCACCCGTCCCGCATTATGGACGGCTCATTTGCCAATCAGGTGCTGGCACAGATCTATCTGTTTGAACGGCGCTTCGCCGACCTCAGCCCGGCGGAAAAGGAAGCCGGCGTCTACGTCAAGGTGCTGCCCAAGGCACTGGATGAAGAAGTCGCGCGCGCGATGGTAGAAGGCTTTGGCGGTGTGCTGACGCACCTGACGACCGACCAGGCAAAATACATCAATGTTCCGGTGCAGGGTCCCTACAAACCGGAAACCTATAAATACTGAGTCGACGCAACCGCGGTTCTCTTTTTAGTACAACAGGACAATTAACCATGACCGATGAGTTACGGCTAAGCTTCGAGTTTTTTCCGCCCAAGACGGAGAGCGGACGGGAAAAGCTGGGCGAAGTACAGGCATTGCTGAATCGTTTCAGGCCGCAGTTTTATTCCGTCACCTACGGCGCGGGTGGCTCCACCCGCGACAATACCAAAAACGTCGTACAGGCCATAAACAGCACGGGCGCGCAAGTAGCGCCGCACCTTTCGTTCGGTGGTGACGACGAAGATGTTCTGCTGGCGCTGCTGAATGATTACCGGGCAATGGGCGTCCGTCGCCTGGTTGCCCTGCGCGGTGATATGCCATCGGGCATGGGCGGTTCCCACCAGATGGTCTACGCCAACGAACTGGTGGCATTTATTCGTCGTCATTTTGCCGACCACTTTCTGCTGGAGGTGGCTGCCTATCCTGAAATCCACCCGGAAGCTCGCAGTTATCAGGAAGACATTCGTTACCTGAAAGGAAAATTCGACGCGGGCGCCAACGCGGCGATCACCCAGTATTTCTTTAATCCAGACGCCTATTTCTATTTTATGGAACAGTGCCGGTCCGCCGGCATTGATCAACCGGTCTATCCCGGCATTATGCCGATCACCAATTACCGGAATCTGGCACGCTTTAGCGACAATTGTGGCGCAGAGATTCCACGTTGGGTGCGCAAGCGCCTGGAAAGCTATGGCGATGACACCGCCAGCATTACGGCTTTTGGACTGGATCTGGTCACAGAACTGTGTGAAACCCTACTGGAAAACGACGCGCCTGGACTGCACTTTTACACCATGAACCAGTTCGACCCTACCGCGACGATTGTCCGGAATCTGGGCCTGGCAGATTAAATGCGAATCCCGCGCCTGTACGTCGCACCGCCCTGGCCGGCCGACCAGACTGTATGGCTGGACGATGCCCCGAGCCACTATCTGTCCCGCGTCTTGCGACTCGACACAGGACGCCGGTTGATCGTGTTCGACGGGCTGGGCAATGAGGCCGGCGCTACCATCGCGGAAGCCGGCAAACGTTCCACGCGACTGACTCTGGAATCAACCCGCAGAGACACCACAAAAGAATCCCCGCTGCCTACGCACCTTGCGGTCGGGATTTCCCGCGGGGAACGCATGGACTGGGTGCTGCAGAAGGCCACCGAGCTGGGCGTCACGACCATTTCGCCACTCTTTACGGAACGAACGGAAGTACGACTTAAAGGCGACCGCCTTGATAAAAAAATGGCACATTGGCAGCAGGTGATCATTAGCGCCTGTGAACAATGCCAGCGCAACCGACTGCCGGATCTGCGGGCGCCCGTTCCCCTGCCCGATTTTATACAGACACCGGTACAGGGGCTTGCATTACTGCTCCACCACCGGGAAAGCCAGTCTCTCAGGGCGTTTTCGCGCCCCGAGGCGCTGACGCTGCTGATCGGCCCGGAGGGTGGGCTGTCGGATACGGAGATTGCGTATGCCATGCAGCATCAACAGTTTCGACC
Source organism: uncultured Cellvibrionaceae bacterium (assembly GCA_964434105.1). Taxonomy (GTDB): domain Bacteria; phylum Pseudomonadota; class Gammaproteobacteria; order Pseudomonadales; family Cellvibrionaceae; genus CAYNST01. The sequence continues at coordinate 38,491 of CAYSTJ010000009.1, read as the reverse complement.
CGTGGCGCTCGGTCCCCGGGTGCTCCGCACGGAAACGGCCCCAATCGTCGCACTGACCGCCGTGCAACTGTTATGGGGAGATATCTAATTACTTGCCAGCCAATGCCGCCCGCAACGGCAGCGGCGCGCCGACGATCAAGGGGTAGAGATAGATATTCACCCACAATGCGATGAAGGGTGCCAGCAGAAAGAACACAATATAGGGGGGCGCAAGGTCGCTGCCAAACGGCAGTTGCCATACGCCCCACAAAAACAGAAAAATGACACTGTGTGAAAGAAAGACAAAATAGATCCGCGGCTCGATATCCAACAGTAACCGGGCCATCTTTTTTTGTTTCAGCATGGCACCAGCCAAATGGATCACCGCCATCGCCAGTGCAAGCCGTTTCACAAACTGCATCAACGTGTTGAGCAGGCTATCGCCATCGATCAGTTGGAAAAACACCCAGGTATCGGCAACGTGCAGGATTACCGCCAGCCCAAGCGCGGTCATCGCCTGCCATCGGCGCAGATGCAGTGCCCTCTGATCCAGCGCGCAGTATATTCCGAACAGGTAGAACATCAAAATGGACGGCCGATAGACCAGCGGCTCATAACCGAAGACCAGGCCCACAATCCAGCCCCCGGCGACAGCGACCAGACCCAGCCGGCGTACCAGATAGATCAGCAGCGGTGACAGCGCGGCGCAGACAAAAAGGTCCCGCAGAAAATTCAATGCAGTGGTCGCACCATCGCTGCGCAATGCCATGAGTTTGCCGACGACCATTGTCTGGGCATCGACGCCTTCGAGCTCCCGATAAACAGTGGTTTTTTCCTGCAACAGGAGAAAGATCAATGCACTGAACAGAATAATTATGCAGTTCCACGCCACCATCGGCATCAGCAAAGTGCGCAGACGATTGCGCAGAGCACGCAGAAAATGACGTCGCTGCAGCTCATGTACCATCAGAAAGCCGCTGATCAGGCTCAGCGCCGGCACACTGGCCCTTCCGAGAAAGTCGACAATGACGTTGTCGCCAAGTGCGAGCAAAGGCCCAAGCGCCTCGCCGCTCAGCCCCGGGTTGACATGCACATACATCATAAAAAATATACATACGACGCGAATAATGCGAATACGCAGGGAAAGCTCGGAATCGATCGGAGTCATAGATTTAAGCCAACGGGTAACAATGGATTGGAAAGCTTGAAGGAGAGAGCTGCATGGCATGCCGCCTGATGATGCATTTACTCTATCACTTCTCCGGGTACGTTTCTGCGGACTCTCTTTAAACTGTCGGCCTGTTCACCAGCCAAACCGGCCAGCCAGTGGCGGGTGCCAATGACGAAGGAATCAATTCACATACACCCAAAACTGGTTATACTCTTTTTTTTTGAGCTCAAACAGGACCATGGCGTGACAGATTCCCCAACCGACAACTATGTAAACTGGTTCCGCCAGTCCAGTCCCTATATCAATGCCCATCGCGGCAAGACGTTTGTCATTATGCTGCCCGGTGACTGTGTGGATCAGCCGGGTTTTACCAATATCGTCTCGGATATCGCCCTGTTAAGCAGTCTTGGCGTGCGACTGGTTATCGTGCATGGCGCCCGCAATCAGATTGACGAACAGCTGACACTGAGCAAAACACGATCCGCATTCCATAAAGGCTTGCGCATCACGTCGCGCGACGATATGCAATCCGTGATCCAGGCGGTCGGCACAACCCGCTTCAAACTCGAAGCGCAGTTCTCCAACGGTCTGCCGAGCACGCCCATGTATGGCGCCAAAATCCGGGTACGCAGCGGTAACTTCGTCAGCGCCATGCCACAGGGCGTAATTGATGGCATTGATCTGCAATTTACGGGAAAAGTACGCAATGTGGACAAACAGGGCATAACCGGCGTTCTGGATTCCGGGGCGCTCGCGCTGGTCTCCCCCCTCGGTTATTCGGCTACCGGTGAAATTTTTAATTTGAGCTTCGCCGATGTAGCCATTCAGATTGCTATCAACATCGACGCGGACAAGCTTATCGCGTTCAACGACGACGGGCCAATTCGGGATAAGGATGGCACGCTTTACAAAGAGATGACGCTCCTCAAGTGCGAGAAGTTTCTGGTGGAGCAACCGCTGCATAACCGCACCAACACCTATTTTTCACTGCGCGCCTGTCACAAGGCCTGTGATGGCGGGGTGCCCCGTGCGCACATCATCGCGACGCACGACGACGGTGCGCTGTTGAAAGAGCTGTTCACCCGCGACGGCTCGGGCACCATGGTGTATCGCGACAGCTATGAAACCATCCGGCGGGCGCGCATCGATGATGTTCAGGGGATCCTGAAACTCATTGAGCCGCTGGAAAGCGATGGTATTCTGGTAAAGCGCTCCCGCGAACTGCTGGAGCGAGAGATCCACTGTTTTATCGTGATGGAAAAGGACAGCGCCATTATCGGAAGCGCCGCCCTCTACCCTTTCTCGGATGGCGAATCCGGCGAACTGGCGTGCATGGCGGTGCAGAAGGAATACCGGGGCAACGGCCGTGCCGCAAAACTACTGACCCATATCGAACGGCAAGCGCTGAAACTGGACATCACCCGGCTCTACGTCCTCACCACGCAGACGGCCCATTGGTTTCTGGAACAGGGCTTTGTCGAAACGCTGGTTGATCTGTTACCGGTAGAACGCAAAGCGCTGTACAACTTCCAGCGAAAATCCAAGGTTTTCGTCAAAACATTGCGCGGTATCCGCTAACCCGGGTACCCGTGTGCCTGAAGCCTCAGGGTTGTACTGGCTGGAACGGGTTCCATAATAGTCAATAGACACGGATCGATCCCTGCAGAGCACCAATATAGGGTCTAAGCTTCTATAAAGCCCAAGCAGACCCCAAGCACATGGAAACAGATTTAAACCAGATTCGCCAGATCGATCTCATCAAAATCTACAGCACGAAGCGCTGTCTGATAATTGACGATTTCCCGGAAATTCGGGGCGCCATGATGCGCACCCTGCGGAATTTTGGTGCCGAAATTGTGGACACGGCGGCTGATGGCGAAGAGGCTGTGCGCCTGTGCTCTCAAAACAAGTACGATATCGTCATTTGCGATTACAACCTGGGCAATGGCAAAGACGGCCAGCAGGTTCTGGAAGAAGTCCGCTATCTGCGGGTATTTTTGATGACCAGTCTGTTTATCATGTTGACCGGGGAGTCTTCACGCGAGATGGTGCTGGGTGCGCTCGAATGCCAGCCGGACGATTATATAACCAAACCCTATACCGAAGCTTCCCTTAGAACCCGGCTCAACCGCGCAATTATCCGGCACGCTGCACTCTTGCCCATTAAAAAAGCCATTTCTGACGGGGATTACACCGGCGCGCTGGATGGCTGTAACCGGATGATAAAATCGCAAAGCCGCTACGCCAGAGATTGCATTAAAATCAAAGGCCAATTGCTGTTTTTACTGCGACAGCTGCAGGAGGCAAAAGAAGTTTATGAAGGTGTGCTCGATAAAAAGCCGCTGATCTGGGCCAAGCTTGGCATGAGCCGGACGCTCATCGAATTGGGAAAACTGTCGGCGGCCGAGGCGCTGCTGCAGGAAATTATTGACGAAGATATTCGATATATCGAGGCGCACGACCTCATGGCCGATGTCCATGAAGCCCGTAACGATATTGTGAAGGCGCAGCAGGCAACCGAGCGGGCCACTCAGGTTTCACCCAAATCCGCGCACCGACACAGGCGGCTGGCAGAACTCGCTGACATCAACGGCGACGACGAGCTATCGGCAAAATCCCATTTAAACGCCATCAAGTGGGGCGCCAATTCATACCATGAATCGCCCCAGGACTATTTCAATTTCGCACGAAAGGCGGCCGACAATATTCGCAAGGGCGTTCCGGCCAGCGACGCCAAAGCGATGGTTAAACAAGTGAATACGTATCTTGAACGGGCAGGCAAACGCTACCCACAAATGCCGGAGATCCAGGCACGATCGGCCATGGCCGAGGCACAGTTGCAACAAAGTCTGGGCCAGGAAGACATCGCGCGTACGTTGACGGACAAAGCACGGGATCTGTACAGTAAATTGCCGGATCCATCGCCCGAGGCTACCCTGGATTTCGCCCGTACGCTCCACTCTATGGATGAAGAAGAGCAGGCGCGTTCACTGCTGTCGAGCCTTGCCTCGAAACACCCCGACGATAAAAAGCTGATGCGTATCATCGACAGCATCACCAGCGAACCGATCAGTGAGGGCGGCAAAGAAATCGCTGCGCAGCTGACAAAATCGGGGATCGGCTCTTATGAACTTAAAGACTACACCGCCGCCATCAACGTGTTCCTGGAAGCGCTCAGCGCTTACCCGCGACATATCGGGCTGAATCTGAACCTGATCCAGGCGATCATTGCTGCCACCAACAGCAGCAGCCCCACGCCGGAGTACGAACAGATATGTCGACGCTGCTATCGTGCGGTTGGCACCATCAAACCGGACAGCAAACATTACAAGCGTTACGCTTTTCTGGAAAAGCAGATTGGTCGACATTTTCCCGCCATACTACTGGAGGCCAACGCCCCCTCGTCCGACTGAGTGACCGTCAAATCCTGCAAGTGGCAGTGAGACGATCGGTTTGAGCAATGATATACTACGCGCTTTTTTGATTTCGAATGAATCCGGCGCCCTCGCCGATGCTCAATATAGAGGTAGTCATGCCGCAGTATCGTTCCAGAACCACCACGGCCGGTCGCAATATGGCGGGTGCCCGCGCGCTGTGGCGCGCCACCGGCATGCAGGATGGTGACTTTGAAAAGCCAATCATCGCCGTCGTCAACTCCTTCACCCAGTTTGTCCCGGGGCATGTTCATTTAAAGGATATGGGACAACTGGTCGCCCGCGAAATTGAAAAAGCGGGTGGCGTTGCCAAGGAATTCAACACCATCGCCGTGGATGACGGTATTGCCATGGGGCATGACGGAATGCTTTATAGCTTGCCCAGCCGGGACCTGATTGCTGATTCGGTGGAATATATGGTTAATGCGCATTGCGCGGATGCCATGGTGTGTATCTCCAATTGCGACAAGATTACGCCGGGTATGCTGTTGGCCGCCATGCGACTGAATATACCGGTCGTTTTTGTATCCGGCGGCCCGATGGAAGCCGGTAAAACCAAACTTGCCGACCACGGGCTGGACCTGGTAGATGCCATGGTTATCGCCGCCGACAGTTCGGTTTCCGATGAAACAGTTGCCGAATACGAACGGAGCGCCTGCCCTACCTGTGGCTCCTGCTCCGGGATGTTCACAGCCAACTCCATGAATTGCCTGACCGAAGCCCTGGGACTCAGTCTGCCCGGGAATGGGACTGTGGTGGCCACACATGCGGATCGCCGCCAGTTATTCGAACGCGCGGGCAGCCTGATCGTCGAGATAACCCGCCGCTATTACGAACAGGAGGAGTCGGCCCTGCTGCCGCGCAACATCGCCTGCCATGAAGCTTTTACCAATGCAATGACACTCGACATAGCCATGGGTGGAAGTACCAATACCATTCTCCACCTGCTGGCCATCGCCCGCGAAGCCGAACTGGATTTTGGTCTCGAGCACATCGACCAGCTCAGTCGCAGGGTGCCACAGCTATGCAAGGTAGCACCCAACACCCAGAAATATCATATTGAAGATGTGCACCGTGCCGGTGGCATTATGGCCATTCTGGGCGAACTGGATCGGGCAGGGCTAATTCATAGTGAGTGTCCCACAATCCATTCAGCCACCCTGGCAGAGGCGCTGAATAACTGGGATATTATGCGCAACCCGTCCGAATCCGTGATGCAATTTTACAAGGCAGGCCCGGCGGGTGTGCCCAGCCAGACGGCGTTCAGCCAGGCGACGCGATGGCCCACACTGGATGCCGACCGTCAACAGGGCTGCATACGCGCTGTAGAGAACGCCTTCTCGCAGGAAGGTGGGCTGGCGGTGCTGTACGGCAATCTGGCCGAGAATGGCTGTGTAGTTAAAACGGCCGGTGTTGACGAGGAAAATCTGGTGTTTGAAGGCACCGCCCATGTCACCGAATCCCAGGAGCAGGCCGTCGCCGATATTCTGGAAGACAAAGTGAAGCCCGGCGACGTGGTCATTGTTCGATACGAAGGCCCCAGGGGCGGACCCGGTATGCAGGAGATGCTATACCCGACGTCCTATCTGAAGTCGAAAGGTCTGGGTAAAGCCTGTGCACTTTTTACAGACGGCCGCTTCAGCGGTGGCACCTCGGGCCTGTCGATCGGGCATGCCTCACCTGAAGCCGCGGCGGGTGGTAATATCGGTCTTGTCCGCGATGGTGACAAAATTCGCATCGATATTCCTAATCGACGGATCGATCTCGTGGTAGAAGACGCTGTTCTCGACGGGCGCCGCGAGCATCAGAACAGCCTCGGCTGGATGCCTGCCTCCCCACGGCCGCGGCAAGTCTCTACGGCCCTGCGCGCCTACGCGCTGCTCGCAACCAGCGCCGATCAGGGCGCCGTCCGGGACGTGAACCGCCTCCACCAACTGGAACAAGGCTAGCCGGCACGCAGGCATTCCGGCGGATATCGGGATGCCTGCGTACGAGACTTCAGTGCGAAGGACCCGTCACGCTTCGCCTTCTATCAGCGAAACGATTGTGATCACGACTTTCTGTACGCCTTCTTCAACGGTGATATCGTCGGCCCAGACGTCCGGGTCGGGAATATCCCCGCGGATCCGTTCGTAGTCCCGCCCGGATACCTGGTCCTCCTCCCAGCCTTCTATTTTCAGATCCTTGTCCTGCAAGTAGCTTTTTACGGCTTCTATCCGGTCACTGGTGACTTCAGCCAGCGCATCCGGGTCGACATTATTAGGATTGACCGTCCGAATATGAATCTGCGTAGGCGCATTGTGATCGATAGTGCTGACCAGCTCGTCCAGCGTCGACTCCGCCAGATCCGTTAATTCGGTCGAATCCGGATCGAACCGGACGGTACCGACATGCAAATCGTTTTCTTCGCCCGTCACCGCACGCACAGTTTCATTGGAGTAGGACGGCTCATTAATCGAATTACCTTGTGGACCTTGAGTCGTGGTCCCGGCAATCAGTCCTTCCGATACCTGATCTGTCCGGCCATCGGTCAGATACGAAATACCTTCTTCGTTTTCTGGCCCCGCGCCGTCCCTGCTGCAGCCGGCAATTGTACTCAAAGCGGTGAATCCCGCGACCACCAAAAGCGTGTGTCTAAAAGTGTTCATAACGACTCCTCATTTGGTGTCCGTCACCGTAGCCATTCGACCCATAAACACGGGAAAACCCGGGACTGCGGCGACACGACCTCTGAAAACTCCTGATGCAATAAAAAGGCCACCCTGTAAGTTAAAGACGTACAGAAACAGGAGGCCAGTCAGCTATGATGTTGCGGGGGTAATGCCATCAGGACGGGTCGCCGCCGCCATGTAAGGCTTCCACTGTATTTGTAAAATCAAGGCGTCTCCGGCGATTAACGATCAGTACCGGGCCGCCCCGTCAATCAGCCGGTACCGCCCTCTCCTTCGCCCAGGCCCGCAGATAATTCATTTTTTCGGCCATCACCACGGAAAGCGGACGCGTCTGCACCAATGCATTCTCCAGGTGATACTGGGCCACCGTTTCACCGAGTGCGGCCGCGGCGTAGGTTGCGGAAACGACGCCCTGTTCAATTTCCGCGCCCGTGTAACCTTCCGACAATCCTGCCAGGCGAAGGAGGTCGAACGCCGTCGCATCCAGATTTCGCTTTTTCAAATGGATAGCCAGAATGGCCTGTCGGGCCTCGGCATTGGGGAGGTCTACGAAAAAGATCTCATCAAAGCGCCCTTTGCGCATGAGTTCTGGCGGTAACTGGCTGATATCGTTGCTGGTAGCCACCAGAAACACGGCCGACTGCCGTTCCGCCATCCAGGTCAGCAGAGTACCCAGTAGCCGTCTGGAAGTGGCATTGTCATCCTCCTGCGCCAGACCTTTTTCCAGCTCATCCACCCACAGTACGCAGGGGGCCATGACGTCGGCCAGCTTGAGCGCCTCCCGCAGGTTACGTTCGGTTTCGCCAATGTATTTATTGAACAATGCGGCCATATCCAGGCGCAGCAGTGGCAGCCCCCAGATCCCGGCAATCGCTTTGGCAGCGAGACTTTTTCCGCCGCCCTGCACACCAAACAACAGCACGCCCTTGGGTCGATCCTGGGCATGCGGTTCAACAAGCGCCCTTTGCCGATCCTGCAACCACCGCTTGAGCCGACGCAGTCCCGCCACCTCCGATAAGTGGGCAGTGCAGTACTCAAAGTGCAATACGCTTTCCATATCCATGAGATCGAACTTGGCTTTGGCTATCTGGGGCAGATCCTCGGTGGTGATAGCGCCATCATCAAAAATCGCCGCTCGTGCAAGCCGCCTTACGTCCTGATGAGGCAAGCCTTTCAGGTTGCTCACCAGTTTATTCAGTGAGGCATTGTCGGTGCGAATACGCCCGCCGCCGTTCAGCTCGGACCAGCGTCTGGCCTCCTCCCGGATAATCGCCAGAATCTCTTCATCTCCCGGCAGCGACATGGTCAGGGTGGCCGAGTAACGGGATAGCTCCGGTGGCAGTTTCAACCTATGACTGATCAGCACGACCTTGTGCGGTGCCGCCTGCTGATTCAGGGCAATATCCTTAAGCAGTCGCACGATTACCGGCTCGTCCAGGTAGGGGTGAATGTCACACAGCACAAACGCTGACGCAGGCTGATGTGCTTTGATGTGCCGCAGGATCTCTTCCGGCTTGCGATGCGCATCCTTGTCACCGGTTTGAAGACCGAGGCCCAACGACTGCCGTCCCTCAGAGACCGACCACCGCCAGGCCGGCATGGATTCCTGCCGGAAATACTTTTGCAACAGGGTCAGCGCACGTGACTCATCCCAGGTTTCGAGGACCAGGACGTAGACATTGGAATGCAGCAAGATTGCCAGATCGTTGAAATCCATAATCGCCAATTCTCACCGGGTTTGAGCCCGTTAGTGAAACAATTATGGATGATAGTAGCAGATGTGGGGCGCCCACGGCGTGTGGGCAAGGTCCGGAAAGCGCGTCACCCTCAGCTTGAAGGCGACTCTTCGTCGTCAGCAGATTGCGATGTTTCGACTTTGGCTGCTGATTTTTTCAGATCTTCCTGCCGCTTTTTTTCAGCGTTGGCATATCTGATCAAATCACTTGCGTAGCGCTGATATTTCTCGTCCTTGGCGGCTTTGCGCAGTACCGGGATTGCGTCGGCAAAACGCTCCATGCCAATATAGGCCGAGCCCATATACATATAAACTTCGCCTTCACTACGCAGGCCGCCTTTATTTATCGCCTTATTACCCGACTCAATTGCTTTGGCGTAATTTTCGGTATCCAGATATATGGCAGCGAGCGTGCCATACAGCTTACCGCTATCCGCTTTGCCCGCCGCTTCTTCCATAACCGGTATGGCTTCCTTGGTCTGATAGGCCTGCGTTAGCGACACGGCCAAAGTTTCCAGATTGGTCGCCGAGCGCTTGACCACATCCTTTTCCAGACCCTTTTTCATTGCGCGACTGGCAAGATATGGCGCCTCTGCCGACAGATATTGATAGGCGAGGTTACGGTATTCATTTTCGCGCGACAGCTGATCGACGACATTCAGCGCGTCGGTCAGTGCCAGCTGTCGATTCTCCTTGCCGTTCACGCCATAAATCTGGGCCAATTGGGAAATCATACGGTAATTGGTGTAGTTAACGACCAGCTTCTCGGCGATTTTCTCAGAGGCCACGAAGTCTTCTTTGTCCAACAATACCGATAACTGCAATCTGTACCACTGCTCAGGGGCGACTTCGCCCTGGCTCTCGACATTTTTGATCGCCTTTTCAATTTCGGAAAGAGCGCGGTCCTTTTGCCCCATCTGGAAATAGATCTGCGCCAGATAGAAGAAGTAATCCCGTGGGACTACGGCCGGACACATGGCTTCCCACCGGGCAAAATGGTCCAATGCTTCCTGGTACTTTTCTTCCTGCGTCAATAACTGCGCAATCTGGTACAGCAGCTGTGTTTCCAGGCTTTCCGGGATATTCGGCGATTGCTGTACTACCCGCTTAAAGTAATCAATTGCCAGCGGTACATTTTCCAGTTGGTACTGGATAAAGGCGGCTCGCTGAAAGAGCTGGGCCGACTCGTACTCATTGCAGTCCTCGCAACGGTCCAGCAGTCTTTGCAGAATAGGCCAGGCCGCACGGTAGTCCGGCTCAGGCGTCGTGCCATCCTTGCTTTCAGGCGGGTTCGTCAGGTTGTCGACCTGCTCGACCTTTTTGAAAAAGCTCTGCGACAGAGTCTTGAGCCTGCGCTTTTCCGGCGGTGCCTTGCACCCCGGCAGCTTGGGTGGTGTCTGGGCGAGGGCCTGACCACCCTGTAGCTGAATGTCACCAACGGTGAAGGACGGTAATGTTGCCAAACCCAAAACACAGGCCAGGGCGGTACTACTTATTCCTTTGAGTCCAGATTTAAATCTCATAGAAATTACCTCAATCCTCATTCAGCCATCTGGTAGGTGAATCGGTATTTGACACCAGGTACATCTACTGGCTGACCGTCGACCACGCGGGGTTTGTACTTCAGACGTTCAGCAGCTCTGATCGACGACCGCTCGAAAATGGAGTCCGGACAATCGTCAATTGCGATATCCTTGGTTGAACCATTAGCGGCGACGGTGAGCGATACCGTACAGTAGCCGTTGATTCCGCGCTGCGCTGCCCGTCGGGGATACTCGGGCTGCACGACGGTCAGTGGAATCATTTCACCATCGGTAAAAGCGTTAGGGCCGCTGATATCCGCCTGGTTGGTAAATTCCGGACGAATACTGATACCTTCTGAGACAGCTGTAGGGTTATCGAATTCCGGCTCCGGTATGGTGGGCGGCAAATCATCGGGCTCATCGGGCTTTTGCGGTTTGGCCAAATCAAACTCGGTCGTAATTACCCGCTCCGGCATAACGATTTCCGGCACTTTGTAGGTCTGTACCTCCTCGGGGCCCCTCACATCTGACTGTATCAGCACGTGCATCAGCAGCAGCAATCCAAGAGTAACCGCTAATGCCATGGCGCCAGCAGACAGGAATCTAGCAAAGCTCATAGTGGTTAATCCTTTTTAGCTGCGATGGAAATGTCGACAATGCCGGTTTGCCGTACAGCCTGCGCAACAGCATTCAGGGTTTTGATGCTGGACAAACCGTCTGCCTGAATAATGACCGGGCTGTTCGGATTTTCGGCCAGTAGCAGTTCAACCTGATCCTCCACCAGCGACAGATCAATCTCGTTTTTATCGATCCATATCTTGTCATCCGCATCAATCCCCACCAGTATCTTGGCGTTCTTGATTTCAGCGGTATTGGCGTCAGGTCGGTTTACCTCGACGCCAGGCTCTTTAATAAACGTTGCCGTCACGATGAAGAAGATCAACATGATAAACACCACATCGAGCATCGGGGTCAGGTCAATCGCCCCAGTATCTTCATCTCCGGATTGGTTCCTTCTGCTCATGTCTATACTCTTAAAGCTTGTCGAACCGTTGTTCGGCAACGGTTATCTGGGGTTTACACCTAGTGATCCATTGTCAGGTGATCTTCAAGAAGCTGCTGTTCGCGCTCGGCTATCTGTTTGACAATGGTACTGCCAAAAACTCCCGACACCGCAGCAACCATGCCAGCCATGGTCGGGATTGTTGCCTGCTTTACCCCTCCGGCCATGGATTTGGCATCAGCACCACCCGTTGTCGCCAGTACCTGGAACACTTCAATCATGCCCCAGACAGTGCCCAGCAGCCCGAACAGCGGGCATAACGCGACCATGGTGCCAATCAGATCCACATTGGCATTTATATGGTCCGATACTCTTGAGATCATGGCACTGCGGATTTTTTGCGCATTCCATGATTTCCGTTCCGCCCGTTTGTCCCAGGAATCGACCGTACGTCTGACCTCTCTCTTCAAGGTCGCCCGATAAAACCACAGGCGTTCAAAGATCAAGGTCCACATAAAGAAGGTCAATACCGCAATGGCGATCAGCACCGGACCACCGGAAGCCACAAAAGCTTGCACGGCTTCAAGTGCATCACTCATATTTGATACGGCCATGAGGTGATCTCCTGCGACTACTTGGTCGCTTCGGCTTTTTCGGCGATGATTCCAGCGCTCTGCTCATCGAGAACATGCACAATGCGTTTTGCTTTACCACTCAGAATGGTGTGCATAAAAACCGTCGGTATTGCCACAATTAGACCACAGACAGTTGTCACCAGTGCCGCTGAAATGCCGCCAGCCATAAGCTTGGGATCGCCGGCGCCAAAATCGGTGATAGCCTGGAAGGTCTGGATCATACCGACCACCGTACCCAGCAGTCCCATCAGCGGCGCAACCATCGACACAATCTTGATCATGTTGAGACCGCTTTCTATCGCCGGCCGCTCTTTCAGGATCGCCTCTTCAAGTTTCAGCTCCAGCGATTCGGTATCCGATGTGGCGTTGTCTTCCGCTACCTTGAGTACTCGTCCGAGCGGATTGTTGGTAACCGCACGCTTGGATTTCAGCTGCTTGGACACTTTGCCGCTTATCGTTTGCAATGCAATAAAGCGCCAGATAATCAGTGCCAGACCGAGGCCACCAAGGCCAATAATGATAATGGCCCCAACGATTCCGCCCTGTTTGTAACGCTCTTTCAAATCCGGACGATCCACCATAATCTGCATGATCTGACCACCCAGTGGCAGGGTCGGGTCAATGGCCACCTTACTCAGCCCGGAGGTCGCGTTTTGAAGATCAGACGGATTGGGCAAACCGCGAGGCTGGGTACCCGGAACCATCAGGCTCTTTTCCTTCGGATCAAAAAACAGATATTGCCCGTCAGAGACAGCACCGTAATTACCGATCCGTACAACCTCCCGCTCGGAGGGCTGACCATCAGCCGTGGACACAGTTGTAGTGAACTTTACGACCTTGCCAGCTTCAACCGTTTCACGCTGAATTTCATAGATCAGACGCTCGATTTCTTCGATGGTGGGCAAAGATGTCTCGTTGTCCATTTTTGCAGACAACTCGGCGGCAAACTCATGGCGACCGGGAATCTGCAGGCTAATCAGCGAGTTGTTCAGGTTGGACTGGAGATCGCCCGCGGCAGTTTTCAGGTGACCAAACAGCTCTTTAAGCGAACCCATACGCTCGTCACGCTGGGCACGCGCCGTTTTGATACGGGCATCCTGTTCCTCATAACGTGCTTCGAGTTCTTCAGAACGCTTTTCTTCATTTGCTTTGGTTTGCTCAGCCTGCTGCAGCAACGAAGCCCGATTGGCGCGCTCGCGCATAAACTCGGCTTCCCGCTGTTGATGTTCACGAGACTCAACTACCTGACTGTTGCGCATCTTCTGCAACAGCTCATCAAGCGACGTCGCTTTATTATCCTGAGCCTGAAGAGCACCGGAGAAACAGAGAATGCCGGCACCGGCAAGGCCCAGCAAGGATTTATTGATGTTTAAAAATCTCATTGTGCAGCCTCCGGAGCAGCTATAGGCAGAAGCATAATGTCATTTTGTGCTTTCTTCTGAGCAATTCTAATGGCGTTTCTGACTGGAACCCGATACTCCCCGTCATCCAGCGAGACCCATTGCTGGGTGGATTTATCCCAGGCACCTGTCTGGGAACCATCCGCAGTCTGATACATAAGGGCAATGCGGCCAATGGCGAGGATATTGACAATCAGCGGTTCTCCGCCGATTTCCAGGGTATCTTCGTAAGTGTCAATCTTGCGGGCGTACTCGGATTCGATACTGTAGATTTCGAGAACCTGACGAAATTTCTCGGCGATGGTGATATCAGCGTCATCCATCATTTCCCGTAGTTTGGCAATTCTGCCCAGGCGTACCTCTTTCCGAAAGGGTGCATCCAGCTCCACAAACTGCTGAATACCTTCCAGCATCTCCAGTACCAGAGGCTGAATCTGCCGCTGAATCACGGTAATCTCACCTATGGAGTCCTCGAGCCGGACAAGGATTTCCTGTTGGCTTTGCAGCTGACGCTCAAGCTGGCTGTTGTAGATTTTCAATCCTTCGATTGTCTTGTTTGTTTGCTTGAACCGTGCCACCAGATCATCGGTTTCACTCTGGAGCCGGTTTATGCGCTCCTGGGACTTACGTGCCTGGGAAACCTTGGCATCGCCGACGGAGACTATGGCTTCCAATGTCTGATTGGCATATGTCGCGCCCGCAAAGATGGCACTGGCCGTAAAGACTGTGGACAGCGCCACAGCTTTGATTTGCTGCTTCTTCATAATCCCCCCAACTCGGGTGCTAGCATTAAAGAGATGCACCGGAATCTCACCTTAGGGTGTCGAATCCGAAAAATTAACGTGATTTTATTGGTCAAATCCAGAAAGGTGCGCATTGTAAAAGGAGCGCTTTGAAACTTACAAATCTTTATGACGAGTTGAGTTTCGTCGAGCTCTGCACCATTACCATTCGTAACATATCCCATCAAAAGTCCATCTCCCGGTAACATAAAAGTAACACTTGCATCTTAATTAACCCGTGCGTCGAGTTTGCGATCCCAGACTTCAAACGTGCAGGCATAGCAATTACGGTCGTCGGGCGCGACATGTTCCGTCCGGGTTAATTCCCAGACGTTATCGTGCAATTCGGGGAAGTAGGCATCACCCGCTATTTCCGCGTGCACCCTGGTCATATAAACCCTGTCGCAAATATCCAGCGTCTGCCGATAAACCAGCGCACCCCCAATGATCATGACTTCACCGACCCCCTGCTCTGCAGCAAGGCTGCGCCCCAGCGTCAACGCGCTGTCGATATCAGAAGCATAATGAAAACCGGCGCTCGATCTACCCGGCGATCCGGAAATGACGATATGGGTTCTTCCGGGCAGCGGTCGACCGATTGACTCCCAGGTCCGACGCCCCATCACGATCGGCTTCCCCATGGTAACGCGCTTGAAATGAGCCAGATCAACCGGCAGGCGCCAGGGCAATTCATTGTTACGTCCGATCACGCGGTTTTGCGACAGCGCTACGACGATACTGCTTTTTATATTCAACATCTCGTTTTTATAATCAACATCTTCAGACAGCAATTGGCGCAGCGATATGAGGGTGATATTGGTAGTCACACAGCTCGAAGTCGCCCAACGCGAAATCAAATAGACCACATATATCAGAATTAATTCGCATGCGTGGCAGTGGGAATGGTCGGCGCGACAGCTGCACCTCGACCTGCTCCAAATGATTCAGATACAAATGCGCATCCCCCAATGTATGAATAAACTCTCCGGGTTTCAAACCCGTAACCTGTGCCACCATCATGGTCAACAGCGCATAGGAGGCAATATTGAAGGGTACGCCCAGGAAAACATCCGCGCTGCGCTGGTACAGCTGACACGACAGTTTGCCGTCCAGCACGTAAAACTGAAACAGCGCGTGACAGGGGGCCAGCGCCATGGCTCCTGCTTCAGCATTTTGCTGCGGAGTCAGGGATTCATCCGGTATGACAGCGGGATTCCAGGCGGACACAACAAGACGACGGGAATCTGGTCGCCGTCTGATCTGCTCGACAAGCTGTGTCATCTGGTCAATCGAGCGGCCGTCCGGTGCCGGCCAGCTGCGCCATTGTGCCCCATAGACCGGACCCAGTTCGCCGTCCGGCGTGGCCCACTCGTTCCAGATACTGACCCCGTGTTCCTGCAGATAACGGACATTGGTCTCGCCCTGCAGGAACCAGAGCAGTTCGTGAATGATCGAACGCAGATGGCAGCGCTTGGTGGTAACGAGCGGAAAACCGTCCGCCAGGTTAAAACGCATCTGATATCCAAAAACACTTAATGTGCCCGTACCAGTGCGGTCATCCTTGCGAAAACCGTTATCGCGCACATGCCGCATAAGATCCAGATACTGCTTCATTCTGCCAGATACACCTTTGGTTTCTTATTCTGTTGTATTCGCTTTGTGGGTCTTTTCAGCAATCGCCCGTCCCGCGTGACCACAATTGCCTTTCTTTGTCCATGGTCCATGGTCCATGCCCCTGCAATACCACCCGTTTGCCAGCTGGCTTGAACCGCCGGCGGGTACTTTTTATTTCGGTACTTTTTATTTCCGTACTTTGGACCCGGCAGGTGATGTTTTCCCAGCCGCATT
>CAYSTJ010000009.1:0-22209 GCA_964434105.1 uncultured Cellvibrionaceae bacterium | reverse complement strand
GTACTTTTTATTTCCGTACTTTGGACCCGGCAGGTGATGTTTTCCCAGCCGCATTGTCAGCTGTTCCCGGGTCCGATGCAACCATGGCTTTCTGTTGGGGATGACGATAACCGTAAACGATAAGCGCCGCACCGACTACGATCATGGGTACGCACAGCAGCTGCCCCCGCGTCATCCAGCCAAACATATCGAACATAATGTGCGCATCAGGCTCACGGACGAACTCTACGGAAAACCGGAAGACGCCGTACAGCACGAGAAACAATCCGATGACGGCGCCGCGCGGTCGCGGTCTGGCGGAAAACCAGAACAGTATACAGAACAGCACCAGCCCTTCCAGAAAGGCTTCATAAAGCTGAGATGGATGTCGAAATTCGCCCGGAGCCCTTGGAAATTCCACGCCCCAGGGAAGGGTGGTTACCCGGCCAAAGAGCTCGCCGCCAATAAAATTGCCGATACGCCCGAAAAACAGTCCTATAGGGGCAAATGGTGCAACAAAATCCACCAGATCAAAAAAGTTGCGCCCGATTTTGCGCGCGTATAACAGCAGCCCGAGCGCCACGCCGATAAGACCACCATGGAAAGACATGCCGCCCTCCCAGGGCCTCAAAATCAGCGTCAGGTCGTTCATCCAGGCTTCAAAATTATAGAAAAGAACATAGCCAATCCGCGCACCGACCACAAGCCCGATGGCGCTGTAGAATATCAGGTCTTCCGCCTGCCCTGCTTCTATGGGCGTCCAGGGCTTGCGGGAGCGGTAAACACTCAGCAACCAGGCACCAGCAAATCCCACCAGATACATTATTCCATACCAGTGGACATCCAGCGGCCCGAGCGTGGTATTACCCAGCTGCAAAGGTCCGATAGAAAAAGCGACGGGGTCAATATCCGGGAATTTCAGCATGTTTGTCTATGTTGGTTCCAGTGAGCGGCGCATCATAGCATGAGCAACAGTCATATGACCGCCGCAATGTAACGCCCGCGACAAAATCGTCAACCCGGCTCGGGCAGACTCGGCTTCAACAGGCGGGTCAGGCCGGCTTCTTTAAAGGTGGTTTCGAGCAATCGCAGAATGGATTCGGTATCCGGCAGCGCCATGACGGTTTCCAACAGTTTTTCGGCCCGATCCATGGTGATCTCGCGAATGACCGACTTGACCTTCAGGAGATTGGTCGAGTTCATCGAAAGAATATCGTATCCCATCGCCACCAGCAGCATTGCCGCCGCTGGATCACCGGCAAGCTCGCCGCAGATACCGACCGGCACCCCCTGACTGTGACTCTCTTTTACCACATTGTACAGCGCGCGCAACACGGCCGGATGCATGGTGTGATAGAGATCCGCAACGCGGGCGTTATTACGATCGACCGCCAAAAGGTACTGAGTGAGATCATTGCTCCCGACAGAGAGAAAATCCGAACGGGACGCCAGCTCCTTAGCCTGATAGACAGCAGATGGCACTTCTACCATGACGCCGATTGGCGGCTTTTGCAAAACAAAGCCCTCATCGAGCAACTCTTCGTAGGCGCGCTGAATTAACATCTGCGCGATCTCCAGCTCGGAAATCGACGAGATCATCGGCAGTAATATGCGCAGATTATTCAGGCCTTCGCTGGCCTTCAACATAGCGCGCACCTGGGACAGAAAAATTTCCGGATGGTCCAGCGTGATGCGTATGCCGCGCCACCCGAGAAACGGATTGTCCTCGGCGATGGGAAAATAGGGCAATGCCTTGTCACCACCGATGTCCAGGGTACGCATGGTAACCGGGTGCGGAAAGAACGCCTGCAGCTGTTCGCGATAAACGATACGCTGCTCTTCTTCGGAAGGAAACCGATCGCGCAACATGAATGGCACTTCGGTGCGATAAAGACCGACGCCCTCTGCGCCGCGCTCCAGTGACAGAATGGCATCCGCCATCAGGCCGGTATTGACCCACAGCGCCACGCGGTGTCGATCTTTCGTTTCACAGGGCAGGTCCTTCAGTGCTTCCAGGCCCTGAGCCAGAATCCGGTCGCCCTCGACGATTTCCCGATACTGACTGAGCAGATTGGGGGATGGGTCACTGTACACCGCCCCGTGGTAGCCATCGACAATCATTTCGCGACCATCAAGGCGGGTAAAGGGCAGGTCTACGGCTCCCATCACCGTCGGAATCCCGATGGAACGCGCCAGAATGGCCACGTGCGAGTTGCCCGAACCCCGCACGGACACCAGTCCGGCCAGCTTGTTCTGAGGCACCTCACCCAGCACTGCAGCGGTTAGCTCCTCCCCGACCAGGATTGTATTGTCCGGATAATCCAGCGTCTTGGGTGCCGATTCCTGCAGATAGGACAGCACACGACTGCCCAGATCCTGTACATCGGAGGCGCGTTCGCGCAGGTAGGGATCGTGCATACTGGAGAAAGTTTTTACATGCTCCAGTATGACCTCGCTCCAGGCATACTGGGCCGAGTAACCCTGCTGAATACGCTCGGTCACCTCCCGACCCAGCGATGCGTCATCCAGCATGCCGAGATAGGCGTCGAACAGTACCTGCTCCTCCTTGTTGAGCCGGCTCTTCAGTTCGTGCCCCAGACGCTTGACGTCCATTCGGACTGCGGCGAGACATCGCTGAAAAAAAGCCAGTTCATCATCGACGTTTTCGCAGGTTTGAAAAGGCACCGCCGACAGATCAGCCAACGGGGATATGACCACTGCCCGACCGATCGCGACGCCGGAAGCACCCGCCACGCCGGAAAAGCGCGCCTCCCGTGGCTTCTTGTCCCGCCCAATGCCGTTCAGTGCGCCGGTCGCCTCCGCGTGGGCAATAACACCTGCCAACTGCGCCGACATGGTAACGAGGAACGCTTCCTCGCCTTCGTCAAAGCGCCGCCGGTCAACCTGCTGTACGACCAACACGCCCAGTACCTTGCGATGGTGGATTATCGGTACCCCCAGAAACGCGCTATAGCGCTCTTCACCGGTTTCGGGAAAATACTGAAACTTGGGGTGCGTATCGGCCTGGTCCAGATTGATCGGCTCTTCCCGTGATGCGACCATTCCCACCAGCCCGTCATTCAGCGCGAGCCGCACGGTACCTATGGCCTGACGATTCAGCCCCTCTGTCGCCATCAGTACATACAGACCCTGATCGTCGCGCAGGTATATCGAGCAGACCTGGGTATTCATTGTCGCCCGCACCCGGGTCACAATAACAGCCAGCGCGGTATCCAGATCCCGCGCGGTGTTGACCTCCTGAACAATACTGCGCAAGGAGTTCAGCATCGGACTGCGCCCTGGCCTGCCGTCTGCTCCTCATAACGGGCGTGCACCGGCGACAGCTCTCGCAGTGCGCGCCGGTATACGTCTCGCTTGAAAGTCACAACATTGTTCATTGGATACCAATAGCTGACCCACAGATAACGATCGAATTCGGGAGTCAAGCCGCTCAACAGGTTAATATGTTCGTCCGCTCCCCGCAGCGCCAACAGGTACCATTTCTGCTTCTGGCCGATACAGACCGGCTCCTGTTGACGAACATAGCGGCTGGGTAAACGGTACCGCAGCCAGCCCCGGGTAACACCCAGGACAGTCACGTGCTGCGGCTGTAATCCCACTTCTTCTTCCAGTTCCCGGAATAAGGCCGCTTCAGATCCCTCTCCGGGATTAATGCCGCCCTGGGGAAACTGCCAGGCATCTTGCCCACCTACCCGTCGCGCCCATAGCAAATCGCCACCCGGCCGGGTCAAAATTATGCCCACATTGGGCCGAAAACCGTCGGCATCTATCACTGTTGCCTCACTGAGATCATTCTATTGTTATAATTCGCACCCGCCTGCAGCCGCACCAATTAACGGAACCCGTCGTTCCGGCGACAAATCCGGTGGGCCAGCTTTGCACAGTAACACGTGAAACACGATTTCAGAATAATTGCGCGGTATTGTTTCATAGAATTATTAAATTCAGCAATTCAGCAGCACGCCCGCAGTCACTATCCAACCCCGCCAACAGGAGCGCAATACGTGAGTTTAGCTTTGTTCGACCTTGATAATACACTGATCGGCGGTGATAGCGACCATCTGTGGGGCGAATTCCTTATTGAGCAACGTCTGGTAGACACGGCTGCCTACCGGGCACAGAACGATCGTTTCTATCAGGATTATCAAAACGGCACCCTCGATATACAAGCCTATCTGGATTTTGCACTGGCGCCGCTGGCGCGCATGGAACCGGAGCAGCTGGCCAGCCTCCACCGGCAGTTCATGCAAGAGAAAATCACGCTGATCCAGCTTCCGAAAGCCCGGGCGCTGGTAGAGCAACATCGAACGCGGGGTGACACCCTACTGGTAATCACTGCCACCAACCGGTTTATCACGGCGCCGATTGTCGAAACATTCGCCATTACGCACCTGTTGGCGTCGGAACCCGAGATGCAGAACGGCCGATACACGGGCCGGGCCTGTGGTATCCCCTGCTATCAGCACGGTAAAGTGCAACGCCTGCAACAATGGCTGGAGCAGCAGGGGCTGGACCTGACAGACAGTTATTTTTACAGTGATTCGGCCAATGATATCCCGCTGCTGGAGCAGGTTACCTACCCGATTGCCGTGGACCCCGATGAGCGTTTGCGCCAGTATGCGCTGGAAAATAATGTTCCCATAATAAGTCTGAGAGACTGAGAAATGCTGCCCATTCAATCGCGCCCGCCACGTCACCGGCTTCTGCCTCGACGACTGCTTCGGGGTAGCCTGGTTCTGGCTGGCCTGATGCTTGGACCGGCCTGCAGTCGGGAACCGGCGCCAGTCGCGCCTGGATCAGAACTGACCGGGCCTCCCCTGTTCGCCATTTCGACCGACTCCCTGCAGCTGCGCGAAGAGTCGTTGCAGACATTGACCCGACAGTTGCCCGAGCGCGCCATTGACAGGGCCCGAAAACTACAGTCTACCGTCGAAGACTTGCTGCAGGCGCCCGACCAGCAGCGCTTGCAGCAGGCCCGACGGGATTGGCAGGCTGCCATTGCGGCCTATGAAGATTTTTATGTGTTTACACGTCTCGGCCTGATCTCGCCGCAAAACTTTCAGGCCCTGACCGAACTCGATCACCGGCTCGCAGCCTGGCCGATCCAGCCGGGCTATCTGGACCGGTTTGGCCCCTACACCGCGGTCGGTCTTGTCTTTGATATCGGACTGCCACTGAACGAGACCACCCTGCGTCAGCAGCATGGCCTGATGGATGACGGTGATGTTGCACTGGGGTTCTACGCACTGGAATTCGTACTTTTCGGCGAACGCGATTCACGTTCGCCTGAAATATTGCAGGCTGTCGACAGCCTGAATGCCGAGCAGCGTCATGCCGGCTACGCATCAACCACCGAATTACCCCAAAACCGTCGCCGCCAATTGATTGGCCTGCAGACACAATTGATCGTGGCCGAGCTTCAACACCTGCAAGCTCTCTGGCAACAGAGACGAAACAGTCCCGGAGCGCACTTTGCCGGTCTGAGCAGCGAGCAACGGGTAACTGCGTTGCTGCGTGCTGGCCTGGCCATGCTGACCGAACAGATAATTACGCTCACCGAACAGACCCGTCGCACGCCCGATGGCACGGAAGCGCTTTTCCCGCCGGATCGGCAACTGGCACAGCGTCTGATCCGTCAGCTGAATGGCTGGTCTCTGGTGTTGCAACAGATCGATATGCAGCCACGCGCAAGACTGGTCGAACTGACCCAGGCGTCCCTCGATGAGCTGCAGGACATTCTCGATCAGCCGCTGACCACCGTCGACGAAGACAACCAGGCTGCCGTTATCGACTGGCGCGACACCTACAGCGCCTTATCGAAACTTGCCAGCGCCGTGCGTGATCTGACCTAGGGTCACTGATATGACGGGCCTGCTTCTGCGCAAAAGCACGCCCGCCGGCATTGTCCCAGGGGGCGATGATCGCTATTCGTAGATCTTGACCACCATGTCCTGATAGCCATCCTCACGGTTGTCCCGATAGCGTTTTGCGGCTTTTTCCACAGCCTGCAATGTGGCCCGGTTACGCGGCGTCAGCCGGCGGGAGATAAACGACCGCAGACGCGTCAGGGCATGCCGCGTCGGGCCTTGACGGCGCTGTGCGAGATCCTGCAGCACATCTACCGCGGTACAGCCGCCACTGTGGGGGCTGCGGTAGATGGCGCTGGATAATTTCGGATGGGTTTTCAACCAGTGGGCCGCCTGCTCCTGATTCCACCCCTGCGTTTGCAACAGGGTATCCACCTCGTGTTGTGCGGCCTGCCGGGCCTTGAACAGTTGCATCTGTACCCGGCTGTATACGTTCACGGCGCCGTCGCCATTGGTTTCGATGGGCAGGAATATGGCGGACGGATACAACTCGGTAATCAGCGACTGCACCCCATCCGATACCGCCCCCGACGGCATACATCCAAATGGCTTGATGCTCAGCGTCATATTCACTTTCTGATCAACCACGTTGTGGATCAGTTTGCCGACTTCCATGTGTCCTTCTCCGCCGCGCAGGTTGTTATCGTAAAACGCATGGCTGATTTCGGCGATATGGTCCATATCCGGCAAATGATAGTCACGTAAACCCAAAATTCTCGCATAACTGTAAAACAGGCCACGCAGAAACAGATCGGCACCGCGAATCATCCAGAGCTTTTTCGCCACATTGACATTTTCCAGTGCAAACTTGCTACCGTTCTTATCGGTTGCCAATCCTTTGTCCACACCTTTCAGTTTTGCGCGCTGCCGTGTGTCGTATGCTGCCCCCCATAACAGGTAAAGCGCCCAGTTGGTCACCAGCTGTACATCCACCTCGGCGCCCTCCTGTTCCAGAAACCGCTGCATCTTGTAATTGCCGTCGCCTTCGGTGGTCATGGCCCAGAACTCGCCAATAATGGCGACTCGCGGCTTGACCTGCGAACGGTCCACTGGAATTGCGGCCATTTCGCGACGCGTTTGCCAAAGCGCCTTCAGCAGGCCTTTACGGGTTTCAAATGCCCTTGCTATGCGTTGGCGCGCGCGATCAACAGCCGCATCGGTATCGCCGGCATTGATTTCATAGGGCCGGATGCGATACATAAGTGCATTGAGCGCGTCGCCCAGCAAAATGGCCTTCGACATTGTCAGAAAGAACTGCGCATCAATCTTTAGTCCCATCTCCTGTCCGGTTGCCTGCTTGATGCCGCCCGCCTGCTGGAACAGGATCACGCGAAAACCTTCGAACCCGGCGTCACGCAGCGCCTTGCGATACTCCGTCACATAGGTGCCAAAGCGACAGGGCCCGCAGGAGCCGGCCGTCGCAAATATATAATTTTTAACCAGGTCTTCCTTACTGATACCGGCCTGATGCATGGCTTTCAGTTTCTTGACCAGGTTGCCGACTGTAAAATAAGTGGGATTGCACTGACCACGATTGCCAAATTCCCGACCAAACTGCAACGCCTTATTGTCGGGAACTTCCATCGCCTCCACCTTGTAGCCCAGCCCCCGAAAAGCCGACTGGATAAACAGGTCGTGGGCGAAAGTAAGCCCGGCATGAAGTATGGTGGTATGAGCCCGCTGTGCGGCGGTAAATTCAGTGGGGTTCAGGTCACGCCATTGATCGGGCGTATCCTCCTCCAGGGACAGGCGTGTTTTTTCCTGTTGTTCGAAACGCTGTAACTGCACATCAACTGAACGCAGATAATCGGTAACACTGCTTTCGGCTTTATTGTGATTTTCCAGATTCATTTTCGACCCTCTCAGTCAATTTCCACGGCGGCAATGAGTTGCGGCGTTTGCAGTTGCACAAAATTTGGGTTGGGTACCACGGGCTGGGCATCCTGCGCCTGAAGGTCCTGCTGGCGTCGACGCCAGGATTCCAGTTCACGAATAAACAACGCATCCTGTTTGATTTTTGCCGGGGCGGACTCCAATAGCGCCAGGCGCTTTTCGATCAATGCCCCTTCCAGCTCCCGCTGCCTTATCGACTGGTCTTCGAGCTTCTCTTCCGCCAGCCTGAGCGTATACCCGTAGGTTTTTACCCGGATTTTGATGGAGCCCGATGGCTTGTTCGCATCGATATCGTGCAGGGCTGAGTATGGCGAACCCGACGCTTCCATAATACGATCGATCAGGCCGTACGTGGGGGCGTCATGACCGCATTTAAAACTGGACAGGTCCAGCACGGCCACATTGGGATGTCGTGCCGCGAACTTCGCCGCCCACACTTTTTGCACACTGTTGACACTGTAGTTTTCGGGCCAGATATCGTGGATTTCCAGCGGTGATTCAACATAGCCACGCGCCAGATCGTCGGCGAACAGGCGTTTCAGATATTCCGGATCCTTGGGAATGGAGCGCATGGACAGAATCGGATATCCCATCGCCTGGTATTCCTCAAGGACGCTGTGGTTCATGCCCGGATCATTGTGATACGGTCGACCGATCATCAGCAGTGCAATGCGGTTGTCGGCTTCGATCTGCTCCAGCAGTATTCGTCCCTTTTCCTGCATGTGGTGATCAAAATGCTGCAGCGCCTGAAAGGCCTGATCAACAGCAAAATTATTCTCGTCCTCGGTAATGCGCAACATATCCTGAAACGTCTCGAACATACGCGCTTTCATCAGCAGCGGTTCATTCAGTGTTACAGCGGTGTCCAGATAGGTAATGCCGCGCTGACCGAAAAAATCCTGCTCCTTGGTAAACGCCGCCCGGATCACTTTGGGCGTCCCGGCCACAATGGGACAGCAGGCTGTATCCATTACCCCTTCCACAAAGGTTGGAATATGGGTAATGGATGGAAAAAAGATCGCGTGCAGGGGTTTTTTGGTGTGGTGCTCAAACAACAGATTATGGATGTGGGCCTGAACCACTTTGGCGGGGTAGCAGGGATCGACCGAGCCATATTTGCCGCCCGCCTGCCACATCTCTTCGCCGGTATCATCGGAAAATACAATGTTGCGCGACTTCAGGCCAAGCGCTTCGAAGTAGGCGCGCCAGAACGGCGCCGTACTCCAGATATTCAGCGCTTTGGGAATGCCGATTCGAAACTGGCTGCGCCACTCCTGCGACTGCGGCGCAGACCGTAGGAATGTGCGGCGAATATTCTTCCGCTTTACGCCACCCAGCAGGGTGCGGCGTACTTCGACATCGTCCACGACCGTACCCGATGCCGGTAGTGGCGTCACTTTGTAAAGCGGCTTGAACGCCCAGACCGCCTCATGGTCGACCAGATTGGGGTAGGCCACCATGCGCTCGCGCCGTTTGCGATTGAGATTGCGCAGCGCATCATGATCCTCCACCGTCCCTTTTTCGCAGGAAAACCCGGAAATGTAGCGTACAGTTTCCTCCTGACTGACATGCGCGTCGATAAAGGTTCGAGAGCAATTATTGGCGCAGAAGTCGCACCGCGTGTGCTCGTCATTGCGAGTGGTGTAATGCAGATTAATCGCTTCATTCAAACCGATAAAGGTGGAATAGCCGCGGCGCTTCACCACCCGCACGGCTTCAAACGCAGCTCCCAGCGCACCGGCTTCACCGGTATGGGGGTGCACGCGCACTTCGGCATCCGGCACCCGCTCCTCGATATAGTCCACCTGGGCTTTGACGGCCGCCATGTTCTTCTGGGTACCGCCCTGCAGCACAAAGAAGCGACCAAGTTCTGCCATGCGCGGTATCTGAACCACGTACTGCCAGATGTTTTTGGGCAATACCAGCGCCAGACCAGCCAGTAATTCCTCGCCGTTATACCCCTCTTTCTGAAAGTTGACGCGGTCGGAGTCGAGAAATACCGCGCAGCCGTAACTGAATTCTGGTGACAATTCGGCCTTGAATGCCGTCTCCGCATATCGCTCGACCGGCACACCGAACTGGTCGGCCATGGCCTGCAGCAACATGCCATTTCCGGCGCTGCAGGAATTGGAAAGACGGAAATTCTTGATGGTGCGATTCTGCATGAACATGACCTTGATGTCCTGACCACCCACATCGCAGATCACATCCACATCCGGAAAATAATGCTGGGCGCTTTTCATGTGCGCCACGGTTTCCACAATATTGGCGTCCGCCTTCAGCGCGGCCTCCATCACATCGCCGGCATACCCGGTCACACCAAACCCCAGGATTTCCAGCTGCGCCTGCTGGCTGCCGGCCCAGTCCTGCAACTGCAGAAACATCTGTTTCATGTCTTCCAGCGGGTTACCTTTGGACAGCTGATAGACTTTCTGCAAAATTTCGCCGTCTTCATCGACCAATACACATTTGCTGGACGTGGAACCGCCATCAAGGCCGATATATCCCTGGATCCGCCCGGCCGGGGGAATTGGCCGTGCAGCGAAACCGGGCGTCTGATATTTTCTCGAAAAAACAATGGCTTCGTCAGACGAGGCGACCAACCCGGGGCCTGCGTTGTTGCCAAGCTGGGCTTTGCGGCCATCGCGGATAAACGCCTGCAGCTTTTCCAGGCCGCCGCAACATTGCACGTCCTTTTCGTGCAGGCCAAACAGCACGGCACCATAGGCGGCGTAATATTCCGAATTGTCCGGCGCAAAAATCAACTCTTCCAGTGATACGTCCCGTGGGTAGGCAAAGCCCCGCTCCTCCCAGGTCTGCGGAATGCGGTAGCGCCAGCAATCCCGCAGGAAGGGCAGATAGGCATTGGGCCCCCCGAGCAGCAGGACTTTGGGTTTCAGGGTATTGCCCCGGGTTAGAACGGAAAGGTTCTGCCCGACAATGGCATCCGCGAGGGAACACATAATTTCATTGGCAGGAATGCCGCTTTTGACCAGATTGACGATGTCGGTTTCGGCAAATACACCGCATTTGGCTGCCACGTGGTGCAGCTTGGCAGGATCAAAATTCAGCTTGCCGACTTCATTCTGCGGCATGCCGACCTTGATCAGGCATTTGTCGATGGTTGCACCGGTACCGGATGCGCACTTGTCATTCATGGACGTCGTCGCGCGTTTCTCACCGGTCTTGTCACTGGTTTTGAACATGATGATCTTGGCATCCTGACCGCCAAGCTCAATCACACTGCCGACATCCGGGTGCAGGTCTTCCACCGCCATGGTAACGGCGTTAACCTCCTGGATAAAACGGGCATTCAGGTGGGGGGCAATTGGTCCTGCGCCGGAGCCGGTAATAAATACACGGGTGGACTGCAGAGACAGCGCTGGCAGATCGACGCAAACCCGTTCCAGCATTTCAAGGACTTTTTCAGCCTGTCGGGTTTCGTGTCGCTGATACTGGCTCCACAGTATCTGGCGGTTGGCAGAATTGACAGCCACGAGCTTGACTGTGGTTGAACCTACATCAATACCGAGCGTGAGATAGCCGGATTCCATCTTGACCTCGCGAGCACTGAGTTTTTATTATTCGGATAAGTAACACGGACCACATCACGCCGCGCATTTTTTTCTACAGGTTACGCACGTCAGGGTCTGTTGACGTTTCATCATCGCCTCTGTTGAAACGTCAACAGACCCTAACGCAATTCGCCGCAAAAACCAAGTGCT
The DNA here is from genome assembly GCA_964434105.1 of uncultured Cellvibrionaceae bacterium. GTDB lineage: Bacteria > Pseudomonadota > Gammaproteobacteria > Pseudomonadales > Cellvibrionaceae > CAYNST01. The sequence goes on along the minus strand of CAYSTJ010000009.1, from coordinate 10,724 downwards.
GTAGTCGGGTATCCGCGCATTAATTCGCGGCAGGAATACGGCAAGGCGCGGTTCTGTGGGGCGGAGTAATGCGGAACAAGGGGGCATTCAGGTAATCGGCTTTCGGTTTGGCCGGGCGCACAGGATGATTCGGACCCAGACTGCCGATAGATCAACTGGGCATCGCGATCACAGTGGCGCGCGGCGCCACGCACGCTATCCGTCAGCGCGTCCGGCGCCAACGGCATGGCGCCGGATGCAGACACCGGCAGTCCGTCCTTTCCATGGGATGGATGGCCAGTTCATTGATCTGCCGACGGGCTGCTTCCCCCGAACCGTCGCGTCCCTGTGACGCTTGATAAGCGCTGGCTGCGGGTCCAATATCAAACCCGGGATTTCAGTATCAGGGAAGCACCTGCATCGGTCTGCGCATCGGCAGTGAATTACTCACCCGCTTCTGCTCGATAGCCGTCGGCGTCCAGAGCATCTTCCAGCTGGGTAATGTCCGACGGTTTGACGCGGAAGAACCAGCCATCATCATATGGTGATGCATTGACCGTTTCCGGCGCATCGACGATGGCTTCGTTTATCGCCACCACGGTTCCGGACACCGGTGAATAGATATCCGATGCCGCTTTAACGGATTCCACCACACCAGCTTCCACACCGACGCTGACGTCGCTGCCAATCTCCGGCAATTCTACATAGACCACATCGCCAAGTGCAGCCTGGGCATGGTCGGAAATGCCGACGGTAACGGTACCGTCGTCTTCAACCCTGGCCCACTCGTGACTGGCCAGGTATCTTAAATCTGCACGTATTTCACTCATAACAATCCTCAAGCGATTGCTTATTTGGTTAAAGGTTCTTGGCACTTGATCAAGGCTCGTGCGAAACGAAGTTTGCGCCGTTAGTTACATGGGATTACATTCACGACAGTCTGGCTGTTTCAATCAGGCCATGTCAGATTCGGGTATTATCGGCTGTCCGTTGCGAACAAAACAGGGCTTGACTACATCACAGGGCACGAGTTTGCCCCGAATCATAACCTGCGCCTCATTTTTGGCCAGAATGGGTACGCGTGCCAGCGCGATGGAATAGCCCAGCGTCGGCGAAAACGTCCCACTGGTAACTTTACCGGTACGTTTGGTACCGGGGATATGGACCGCATAGCCCTCCCGTAGCACACCGCGCCCCTGTAGACGCAACCCTACCAGTTTATCCTTGATGCCGGCCTGCCGCTGCTCTTCCAGTGCTTTTTTCCCGATAAAATCGCGCGTATCATCCCACGCAATCGTCCAGGCCATATTCGCCACCAGCGGCGATACCGAATCGTCCATTTCGTGACCATAGAGATTCATTCCCGCTTCCAGCCGTAACGTATCCCGGGCGCCCAGCCCGCAGGGAGTGGCGCCATGCCCAGCAAGCGTCGTCCAGCAGTATTCGGCCTCGCTTTCGGGCAACATGATTTCCAGGCCGTCCTCACCGGTATAACCAGTCCGTGCGACAAACCAGCCATTCGTCAGGTCCGTACCGGAAAAAGAGGCCAGCTCATCAACAGCCTGCCTGTCTTCTCCCATGGCGCAGTGCTCACCGAACAATGCGCGCGCCAGCGGACCCTGCACCGCGATCAGGGCCAGCTCAGGCCGCTCATCGATTGTGACCTGATATCCATCACTTTGCAGTTTGAGCCAGGTTAGATCCTTTTCCCGCGTCGCGCAGTTGACAATCAGGCGATAGCCATTCCGGCGCCGGTATACGATAAGATCATCCAATACACCGCCATGCGCATTCAGCATGGCCGAGTAAAGGGCTTTGCCCGGCTGCTGCAGGCGTATGACATCATTGGCCAGCAGAAATCGCAAAAAAGTGGTCGCGTCGTCGCCCAGAACATCAATGATGGTCATATGGGATACATCGAACAGGCCGGCACGACGCCGCACTGCATGATGTTCATCAATCTGCGAGCCATAGTTAACCGGCAATGACCAGCCGGCAAAATCAACCATACGCCCGCCCATGCGTTCATGGACAGCAGCCAGCGGAGTTTTTTTCAACATGAGGAGAGGCTCGAATTGTGTGACTAATGCGGATTGTAACAGGTAATCGAAATATTAGGGTCAACGACGACTGCGCTGGATCATCAGGACAACAGGGATAATTGAGACCAGTACCAGGCTTAATGCCGGTAAAGCGGCCCGCTGCCATTCGCCTTCCGACGTCATTTCGTAGACACGCACGGCCAGCGTATCCCAGCCGAACGGACGCAGCAATAATGTCGCCGGCATCTCCTTCATCACATCCACCAGTACCAGCACCATTGCGGTAAAAATACCGGGACTCAGCAAGGGCAGGTACACACGACGGATCACCTGCCACTGGTTGCACCCCAGCGTATGGGCTACTTCCTGAAAATGCGGGCGTATGCGGTCCAGGCTGGCCTGCACCGGCCCCAGACCTACCGCAAAATACCGAATTATATAAGCCAGGATCAGCGCCGCCAGACTGCCGACCAACCATTGGCCGCCCCCGGTCCAAACGGAAAACAGCCGGTCTGTGTAGGTAAACACAATGATGATACCAACAGCCAGCACCGAACCCGGCAGCGCGTAGCCCAGTACGGTCATCCGCGTGAGTCCCGCAATCCAGCTCGACTGTGCCTGATAGCGTTGGGCAAAGCTGACCAGCATTGCCAGTACCGCCACGACCAGCGCGGATATGGCACCGAGAATAAACGTGTGTTCTACCAGCCGGAAAAAATGCGCATTCAGGCCTGCCAGGCGGGACTCGGCCACCCAGATAACCAGCTGGGCGACCGGCACGATAAAAGTCAGCAGCAGAATCAAACCACAATAGACCGATGCGACAATGGCCGGCGCCCCGGTCAGCCGGATTCGCTCCTTCTGGCGCAGGCTCATGTGGTAGCGCTGGCGTTTGCCCCGTGCCTTTTGCTCCAGCAATAACGCGATGGCGACAAACCCCAGCAACAGCGTAGCCAGTTGAGCAGCTGCCTGCAGGTTGAAAAACCCGAACCAGGATTTATAGATTGCGGTGGTAAAGGTGTCGTAGTTAAAGACAGAAACTGCACCGAAATCGGCCAGCGCTTCCATCAGAGCCAGAGACATGCCGGCAACAATGGCCGGGCGCGCAATAGGCAGCGCAACCTGAAAGAAACTGCTCCAGGACCCGCACCCCAGGCAACGCGCGGCATCGGTCAGATTGCGCCCCTGCTGCAGAAACGCACTGCGCGCCAGCATATAGACATAGGGATAGAGCACGGCGCTCATGACCAGCACCACGCCCAGCGGCGAGCGAATATCCGGGTACCACGCGTCCCGGCCAAAAACCTCCCGCCAGACGGTAAGTATGGGCCCGCTGTAGGACATAAGCCCCAGGGCGACGAAGGCTACCACATAGGTGGGCACCGCCAATGGCAGTACCAGCGCCCAGTCGAACAACCGACGGCCGGGAAACTCGCAGACGGCGGTCAGCCAGGCAAGGCTCACCCCCACCAGCATGACGCAAATGCCCACGCCGACCATCAGAATCAACGTATTTTTCAGCAGCCGCCCCAGCCCCGTGGCGATAAGGTGTTGCCATACCTCCACCTGGGAGGACTGCCAACTGAACACCAGCACGACGACCGGGACAATGACCAGGAGAAACATGCCGTAAACCGGCAATTGCCACCAGCGACTATGTACCATGCCCGCAACCCGGCCTGAGTGAACCCCCGGCGTGGTCGGACACTACCGATAGCCTGCGCGATCCATCAGCATGATGGCTTCCTGTTGCAGGCGACCCGCCGCTTCTACATTCACGAGATCCGCCTTGAAGGTTCCCCAGCTTTTCACCAGGGGTGCAGGCTCAACCTGCGGATTGGCCGGAAACTCCTGATTAGCTTCCGCAAACCGGTACTGCACTTCCGGGCTGGCGAACCATTCCAATAACTGCTGCGCCAGTTCCGGGTTTTTGGCATGACGGGTAACACCGGCCCCTGAGATATTGACATGCACACCCCGATCTTCCTGATTGGGCCAGAAAATGGCCAACGGCAAATCAGGGTTCTCCTGTTGCATCCGGCCCAGGTAATAAGTATTGACCAAAGCCACGTCGCACTGACCCGCCACTACGGCTTCCATGGTGATGGTATCGTCCGAATAGGGATCCGTTGCCAGGTTGGCTACCCAGCCCCGCACCGTTTCCTCGGTTTTTTCCACCCCCTGCGTATTGATCATAGTGGCGACCAGGCTCTGGTTGTACACTTTTTTGGCCGTACGCAGACACAGGCGTCCCTTCCATTCGGGATCCGCCAGCGCCTCATAGGTGGACAGCGCGTCGGGCTTTACCCGTTCAGTGGAGTACACGATCGTCCGGGCACGCGCGGACAGCCCGAACCACTGGTTATCCGGCGACCGCAGGTGTTGCGGAATGCTGTCTTCGAGAACCGTCGATTCGATGGATTTCAACAAGCCTTTTTCACTGGCCTGCCACAGGCTCCCTGCATCCACCGTAATCAGCATATCGGCCGGCGTTGCGTCTTTTTCGTTCTCGAGCCTCGCCAGGAGCGGCCCCGCGCCGTCCGTAATATAACGAATGGTGACCCCGGTCTGGCGCGTGAATTCGTCCAGAAGCGGCTTGATCAGGTGCTCCTTGCGTTCGGTATAAATGGTCAACACCTGGCTATTGTCGGCTGACTGGTCGCGATCACTGCACCCGCTGATAGACAGAACCAGAAACGGCACTATCGCGAGGGACCTGATAAAAGACATAACGAAACCCTTAAGATAAAATATCCGCAAATAATAACCATTTGCATTAATGTGTGCAACCGCAAACCTGCCTGCCATGCATGACAGGCATCACCGATCATTGAATCGGTGCGGCGCAGGCTGCATTGAGCGCCGTGAACCGGGTTTCCGCATCCACTGACATCCGGATGGTACTTGCGCCCCAAGCTTGCGGTACGCCCGCCTGTATCGTCTGACTCGCTGCGCGATCAACACTCAGCATGGCGTAATAGCCTTTAAAGTCCATACTCGTTACCTGTGCCCCGACGTAAACGGATAATCCCACAAACATTCTGCGACAATTGCCATGCTCCGGGATACTTCACCGGTTGACATTGCAGCATGCCGGTTGATACTGCCTTATTATGTAGCGATTTCTCCATGTCGTGACTGACCGGACTGCGTCATCCCGTCCAGATTGCGTCCGGATTTGTGCAGAGCAAGGCAAAGAATGTGGGTTTACTGGTGTAAATACGCTGCGCCTCGCCCTCCGGGCCGCCTGGCAAAGCGTTCAAACCTGTTCCCAACAGGTTTGTGACCATTTTTTAACGCCGCTTTTTAGTACGTACAGGGGCGAATCGGGACGTGCGCTGAACAGTTATTATGTCGTGTGGGAAAATAGCTGTACACCGCCAAATTTTATCGATGTCAAATTTCAATAAATAAACAAAGGCCGCACTGCCATGAAAATACTGAAACGCCTGATGTGGTTGATTATCCTGTTACCCATTGCGCTTGTCGCGTTGATCGGCATCCTGATTCTGGCAGTGGACCCCAACACGCTCAAACCGGTACTGCGCAACGCAGCGGCCGAACAGGGCATCGAGCTGGCGTTACCCGGCGACCTGGGCTGGACGTTCTGGCCAAGCCTCGGGTTTTCCCTGGGCGAACTCGACATGCGCCAGAGCGGCAGCGCCCAACCGCTGCTCAGCGCCGGGAATGCCCGTGTATCGGTGCAACTGATGCCGTTGTTCAAGCGTCAAATTCTGGTGGATGGCATTGAGGTTCGGAACGCTACCGTGAACCTGCTGGTAGCCAATGATGGCGAAAGTAACTGGAACAGGATCGGGAGCCCCGCAAGTCCGGACGCGGCTCCGGATACGCCGGAGGCGGCTACCACACCCCCCGCATTGTCCATCGCCCGGGTGCGTTTTATTAACTCTGCCCTGCACTACCAGGACCAGCAGACTGCACAGGATATCCGTGTCAGCCAGCTAAATCTTGAAGCCCGCGATGTCGTCATTGATGGCAACCGGTTTCCACTCGAAGTGTCTCTGGATGTGCAGATTGACCAGTTACCGCCGCTGACGGTTGAGCTGAAAGGACAGATCGGTCTGGATCTGGACCAGCAATTATTCACCACGCATGACACCCGGGTTGGCGTTAGCGCTGCCAGCGTCAACACCGACGCGCGCCTGACTTTGACGACTCAAACCCATTGGGGAGAGGCTTTGAGCAGCACCGGTACCCTGCATCTGAACCCGACCAGCTTGCGGCGCTGGCTGGCGATGGTTTCTGACGAACCGCTCGCTACGCGCAATCCCGACGCCTTTGGCAGCTTCAGTCTGAACCTACCTTACGAATACCGCGACGATACACTGACCTTGCCGGATATCAATCTCCAGCTGGACAGCACCGTTCTGAAAGGCAGCACGATACTCGGTCTGGGCGACGCCATCACCGTCAAAACCGATCTGCGCGGGACCGCTATCAATGTTGATGATTACCTGCCCCCATCAACTGAGACCGATGAAACCCCCACGCCGGAAGCTGAACCGACGCCGCTGCCGATGGCGCTTCTGCGAGAACTTCAGGTGGATGCCAAACTCGTTTTTGAGAAGATGACAATCATGGACATTGCCCTGACCAACCCGCAGCTGGGCCTGAGTGCAGAGAATGGACTGCTGCGCCTGCAACCGTTACAGACCGGGGTCGCCGGCGGACAGATAGCCGGTAACGGCCAGCTCGACGCACGCAAGTCGGTTGCCCGGCTTACCCTGGAACTGGCAGGTGAAAACATCGATGTTGGTCAGCTATTACAGCAACTGGCCGATTTCGGTGACATACAGGGCAAGGTTCAGACTCAGGCGCAGGTCGTCAGCGAAGGGACCACCGACCGTCAGCTGATTGACAATCTGCATGCCGCCGCCAAGGTTCAGTCGGCACAGATGCAATGGCAGAAAATCAATCTCGAGCAGCAGTTTTGCCGCGCCATGGCGGTGCTGCAGCAAAGCGAACCGCCGGCATTCGACTGGCCTGCCCATACCGGGATGCAGCCTATTGAACTGGACGTGATATTTGCACAACAAACCATTACGGTCGAAAACCTTAATGCATCCCTGGCCAGATTGCTGGCCAACGCACAGGGCAGCATGAATATCGACACGGGCGATTTCGACTTCCCCTTCAACTTGTCACTGGGGAGTTTCGCAAGCGGTGCCACGGGTGACGCGGCTGCCACAATTCCCGGCTGCCTCCCCATCGCCGACAACTGGCGCAACCGCGCTCTGCCCATCCGGTGCAAGGGAAATATTGAGGGATTCGGCGCAAAAACCTGTCTGCCCGATGTTAAACTGCTGACCGATCTGGCGAAAGACCGGGCCAAAGAAAAGATCGATGCGAAATTGCAGGAGAAACGGGCAGACGTCGAGCAGAAGCTGGACGCAAAAAAAGACAAAGTCGAACAGGAACTCGAAGACAAAGCCAAAAACCTGTTGCGCGATAAACTGGGCGACGAAAAAGGCAAGTCCGTAGAGGAGAGCGCCCGCGATGCGCTCAGGCGCCTGCGTTCCAATTAAGACTCCACAGCCGACATCCAGCAGCCCCGGCACGGCGGTGTCCTCAGTCGTGCCGGGTGAACTATCAGAGCCGTCCACATCATATGACCGAATCATTTCATCAGCGCGTCCTGCAATGGTACGACCAGCACGGACGCAAGCATCTGCCCTGGCAAAATCCACTGACGCCCTACCGTGTCTGGCTCTCCGAAATTATGCTACAGCAAACCCAGGTCAACACCGTCATCCCCTACTTCGAACGGTTCATTCAGCGCTTTCCCTCTGTACAGGATCTCGCTGCCGCCGGGCAGGACGACGTGCTGCACCTGTGGACAGGGCTCGGCTACTACGCGCGTGCGCGCAATCTGCATCGCTGTGCGCAGGCGATCGTGACAGAATTCGGCGGCGTCTTCCCCGATGATACCGTCCAGTTGGCGCAACTGCCGGGCATAGGGCGCTCCACGGCAGCAGCGATCACCAGCATCGCCTTCAACCAGCCGACGGCTATTCTGGACGGCAACGTCAAGCGGTTACTGGCAAGGCACGCCGCTGTCGAAGGCTGGCCGGGAGAAACACGGGTCAGTCAGGCGCTGTGGCAAATTGCGGAGCAGCGCATGCCGGACCGTCGCTGCCGCGAATATACCCAGGCGGTGATGGACCTCGGCGCTACCATCTGCACCCGCAGCAGGCCACGCTGTGAACAGTGCCCCGTGGCGCAGGATTGCCTGGCCCGGGCGACCGACCGGATTGCATTCTGCCCCGGGCGCAAGCCGCGCAAAGCGCTCCCGGTAAAAAGTGCTTTTCTGTTGCTGGTTGAAAACCCGGATGGTGACATCCTGCTGCAGCAGCGTCCGCCCCAGGGAATCTGGGGTGGCTTATGGAGCTTGCCGGAACTGGCGACGGAAGCAGACCTGCAAAGCCATATTGAGCACCACTACGGACGGTTTCGCCAACACCGTCAATGGCCGCCACTGCGTCATACCTTCAGCCACTATCACTTCGATATTCGCCCGGTGCATATACAACTGAGCAGCCACCCGCATGCTGTCGCCGAGACTGACAACCGGATTTGGTATAACCTGCAAAGCCCGGCACGCGTAGGCCTTGCGGCACCGGTCAAAAGCCTGCTGGCACAACTGCAAAATCCGGGTCTGTGGACAGGCCCCTACAACGATCAGGAACCCTACACCCCATGACACGTACCGTATTCTGTAAAAAATATCAGGCGCAACTGGAAGGTCTCGCGCAACCGCCTTTCCCCGGCGCCAAAGGTCAGGAAATCTTCGAGCATGTCTCACAAAAGGCGTGGTCTGAATGGGTAAGCCATCAGACCATGCTTATCAATGAAAAAAAGCTGAATATGATGGACCGGCAGAACCGCCAGTACCTGCTGGAGCAGATGGACCGGTTTTTTGAAGGAAAAGACTACGATCGCGCGGAGGGTTACATCGCGCCGGAATAGCCGCAATTCGGTAATAGCCACCTTTCCGTAAAAGCCACAGTTCGTAATAGCCACCAGGTCTGTTGGCGTTTCATCATAGCCTCTGTTGTGCCCCATACCAACGCGGCGGCCGGCGCCCAAATAGCGAACCGACCGTCGTCGGGTACTTCGCCGCGCTACCGGTCAGACAGTTAGCTGAAAGAGATCGGCGTTAATCCACAGATGCACCGCAATCGCCGCAACATACCCCAGGGCAATCACGGGCGTCCATTTCAGATGCCCCAAAAAGGTATACATCCCGCGAGCCTGCCCCATCAGGGCAACGCCAGCGGCAGAACCGATGGACAGTAAACTGCCTCCCACACCGGCTGTCAGCGTAATCAGCAGCCAATTGCCCAGTGACATGTCGGGCTGCATACTCAATACGGCGAACATTACCGGGATATTATCGACAACTGCCGACAGGACGCCGAGGAATATATTGGCCGAGGTCGCATTCCAGCCGGTATACAGTGTGTCTGACAGGAGCGCCAGATACCCCATAAACCCCAAACCACCCACACAGATCACCACGCCATAAAAAAACAACAGGGTATCCCATTCCGCCCGCGCGACCCTACTAAACACATCAAACGGCACAATGCTACCGAGCCTGGCCAGCGCACGCTGATCGCCCTTCTGTTCGGCAATATTACGTTTGTGCGCCAACGATCGAGGTAAACTGCGCCTTAAATAAAATCCGAAAAACTGCAGATAACCCAACCCCATCATCATCCCCAGCACCGGCGGCAGATGCAGTAGTGTGTGGCACAGCACTGCTGTCGTCACCGTCATTAAAAACAGGACCAGAATACGCCTGGCGCCGCGCTTGAGCTCTGCCTCTTCATACAGGGCTTCAGGTTTGCGCTTCTCGATAAACAGACTCATGATCGTCGCTGGCACGATAAAGTTAACGACGGACGGCAGAAACAGGTGCGAAAAATCGAAAAATGGCACAAAGCCGGCCTGCCATACCATCAATGTTGTTATATCGCCGAAAGGGCTGAATGCGCCGCCGGCGTTGGCGGCGACGACAATGTTGATACAACACAGATTGACAAAGCGGCGGCTGTCGCCGGCCACCTTGAGCACTACCGCACACATCAGCAGTGCCGTGGTCAGGTTATCGGCAATCGGGGAAATAAAGAACGCAAGCAGCCCTGTGAGCCAGAACAGGGTGCGGTAGTTAAAACCTTTACGCGTCATCCAGGTGCGCAGCACATCGAACATCCGTCGTTCTTCCAGCGCATTTATATAAGTCATGGCCACCAGCAGGAATAGAAGCAATTCAGAGAATTCCAGCAGGGCATGCCGGTAAGCGGCTTCCGCGTGTCCACCCATATCGGCGCGCGTATAAGCCCAGCCTATTAAAATCCAGATAATCCCGGCCGCCACCAGGACGGGCTTGGACTTGCGCATATACAGCTTTTCTTCGGCCATTACCATTATGTAGGCCAGCACAAACACAAACAGAGCAGCAAAACCGATTAATGAGCTGGTAAGGTCAATTGGCCCTACGGCAGCATGGGCGGGCGCGCTCCAGGCACCCAGAAAAGACCCTGCAATCGGGACAGCCAAAAAAGGTTTGCTATGCATCTGAATACCTCAAAAAAATCAGAGTGGGCGTTGTCAGGAAACGACATGCGAAGTCCTGTTAAAGACAAAGCGGACGGATAAATCGAACCGGATGGCGCCAGG
>CAYSTJ010000008.1:0-95830 GCA_964434105.1 uncultured Cellvibrionaceae bacterium | reverse complement strand
GGGTTTACCATCGCCACAGACTGTTACCAGCTGCGCGGTGCGCTCTTACCGCACCATTTCACCCTTACCTGGCTATTCGAAAACGGCCGGGCGGTTTGCTTTCTGCTGCACTTTCCGTAGGCTTGCGCCTCCCAGGCGTTACCTGGCGTTCTGCCCTGCGGAGCCCGGACTTTCCTCCCTTGCGTGAGCAAGAGCGACTGCCTGACCAACTCCCGGCGCGCAAATTAACAAACTCGACGGCTTTAAGCAAGCGGGAGCGTTTTTCATCGTAAGATTTACATGAATTCATTTGAGTCCGGCCACTGGCTTCTCTGGCATCGCAATATGCCCTGCCTTTGTATCCCTATAACAATTGAGATTCAGGCATTCAAAGCATGTCGGGTTGCCGCGCCACCCTGTTGTCCCCGAAGGCGTTGCTCCACCTCATATGGCCCGCCATGCAGCATCGCCGGCCTGCCTGGCAACAAAAATTGACCTGCTCTGAACACCTGAATCTCAAACGCCAGGGCTATAGGATAATGTGTCCTGCCCGGCGCCATAATCCCAATGGCATCAAGCTTGCACCATCCACTCCCATATCGTGTTAACTTGCACGACGATCCCTATAGGCGCTATACCTTAATCGGGGTAACCATATGAACGACGACAGATTGAAAGGCAATTGGAAACAATTACGTGGCAAGCTACAGGCGCAGTGGGGAAAACTGACAAACGACGACCTCGACGAAGTGGCTGGTCACCGGGACCAGCTGATCGGCAAGATACAGGCGCAGTATGGTAAATCAAAGGATGATGCAAAACGCGAAGTTGATGCTTACATAGATCGCTTATAAACCAGTCAAGATTAATTTACGGCGTCTTGCCCGCCGCCATGACGGGCAGCCCGGAGCGGAGAGTAACCCATGAAAGAAAGTGAAAAGTTTGCACGCAAAGGTAAGAACTTTGTCATGGAAAAGCATTCCGATGAAGTTCTGGAAAAACACGAACAGATAAACGATCGGGAGGAAAAACAGAAGGAACACACCCTTCAGGAAAACGCCCGGGAGAGAGCTCGCCATCCCGGCGAGATGAAATCCGCGACACCCTACGAATGGGAAGATCTTGAAGATTACGAACACGAGCTGGAAAGACTCGAACGGGAAGGGCCTGGGAAATAGTGGTCACAGCTCAGCCTGAACCGGCGCCCCGCCCTATCAACCACTGGTATATCTGATTTTTTCTCCCCCCGGTGAGCCTGGCGGTGATTGCTGCGGCCTGTTTCACCGGTAATTTTTCTTCGATCAGAATTTTTGCAACACGCTGGACTTCACTATCCAGACTGTCCTGTGCCGGCATGAGGAAACCATGGACCATCAGGACGAATTCACCGCGTTGCTGATTCGTATCCGCCAGTGTCGCGCTCAAAACGTCCGCAATACTTCCTGCCAGAAATGTTTCAAAGGTTTTACTGATCTCCCTGGCCAGCACCATCTCCCTCTCGGAACCGAATACTTGCCGCATATCAGCCAGCGTTTCCAATAAACGGTGCGGAGACTCATAGAATATGAGTGTTCGGGCCTCCTGCCCGAGTTGTTCCAGGCTCTTCAGACGTGCCCCTGATTTCGCCGGCAAAAACCCCTCGAACATAAAACGATCCGATGGCAGTCCGCTGGCACTCAAAGCGGCTATCAGCGCGCACGCTCCGGGGATCGGGGTCACTCGGATACCCGCCTGCCGCGCGTTCCGGACCAATCTGAAGCCGGGGTCGGAAATCAATGGCGTCCCGGCATCGCTGATCAGTGCGATCTGCTCGCCCTCCCGCAAACGTCGCAGCAGGGTTTCCACCCGGTTTTGATCACTGTGATCATGGTATGCCATTACCGGTGTGGTTACATTAAAATGCTGCAGCAACTTGCCGCTGTGACGTGTATCCTCGGCGGCGATCAGATCAACCGTTTGGAGAATTTCGACGGCCCGGGGTACCATGTCACCCAAATTGCCAATGGGAGTCGGTACTATATAAAGGGTGCCCCCTTCGGGGTGAATCTGCCGGTTCAATTAATAGTCCTAGTCAGTATCTTGTGGAGTACGATTTCTATGGGTTCCAGAATGCGCTTGATTGCCGTGGTGTTACTCTTATCTTCCCTAATGGCGTGCGGTACCCAGCCCGCCCAGACCCTGCGCAAGAGTATCAATATCGAAGCCGGCGCGGCGGATACCCAGGCCCGGCGCCTGCTGGAACAGGCCGACCGGGCCGCGCCACCGGAACGGCGCCGCCTGATGCTGCAGGCGGCGGAACTGTTGGCAGCGACCGGTGATATCGAGTGGGCACGTTCCATCGTCAGTCACCTGCCGCACGTTGCAGCCACCAGTTTTGTGCCTGATGAATCTTACGGCAGGCTGGCGCTGATTAACAGTTATATAGCCGAAAGTGACGGCGACAATATCGCCGCATACGAATCGGTCAACGACCCCTTGCTACTGAGCCAGTTACCGCAGTTTCCGGATGCGCTTCATGCCGCGATCATCGAACAGCGTGCGGCACTACTCTTCAATCTGGGCGTGTTTCGCGAAAGCCTGGAGGAGCGCATTGAACTGGGCCACCTGCTTGACGAAGGCTCGCCCGCCTATGATCTCAATAGCGACCGCATATGGCAGGCGCTGATGGAATTTCCGCAGGAGGAACTGCATGCACTTGCCGAAAATACCGATCAACCCATTCTGAAAGGCTGGTTCAGTCTGGCGTCTCTTAGCAAAGGGGAACAGAGCAATCTCAGGGAGCAGCTGGCAAGCGTACAGCATTGGGCTCAGATCTGGCCGGAACACCCGGCGAGCCTGCGCCTTCCCGCAGATCTTCAGCTGTTGCGGGAACTGGTTGAAAATCAGGCAAGTCAAATTGCCATACTATTGCCGCAAACAGGTAATCTTTCACCCGCTGCGACGGCAGTGCGCGATGGCATTATGGCCGCATTTTACCGGTTGCGACAAACTGAACCACAACCGATGCTGCGCTTCTATAATACGGACAGACAGAATATCAACGAACTGTACGACCAGGCGATTGAGGACGGTGCGGAACTCATTATCGGCCCTCTGACAAAAGAAAACATTGTTGATCTGGCACTCCGGCCAAAACTGCCGGTGCCTACCCTGGCGCTTAACAATGTTGAAACACCCATGGGGAGGGTCCCCAATCTTTATCAGTTTGGCCTTGGCGTGGAAGACGAGGCAGCCCAGACCGCGGACAAAATATGGCGAGACGGCCACAGACGTATTTTGCTGCTCGCACCAGATAACAATTGGGGAAATCGCAGCGTTGAGGCGTTTTCCACAATGTGGCTGGCGTTAGGGGGCACCATTGCCGGTGACCATCGCTACGGCCAGAGCAGCGAGTACGCCAAGGTGCTGAAACGGGCGTTGCAGCTGGATGAAAGCGAAGCCCGGGCGAGCGCTATTCGTGGCATGGTTGGTGATATAAAGTTCGAGCCCCGCCGCCGCCAGGACATTGATGCCATCTTCCTCGTAGCCAATGCCACCCAGGCACGTCAGCTGAAACCGACGCTCGCGTTCCATTATGCCGGCAATATTCCGGTTTATGCCACCAGCCAGGTTTACAGTGGCTCACCGGACCCAAAGCTGGACCAGGATATGAACGGCATTTATTTTACGACTTTGCCCTGGTTTTTTGAGACGCGCAGCGTCGAGAAACTCGACCTGAACAACTATGCAGGGACCAATGCGAACTTCCAGCCGCTTTATGCCTTCGGCCTGGATATCTACTACCTCTATCCCCGCCTCAGACAACTCGAAAGCATCCGCAGCGCGCAGTTTTATGGTCAGACCGGTACGCTGAGCATGAATGACGACGGTGAGATAGAACGCAAACAAACCTGGGCGCGATTTTCCCGCGGCCGGATACGCGAAATCCGGGATAGAGAATAATGCTTTTCAGACCAGCACGGTCGACCAAAACCATCGGTGATGTCGCTGAAAACCGGGCTTTGTCCTGGTTACAGCGAAAGGGGCTGACACTGGTGGATCGCAATTACCGCTGCCGACAGGGCGAAATTGATCTGATTATGCGCGAGGGGGAATTTCTGGTCTTCGTTGAAGTTCGAAAACGAACGGTTGCCACTCACGGCGCAGCCAGCGAGACTGTGACACGCCGCAAGCAGCGTCGTCTGCTGCTGGCTGCACGCCACTATATTGCAAATCATAATATTTCCGCGGACCAATGTATGCGTTTTGATGTCGTCGGCATTAATTCCGACGAAGGGATGGACGCTATTGACTGGATTCCAAATGCTTTTTTCGGGTAGTTCCCGCTCATGACGCAACGAGTCTATAGCCACTTTCAGCGCAGCGTTGAAGCCAAAATGCAGGTTGGCGAATCAGTTGCCCCTCAAATCGAATATGCGGCCGAGGTCATCGTGCACGCTCTGCTGGAAGACAGCCGGATATTGCTGTGCGGCAACGGCACCTCTGCCGCTCTTGCGCAGATATTTGCCGGTAACCTTCTGGACCGGTTTGAAAAGGAGCGGCCCGGGTTGCCAGCTATATGGCTCGGGGGTGCCTTTACCACAGGGGCGGGTCCGGTTGCCTCCAGCGACGTATTCGCCAAACCGCTGCGAGCACTGGCACAACCCGGCGATATTCTGGTGACAATCTGTGCGGGAGACATTAGCGCGGATATTGGGCATGCTATCGACGCGGCACTGGAACGGGAGCTCGTCGTAATCGCGCTTACCGGCCCGAATAACATACAATCGCCGAACTTTCCGGTTCCGGACATCATTCATATCGAGGCCGACGTGGATTCAATCTGTCGTATTCATGAAATCCATTTATTGGTATTGTATTGCCTCTGCGATCTTATTGACCACAAGCTATTTGGAATCGAATAATGAATACGCTGATAAAATTGGTTTATGCGTTACTGTTCACTCTCAGCCTTTCCGGTTGTGTCACGGTTCTGGACAAGGTAAACAAGGAGCCGATTAATCCCGATCCCGGCAAGCGCACGTTTGGCACCTATGTTGACGATGAGCGACTGGAAACCATACTGGCCGTCAATCTCAAAAAGTCCAGTGCCGAACTGGCAGACGCCCATGTTAACGTCACTTCCTACAACGGCGTAGTACTGCTCACCGGTGAAGTCCCCAATCGCGATCTAAAACAAATGGCCGGCGATATTGCCCGTGATATTGCCAACGTTCGACAGGTTCACAATGAAATATTGATTCGACCCAATTCCACCATATTTTCACGTACCAACGATGGCTGGATAGCGACCAAAGTCCGCACCAAGTTGCTCACCAATCGCGATATCGAATCCGATCGGGTCAAGATTGTCGTTGAAAACCGTATCGTTTATTTAATGGGGATGCTGACCCGCAGTCAGGCGGATCTGGCCAGCGAGCTGGCCGCTACCGTATCTGGCGTAGATAAAGTTGTACGTGTGATTGAATATGTGGGCCGTTAACACTATTCTTCAGTAGGGCATTCCGGCGCGACCGGGTATCACATGGCAAGTGTTTCCCGGTTACAGGTATACCGGTCACGCTGAGATGCAGCTGCCTCGAACAATTCTTTCAGTTGAATCGAATTTGAACAGGGATACTTCATGGGTACTGCAACAATCATCACCCTGGTTATCATTGCCGCTATTGTTTTCTATGTAATCTCGATCTACAACCGGCTCGTGGCATTGAAAAACCGGTTCCAGAATGCGTTTTCACAGATCGAAGTCCAGCTTAAACGGCGTTATGACCTGATTCCCAACCTGGTCGAAATCGCCAGGGCCTATATGACACACGAGCGGGAGACGCTGGAAGCGGTTATCAGTGCCCGCAACGCGGCCATGCAAGGACTGAAGGCAGCAGCAGCCAATCCGGGAAACCCCGAAACAATGCAGGCGCTCAGTGGCGCAGAAGCCTCACTGGGCAGCGCGTTGGGGCGACTCAATGTGGTTATGGAAGCCTACCCTGATCTGAAGGCCAATCAGAACATGATGCAGCTGTCCGAGGAGCTGACCTCTACAGAGAACAAGGTTGCCTTTGCCCGACAGGCATTTAATGATGCCGTCATGACCTATAACATCTATCGGCAGAGTTTTCCTCCGGTCTTTTTTGCCAACCTGTTTGGACACAGTACAGATGCGCGTCTGCTGGAGTTTGAAGACAGCGACCGAATTCAGGCTGCTCCGAAAGTCTCGTTCTGAATAGCGGCCACCCTGGGCCGGCCGATATGAACTTTTTCGAACAACAGGATCTTGCCCGTCGCAAAACCCGATGGCTGGTGGTCTTGCTCATCGTGGCCGTTGTGGCGCTCGTTATTGTGACGGTGCTGGCTGTCAGCCTGATGCTTTATTTCGCGCAACAATCACCGCTATCTGTTGACATTGCTTCCACCATGCATACTCCCTTTACGGACCATTTGCGACGGGTATTGGCGTCAGACCTCGTGTACTGGGTGGCCGGTGGTACACTGCTACTGGTAACCGGCGGCTCATTTTACAAAAGCATGCAACTGGGTGGCAGTGGTCGCCGTGTGGCTGAGGCGCTGGGCGGACGCCAGATAAACCCGGCTTCCAGCGA
Source organism: uncultured Cellvibrionaceae bacterium (assembly GCA_964434105.1). Taxonomy (GTDB): domain Bacteria; phylum Pseudomonadota; class Gammaproteobacteria; order Pseudomonadales; family Cellvibrionaceae; genus CAYNST01. Next base: position 89,255 of record CAYSTJ010000008.1, on the reverse strand, counting down.
TGCTGATGAGCGCAAAATCCTGAATGTCATCGAAGAAATGGCCATCGCGTCAGGCAACCCCGTGCCGCCGGTCTATCTCCTGGACGAACCGGCGATCAACGCCTTCGCGGCCGGTAGTGACAGACGCACCGCGGTCATAGGCGTCACGAAAGGCTGCATAAGCCAGCTGAATCGGGAAGAATTGCAGGGTGTCATTGCGCACGAATTCAGTCATATCCATTTCGGCGATATGCGACTTAATCTGCGGCTGGTTGGCCTGTTGCACGGCATTCTTTTGATCGGACTGATCGGCTCTCATCTATTGCGATCCGGCAGCTACCATGGCGGACGCAGAAATCGCGGCGGCCAGGTGGGCGCGGGCCTCGTGCTGGTTATCCTGGGCTATGTGGGCGTTTTCTTTGGCAATATCATCAAAGCCGCCGTCAGCCGACAGCGTGAGTTCCTGGCAGATGCCTCTGCCGTGCAGTTCACCAGGAACCCGGCCGGCATAGCGAACGCGTTGAAAAAAATAGGCGCGACTGAAAACAGTTCACTTCTTGCAGCACCTGCGGCCCAGCAATTCAATCATTTCTATTTTGGTCAAGGTGTGCCTCGACCGCTGTTTGGGATGCTGGCAACTCACCCGCCGCTCGGTGACCGCATTAAACGTATCGAGCCGCACTGGGATGGGCAATTTGCTATTCCGAATGCCACCTCCCCTGCTCCCGCTTCAGCATCCGCCTCCAGTGCCGCAGCACACGCTTCACAGGAGTCAAATCGTCAAAGCGGTCTATCCGTGCTTGCCGGCATCGCCGCAGTTGAAGCCGCCGGCCAGCTCAACACCGACAATCTCGCCAGTGCGCATAATCTTATCGAAGGGCTTCCCAATAAAATCCGTGAGGCGGCCCACGAACCCTTCAGCGCAAGGGCACTTATTTACGCCCTGCTGATCGACCGTGAGCAACCGGATGTGCGCCGCCAGCAAATGACCCATCTGAAGCAGCGGGCACATCCGGCAACGTATCGGGCCTTCGAGCAACTATTGGCGCCCGTATCGAACCTCGAGCGACGCATCTATCTCCCCGTCATGGAATTGGCGATGCCGGCATTGAAGCTGCAATCGCCGTCTCAGTACGCCGTTTTCAAAAGCAACCTTAAACACCTGATCGACTCGGATCGCCGTGTGACCATGCTGGAATGGTGCTTTTACCGAAGCATAACGACTGGATACGAAGAGAAATCCTACCACGCTATCTACAGCGTGCCGGATTTACCTGACGAGATCAGCACCATCATCGCCGTCACATGCCGCGCGAGTGGGTCAGCGGACACAGACGCAGGGTTTGCCCTGGCTAAACCGCACCTGGGTGATGTCCGGCTAAGCATGCCGAGCGCAAATATTGGTTCAAAAGAACTGGATAAAGCACTGGAGGCTCTGGCGCAGCTCAAGCCGCTGGAAAAACCAAAACTGCTGAAAGCGCTTGCCGCCTGTATCATCGCAGACAATCGCGTTACGCCCCAGGAATCCGAGTTCTTCCGGGCCGTGGCGGACAGCCTTAACTGTCCTGTTCCACTATTTCAGGTAATGACTACCCCGTGATTTCGCGCTTACCCAGACGAACCCGCTAATCTGTATAGACCGGCCCAATTCCCATACCCCAGATCACCACTGTGAATATCATGGTTGAAACCACCAGTACCAGCGCCACGGTGACAACAGATGTTGCGTACATGAAAGCGCGATCCTTCGGAATGTTCATCAATATCGGAATACCGCTGTAGATCAGATACACACTATAAGCGCCCGCCAAACCGAGTATGCCGGCAACCAGCCACAGCTTGGGATAAAGGCTGGCTATGCCGGCCAACAATATGGGTGTAGACACATAGACAGCCAAAGCTGTGCTTTCATAATGACGTCGGTCCGCCGGGTCTTTTACGCCGTAGGTTTTAGACATCCAGTTTACGAATTCTCCCAGCAGGAAGATGCTGACCAGCAGCGCAACATAGGCCAATGCACACAGAGAAATGGCACTGGAACCCGTTAGGCGAACCACATTCCCATCCGCTACCGTCCAACCCACCTGCGTTACCCCGATATAGGCACAGACGACCGGGATAAGAGCCAACAACGGAACCTGGTTTACAAAGACCTGAACGAAGGACCTGTCTTCATCACGAATTGCCCGCCATTCGGAACCGGGACGGACGAGAATACCCACCGTATGCTGTAACAGCCCCATACCTACCTCCAACTTTTATTCATTATTATTGAGATAACTATTCAGCTCGCGCCCCAATTTGCCCCTGCCCCTACAAACGAAAGCTGCGTTAAAAAATGGTCACAAACCTGTCGGGAACGGGTTTGAACGTCCGCCCAGGCGGCCCAGAGGGCGAAGCGCAGGATGCGCGGCGCATTGACACAGGTAAACTCACATCTTGCGCCTTGCCCTGAACACATCCCGACGCAATCCGAACAGTTACGACAGGAGCTGAATAGTTACCATTATTTATTGATAAATCACCGAACTACGGCAAAAAAACACACAGCAACCGCACACCGGTCCTGCGATGATAGGCGATTTCCAGGGGAAGCGTAAGTGGGTATAAGCGATGGCCGGCGGCACTGCACAGATTTTCGAAAGCGGGACTAGCGTTACTTCGCGAGACACCGTTTAACAGGTGTCTCGCGAAACACCGAGACGGTATTGACTTATTTGACAATTTTCAGGCTGGGGCGCTTCTCTGCAGACCCACCGATTTTTTCCGGTGACGGATCTCTGGGCGGAGGCGATTCATTCTCGAACATCATTCCCTGGCCGTTTTCCCGGGCATATATACCGGCCACCGCATGACAGGGTGCATAGACATCAGTTGGCACCCCGCCAAACCGCGCCTTGAACACGACCGCATCGTTGCCGAGACTGAGTTCCATAACGGCTCGTGGCGCCACATTCAGGATGATCTGGCCTTCCTTATTGACATATTGCTGCGGCACACTGACATCCTCGGCTCTCGCGTCGATGACCAGGTACGGCGTAAGTGAATTCTCGACGATCCACTCATACAGGGCACGTATTAGATACGGACGACTGGAGGTCATTTTTATCTGGCTCACAGGATTCTATACTCTGTGTGATTTTCGAAGTACGGGACAAATTAAGCGTATCAGGTCTTGCTCCGGAATTGCATACCCTTCTCCTGGTCCGTCAGGCTGAGCTTAAACGAGTCCCTGTTGAAAACGCGCTTCATGTAATCGTGCAACGGGGTGGTCTGCCGGGTTACCGGCATATCGATACCCAGTAATTCCAGACGCCAAAGAATAGGGCCCAGACAGCAATCCACCAATGTAAACTCCTCACTCATGAAGTAAGGTTTGTCGGCGAATATCGGGGCAATGGAAGTGAGACTGCTGCGCAGTCCCTCGCGAGCGGCAACAATTTGATCCCTGTCCTGATCGCGAATAATAACGTCGACCCACGGGCACCAGTCACTTTCGACGCGGTGTATAAACTGTCGTATCTCCGCTCGCGCTACCGGGTATACCGGCAGCAGTGGCGGATGGGGAAAGCGTTCATCCAGATACTCCATCATTACCCGGGTCTCATAGACGACCAGATCCCTGTCAACCAGAGTCGGCAGTGAACTGTACGGGTTTATTTCACTGAGTTCCTCGGGGATGTCATTCGGATCAACGTTTATAACGTCGACAGTCACCCCTTTTTCGGCCAACACAATTCGCACACGGTGACTGTAGTGATTGCGGGCGTCGGAAAAAAAGGTCATGGTCGAACGTTTGGTTACGACACCCATTAAAATAAACCCCCAGCTCTACATGATTCAGCCGCCCGGGAAATCCGGCCGGCCTTTATTCTTTTAATGGACATCTTTCCAATATTCGCGGTTAAGCAGCCAGGCAAATACAAAGAACACTGCCAGGAAAATCATGACATAGCCACCAACCCGCCGTCGATCCAGTGCATCAGGCTCGGCGATGTACTCCATGAAATTCGCCAGGTCATACGCCACCTGCTCATACTCCCCGGATTCCATCGAGCCTTTGATGTCACCAACCGTCAGTCGGCCACACGCGTCAGTATACTCTTCTCCGACTGCATTCCGCCTGATATTACCAGAAGAATCGCGTGCAGGACCCGGGTTACACTCCGCCAACCCCTGCAATTCGAGCAACACATGCGGCATGCCAACATTGGGGAACACCAGGTTATTGACGCCGGTCGGCCGGGTATCATCCCGATAAAAAGTCAACAGATAGGTATAGAGCCATTCCGGCGACCGTGACCGGGCGCTAAGGCTCAGATCGGGCGGCGCAGCCCCAAACCAGACCTTTGACTGTGCCGGCTTCATGGATATTTCCATGAGTTCACCAATTCGCTGGTCGGTGAAAACGAAGTGATCCAGCATAACTTGCTCCGGAATGCCCAGGTCCTCCGCCACCCGCTGATAGCGTACATAGCCAGCCCCATGACACCCCATACAGTAATTGGAGAAATATTTGGCGCCGCGTTGCAGGGATGCCTTATCCGTTAGATCGGCCTCAAAATCCATACAGGGTACCGCTCCGCATTTACCGCCCGGTGCAGCAACTGCCGCAATGGGCAGCACCACCAGCGCGGCAAACAACGCGAATCCACCTAGAACAAGCGACATTGACAATCCCTTTTTCTGTACACGCTCTGGTACTGGCAGGCACTTTTCCCGACTCGTCCAGAACGGCATACAAAAGAAATAAAGGAAATACAGCAACGTACAGAGCTGCGCTAACCGGGTCCGGCCGGCCGTGGACGTCTGGATACCCAGATAGCCTAAAATCACAAAACTGGCCGCGAAAACTATCAGCGCCACCCGGCTGAACGTGCCTTTGTATCGGATGGATTTGACGGGGCTGCGGTCCAGCCAGGGCAAAACGAACAATATTGCAATGGCCGCCGCCATGACAATAAAGCCCAAAAAGTTGGATTGCAAAGGGCCAATATCGATGGTAATTGCACGAAGCATGGCGTAGAACGGCGTGAAATACCACACCGGTGCGATATGGTCAGGCGTCTTAAGGGGATTGGCCTGCTCAAAGTTGGCGTACTCCAGGAAAAAGCCACCCATCTCCGGCGCAAAAAACAATATCCCGCAGAAGACAAACAGGAAAACGGCTATACCCACCAGATCGTGCACCGTGTAATAGGGATGGAAGGGCACGCCATCCAACGGTATACCGTTCTCATCCTTGTTTTTCTTGATTTCGATCCCGTCGGGGTTATTCGAACCCACCTGATGCAGGGCCAGAATATGCAGTACGACCAAAGCCAGCAAGACTATCGGAAGCGCAATGACGTGCAGTGCGAAGAAACGATTCAGCGTAGCACCCGAAATCAGGTAATCCCCGCGGATCCATTGCACAAGATCTTCACCAATCACCGGGATGGTACCGAACAGATTAACGATAACCTGCGCACCCCAATAGGACATCTGTCCCCAGGGCAGCACATATCCCAGAAACGCTTCGGCCATCAAAATAACATAAATGAGCATACCGAAGATCCAGACCAGTTCCCGCGGTGCCCTATACGAGCCATACATCAGGCCCCGAAACATATGGAGATAAACAACGGCAAAAAAAGCAGAGGCACCGGTCGAGTGCATATAGCGAAGAATATTGCCGTAGGGCACGTCACGCATGATGTATTCGACGGAGGCGAATGCCCGTTCTGCCGATGGTTCGTAATGCATGGTAAGCCAGATACCGGTGAGCAGCTGGTTGACCAGCACCAACAATGAGAGCACACCGAAGAAATACCAGAAGTTAAAGTTCTTGGGCGCGTAATACTTGCCCATATGCGTGTCCCACGCGGATTGCACAGGAAGGCGCACATCGACCCAGGTCCATAAATTTGATAACCAACGTGTCATCGGATCATGCCTCCTGATCTTCGCCAATGAGTATCACGGAATCACTCAGGTATTTGTGGGGGGGGATGGGAAGGTTGGTCGGCGCAGGAACACCTTTAAACACCCGGCCGGCGAGATCGAACTTGGAGCCATGGCATTTACAGAAAAAGCCGCCCTGCCAGACGATATCCCCGATATCCAGTGAGTCAACGACCGGTTCATAATTGGGGGCACATCCCAGATGCGTGCATAACCCCAGGATTACTGCGTATTCGTCTTTGATGGCTCGCGCCTGGTTCATGGTGTAGGTCGGCTGATCGGAACTCTCCGATGCCGGGTCTCGCAGCTCGGGTTCCATGACGGTTAGTCCTGCTAATGCTTCGGGCGTACGCCGTACGATATAGACCGGTTTCCCGCGCCACTCTACGGTTACCATTTGACCCGGCTCCAGCTTGGAAATATCGACTTCCACTGGGGCCCCTGCCGCTTTGGCCTTCGCGCTCGGATTCCAGGACCCGAGAAATGGAATGGCTACACCGACGACGCCGGCGGCCCCCACCACAGAAGTCATCGCGGTTAGCACGCGACGACGACTTTGGTTCACTCCGTCATTAATCATGACGATCTCTCCCATGACAGCTTAATCGTTAAGGACTATTAATCGTAAGGACTATTAAATTCTTTGACTGAATGGAAATTCCCGCCTGCACCCCAGAGCGTCCGCAAACCGATGCAAACCGCCGGACGACGAAAGTATGTCATTCATCGTCTGATCTGCAGTAAATGTAGGTGTCTATCCTGAGCTGGCGATAGCTGGCCGGCTGTCTTTTCGCCTGCCGGCCGGTTGGACAGGAAGCCAGAGCGGGATTCAATGCTTTATTACCTGCCTTGGTTACCCAACGGGCGAGCCTGCGCAAAAAGCCGACATGGTAAAGAAATACGCAAATACTGACAACAAAAAGCGCCCAACCGCACGCCATTATGCAACCAAACCGGACTGCAACTCGAAAAGTTTTGTAACTATTCTGCTCACGCCCCGATTTGCCCCCGCCCCTACAAATGAAAGCTGCGTTAAAAAATGATCACAAACCTGTCGGGAACAGCTTTGCACGCCTGCCCAGGCGGCCCGGCGGGCGAAGCGCAGGATGCGCGGCGTATTTACGCGAGTAAACTCACGTTTTTCGCCTTGCTCTGAACAAATCTGGACGCAGCCTGAACAGTTACGACACGCGCTGAAGTTACAAAGCGTTTTACAAAAAAAAGCCCGAACCGGATTCGGGCTTGCACATAATAGCATGCAGCCATCGAATGCTGCCGCGTTATTATCGCTTCGAGAATTGTGGCTTCTTGCGTGCCTTGCGAAGACCAACTTTTTTACGCTCGACTTCCCGCGCATCACGTGTCACATAACCCGCTTTACGCAGCTCGCCACGCAGGGATTCGTCGTAACTCATAAGCGCCCGCGTAAGACCGTGGCGAATAGCACCGGCCTGCCCGAAGCTGCCACCACCGGCAACCGTCACTTTAACGTCGAATCTGTCAATATTGCCTGTCAATTCCAGTGGCTGACGTACGATCATGCGCGCCACCTGCCGACCGAAATAGTCATCCAGTGTGCGGCCATTGACCTGGATCACGCCACTGCCCTGTGAAATAAAAACACGTGCAGTTGAAGTCTTGCGTCGGCCGGTACCGTAATATTGTTCACTTGACATAATCAGCTTCCCTTAAAAAGTGAGTTCTTGAGGTTGCTGTGCCGCATGGGGATGGGTATCGCCGGCATAGACCTTCAATTTTTTAAACATCGCACGACCCAGTGGCCCACGCGGCAACATGCCTTTTACGGCGCCTTGAATGGTGCGCTCTGGCGCTTTCTGGATCAACTTTTCGAAACTGATGGATTTTAGTCCACCCGGGAAGCCAGTATGGTGATGGTACATTTTGTCGCGCGCCTTGTTTCCCGTCACACGCACCTTTTCGGCATTGACGACGATGATAAAATCACCGGTGTCCACGTGAGGCGTGAATTCAGGCTTGTGCTTGCCGCGCAGACGGCGAGCAATCTCGGTCGCCATGCGGCCGAGCGTTTTACCTGACGCATCGATAATGTACCAGTCACGTTTTACTGTTGCAGGATTGGCGCTGATAGTCTTCATGTTATAGGCCTTCAAACGTTGGGTACAGATTGAAAAATCCGGCAATGCCGGACGCTTAGTCACACATCGATACTGGCCAATATAGCCGAAAGATGAGGACCCAAAAATGGAGGCCGGATTCTATAGAATTTGCGGCGACATTTCAAGCGGTCTTTTCTTCTGCCGGGCGACCATGTCAGGCCAGATGAGGCAACGCCAGGTACGCCCGGCTTTGCATCTCCTGCAGCCGGCTCAAGGTCCGTCTGAACTCGAAAACAAGCCGCTGCCCCTGATAAATGTGTTCCAGGCGGTCGGCACAGGATAAAATCAGCTTGACCCGCCGGTCATACAAAACGTCGATCAGATTGATAAACCGGCGGGCGGCATCTTCCCTGGCGGGCCCCATTACCGGCACATTCGACAACAACACTGTGTGATACTCACTGGCGATGACAAGATAATCTCGCTGCGACCGCGGTCCCTCGCAAAGCTCCGCGAATTCGAACCAGCAGGTGTCCTCCGCTGCATAACGCGCCTGCATGGAGCGCCCTTCAACCTGAAGCTGGGCATTCTCTGTCACTTCGTGGCTGCGTACGAGCTCCCGAAAGTACCGCTCGAGCGCCTGATCTGCCGGCGCACCGAGCGGAACATAACAGAGATTGGCACGTTCGAGTGTCCGCAGGCGGTAGTCTGCCCCGCTATCGATCTCGAGAATGTCCATGTGTTCATGCATCAGGGCGATGGCAGGCTTGAACCGGTCGCGCTGCAGCCCATCTTTATACAGGTCATCCGGGTGAATATTGGACGTCGCCACCAGCACCGTCCCGCGCGCGAACAAGGCGCGCAGCAACCCGCCCAGAATCATGGCGTCGGTGATATCACTTACAAAGAATTCGTCAAAGCACAGGACTTCGGCCCGGTTCCTTAGCCTGGCGGCCACGGTTTCCAGGGGATTTTTCTCGCCTCTGAGCTCGGTAAGCTGCTCGTGCACCTCGCGCATAAAGCGGTGGAAATGGGTTCTATGCGCGCGCCCCGCCGGCAGCGCCTCAAAAAACGTGTCCAGCAAATAGGTTTTGCCACGACCGACCCCGCCCCAAAGATACAACCCCTTGATTCCGGCATCGGATTTTTTACTGCGAAACGGCCAGAATCCTGCCACGCGGCGTTTGCGCGGCGCCCGGTCGGTCAGCGTCCGATAGAGCTGCTGCAACCGCTGCACAGCCAGTTCCTGCGCCGGATCATGGACGAACCCGCGGGTCTGGAGATCCAGTCGATATCGTGTCAGTGGTTCTTCATTCATTGCATATGCCTGGGCCTGCCTGGGACTGATGAGCATAACCGCCTCGTGCAGCTTCGCTGCCGGTCACGCGGCGGAAGCACGGCGGTCGCACTGTCCAGTTGACCGGTCTGAGCTGTAGAATTGTTCAGTGGCGCGATATTATCACCGAAAAGTCGATGATAAGGGCCGCCTGCGAATTGAATTGAAAGCCCTGGAGCATCTCGAAATTTTCGGGTTTGGCGTTGCGTTATTCTGTCGATGGCTTCACTATGACAAGGCTGTTTCCGGCGCACAGGGCACTGTTGGGTTTCGCTTTTTATCAGCTATGATCAACAGACTGGCTAGTTTAATTGAGAAGGAGCATAAGGTGTACCCTTTAGAAATCATGTTACTGGTGAGTATCATCATGCTGGCCATCGGCGCCGTTGCGGGACTCCTCGTTGGCCGAACCTGGATACCGCCTTCACAACAGAAGGAACTGGAGCAGCGTCTTACGTCTGCACGGGAAGAACTTGACGGTTACCAGAAGAATGTCGCGCGCCACTTTATGGACACCTCACAGAAGGTCAGCGAACTCACGCAGTGCTATCGGGATCTGCATGAGCACCTGGCCAAAGGCGCACTCGAGCTTGCCAGTACCGAGATCGGCAGAAAAGTCATCGAGGCGGGAGGCGAAGCCAATGTGGAACATCTTGAGCAGGTGCATGTCGAGCCGCCGAAAGACTGGGCTCCCCGGACACCCGGCACCCATGGCATGCTCAGTGAAGAATTCGGACTCCGGGAACCCGAAGTGGCCGATGCCGATCCTGCACAGGGGTCCGGACCGGCGCCGAAAAAAGCCTAGAATGCCGATTTGGGCAGGCTTTAATTGCGGCCCGATAAAAGATGCCCTTCAGCAATTGCGAAGAAACGGTTTACCGAGCCCCAATACGCTTGCAGAGTAAGAGTTATGTGGCAGAAAGCTTTCGATTACCTCCGCTGGCCCGCAACCCTTGGGCTATTGGCCGGACTCGTCACCCTGCAGCTCTTTCCCGAACTCAATCCACGGTACGTGCACCCCGGACAGCAGGACACGCCGGTCGCTGATGGTTTTCAACCGGGGAGATCCGTCACATCCTATGCGGAAGCGGTGCGAAGAGCATCGCCGGCGGTCGTTAATATCTATACCCGAACGCAAATCCTGCGTCAGCAGCATCCACTTTTTAACGACCCCCTGTTTCGCTATTTTTTCAACAACGCCGATATCTCTCGCCAGGAACGGATGCAGTCTTCATTGGGTTCGGGTGTCATTGTCGATCCGGCGGGCTATTTGCTAACCAACAATCATGTCATTCATGCGGCGGATGAAATTGTGGTACAGCTGCAGGATGGCCGCGACGCGACAGCCCAGATCGTGGGCGTGGATTATGAGAATGATCTGGCGGTACTGAAAATCGAGCTGAATAATCTGCAATCCATCAGCCTGAACCCCGACCATACACCGCGTGTCGGCGATATTGTCCTTGCCATAGGAAACCCTTTTGGCATGGGGCAAACCGTCACGCAGGGCATTATCTCCGCAACCGGTCGATATGGTCTCAATATCAATGCCTTCGAGAATTTCATACAGACCGACGCCGCAGTGAACCCCGGCAATTCGGGCGGCGCACTGATCGACGTAGAGGGCAATCTGCTCGGTGTCAACACCGCCATCCTTGATCGTATTGGAAACCGGGATCTGGACGGCGTGGGGCTTGCCATACCTGCCGATACAGCCATTCGCACCCTCAGGGATATTGTAGAGTTCGGCCGTGTCGTCCATGGCTGGCTCGGCGTCGAGACAACCAGTCTGACGCCGCAGACCGCGCAAACCTCCAACCTGGACTCGACAAACGGTATTGTGATCACCCGAATCTATAACAATGGGCCGGCACATCAAGCGGGCCTGCAACCAGGCGATGTGATTGTGACGATTAATGGGGAACCGGTTGGCGACGGCAAGCGCGGCAGACAACAGATCGCCGAATCCCGACCCGGCGATTCGGTCAATATCGAATTTTATCGGGACGGCAAACGGGAAACCGTCCGGGCCATTCTGCAGAAAAGTCCGGTTACCGGTTAGCGTCTGCCAACGGGTCATCCATTCGCAACTCCGCCGCGCGCGCGTGCGCCTCCAAAGACTCTGCCCGCGCCAGAACTGACGCGATTGCACCGAGTTCGCGCGCACCGTCTGGACTGCAGTAGATAATGGAGCTCCGTTTCTGATAATCGTACACACCCAAAGGCGAGGAAAATCTGGCAGTACCTGCGGTCGGCAGCACGTGATTGGGCCCCGCACAATAGTCGCCGATAGCCTCGCTGGTATGACGCCCCATAAATATGGCACCAGCATGTCGAATGCCCGGCAACAGTGATTCTGGGTCCTCCACCGAAAGCTCCAGATGCTCAGGGGCGATGCGATTGGCAAGTTCAACCGCTTCGTCCATGTCGCGGACACCAATCAGGGCCCCGCGCGCACTCAGGGATTTACTGACAATGTCCCGTCGGGCCAGCGTCGGCAGCAATCGATCAATACTGTCGACGACCCGATCAATAAATGTGGCATCGGGCGTGATAAGAATGGACTGGGCATCTTCGTCATGCTCTGCCTGGGAGAACAGATCCATGGCAACCCAGTCGGGATTGGTTAACCCGTCACATAAAATGAGAATTTCCGAAGGCCCGGCGATCATGTCGATATCCACAACCCCGTAGACGGCGCGCTTGGCCGTTGCTACATAAATGTTGCCGGGACCGACAATTTTGTCGACTTTCGGTACGGATGCCGTGCCATATGCCATTGCCGCGACTGCCTGAGCGCCGCCAATACTGATTACCCTGTCGACCCCGGCGAGGGCCGCAGCAGCCAGCACAGTACCATTGAGTTGATCATCGGGCGCAGGTGACACCATGACGACCTCCCTGACGCCGGCGACTTTTGCCGGAATGGCCGTCATAAGCACCGACGAGGGATAGGCAGCCTTGCCGCCAGGTACATACATGCCAACCCGGTCCATCGGGGTGATTTTCTGACCGAGCTGGGTTCCTCTACCGTCGTCATAGCGCCAGGACTCCTGCCGCTGCTTCTGGTGATATTCCCGGATGCGCCCCGCCGACGCTTCCAGCGCCTTTCGCTGCTCTACCGGCAACGCGGCCAGGGCGGCCTCCAGCTGATCACGCCCGACCACCAGTTCCGCAAAATCGGAAACCTGCCGCCGATCCAGACGGTTGGTCAGCTCCATTACGGCCAGGTCACCGCGTTGACGTACGTCTAACACAATGTCCCGCACAACTCGCTCGACGGATTTATGTGCCGCTGTCTCGCCGGCCAGCAGGGACTCGAATTGCCGTTCGAACTCCGGCGCTCGGGTATCCAGCTGTTTTATCACAGTAGTCATTGACCATCCCCTCTGACGCATTCACTGACGGCAGCTTCGATCGCATCGACCAACGCTTCTACCTGAAAGTGTTTTAACTTCATCGACGCCTTGTTAACTATCAGCCGCGAACTGATATTGGCAATCGTTTCCCGGGCTTCCAGTCCATTGGCGCGCAGCGTATTGCCCGTATCGACAACGTCCACAATTTCATCAGCCAGATTCAACAGCGGTGCCAATTCCATCGCACCATACAGTTTGATCACGTCAACCTGGCGCCCCTGTGCGGCATAAAACCGTTTGGCAATATTGACATATTTGGTTGCGACCTTGATGCGGCCGGGACTCGTTGCTTCACCTTTACGGCCTGCGGTCATCAGGCGACAGCGGGCAATGTTCAGATCCAGCGGCTCATAGTAACCCTGGCCACCATGTTCCAGCAGCGTGTCCTTACCGGCAACGCCGACGTCGGCTGCACCGAATTCAACGTAGGTCGGCACATCAACGCCGCGCAAGATCAGAAAACGGACTTCCGGGGACGTCGTATCAAAGGTTAACTTGCGGCTGCGATGGATGTTTTCCAACGGTTCAATGCCCGCCGCTGCCAGCAACGGCAGGGTTTCGTCCAGTATGCGCCCTTTGGTCAAAGCGATGGTCAATTGCGACATGGTATACCCCGTATTAGCCTGAAACCCGCCGGATCTTCGCGCCAACCTGACGCAACTTTTCTTCAATACATTCGTAACCGCGATCAATATGATAAATACGGTCGATGATTGTCTCCCCTCGTGCAACCATACCGGCAATGACGAGACTGGCCGAGGCCCTCAAATCGCTCGCCATGACTGGCGCGCCCTTCAGTTGCTCCACGCCACTGATAATGGCGGTATTGCCCTCCAGACTAATGTTTGCGCCCATCCGGTTCAATTCGTGGACCTGGATCAGGCGGTTTTCAAAAATCGTCTCGGTTACCGTACTGACGCCCTCTGCGACAGCATTCATGGCCGTAAACTGCGACTGCATATCGGTAGGAAATCCTGGGTAGGGGGCGGTTTTCAAATTGACAGCACGCGGACGATTGCCGTACATATTCAATTCGATCCAGTTTTTACCGACATTAATCGTGGCACCCGCCTCTTCCAGCTTGAGCAATACGGAGTCCAGAAACTCGGGACAGGTATCACGCAGCATGATACGCCCTTTCGCCGCCGCTGCCGCTGCCAGAAACGTCCCCGTCTCGATACGGTCCGGCATCACGCCGAATGTGCACCCACCCAGCCTGTCTACGCCGTGAACAACCAGCATGTCGCTGCCGACACCCTCTATCTGCGCGCCCATTTCTATCAGGCAATGAGCCAGATCGATTATCTCCGGTTCCCTGGCTGCGTTTTCGAGCACCGTCCTGCCCTTCGCCAGCACAGCCGCCATCAACAGATTTTCCGTCCCGCCCACCGTCACCACATCCATGCAAATGCGCGCGCCGTGCAAACCGTTGGGTGCTCTTGCCCGGATATAGCCGCCGTCCACTTCGATCTCGGCCCCCATGGCTTCCAGCCCCCGCAGATGAATATCCACCGGTCGGCTTCCGATAGCGCAGCCACCGGGAAAAGAGACGTCTGCCTTGCCAAACCGGGTTAACATGGGCCCCAGCACCAGAATCGATGCACGCATGGTCTTGACCAGATCGTAGGGAGCCTCAAAATTGACGATTGTACTTTGATTAATCTCGACACCCATACTTTCATCGATTGTCACATCAACCCCCATACAGCGGATCAGTGCCAACATGGTCGTAATGTCGTTAAGATGCGGGAGATTACGAATGTGCATCGGACCGTCGGCTAACAGGGTCGCAGCAAGAATGGGCAACGCAGAATTTTTGGATCCGGATATACGGATTTCTCCGTCAAGCGGGGCGCCACCGGTAATAATAAGTTTATCCATGGGTAAGAGAATTCAAGTAGGAGTCGCACGACACCCGGCAGAAGAATATTGCCGGGCACATTCTAGCGGACAGCTTCGTCCGGGGTGAGCGTTTGCATATGTACGGCGTGAACAGCACCGCTGGCGATCAGTTCCTGTAAGGCACTATATACAAGTTGTTGTTTTTTAACCGCCGTCAGCCCCTGAAAGTGCTGGCTGACGACTGACAGATGGGCGTGATTACCTTCCATGCGCGCCTCGGTTACGGCATCGGGGATTTTGCCCGCAATTGCAGCTTTTATTTCATCGATCAACATAATTGCCCCAAAAATGGAAAACAGCTTATGACGGGCACCGCGTTAACATGGTTTGATGCCCTGTTACTGCCAAAACTGCTGCCCGCCGAATTTAGCGCATTGTACCCGCTCAGGGCTGTCCTTGCATGCTCCAGCCGTCAATTACCTTGTCGATATCGTTATCGTTCTGTCGCATGGACTGCGCGAACTGATCCCGGAAGCTCTTGCCCAGGTTAATGCCATTCAAAACGACGTTGATCAGCCTCCATTCGCCGGAGCGGCTTTGAGCCATGGTATAGGAAACCCGATTCACCCCCTCGGTTCCCTGTATTTCCTGCACGACCTCGACCCGGCGCTTGCCTTTATCTTCTTTGGCTGCCGGCAGCGTCGTAATTTTCAGATCGGAATAATTGGCCATGCCCTTACCAAGCGTTTCTACCATACCGTCGGTGAAGACATCGGTAAATCGCTCTCGCTGCGCTTCGGTGGCTTTGCTCCAGTAGGTTGCCATGACACTCTTGGCAATAAAGGGAAAGCTTACGGTCTCTTCGAGCACTTTCCGTACGTTGGCGTAATACTGGTCCGGATTGTTTTTCAGGTCGCCTTCGCCGGTACGAATGACGTCCATCAGCCTGGCGGTCACCGATTCTACCGTACCCTGCGGCGTAGGCGTGCCGGCGTTGGCCACACTTTTCGACGGGTCGGGTGCCGATTTTTCCGCGGCAATGGCACTAGCCCCTGTAAAGCAGGCGAGTATGAAACCCACCGCAACCAACAATGATTTAACACCCATATCTCTCTCCTGCAGATGACCGGTTGATGGCAACAATATACCAGAATTGATGACCGGCATTGAAATCAGTTCCATCCCGAGTCTAGCAAATACTAACTGAACCGGAGCTATACGGTACCCCATGACATTCCGGCCACATCGCTATACCATGGCACCTTGCCAAGAATCGGACCTCCTCCGGATGACTGAACTGCTTTACATGACTGGCGCCCTGCTGCTTGGCTTCATTGGCCTGATTTGGAGCGCTGACCGCTTTGTCGACGGCAGTGCGGCCATAGCGCGCAATCTCGGCGTAAGTCCGCTTATCGTCGGGCTTACAATTGTATCTCTCGGCACGTCTGCGCCGGAAATTCTGGTCTCCGTCAATGCCGCGTTCAGCGGCGCAGGTGAGCTGGCTATCGGCAATGCGCTTGGCTCAAACCTGGCCAATGTGGGCCTGGTGCTCGGCGTCACCGCACTGTTCGGTACCCTGCCGGTTCAAAAAAACGTACTCCTGCATGAACTGCCAATTTTACTGGGCGTAACCATTGTGGCCGGCTGGTTCCTTTCCGATGGCAGGCTCGGGCGGACAGAAAGCGCGATATTGCTGGGCCTGCTGCTGCCAATACTCTGGTACCTGGTATGGGTCAAGCGCAAGA
This sequence comes from uncultured Cellvibrionaceae bacterium, assembly GCA_964434105.1. Lineage (GTDB taxonomy): Bacteria > Pseudomonadota > Gammaproteobacteria > Pseudomonadales > Cellvibrionaceae > CAYNST01. The sequence goes on along the minus strand of CAYSTJ010000008.1, from coordinate 72,913 downwards.
CCCAGGCGCCAGAGGCTCTCCTGGCCGGAAATGAACTGCCGCAGCTCAGCCAGAGGGCCGCGCTGTTGCGCTTTATTGTGGGGCTGGCCGTATTGGTTCTCAGTGCGCGGATTCTGGTCTGGGGGGCGACAGCACTGGCTGGGTACGCCGGTGTCAGCCCACTGGTCATCGGCCTGACGGTCGTCGCCGTGGGCACCAGCCTGCCAGAACTCGCAGCCTCGGTCATGAGTGCCATGCGCGGACATCATGACATTGCGCTCGGCAATGTCATCGGCTCCAATATTTTCAACCTGCTTGCCGTCATGTCCATCCCGAGTCTGATACACCCGCTTAACCTTGATGCCAACGTCTTCTACCGCGACTATCTCGCCATGGCGGGAATAACGTTACTGCTCGCCCTGACGCTGCTCATGAGCCTGCGCAGAGTCCAGGCCGGACACACCCCCGGTATCAATCGCTGGCATGGGGGGCTGTTTTTGCTCTGCTATACCTTCTATTATTACTATCTTTTCACTAACCCGACCACCTGAGGCAGTTATCGTTAGCAAAATCATGACAGATGCAACCGCGCAAATGTTGATCGCGTCGGGCAAGCGGACGGTTACGCTTGAGGCGAACGCCGTTCAGGCGCTGCTGGACCGGATAGACACCAGTTTCGTCAACGCCTGCGAACTTATTCTCGCCTGCCAGGGCCGGGTAGTTGTGACCGGCATGGGCAAATCCGGCCATATCGGTCACAAAATTGCTGCCACCCTCGCGAGTACCGGGACGCCGTCTTTTTTTGTGCATCCGGGCGAAGCGGGCCATGGTGACCTGGGTATGTTAATGCGCGGCGACCTGATGATCGCAATATCCAGCTCCGGCAACGCGGGTGAAATTCTGACCCTGCTGCCAACACTCAAGCGCGTGGGTGTTCCGTTGATCGCCATGACTGGCAGGCCGCAATCCCCGCTGGCAGAAGCCGCAACCGTGAATCTCGATATCAGCGTAACCTGTGAGGCCTGCCCCCTCGACCTTGCGCCCACTTCCAGCACCACAGTTACTCTGGTGCTGGGGGATGCCCTGGCGGTAGCGCTTCTTGAAGCGCGGGGCTTTACCGCCGAGGATTTCGCGATTTCACATCCCAGTGGTGCGCTGGGTCGGCGGTTGCTGCTGCAGGTTGGGGACGTTATGCACAAGGGCGATCGGGTTCCTCGGGTCAAGCGTGAAACGACACTTTTGAACGCCCTTTCCGAAATATCCGCCAAAGGGTTTGGCATGACGATCGTCGTCGACGACGCGGACGCCATCATAGGCATCTTCACAGATGGCGATTTGCGTCGCGCGCTTGACCGCGGCGAAGATGTGCGCACGGTGAAGATCGGCGACGTTATGACCCACTCGCCGCTTACATCCCGGCCGGATACACTGGCGGCCGAAGCCTTGACAGTCATGGAAAATCATAAGATCACGGCACTGGTGGTCGCAAACAACGACAACCAGCCAGTCGGCGTGCTGCATATGCACGATCTACTGTCGGCCGGACTGGCCTAATCGGGGTAATGTATGACGTTTAATGATCAGGTGCTGGACCGCGCCAGGAATATTCGCCTGCTGGTACTGGATGTGGATGGCGTTCTCACTGACGGGCGCCTGTATTACGGCCCGGACGGGCAGGAGTGGAAAGCATTCAACACGCTGGACGGACACGGCCTCAAACTCCTCAAGCGCAACAACATCAAAGTGGCTATTGTGACCGGGCGCTCCAGCGCGGCCGTTGCCCGGCGCGCGCAGGAGCTGGGAATTACCCTGCTTATTCAGGGCAGAGAAGACAAATGGGAAGCTCTGCAGGAAATTTTAGCTGACGAACCCATCCAGGCCGAAAACATAGCCTGCATGGGCGATGATTTGCCGGACCTCTATATTATGCGGCGTGTTGCCCTCGCGCTGACGGTACCCAATGCGCACCCGGTTGTACGCCAGCATGCCCACTGGCAAAGCCATGCCAAAGGCGGTGAAGGCGCAGTGCGGGAAGCCTGCGACCTGATACTGCGGGCTCAGGAGCGATACGAATCCACAGTGGCGGTATTTACAGACCCATGAGAAACAACTGGCTCTACATAGCCGTGATTGTCGGCCTGGTGGCAGCAACGGTTTTTCTATGGGAAACACCACCACAAAACCTGATCCCGCTACTGGACGATCGCGTCGAACCCGACATTGTTCCCTATGCAGTCATCGAAAATGCACACTCCCGCCATTTTGATACCGAGGGAACGCTCAGCTATGAATTTCTCGCAAAAACCCTGAATCACTATCGAATCGATCTTGGTACTGTCAGCGAGGGCGACTTTACATCCATGGATGAACCACAACTGACACTGTTTGCGGATGAGCGGGTCTGGTACGTGACGGCTGAAAAAGGTCGCCTGACCAATTTTGGTGATGTTCTCACGCTTTGGAGCAACGTCAGAATCTGGCAGGCCCAGATCGATGAGGACAATATGGAGCTCAGAACCCAGAAACTGGTCATAATGCCCAGAGACAAAATTGTGCGCACAGAGGACGCTGTGAATATCACCTCCACGCAAGGTACACTGGACGCGATCGGTATGATTGTCAACCTGAATACCGAAGCCATTCAACTGCTGCAAAGGGTCAGAGGCCACCATGAACCTATTTAGCATTTTCCTCCGGTTCCTGCTGGTCACAATACTGGTCTGCACGGCCGCAACTGCCTGGAGCCTGGCATCGGACCGGGAACAGTCCATTACTATTCATTCAGACTCCGCGGAGCGCAATGAAACCAAGGGCACCACCACTTATGCCGGCAACGTGGTCATGCAACAGGGGTCCATGCGCATCGACGCCAGCAAGGTGGTCATCTACAACGACAAAAGCAAGGTGACACGCATAGTTGCCATCGGCAGTCCGGTGAGATATCAGCAAAAACCCAGTGAATCCGACGGGCTGGTGGTCGCAGAAGCCAGACGCCTTGAATACGATATTCGCAAGGAGACGCTGCATCTCATCGAGCAGGCCTCATTGCAACAGGAAGGCACCAGTATTGCCGGTGACCGGATCGATTACGATGTCAAGGAATCCGTGGTGAAGGCAGGCAGCGACGCCAAACAGAATGGACGGGTGCGCATGGTGATACCGCCCAGGTCATTGAAATTCGGCGCGGACGACGAAGAATAATCCTATGGCAACACTGCGGGCAAACAATCTGGCCAAAAGCTATAAAGGCCGCAAGGTCATTGAAGATGTGTCGGTCACTGTCGAGAATAATCAGATTGTGGGCTTGCTCGGACCGAATGGCGCGGGCAAAACCACCTGTTTTTACATGATCGCCGGACTTATCCCGGCCGATCGGGGCGAAGTTTTTATTGACCAGAAGAACGTCACCTGGCTGCCCATGCACGGTCGGGCGCGGGCTGGCCTGAGCTACCTGCCACAGGAAGCGTCTGTCTTTCGGAAACTCAGTGTGGCTGATAACATAATGGCCATTCTGCAGACACGTAAAGAGCTTACCCGCGAGCAGCGTCGCGCTGAGCTCGACCTTCTGCTCGAAGAATTTCATATAACCCATATCCGCAAGAGCCTTGGCATGGCATTGTCCGGCGGAGAACGCCGCAGAGTTGAAATAGCGCGGGCTATTGCGACCGACCCCCGGTTCATCCTGCTCGACGAGCCTTTCGCGGGCGTGGACCCCATTTCCGTCAGCGATATCAAATCTATCGTAACCCACCTTAGAAATCGGGGTCTCGGTGTGCTGATCACGGACCACAACGTTCGCGAAACGCTTGATATCTGTGAAAAAGCCTATATTGTCAGCGAAGGCCATATAATCGCCGAAGGTACCGCCGAAGCCATACTTTCCAATGCCAGGGTCCGGAAGGTATACCTTGGGGAAAACTTCCGCTTATAGGTGGGAAATTGACCAGCCACCACGACTGCACGGAGCTTTATCCGGGCAATCTGAATCGTTGAAGCGTGTTTTAAACGTTGAAACGGGTTTTAACAGGTTGAAACTGGTTGTAAAAAGGGGTACTTGCAATGATCTCACAATTAATTAACGTGAGACCTGTTTCTCCACAGATCTGCTTGACAATCGACTATTTACCGTCCTTCTGGCCTGAACCTTGCTTTTTATTTTCTTCAAAATGATTGCTTAGGCCTTTCAGGATCACTAGAATTAAGGCATGATCTGCGTGTTAGTCGTCTCAATTTACAGGGCATGACCGTCGCATGAAGCAATCACTACAACTTAAACTCGGCCAGCAGCTCACCATGACGCCCCAGCTGCAGCAGGCCATCCGTTTATTGCAACTTTCCACCCTCGACCTTCAGAATGAAATCCAGGAGGCGCTGGAAAACAATCCCATGCTGGAAGTCTCGGAAGACGGTAGCGATACGGATTCCGGTAATTTCGAAAACAGCCAGAGCGAGCAGAACAAGTCCCCGGAGACCACCCCCGAAATCGAGAAAAGTTCTCACGAGGAACTTAATGGCAGCCAGAACCAGGATGTTATTACCGAAGGCGACCCAGAGTGGAGCAGCGATATTCCCACCGAGCTTGCCGTCGATACCAGCTGGGATGATATCTATCAAAGCGCACCCAGCGGCACGGGACTATCCCGACCGGACAATGAAGACTTTGATTATGATTCTCGCCGCGGCACATCGGAATCGTTGCAGGACTATCTGACGTGGCAGCTCAACCTCACGCCAATGTCTTCGCTGGACAAAATTGTGGGCGAGGCCATTATTGACGCCGTCGGGTCGAACGGCATGCTGGTGCAGTCCGTGGAGGAAATCTGGCAGGGGCTGGTTGGGGAATTCGAAGAATTGGAGCGCGATGAAGTCGTTGCCGTTCTCCATCGTATTCAGCAGTTTGATCCGCCCGGCGTCGCCAGCGAATCGGTCGCCGACTGCCTGCTCATACAATTGCGGCAGCTTCCCGACACCCTTCCTGGTTATGATGTTGCCGTCAGACTGGTGGAGCAATATCTGCCATTGCTGGGCAGCCGGGACTTCAAGCAGCTTATGCGGAAGCTGAAAATCAAGGAAAGCGAGCTGCAGGATGCCATTCGGATCATCCAGGGGCTCAATCCCCGCCCCGGTGAACAGATCGGCGACGATACCACTGAATACGTCGTACCTGACGTCTACGTCAAGAAGGAAAACAACCGCTGGTCCGTACAGTTGAATCCGGACATAGCCCCCCGCCTGCGTATTAACAGCGATTATGCATCGCTCGTAAAGCGTGCCGACAGCAGCAGCGATAACACCTATCTGCGCGACAACCTGCAGGAGGCGCGGTGGTTCATAAAAAGTTTGCAAAGCCGCAATGAAACACTGCTGAAAGTCGCCACCTGTATCGTCGAACGACAACAGGGCTTTCTCGAGAATGGTCCCGAAGCCATGAAGCCGATGGTTCTGCACGATGTCGCAGAAATGGTCGAAATGCATGAGTCGACCATTTCTCGGGTAACAACGCAAAAATTCATGCACACACCCCAGGGTATTTTCGAACTCAAGTACTTTTTTTCCAGCCACGTCAGCACGGAGTCCGGTGGTGAATGTTCTTCCACCGCGATTCGCGCTATCATTAAGAAACTGGTGGCCGCGGAGAATCCACGCAAACCCCTTAGTGACTCGAAAATCACGGGGCTTCTGGAAGAGCAAGGTATCCAGGTCGCTCGTCGAACCATTGCGAAGTACCGCGAATCACTGGGGATTGCACCTTCAAACGAGCGCAAGCGGCTGGTTTGAAGCATCGCACGCCCCCGGGCAGGTGCAGCCTGGACAGGGGTGTGGTGGCTGCACCAGTGAGTTCACAATTTATCCTAAGGATCCATACTTAATTCCTTTATTCTTCGTATGCATCCGACCTGGGCGGGTTTGCTACCCGCAGCGCCGGATGCATAATATTGGGACTTCTTGCCGTAAATAAAATGACAACTTCAGAAACTATACTTTCCGTCGAGCGTACACTCTGCAATGTCAGTTGTGCCAGCAAAAAGCGTTTGCTGGAAAAACTGGCCGCTGTGATCGCAGAACATTCGAACGATCTTGATCCGGATTACCTGTTTGAACAGCTGCTCGCTCGCGAGCGGCTGGGGTCGACCGGGATTGGTTCCGGAATCGCGATTCCTCACTGTCGTTGCAAGGCCCTCGACCGAACCCTCGGCGCATTGATTACGCTCGAATCGCCCATAGACTTTGACGCGATAGACAATCAGCCCGTGGACGTTGTCTTCGCCATGCTGGTGCCGGAAAATGCCGAGAGTGCACATTTGCAGACGCTGGCGGGTCTCGCGGAATCCCTGCAAAAACCCGATTTCGTCAACGCCCTTCGGCAGGCAACCAACCCGGAGGATCTGTTCCAGGCCGCGCTGCAAAGCGGGATCTAGGCGCGACAAGGCGGCAAGCCCATGGTGACCCCTGAACCATCGATCAACAACATCAGTTACCCGACGAGGTCGACCGCCCGCTCCTGTAGCCAATTAAACGCCGCCAACAATCGACAGTCGCCACTCCAGCAAATTCAGAGGAACGCATATGCAGTTCGTGGTCATTAGTGGCCGTTCCGGCTCAGGCAAGTCAACAGCGCTGCAATTACTGGAAGATACCGGTTTCACCTGTGTCGACAACCTGCCGATGGCGTTACTGCCTGCACTGACAACACAAATGGTCAATGCCAACAATGCAGAGACCATGAAATTTGCAGTTGGCATAGACGCCCGCAATATCGGCGGTGATCTAAGCCGCTTTCCAGACATCCTCGCCTCTATCGAATCACCGAACTTCAAGTCCATGGTCGTTTATCTGGACGCGGCTGACGCTATACTAACAAAGCGATTCAGCGAGACGCGCCGTAAACATCCACTGACCAACAAGGCAGTAAGCCTGCAGGAAGCGCTCAATATCGAATCCCGGGTATTGGAACCGGTAGCGCGTCTCGCGGACATAACGCTGGACACCAGCAGCCTTTCCCTGCACGAATTGCGCAGTACGATCCGCAAGACGGTCGTCGGCAGTGAGCTGCCGGGTCTGGCGCTGCTGTTCGAATCCTTCGGCTTCAAATATGGCGTACCTGTCGACGCCGATTTTATGTTCGATGTCCGGTGCCTGCCCAACCCCTACTGGCAGCCAGAGTTGCGCCCAATGACCGGGCTCGAACCCGCTGTCGCGGCGTTTCTGCAGCAACAGACGCAGGTCGACGACATGCTTTCCGATATCAGCGGCTTTTTGGAACGCTGGATACCCCAGTTCGTACAAAATAACCGGAGTTACCTGACCGTCGCAATTGGTTGCACTGGGGGCATGCACCGTTCCGTATACCTGGCAGAAAAACTTGGTACCCATTTCAAAGGCAAATTTGATAATGTACAGGTTCGACATCGCCAATTGCCCGGAAACACATAAGGCGCCGTAATCCATGGTCACAGCCAGCATCCAACTTTGCAATCAACTGGGTTTACACGCCCGTGCTGCGTCCAAGTTTGCGAACACCGCCAACGCCTATTCCAGCGATATCAAGGTGTGTTCCAACGGTAAAACCATCGATGGCAAAAGCATTTTGGCGCTCATGTTACTGGCCGCCTCCAATGGCACAGAGTTGCAGTTGACCGTTAGCGGCGACGATGAAGCGGCTGCCCTGGAAGCGTTAGTCGCGCTGATATCCAATAAATTTGGGGAAGAACGCTAAGCCGGCCTATTCCTGTCGGAACCATAACCTATGCAGCCTTCAGACAAGACGCCTGAAAGACCCCAGATCAATCTGGAAGAACTTCAACAATCACTCGACAGCGGCACCCTGCACCAGGTACGACGCACGATCAACAGCCTGGCCCCCGTCGAGATAGCCAGACTACTGGCAGGCAGCCCGCCACCATCGCGCAAAATTCTCTGGGGCCTGGTCAAACCCGCATATACCGGTGACGTCATCGAAGAACTGCCGCCGGATATACAACAGCAGTTTTTGCAGGGCATGGCAACCCGGGATCTGGTGCAGATGACTGCCGGCATGGAAGCTGATGACATTGTCGATATCCTGCAGAACCTGCCGGAACAGGTGACTCAGGAAGTTCTACAGGCAATGACGCAACGGGATCGGGACCGGATAGCCACCGTTCTACCCTACCCCGAGGATACTGCAGGGGGACTGACCAACCCCGATACTGTCACCGTGCGACCCCGGTTTACTCTGGACGTGGTTTTGCGTTATCTGCGCCGCCGGCCCGAGCTGCCGCCGGGAACGGATTGTCTCTACGTCGTTAACCGTGACGACAAGTACCTCGGACTGCTGCCACTCACTACCCTTCTCACCGCCGATACAAGTACATCTGTACGGGATGTCATGTCCACGCAGCGCACCCCCATACCAGCGGACCTGTCCGAACTGGAGGTCGCCAAACTGTTCGAAGAGCACGACTGGGTCAGTGCACCGGTGGTCGATAAACAGGGCCGGCTTATAGGCCATATCACGATTGACGACGTCGTCGACGTCATCACCGACAATGCCGACCAGTCTTTTATGCGTATGGCCGGTCTGGACGAGGAACAGGATACATTTGCCACCGTTGGGCGCACTGCACCCCGCCGGGCGGTATGGCTTGGCGCCAACCTGACCACAGCGATTCTGTCGTCCCTGATGATCAGCCTGTTCCAGGATACGCTCGACCGTGTCGTCGCACTCGCGATTCTAATGCCGATTGTCGCCAGTATGGGCGGCGTCGCCGGATCGCAGACGCTGACGGTGGTTATCCGCGGTATGACGTTGGGACAGATTGGTCGCCATAACCTGCGCTGGCTGCTGCGTCGTGAATGCCTGGTTGGTCTGTTAAACGGAACAATGGCGGCGACAGCGGTCGGCATGCTGGCGGCATTCTGGTTTGGCGATACGACGTTGGGCGCAGTGCTCGGTATTGCCATGATAGTCAATCTGTTTACGGCGGCGCTCGCTGGCACCTATCTGCCGGTGCTGTTGAAATCCTGCCGAATTGACCCGGCATTGGCCGGCGGCTGGACTTTAACTACCGTAACAGATGTTGTAGGCTTCTGCTCCTTTCTGGGCCTGGCAACCTGGTTCCTCTCCTGATCGGCGGAAAGCCTCTTGGATTACTCATGACACAACAGCCAGAAACGCCTGACACTGCGGACGATGGGTCCGGTCGCGATAGCAAGACCCGTCAGAAAAAACAGATGCAGGCATTGCAGGAACTCGGCGTCCGACTGACCGAACTCAATCAGTCGCAACTTGCCGGGCTGCCCCTGACGCCCGAACTCGAAAAGGCCGTACAGGACAGCCGTCACATCACCAAACGCGAAGCGTTGCGACGGCATCGACAATATATCGGCAAATTGATGCGCAATGCAGATCACGACGCCATAGCGGTCGCTGTCGCCCACATTGCAGAAAAACAAAACCGTATGGCGCGGCTGTTTCACGTCATGGAAAAATGGCGCGACGATCTGATCGAGGGCGATCAGCAGCAGCTGGAGTCGTTCATCGGGCATTTTCCGCAGGTCGACCGTCAGCAATTGCGCCAGCTGGTGCAGAATGCCCGTCAGGAGCGGTTGAAACAAAAGCCGCCTGCCAGCGCCCGTAAATTGTTTGTCCTGATACGCGAACAACTGGAACAACAGATGGACAGCACCGAACAGGATTGACCCGATCCGGCTTACCGGTCGGACAGGTTTTTCATTGATTCCCGTTTTTTGCCGGCAGGTACGCACTGGAGAGGGCAATTACGGTTTAAGATACCGCAACGGGATCGCCCGCACACCCTGAACACCCGGCCGGAAAAGTTGAGCTCTGTTACCTATGTTACACGGAAGCCTGCGTCACACATGTATCCTGCTTACCATCGCGTTGTTACCCGCTCAATCGATCGGACACAGCTTTGGTATCTATGATGCCCGCGGCATGGGAATGGGGGGCACCGGCGTCGCCACGGGGGATCTGCGTACCGGTCACTTTTACAATCCCGCCCTGCTGGCGTTTCATCGGGGCGATGAAGACCTGATGCGCAACGGGCAGCATAGCCTCACCCTTGCCATCGGACCGTTGACTGAGGCTACCGAACACGCTATTGATGCCGTCCGGGACGATTATCAGGACCGACTGGACAGGACTATCGAAAATTTCAACACGGACCCAGGGCCATCCACCGCGGCTAATGCCTTGCGGGCCGTCACCGACCTGCGTGATACCCTGGAAGCCGTGAGCGACGGAAACATCTACGGTGAGGGCTATGTCGGGTACAGCGTCACCATACCCTCCGACGCGGAGGGCGGGGCATTTTTCATCGGCACCCGTGTAATCGGCGGCGGCGCAGCCATTATCGCCGAAGCCGACATTGATCTCCTGGATACCTACACCGAAGCCATGCAGTCAGACCAGCCTTTGGCGACACACCCCGACCTGTTCGACGCAAACGGACAATTAAACAGCCCCAACCGGGCAATCGGTTCAACGGCGGAATCACAGGCCATGGCGCTGGTGGAAGCGGGTGTCTCGGTGGCCCGCCGCTTTTCCTTGCGCGGGCGCCCGTTCGCCATCGGTGTGAGCCCCAAGATAATATCGGCGCGCACCTATCATGACCAATGGCGCGTTTTGGGCGGTGAGTTCGGCAATGTCGGCACCATACAGGATCAGCTGTACGCGAATCTGGATATAGGCGCGGCCTGGGACCTTACAGAACAATTCCGGGTAGCCGTCTCCGGTAAAGATATTATTAACAAAAACGTCGACACCGGCACCGACCGGACGCTGTCTTTGAATGGTCGCTACCGGGGCGGTTTAAGCTTTCGGGGCGAACGTGTCATGCTGGGCATGGAAATCGATCTGATGCCCAACGACGGCATTTTCGAAAAAGACCTGCGCCGGCAGGACCTCAGCCTGGGTGGTGAGTTCCGCCCCCTTTCCGGCCTGGCGCTGCGACTGGGCTACCGCCAGGATATACGCAATAGTTACGGCAATATGACCAGCGCCGGGATAGGACTTCGCACCCGCCATATCGCTGCGGATGTCGCGATCACCAGCGGCTCGGATGAACGCGGTGTCGCCATTCTCATTGGAATTCCCAACTAGAAGACCGACACTTAAGCAGCCGGACTGTAGACATGTCGGCCCGGGGTCATCCATTAATCTCGAACGCGGGAGCAGGCTTTAAAACGATGGACATTTTAGTTTACGTCGCTGTCGCATTCCTGACGGCCTGCACACTGCTGCCCCTCTGGCAAAACCCTCATTGGCTCGTCCGCTCTCTGGATTTTCCACGTCTGCAACTCGCGTCGTTCTCACTGATTCTGATGATACCCACTGTCTGGCTGGCGGAGACGGACAACCTTCTCTCATGGGTTCCCGCACTGATTGCCAGCGCGTGCTTTGCCTATCACCTGTGGTGGATCTGGCGATTTACACCGTTTTTTCCCACTGAGGTCAAGAAGGTTGATGAGAACGCCGGAGGCGATTCACTGAGTGTATTGACCGTCAATGTACTTATGACCAACCGCCAGACTGACCGCTTACTCGCACTGATCCGGCAGCACCAGCCCGATCTGCTCGTCACACTGGAAACCGACCAGTTCTGGGAGGAGGCTCTCGATACGCTGGAAGGTTACCCTCACACCATTAAATGCCCACTGGACAACCTGTACGGCATGCATGTATACAGCCGCCTTCCACTGCACAACAGCCGCATAGATTTTCTGGTAGAACCGGACAAACCGTCGATGTCGGCCATGCTGGAGCTGCGCGGCGGAGACCGGGTCCGCTGCCATTTTCTGCACCCGGCGCCTCCCAGCCCAACGGAAAATGAAGCGTCCAGCGAACGTGATGCGGAATTATTGATCGTGGCCCGCGCCCTCAGTAAGGAAACGGACCCTGTGCTGGTAACCGGGGATCTGAATGACGTGGCATGGTCAAGAACGACGCACCTTTTTCGGAGCATTAGCGGCCTGCTTGACCCCCGTATTGGACGCGGTCTGTTTAATACCTTTCACGCCCGCTACTGGTTTCTGCGCTGGCCGTTGGACCACCTGTTCCACAGTCGACATTTTGCTTTACGAAAACTGTCCCGCCTACCCAGCTTCGGTTCCGACCATTTCGCGTTGTTCGCCGAGTTGGCCTTCCACCCTGCGCGCCAGACCGAGCGGGAAGGACCCGCCGCCGACGAAGATGACCTTGCCCTGGCCGAAGAAAAAATTCAGGCAGAAGACGTTAACGAAAGCGATGTCCCCGACCCTGACAACACCTGATCACGGCTGGCGTCGCCGCAGGCGGAACGCCAATACCAGCAGAAGCCCGATAACCCCGACACCGGTGCTGCCACCACGTGCGTCCGTTTGCCGCTGCCCCTTCAATTTAAGTGTTACGGAAGCCGTCGCGCTCAGTGGTGGCAACCCGTCGTCGGTGACTACCACCGTCAGCACATAGTCACCTGTGGTCAGACGGGAGGGATCGAATACAAATTGGTTGGCCTGATCCGATACATTCAACAGGCGCGGATCACTCAGGCTCCAGTCAACGCTGTGACGGTCGCCCCGATTCAGATCGCTGATGTTGGCCTGAGCGATAACCAGCCCGCCGTCGATCGAAATATCCATGCCGGTATGCTGGTCCTGCTCCATGGCAATACTGACGTGGGGCATAATGTTTTCTTCGGTGGCCAGCGGCCGGGCCTCGACCGTAACCGCCGGGCCATAATTGAAAGCACGATCAAACGCAAAAAGCTGGTAATGATAATCCTGGCCATTAACGCGTGCATTCAGCCGAACAGTGGGAGAGGGGCCGCTGTAAACAACAACGGCTTCGCCGATCCGTTCACGTAGCGAATAGGACTGCCCCGGTTGCGGTTGACTGGTCACCGCCGTCATGGATTCCAGTACCAGAACCCCGGCCAGATCCGATGCTGCGGGATTCACCCAGCCAAGCTGGATTTCACCGTCTCCCGGTAACGCCAGAACAGCTTCGACGGCGCCTGGCGCGTTCTGGTCATCCGCATCGCCCTTGCTGTTCACCAATTGAATGTCGGCGCAGGAATAATAGTTGGTCGGTGGTGTACGATCCATCATTACCTGGACCAGCTGTAGCGTACATGTATCGCACTCGACATCCGGTAATGTCAGACTCAGGCTGCGGTTAACCTGTGTGGCGTAATCCGGTATATCATCAATTAACACATGCCGGTCGAATCCGGTATCATCCGCGAGCGAAAACGCAATCCGGAAATAACCCTGGTGAAATATATTGCTTTCAAACTCGACATCGATCGTCGCACCGGATGTCAGCCGTGCGGGATTCGGTGAGCGTGGCAGATTTCCACAGGGCCCGAATTTCAGGTCGGTGGGGTACAGCCCCTGTGCATCCGCCCGCGGAGAAACAACACCACCCGGTTTCCAGCGCGTGTGAGCGGCAGCCGGCTCACACGCGAGTAGCGCCAGACATGCAGTCAGTATGAAAATGCGCGATCCGGTAATCATGTCGGGCAACCTTTAAAGGCATCAGTGCTTACCATACCCGGATGACCGCGCTGCCGGCCCTGCCCAGATCACAGTTTTGGTAGCCGGCAATCAAAAATATACGCCCTTCCCGCGTTGGTGTCAGTCACCCGAATTCCCTTCGACCGTTGGCTTGCGAAAGAGTGCCCCCCGGTGTTCAACCGGTGGTTCACCAACAGTACCTGCACACGCGCCGCGCCTGTCATTGCGGTACCATTGGCAGAAAAGTGCAACAACCAGCAACAGTTCTGCCAGGTCACCCCAGTAATACATCATCTTTGCGGAATATTGAATCGCGTCCACTGTGTCGTTGGTCCCGGCCGGCCACAGATTGATGTACATCAGTTTGGCCAGCCATGCGTGTAATGCCATACTCAAAAACACCACAGCGAGTCGCAGGCGCAGACCGGGTCGGCGTGGTGCAGGGTCCGGTCCGGCAATGGACCAGGCAAACAGGTAACCCGCCAGCAAAAAATGTATATGCACGAAAATATGCACGCCGAGATGCGTTTGACTTAACACATAGATCGGCGTTAGATACAGCAAAAACATCCCGCCTGTATTCAGTAACAACGCGGTAAACGGGTGACTGGCCCAACCGAAAAATTCTGTTCGCATTAGCCAGACCAACGCACGCGCCAGCTGTACCGGCAAGGTCCGCAGGGCGAGACTGATCGGTGCGCCCAAAACCAGAGCCACCGGTGCGAACATGCCGATTAGAAGGTGTTGGGCCATATGCCCCTGTAGGGAATGATGGGACCATGACATCACCGGTCCGGAAAAGGCGAATAGCAGTAAGGCGATACCGGAATAGAAGAAGAACGGCCGCCACAGACGCCATTTCCGATGTTGCTGCGTCAACCGGTACCATCCGCCACCGTACAACGCAGCGCTGGCAATCAGCAAAAGCCACAGGGTCGCCTGGAACGCTGTCACTGATCCGTCGTCGCTGCACTGCCGGCAGAACCGGGACCGTCATGCGGCGTAAAGCGGGATCTGGCACGAAACCAGAGTCCGGTACCGATCAGCAGCAACGCTACTGCGCTCAGGTTCCATACGGCATCGTACGGGAGAAGTGGGACGTCGTAACGTATTTGATGCAGGCGCAGTACCTTGTGATTGACTATGCCGTCAAAGAGCTGGAAGCCGCCAGCGCCCAGAAAAAATCCGGCCCATGCCGCCGGCCGGAACAGACAACGTTGGCGCTGTAAATCGAGTAGCATAAACAGCCCCGCTACCAGGGCAATCAGCTCGGCTGCATGCAACAGGCCATCGGATATTAAGCCGATGGCGGGGGTGGCCTTGTCATAGAAGTGGTGCCAGCCCAATATCTGATGAAAAATTATCTCATCCACTGCAGCCATGACCGCCACACCGAGCAGCATCCCTGCCTGCAAGGTTCTCGAAAACGGTCGCATCAGGTCAACGACATACGCCCCTGCTCACGCACGCTCGCTTCATACCATTCCTTGACCTGGGCGAGATGCACGCTCTCCTGTTGCAACGCATGCTCAAATTTCTTCACCATATCCTTCAAACCCATGTCCTGCGCCAGCTTAATCAACAGTTCCCAGGCGGCATTGTCGGTCAACTCGATCGCCAGCATGGCTTCAAGACTTTGACTCACGGAGGTACGGGGGTCGACAATTACCTTCATCAGGCCGGTCGATGCGACGCCGGACGCATTCGCATCCGGCGTCTGCGCCGTGGGATCCGCGCCCAATTGCTCGAGACATCCCACCAGCATATGGAAATGCTCGGCTTCCTGCTGGTGAAATTCCTGCAATCGTTCGACAGGAATTACCAGTCTGCCTGGGTGCTGCGCGGTCGCGTGCCTGCATTTGAGTATCAACTGCTCATAGATGCGCACACCGGCGCGTTCATACGCCAGCCGCTCGCCCAGTTTGTTGATAAATACTTCCGGGTGATGGCCCGTTGCCATTTTCAGCGTCGATTTCACGGCGCCTTTCACGGTACCCGGCAACGGCACCGACCCCAGCGGTTCGTCTTCATCAAGATAATCGTTTTTGAGTTGAATAAACTGTGAAGGACCGGCACCGTTGGTGTGGAGAAACTTATCCATACCGCTAATCATGTCTTCGGTCATTTTGGGCGACATGTCGATGCCGGTTTTGTTGGTGCCGAGTTTGGTATTGTTTTCCATGGTCGTGTCCTCTCGAATTCGTTAAGCAATTTTGCGACTGAGCTCAGTACCGGGCTGCCAGCGGTAATTCTCTGCCACCGCTTCACTGGGTGACCCCTCGGCATTCATATGATCCCGATACGCTTTTGAGCGCAGCGGCTCCTGCGACTTGTCCACAAAGTCGGGACCGGATGCGCGCAGATCGACCTCCTGACTCAGTACTTTTCTCACGAATTCACGCTGACTCTGGTAGGCAATCGGATCCGGCAAGCGGTCGGGTAAAATCTCCGCCGGGTCCCGTTTCTCATATTTTTTGAACAATTCAGTCACAATGCTCAAGTGCTCCAGCTCGTAGTCAAGGAAGCGTTCCCAGATGGCCTTGATACGAGGATTGGTTTCGGCGGTCATACAGCTGTAGTAGTTGTAAACTTCGTTGGCCTCATACAGCATCCATTTTTCCAGCCAGGTTTCATTGGGATCGATAATGGAACCATACTGCGTGACATGCTGTTCCTCAATGGAGGCGATTTCGGCGTAGAGTGCACGCGCGACCGGGTCACTGAACGTGGGGCCGATGTTCATGTAATAGTCACGTGTCTGATATTCGCCGGAAAAAATCGTCAGCGCATTCAGTTTCGAGATGGGCATGGAGGCCTTGTGGTCATAATGGTGGCGCAGATCATCTTCCGGTGCCCGGTGTTCGTCAACGGTAGGCCGGCCCGGCAAAATGTCCGTGTAACTCTGCAATATATTGTTGGCATCTTTACCTTCCACACGATCCATTAGCGCCGAGTAGCGATACATGTGATCGAAATCTTCCAGCAGTCCAAACCGGTAGGTTTGTGCCAGGTAGGGATCTGGCTCCTGCTGGGCAATGGCGGCGGTGACTTCTATGGCGACCTGCTCATAGCCGATGGTCGTTTCCAGCGGCGAATGGTCGGCGCCCAGCAGCCAGTTGATCATAGTTTGCTGGTGATGCTCGACCCGCCGAATCTGCGCCAGCGGGCCGCGAAGTTCACCATTGAACTGTCCGCACATATGCTGAAAACGGTTGACCTGTTGCTCGATTCCATTCATCAAAATAACCCGAACCCGGGTAAAGGCATCATCGTCCAGTTTGCTGAGTGGCTTGGGCGTTAATTCACGCCAGGTAAATTTCTGACGATCCAGTGGCGTACCACGACTATCGAAAAGGTTGACTGACATAGCGGATTCCTCAAAAAACCAGAAGTTATTCTCGCTCAGCCTTTTGCAATCCGTATACCAGAACCCGGTAACGCATTCATTGAGTTTCGGCGGGCAGCCTCCCGGGCATTCACGGGGGAGGCCGGTGTCTGGCGCAGGTCCCTGACGCAGAGAAACCCGACACATATAGCATCATTACAGCCATTTGTAGGGTTTACATCCGCGCCAGCACTATTGCCAGGCGGCCTTGCCTGTGAGCCGTGCTCACTCGATGTTCCCGTACTCAGAACAGGTTCCCCGCCACTGTGGTCGCCATCTCGCAACGCAATACGACAAGGGATCGTGCCTCGACGCTGATTGATTCTCCAGCTTCATAGGTTTCGCCCGCTTCGTCGACCCATCCACGGGCGGTATCAAGCTCCATTAACCAGGCGTCGCGGGAATCGATCTCCGGCACAATAAAATCGAGCGGCTCATAATGCGCATTCAGGATGATGTAGAAGCTGTCGTCGGTACGCGGTTCGCCTTTGGGATTGGGATTGGGAATTGTTTCGCCGTTCAGGAAAATGCCGAGCGTTTTGATATAACCGAGATCCCAGTCCTCCTGCTGCATGGGCTGTCCGTCCATGTTGAACCAGGCGATGTCCCTGACATCCGATCCGTAGATCTTTCGGCCCTGAAACCAGCGCCGTCGATGAAAGACCGGATGTATGGATCGATACTGAATCAGGCGCTGGCAAAAATGCAGCAGCCCCTCCTCGACCCCTTCTTCCCAGTTGTACCAGGCGATTTCATTATCCTGACAATAAGCGTTGTTGTTGCCGCCTTGCGTACGACCCAATTCATCGCCACCGGAAATCATCGGCACGCCCTGGGATAGCAATAACGTGGCGAAAAAATTCCGTTTTTGTCTGGCACGTAATTGCCGTATTTCCGGATCGTCGGTTTCACCTTCGACGCCGCAGTTCCAGGAACGGTTGTGACTCTCGCCGTCACGGTTGCCCTCACCGTTGGCGTCATTGCGTTTCTCGTTGTAGGTCACAAGATCATGCAGGGTAAAGCCGTCATGAGCGGTTATAAAGTTAATACTGGCAGCAGGCAGCCGCGCAGTATATTCGTAGAGATCCGAACTGCCGGTAAAGCGTGAAGCCAGTTCGCCCAGGGATTGCTCGTGCCCGGCCCAGAAACCACGCACGCAGTCGCGATACTTGCCGTTCCACTCGGTCCACACGGGGGGAAAGTTGCCAACCTGATAGCCGCCCTCGCCCACATCCCAGGGCTCCGCGATCAGCTTCACGTTACTGATAACCGGGTCCTGCTGTACCAGATCGAAAAACGCGGATAACCGGTCAACGTCGTGCAGTTCGCGTGCGAGCGTTGAAGCCAGATCGAACCGGAACCCGTCAACGTGCATCTCCTGCACCCAGTACCGTAACGAATCCATTAACAGTTGCAGCACGTGGGGGTGCCGCATATTCAGGCTGTTGCCGGTCCCGGTGTAGTCCATATAATAGCGTTTATCTTCGGTTAACCGATAATAATAGGCATTATCGATGCCCTTGAAGTTGAGCATGGGACCGAAATGATTCCCTTCGGCGGTATGGTTATAAACGACATCCAGGATAACCTCGATCCCGGCCTGATGCAGCGCTTTGACCATCTGCCGGAACTCGGCGGCCACTGCCCCCGGTCGCTGATCGCTGGCATATTCGTTGTGCGGGGCAAAATAACTGACCGTGTTATAACCCCAATAATTGCGCAGCCCCTGATCGATTAAATGTTTATCGTGAGCGAAGTGATGAATTGGCAACAGCTCCACAGCGGTTATCCCCAGCTGTCGAAAATATTCGATCATGGCGGGATGGGCCAGGCCGGCGTAGGTTCCCTGCAGTTCCGGCGGAATATCCGGGTGCCGCGCAGTAATTCCCTTTACATGGGTTTCATAGATGATGGTCTCGTGCCACGGAATTTTCAGTTGCCGGTCACCGGTCCAGTCAAAATGCGGTTGATGCACGACGCATTTGGGCATAAAAGGCGCGCTGTTATCCTGATTGATCGCTTCGTGATTTTCCTCTGACATATCGTAGGGAAATATGGCGTTATCCCATTCGATCTTCCCATCAATCGCCTTGGCGTAGGGGTCCAGCAACAGTTTGGCGGGGTTACACCGGTGGCCCGCGGCAGGATCCCATGGGCCGTGAACACGATAACCATAGCGCTGCCCCGGCTCAATGGCTGGAATATATGCATGCCAGCAGTAGCCCGTGGCTTCCGGTAACTCGATTCGGGTTTCCTCGCCATTGTCGTCAAAAAGGCATAACTCCACTTTCTCGGCAACTTCCGAAAAGAGCGAAAAATTCGTACCGGCGCCGTCGTAGTTTGCGCCCAGTGGAAATGGATGGCCAGGCCATACTTTCATAGGTAGTCCCCAAATGAATTTAAATGTACAGGCACAGAATACCGTATCCCAATGAGGTTCCAGGGAAAATGTTAACAGCATTCAAAGACTGTCAGTGGATGGTATCGAGGCTTGGAAAATGGGGAAAAGCAGAACCTGTTTTACATTCCGCCTTGCACAATCTTCGCACTCGGATCGACGGGTATCACATCATCTATTTATCCTGATCAATCCAAACTGTCAACCAGCGGCTGTAGATGTGGTGAACCCAACGAAATATTTGCCGGCGACGCCCTGTCGCAGGCCATGTAAAAATTATCGGTAACTATTCAGCGCACGCCCCGATTTGCCCCTGCCCCCACCAATAAAAGCGGCGTTAAAAAATGGTCACAAACCTGTCGGGAACAGCTTTGAACGCCGGCCCAGGCGGCCCGGAGGGCGAAGCGCAGGATGCGCGGCGTACTGACATGAGTAAGCTCACATGTTTCGCCTTGCTCTGAACAAATCTGGACGCAATCTGAGCAGTTATGATACAAGCTGAACAGTTACAAATTATCGAGAATAATTGTGCAAGACTCAGGCCAGCGCGTTTGCAGCAGTGTGTTTACCAAAGTACCGTACGGCGTCTGGGTGTATTTATCACCTACCAGGCACGCTGCGAACGTTGCGTTTTCCGGCAGGTCAGTGGCGAAAACCCGTGCCGGCGCCAGCAGGTCAGGTTCGCGGCTGGTCGACGCGACCGCCGCTTTCGCCCGCCTTCCTATTGACGGGTGGCTTTACGACAATTGTGCCGGCGAGTTTGTCATGCCAGCCCTGCTTGCGTCTATCCAGACCGACCCAGAAAATCCCGAGCAGCAACGGGATAGCCGACAGGTAATACCCAATATAGCGCACCAGCAACTGTCGGGCCGAGGGTTTACCACCGGTTGCGGCATCCAGAATGATCAGCTTCAATACCATCTTTCCGGGCGTCGCAGATTTAAAATACCAGAACAGAATAATAATCACTGCCGGGACGACGTAATTGAATACCAGGCCCCAGAAGGTGCCGATAGCCGGTGCGCCCAGAAAAAACTCGGGGCCATACAGTGTGGTCAACACCGGCACAATGATCAGCAGCAGCAGAAAAGTATCGATCAATGACGCCAGAGTCCGAATCCAGAAGCCGGCATATTCAAAATGACTCACAACGTTATTCCTTGTGGCAAAGGGTGTCCTCAATCCGGAATGATCCACGGAACAGAAAAAACCTGTCGATCGTTCGGACGCATCTGTCTGTAGTGACGGGTATGCATTCGCCGCCAATGGCTCCCACAAATTACAGCCGGTCGTTCATTCAATCAAAGGCGTCGTTAAAACCAGCCTTTGCGTTTGAAGTAAACCAGCATCCCGCCGGCAAGCCCGAGCAACATCAATAACACCCCGGGGTAGCCGAAGGACCAGGACAGTTCCGGCATGTTCCATGGGCTCGCTGCGGGATCGAAATTCATGCCGTAGATACCCGTGACAAAGGATAAAGGTATAAATATCGTGGCAATCATGGTCAGTACCCGCATGGCTTCGTTCAATTGCTTATTCTGGTTGGAAAGCAGTAACTCCATGACGGCAACACTCATGTCCCGATAGCTGTCAACCAGCTCCAGAATATGGCTGGCATGGTCGGCGCAATCGCGCAGATAAATGCGGGTCGATTTGCTGATCAGCGTATGCTCGTCGCGCAACAGCGCCGCAGTCGCGTCGCGTTGTGACCACAGGGCGCGACGCAGAAATACAAGTTCGCGCCGTGCTTCGTGCAGCCGGTCCAGCAGGTTCGGCAGTTTTGGATGGGCAATAACGTTAAATTCGATTTCTTCCAGTTCTTCCGCGTAGCCGTCCAGTACCGGAAACGCGCGATCCACCACCAGGTCCACCAGCGCATAAAACAGATAATCAATGGGATTGGAACGAATACGTCCTCCATGGCTGGTTTCCAGTCGTTTGCGTACCGGTTCGAACGTATCGCTGCCCGCATCGTCAATACTGACTACAAAGTCCTTGCCCAAAAACAGACTCACCTGGCCGATGGCCAGTTTCTCGCTTTCCCACCGGGGGCGCTGCAGCACTAAAAAAATATGGTTATCGTAGTCATCCAGCTTGGAACGCTGGCCGGCGTGGATGGCATCTTCCAGCGCCAGCGGGTGCAGACCGAGCGTCGCTTCCAGCGATTGCAGCAACGCTGGTGCCGGCCGCCCATGAATGGCGATCCAGCGTTTTTCTCCCGCCGGCGCGTTACTGAGCACTTCGCGCGGATCGACATTCGTTTCCAGCTGGAATGCGTCGCGAGTGTAGCGGATAAGATCCGCCCGGTCCGTGGTGATAACAGCCGGTCGGGAATGCAGTTCGCCGGGCGCGGTGCCCGGCTCGTTATAGTGTTTGGTAAAGTAGCTCATCGTCGCCACCCCGCGACTCAGACGCCAATCCCGATGCGCTGCAATACGCTGGCAAGACCACGCAAAGGAATCGGTACCCAGTCGGGCCGGTTGGTTGCTTCATAGACTACTTCGTAGGCCGCTTTTTCCAGCGTAAACAAATCGATCAATGCGGCTTCGGCGCGATCGCTCTGCCATTGGTGCGGTATTTCGCAAGCGTGCTCCCGATAGGCCCGCAGCATGGTCTCGGTGGAGCGGCGATGAAACTCTTCCAGGAATCGCACGTGCGCCGCATCTGCCTGCTCCAGCTCCACTACCCGTGCATGATTGGCTGCTGTTTCCACCGCGTAGTGAAATGATCGCAGCATACCGGCAACGTCGCGCAGTGGACTGGCCTTGCCGGAGCGTTCAACCACGGATTTGGCCGGTTCGCCCTCGAAATCTATAAAATACGCATCGTCCTGGGCGACCAGAATTTGTCCCAGATGCAGGTCACCATGAATTCTGAAGATCAGCGAGCCCTGACCCTGTCGTGCAAGTTCTGCTACCTTCTCACGTATCGCCGTATGGCATTCGATTATTGCCCGGGCGATTGTCTGTTCTTCGGCGTTGCCGGTGTGGGATGCATACTGCTGCAGATGCTGCATCGCCTGATCCACCTGCCCCTGAATTGCGGTCACCCAGTGCGCCAGTTCGGCGGCGTCGGCAATCACCGGCTGAAACGCACTGTCTTCCGAGTCCCGCGCCAGAATGATATGCATCTCGGCCAGCCGGCGACCAACGGCGTAGGCAAAACGATCGCATTCTTCATAAGTAAACGCTTCCTGCCGCCGAATCACGTCCACCACATCATCGTCACCGACATCCGAAGACATCAGCGCCGTTGCTTCTTTTCTTACCCGGTCCAGCTGGTCCATTATCCACTCCCAGCCGTTCCCCTGATTAGGTATATATCCCTGCAGAATCGCCAATGCGGTTGGCTCACCCGTTGGGTGATCGCGATAGACATACCCCAGCAGCGGCGCCGTATTGGCGAACCCGCCACGGGTAAGGGCGCCGCTCATGTCGATCTCGGGATGGCGACCACTGAAGACGCGCCGCAGTACTTTCAGTACGGCGCGCTCCCCGATAATCACCGAGCTATTGGACTGCTCCACCGACAGGGTTCGGATCTCCAGTTCACCGGTAACCAGTTGCATGTCGGCGAGCGCGGAAGTGGCGCAGAATACCGGACCCGCCGATGACGGCTCAGCCTCCCCTGCCAGCACCACATCCTCCCCGCCGATGGACTTCAGCGTCAGACACTGATCCGATTGCGCCTGTTGCAGTAATTCAACAAAGCGCCGGGCAAGGTAGTCACTGCAGATACCGTCCGTCAGCACCCCGATACGGCGCTTGCGCCGAATACGTGTCAGCGCCAGTTGGTGCGCCAGGGCCGATGGCGCACTGTCTTCGTAGAATAGCGTAATGGGAATCTGATATTGCTGGGTTTCGCCCGATACATCCACGGCAATTTGCATGAGACCGATATGTGACGACTCCTGATTCACAGCATCACCTTCCGGCGCCGGAAACAGGGCCACATGTGTTATCTGCACCGGCCCCAGGTGAGCCGCGCCCTTGCCGGCAAACCAGCGACGTTTACCGAGGTATTCAGGCAGTACATCGCGCTCCAGTACGGGCTTGATCGAGGGGTCGGTAACATCCCGCAGACCGTCGCGCAGTACGATGGTGACATACTCGGGCATGGTGGCAGGCGGTGGCGTATACCAGTCGGGGTACTGTGTTTCGCCGGCCAGCAGAAACCAGAAGAAACCGTAGGGCGGCAGCGTTAACAGATAGGTCAATTCGCCAATGGGCGGAAACGAACTGCCCCCGGTCATCTCCAGCGGCACGCAGCCGGCATACGCAGACAGGTCAAGCTCCACCGCCTGCGCTGTGCGCGACATGTTTGCCACACACAAAACCGTCTCTTTCCGATGGTCCGAGTCCTCGGCCGGCTGGTACTCACGGATATAGGCCAGCACCCGCCGGTTATTCGGGTAAAGCATTTTGAACAATCCGCGCCCAAACGCACGGTATTGCTTGCGCACTTCCAGCAGCAGCCGGGCCCAGTTCAACGATGAATGCGGATCGCGGCTTTGTGCTTCGACATTCACCGAATAATAACCGTACAGCGGGTCCATAATGGGCGGTAGCATCAGCCTCGATGGATCTGCCTTGGAAAAGCCGCCGTTGCGATCCGGAGACCACTGCATGGGCGTACGGACCCCATCGCGATCGCCGAGATAAATATTGTCACCCATGCCGATTTCGTCGCCGTAATAAATGATGGGCGTTCCCGGCATGGAGAACAGCAATGAGGTTAACAGTTCAATGCGGCGACGGTCGCGCTGCATCAGGGGCGCCAGCCGCCGCCGGATACCCAGGTTGAGGCGCGCCCGGCTTTCAGCCGCGTACTGCTCCCAGAGGTAATCCCGTTCTTTGTCGGTAACCATCTCCAGCGTCAGTTCATCGTGATTGCGCAGAAAGATCGCCCACTGGCAATTCTCGGGAATAACGGGCGTCTGGCGCAGAATGTCAGTAATGGGAAAGCGGTCCTCCTGGGCAAGCGCCATATACATGCGGGGCATCAACGGAAAATGAAACGCCATATGGCATTCGTCGCCGTCACCGAAGTATTCCTGCGTATCTTCGGGCCATTGATTCGCTTCGGCCAGCAGCAGCCGACCGGGATATTTTGCATCCACTTCAGCCCGAATCCGCTTCAAAATGGCGTGTGTCTCCGGCAGGTTTTCATTGTTGGTGCCCTCCCTCTCGACCAGATACGGGACGGCATCAAGTCGCAGACCATCCACACCCATGTCCAGCCAGTAACACATCACATCCAGTACAGCATCAAGCACTGCCGGGTTATCGAAATTCAGATCAGGCTGGTGGGAATAAAAACGGTGCCAGTAGTAGGCTTTGGCTTCAGCGTCCCAGGACCAGTTGGATTTTTCAGTATCCAGGAAAATAATACGTGTTCCCGAATATTTCTGGTCATCATCCGACCAGACATAATAATCCCGCTCGGGGCTGCCAGGCGGGGCCGATCTCGCCTTTTGAAACCATGGGTGTTGATCGGACGTGTGATTAATAACCAATTCGGTGATTACCCGCAGCCCCAGGCTATGCGCCTTGTCGATAAAATGCTTAACGTCTTCGATGGAGCCGTAATCAGGGTGTACCCCGTAATAGTCGGCGATATCGTAGCCGTCATCACGCAACGGGCTGGGGTAGAAGGGCAGCAGCCAGACGGTATTCACGCCCAGTCCGGCAACATACTCCAGTTTTTCAATCAGTCCCGGGAAATCGCCGATCCCGTCATTGTTGGAATCAAAAAATGATTTTACGTGAAGCTGGTAGACGATAGCGTCCTTGTACCAGGTTGGTTCATCGGTGAGTAATGTATGGTCTGCCGCGCTGATGTGCTTTTCTGCTGGTTGCGTATTCATCACGATCAAACCCTCCCGTTGCGCACATGCCAGATGGCAAATGGTATTTCATTGATATCAAAAAACCAGTGTTGGCGCCGGCCATGCCATTCAATACTCAGGTTACGCATCAGTTCTGTGACAGACAGGATTCCACCATCGGTCAGCCCCAGCTCATTGAACGGCAATTCGAGCATTGCTTCGTGACTCTGGTGCGGATCCAGGTTGATTGCTACCAGGATGAAATCGTCGTTATCAGGGGTATTTTTATAGAAGTATAAAACATTGTCGGCGGAACACTCCCCGAAGGTCACATTATGATGGGTTTGCAATGCCGGATGCGCCTTGCGGATGGCGTTCAGTCGCGTGATTTCGGCAATGATATTTCCCGGTGCCGCGAGATCGCGCGGTCTGATTTCATACTTCTCGGAATCGAGATATTCCTCCTTGCCAGGCAAGGCAGCCGACTCGCACAGTTCGAACCCGCTGTAGACGCCCCACAATCCGGAAAGCGTCGCCGCCAGCGCCGCGCGCACCAAAAACCCGGGTCGTCCTGACGTTTGCAGATAAAAAGGATTAATATCCGGGGTATTCACAAAAAAGTTGGGTCGGTAAAAGTCCCGTACGTCTGTATCACTGAGCTCCTTCAAATACGCTGTCATCTCGCGCTTGGTATTACGCCAGATAAAATAGGTGTAACTCTGATTGAATCCAATTTTTGCCAGCTGATACATCATGGCGGGGCGCGTAAAGGCTTCCGAGAGGAAAATCGCGTCGGGATACCGGCTGCGTATATCGCCAATCAGCCACTGCCAGAATGGCAGCGGTTTGGTATGTGGATTATCAACACGAAAAGTGCGTATCCCCTCCTTTGCCCAGTATTCGACGATATCCCGCCATGCCAGCCACATATCGGGCAGCGCTTCCCTCGCGTAAAAATCGACGTTGACGATATCCTGATACTTTTTGGGCGGATTTTCTGCATAGCGGATGGTGCCATCGGGTCTCCAGTTAAACCAGCCGGGGTGCTGCTTTAACCAGGGGTGATCCGGCGCGCACTGAATGGCAAAATCGATGGCCACTTCGAGATTGTGTTCGCGGGCGGCCTGCAACAGTCGACGAAATGCATCGATTCCACCCAGCCGGGAATAAACCGTATCATGGCCGCCCTCTTCACTGCCGATGGCATACGGACTTCCGGGTTCGCCCGGTTGCGCCGTTACGCTGTTGTTACGCCCCTTGCGATGCTTGTTACCGATGGGATGAATCGGTGGAAAATACAGCACATCGAATCCCATATCGCGTATGGCCGGCAGCCGCTTGATGACATCATCAAAGGTACCATGGCGCTGCGCAGAGTCCGTGATGGACCGTGGAAACAGTTCGTACCAGCTGGCAAAACCGGCCGCTGTGCGTTCCACCTCGATAAAAAACTGTTGGACGGTCTGCGTAATAAACTGTTTGGGCTCTATGGTTTCCACGGCGTCGGCCAGTGATTGTTGCAAAAGAATTTCCACTTTCGCCGCGGTATCCTGTTGTAATGATTCACTGCCCAGATGCTCCACCGCTTCGGCGACAGCATTGCGGGCGTCAACAAAGGCCATGCTGCCATGCGAAACCAGCGGCGTTCCCTGCAGCGTTTCTCCATGCAGGCTCTTTCCCGACGCTGCGACTTTTTTGCCACGCTCTTTCCCACTTTTTTCCTCCTTCAGAGCGTAGGCAAGCATGTCCTGGAGCAGTCGGTACCCCTCTTCAACCTCCAGCGCTACCGGTACGCCCGCATGAAATTTCTGGAAAAGTTCATGGTGAAAGTTCTGCCAGCGATCAAGCCATGCTTCGATTTTGAATCGGTGAAAACCGGTCGCCGTCGGTGTGATAAAAGTTTCCCAGCGATCATTGCCCAGCAGGCGCAACCTGTAACTGTGCCATTCATCGGAGCCCGCTGGATTCCACAGGACTCTGGCATCCAGCTTGTTATGCCCGTCGGTAAAGATTGTCGCCTGCACTCGCACGGCCTGGTTTACCACCCCTTTGGCAGGCAGAGCACCTTCGTCCACGCAGGGCCTCACATCGGTGATCATAAGACGCGGCATTGTCACGGCCTGACTGATACTGATCGGCGTTGTCGCTTCTGCCGACCCTGTCGTCAAAGATGGCTTTGTTACTCTTGTGCTCTTCTTCGCAGTCTTTGGTTTTCCCGTGGCAGTTTTAGGCATGCGCTTCTTTCCTCTGGTTAACCGGTGATTTACATACAGTCGTCGTGTTCAGTGCTTGAAGGTCTGGTCGAGCAACAAAGCCACGCTGCAGGGGGGCATGGTGAGCTGTTGCGTCTTCTGTTCAACACCGGGCGCCGAGGTCAAGTGGAGACGCGCAGATGTCAGGCGGCTGGATTCTATGGGTTGTGACTGTTCCGCAAAATTGGCGACCAGTGTCAGCGGACCGCGACCATAGATCAGCCACCGGCGGCTTTCGTCCACTGTCACCACGGAATCCTGCAATCGACCTGCGGTGATTTCCGGTATTGAGCGCCGTAGCCTGATGAGTTCCCGGTACCAGCCCAGCATGGACTGGTGAGCGGGATCGTCCAGTTCACGCCAGTCCAGTTTTGAGCGGGTAAACGTGAGGGGATCCTGCGGATCAGGCACATCGGCCGGCTTCCAGCCAAACGCTGCAAACTCGTGCTGACGACCGTTCCGGACAGCCTCGCCCAGCACCGGGTCCTGATGATCGGTAAAATACTGGAAAGGCGAATCGGCCGCCCATTCCTCGCCCTGAAACAGCATGGGTACGTAGGGTGCCATCAGCATGATCGCGGCTGCGATACGGGTTTTCTGGTCTCCGGCCAGGTGATGCAGGCGTTCGCCAACCGCGCGGTTACCAATCTGATCGTGGTTCTGTATCGCCACCACGAACGTTGCGGGTGGCAGATGACTGCCCGGTCTGCCGTGTGTGCGACGACGGTAATTCGAATAACAGCCATCATAAACAAAACCGTCGCGCAACACCTTGACCAGGTCCTGCAGTGACCCGAAATCACTGTAATAACCGTCACTTTCTCCGGTGACCAATGTGTGCAGGGCGTGGTGAAAATCGTCGCTCCACTGGCTGTGCAAACCATAACCGTGTTGTTCGCGCGGCTGCACCAAACGCGGGTTATTGAGGTTGCTTTCGGCAATTAACACCAGCGGACGGCCGAGCTGGTTCGACAGTGTTTCTGTTTCGAGGGCCATCTGCTCCAGCAGGTGCATAGCCGATTCATCGACTATGGCGTGAACGGCATCGAGACGGAGCCCGTCACAATGATAATCGCGCAGCCACATCAGCGCGTTGTCGATAAAGAAACGTCGCACCTCATCGCTGTCTGCGTCATCGACGTTGACGGCCTCACCCCAGGGCGTCGAGTATTTCTGCGTAAAATAGGGGCCGAACTGGCCGAGATAGTTTCCGGAAGGCCCTAAATGGTTGTAAACCACATCCATAATGACCGCCAGACCACGCTGGTGACAGGCATCAACAAAGCGTTTCATGCCGTCCGGCCCACCGTAGGGCTGATGCGGTGCATACAGGGCAACGCCATCGTAGCCCCAGCCATGACTGCCGGAAAATGCGGCCACCGGCATCACCTCCACGTGGGTGACTCCCAGTGACACCAAGTGATCCAGTCGTTCTACCGCCGCATCGAAAGTCCCCGCGTCGGTGAAGGTACCAACGTGCATTTCGTAAACAATTGCGTCGGGCCAGGCTGTCGGCTGCCACTGGCGATCGGTCCAGGCAAACCGTGAATGATCCACCCAGCGCGACGCACCGTGCACACCATCCGGCTGCCAGGCCGAACGCGGGTCCGGCAGCGGTTCGCCATCGTCAACCACAAATTGATAATCATCGCCGTGGCCAACCCGGTCGGTGGATAGCTGCCACCAGCCATGATCGCTGGCATGCATGGGGTATCGTTGCTGCCCTGTCAGCAGGTTTACGGATTTCGCCAGGGGGGCCCATACTCGCAGATCAGTCATTCGTTTTATTCCTCTTTCATCAGCAAGGCCGTGGGAAAATCCTGAAACAGTCGTCCGGGAAACACCTGCCCCCCGTCAACGACGGTTCCGGCCAGAAGATTGTGCCACCGGCCTGCCGGAAGCTCGACGCGGGTGTCGCGCCAGTCTCCATCCAGGCTACAGGTCAAGCGCGGTATCAAAACAGCAACCCGCTGCCCCCGCATATACGCCAGCACATGACGGGATCTGTCCCCGGCAACCGGCAGCGGCTGATACTGCCCCTCTGCGCCAAAGCACTCTGGCACCCGTTGCCTGAGCTGCAGGGCCTGTCTGATTGTCCACATTTTCGGCAAGCCAAGGTCCATGCCGGCGTTGATATCCGCCGCTGTCATCGACAGCATTTGCTCCATAAGCTTCTGGCGTTGTACAAAATCCACCGGGCGCCGGTTGTCCGGATCGACCAGGCTCAGATCCCACAGTTCGTTACCCTGATAAACATCCGGCACCCCAGGGGCTGTTAACCGCGCCAGTGTCTGGGCCAGTGAGTTGATGCGTCCAGGGTGAATGAGTCGCTCGACAAAATGCTGCAGGTCGTCAATAAACGCCGGATGTTGCATTATCCCTTCAATAAATGCCTGAACAGCGGATTCGTAGGCTGCGTTTTGTTTGGTCCAGCTCGTGTGCGTCTTGGATTCCCGGCATGCCTTTTCGGCAAACTGCAACAGGCGCTCGGTCGTGATTGGCCAGGCGCCCACCAGCGTCTGGTACAGCAGGTATTCTGTGTTGGCGTCGGGCCAGTCATCAGTGCGGAACTGCCGGTTCAGATCGCGCCAGCGAAAAACGGCCGCCTGCCAGGCGTCGGGCATTTCCGATAGCACGGCGATCCGGGCGCGCACATCTTCACTGCGCTTGGTATCATGTGTGGTGCCAGCCAGCATGGTGTACGGATACTCCGCCTGCGTCGTCTGGCAGCCCTGATGGAATTCGTCCGGGGTGATCCCGAAATGATCTGGATCGCCACCCACTTCATTGAGCGCGATCAGCCGGTGATAGCGGTAAAAGGCGGTGTCCTCAATGCCTTTTGCCATGGCGGGTCCGGTCAGCTGTTGAAACCGCATGGCCAGCTCACCTTCCCGACACCCCGGCACCCTGAACTTGAGTAGCTTGCGCAGGAATTCAAACAGCTCAGGATCCAGATCACTGCGGGCCGATTGGGCGTCGTCTATGGCTCTGTCAATATGTTCGATATCCTGAGGCAACAGCGTTCGGACCGCAGGCGAAGTGTAGGACCGGTAAACGGGAAAGCAGGCTGCGGTTTCCAGCAGCGCTTCACGCAGTTCATAACTGGTGTAATCACGCTGTCGCCGATGCTGCTCACAGACATCGACAAACAGGTTGGTCAGCCGGTTCAGTTCGCTCACCAGCAGTTCCGTCAGCACCTCGCGCTTGCTGCTGCTGGCGACCGCCTGGTACTGGCTGTCTTCACCGATAAACTCCCGATAAATGTTACTCATGCTGTCGACGTTTTCAGGATCGACAAATACACCACCGACCAGGTTCAGAAAGTCGTAGCCGGTCGTACCCTCGATAGGCCAGGTGTGCGGCAGTCGTTCGCCCGGTTCAAGGATTTTTTCGCCCAGCAACCAGGCGTTCGGACACACACGACGCAGCCGGTTGAAATATTCGGTGGGATCCCGGAGTCCGTCCGGATGATCAACCCGCAAACCCTGCACCCAGCCTTTTCGCACCCACCGAATGGGCAGCGCGTGCGAGGCATGAAACACTTCCAGTCGCTCAGCCCTGACGCCAGCCAAATCCGTAATATCGAAAAACCGGCGATAACCGAGATCCCTGCTGGCCGTGCGCCATAATGCCAAACGATAATTCTGCTGATCGATCAACCGGTCCAGCGCGTCCGGGTCACGGTTCAGTCTCCGCACCTGCTCTTCTATGGCCGCACAGCAGGCGGCGTCTTCCTTGCAAAGCCGTGCAAGCAGCTCCGACAATACTTTTTTATCGCGATGCCGTTGCTCAACGTCACTCTGCGCCATCACGGTCGGGCGCGGTACACGCGCATAACTCTCGGCCATAAACGCGAGCGTGTCCGAACCACACGCAGCCGCCGCCCGGGACAGCAGGCCGGACAGACTGGATGGATCGATCGGAAATACATGCTCGTGATACTGCAGCTCGAACTCGCCACGCAGGTAACGCAGTTCCAGTTCGCCCGCTTCCAGAATACGACCATAGTGGTCGCCCAATACCGGCAACAAGACCTTGTTCGGCCAGCGCTCTTCAGAGGTTTCCCAGTCCACGTCAAAATAGGTGGCAAAACGACTGGCCTGGCCGTTTTGCAATACATCCCACCACCAGGGATTCTGTTTGCCCGCGATGGCCATGTGGTTGGGCACAATATCAATCAAGTGTGACATTCCCGCCGCCTGGATTGCTTCACAGAATGCCTCGTGAGCAGACTCGCCACCGAGTTGCTGGTTGACCAGGCCGGGGTTGACGACATCATAGCCGTGCATGCTGTCCTTGGCGGCCTGCAGGTACGGTGACGTATAAATATGGCTGATTCCGAGCGATTTAATATAAGGAAGCAGTTTTTGGGCGTCTTCAAATCCAAAGCCCGGGTGGAGCTGGAGACGGTAACTCGCGACCGGCTGGTCAAGCATGTGTGTTACTCCAAGAAGGAAAAGGATGAGTGCGCCAGCCCACTCAAGGCGCGATCGCATCAGCGGCTTCATTTTTGCGAACAGGTTAACAGTATGTTAAAGCAATCTTCAACTGGCGAAGCAGGGATTCACTGGTTCTGGCAGTCGACGATGGAAGCACCTGGGCCATTCTGGATAGCAACATCGGTACCATTGACGACGGCGCTTCCTTTTTATACGGAACGCGGGTTATAAGTTGCCTTTGTTGCTAAACTTAATGTACGGGGTAGTGGGAAAACGGCGGCGTTGCGGCACGGGTTCGGCCGTCGACAGGATGCCACCGGAACGCCACCATCGCACAATTGGCCTGCGCTTTGCTTGCCATGGAGCTGATCGGTACGCCCGATCAGTCGGATGGCGGCATCCGCGACAGCCATTATGGCGGCGGACTTTACCGCTCTGAACGTAATTTTTACAAAACCGGCGCAACAGTGGCCGGTCCGGGCCGATGCGCGTAAACCCCGTGCTTGACTATGTCCGGCTGCAGGAGGACGACCAATGCCAAAGGGGCTGATCTATGAAAGCCACTCTCAGTAAAGAGTTGTTGCTGGTCGGCAACGCGACGACCGCTGTCCGGGAACAACTGAGTGCTGCACTCGGCGGACTCTTTGAACTGGCATTCGTGGACGGCGACGAAAAAATTGTCCTGGCGGCGCGCCGTGAAAAACCCACATTGATTTTACTGGAGTCGTCAGCACCGGGTGGCCAGGCTTTCGACTTGTGCCAGCGAATTGTGCAGGAAGATGTCCTGTGCCTGATTCCCGTCATCCTTATCGTCGACCGCCATAGTCTGGATCATATTGCTGACGGCTTTTATCAGGGAATGTCCGATTACGTCATCAAACCACTGATTCCGGCAGAGCTGCTGGTACGTATTGGTGGACAGGTTGAGCTGGCATACACCAACGGCATGATGAACCAGATTCAGCGGCGCGAAAAGCGCCTGCGGCATACGGCTGCACACTCACCGACGAAACACGATTACCTGGCTGGCCGGCGTCGCCGGATTTTGATTGTGGACGACTACCCGGGAAACCGGGAAGCATTGGCTGACGCCCTGGGTGATCTCTATGAAGTTGCTACTGCCAGTAACGGCCGGGAAGCTGTCGAACTGGCGTTGAACGATTCGTTCGACATAATCCTGCTGGATGTGGTAATGCCCGAAGTCGACGGCTTTGAAGCCTGCCGACAATTAAAATCCCACGAATCCACTTGTGATATCCCCATCATTTTCCTCACCGGGATGATGGACGCGCAGGATGAAGTGCGCGGCTTCGAGCTTGGCGCCGTCGATTACATAGCCAAGCCCTATAGCCTGACCGTCGTCATGGCACGTATTCGTAATCACCTGCTCGCCGCGCACAACAAGCAGGAGTTAAAAAGTATTTCCTTTCTCGACGGTCTGACCAACATACCGAACCGCAGGCAGTTTGATTATACGCTGGAGAAGGAGTATCAGCGGGCAATACGCGATCACAACGAAATATCGCTGCTATTGATCGATATCGATCATTTTAAACTCTTCAATGATAATTATGGCCACCTGGCCGGCGACCGGTGTTTGCAACGGGTAAGCCAGGCTCTGGCGCAGTGTCAGAAACGCGCATCGGATTTTGTCGGCCGCTATGGCGGGGAGGAATTTATCGCCCTGCTGCCGGATACCGACGCCAGAGGGGCTGAACATATGGCGCAATGCATGCTGGAAGCGATCCGCGACCTGAATATTCCCCATCCGTTCAGCAACTGTGCCGATCGCGTGACGATCAGCATCGGCGCAGTGTCCTGTAGCCCGAAAATCCCCGGATCGGGTATCGAATTAATCAAGATGGCGGACGAACTGCTCTACCATGCCAAACGTTCAGGCCGAAATCGCATGAAAACCGGATACCTGAACATCGCCACCCCTTCGCAGCACCGGGCCTAGGGTCTGTTGACGTTTCGTCATCACCACTGCTGGCGGCCATTTTTTCGGCTGGTCAGGCAGAAGAAGCGTCAACAGACCCTGGCCCGGCGCAGCCGACGGTATGGGGAGCCGAACGGCAGTGCCAGGCGGGAGCTGAGATCCGACTACCGCTTTTTGGCGGTCGGATTGGGCAGATCTGTAATTGTTCCGGCCGCCAGCTCGCCCGCCAGACCGACTGTTTCATGCAGGGTGGGATGCGCGTGAATGGTCAACGCCAGGTCTTCCACACTCGCGCCAAATTCCAGCGCAAGACATATTTCACCCAGCAGTTCGCCGGCATTGATACCGACAATACCCGCTCCCAGCAGCTGGTCGTTATCCTTGCCGTAAATAAGCTTGGTTTTTCCCTCGCCACGCCCTGCCCCCAGTGCACGCCCACTGGCTGCCCACGGGAACACCGCTGTGCGATAGGCTATACCCTGCGCTTTTGCCTCCTTCTCGGTCAGGCCCGCCCATGCCACTTCCGGGTTTGTATAGGCGATTGAAGGAATGGCGCGCGGCGCGGACTCGATTTTGTGCCCCGCAATAACCTCAGCGGCTATGTGCCCCTCATGACTGGCTTTATGGGCGAGCATCGGCTGGCCAACGATATCGCCCACTGCGTAAATATGAGGCACATTGGTCTGCATCTGCCGGTTAACGTCGATAAACCCCTGCTCTGTTACCGCCACGCCTGCGGCTTCCGCACCAATATTTTTTCCGTTAGGCCGCCGGCCGACAGCAACCAGAATGGCATCGAACTCGCGTGCCTCGCCCGGTGCGCTGGCGCCTTCGAACTGAACCTTGAGGGCTTGCTCATTGGCCTCCACCGCCGTCACTTTGGTTGACAGCATGACCTCGAAACGGTCCTGATTGTACTTGCTGTAGACGGCGATCAGATCCTTGTCAGCGGCTGGAATCAACTGATCCGCAAACTCCACGACAGTCACCTTGCTGCCGAGCGCCTGATAGACGGTGCCCATTTCCAGCCCGATAATGCCGCCACCGATCACCAGCAGCCGCGCCGGAACATTTTTCAGTTCCAGCGCACGGGTGGAATGCCAGATGCGCGGGTCATCATGGGGGATAAACGGCAGTTTGACCACGCTGGATCCCGCCGCAATGATCGCCTGCTCAAATTCTATGGTGGTCTCGCCATCCGCGGAAACCTGCAGCTGATTACCCCCGGTAAACTTGCCGTCACCCCGGACAACCCGGACCTTGCGACTCTTTGCCATGCCAGCCACACCCTGCGTCAGCTTGCCCACAACCTGGTTCTTGAATGCCAGCACCTTGTCCAGATCGATTTCCGGCTTTTCGAACTTCAGCCCGATATGATCGCCATCCGCAGCTTCGTTGATAACTTGCGCGACGTGCAGTAAGGCTTTTGATGGAATGCAGCCGACATTCAGACAAACGCCGCCGAGGGTCGGATGACGTTCCACCAGTACAACGTCCTTGCCGAGGTCCGCCGCACGAAAGGCCGCCGAATAGCCACCAACCCCTCCACCGAGAACCAGTACTTGAGTCTTAATCGTATCTGCCATTTTATTTCCTCTATATTTGGGGTGCTGATACCACGTAGATGCCGTCCCCGCCAGTCGTTGCGAAAGGCGGCGCATTTCGGCTTCCATCAATTATGCGTCCCGGGGTGCTGCCCCGACGGGTATCCTGGAACAGGATGAACAGTACGGGTTTTTCCAGCGCCGGGTTCCGGACACAAACGCCGGGTCCGCGGAAGATGGACGTACTGCGACACGGGCGTTATTTTACACATCCGGACAGCTTCTGGCAGTCAAATGATGAATTCAGTCATGCAGTCGCACGATGACAGAACATGGACACCCCTGTCAGCCTGCTTTGCATCGCCGGCTATCCAGGCGCAGCTGCACCGGCACCTGTGAATTTGCTCACCCTATGGTATGACCAATATTGCTACCATGGCATTATCCCGTTTATCCAGGCCGGACCCACACTCGGACTTACGCCGTTTTTTGAGGAAGCAACTCATGCCACAAAAACTCCATTGGCTATTTTTATTGCCTGTTTTGATCTGTCTGGCCGCCTGTGGCGGCGATAATAACGACGATACCCCCCCGACGATTGCGCTCAGTGTCAATCCGGGCTCAGTCCAGTTTGACGCCGACGCTGCGTCTGCCGAAGTCAACGTAGGCAGCAACAGCGACTGGTCAGTCGCGACAGACGCCGATTGGATCAGCACAGCGCCGGGCGCCGGCAGCGGAAATGCGGCCGTCACGGTCCGTGTCGAGTCCAATGCCGGCGAGGCGTCGCGCTCCGCTACCCTGCGGTTTTCGTCGGGGGATCTCGTGCGGGAAGTCACGGTGTCCCAGGCGGGCGCTGCGCCCGATCAGCCTGTGGACCCGCCGCCCGCTGACGCCGGCATTCGCGACCTGACCAGCATTGAACTGGCCCAGCTGATGGGTGTGGGCTGGAACCTCGGCAACTCGCTGGACGCAATTGGCGGAGAAACTGCCTGGGGCAATCCCGAAGTCAGCCCGCAGCTGATCGAATCCGTAAAAGCCGCCGGATTCCGTTCAGTGAGACTGCCGGTCGCATGGAGCCAGTTTTCCGACGACACCAGCTTTGTCATTGACAGCGCATGGATGAATCGGGTTGAAGAAGTGGTGAACTACATTCTTGATGTCGATATGTACGTGGTAATGAACATCCATTGGGACGGCGGCTGGATGCAGCCTACCTATGCCCAGGAAGATTATGTGAATAACCGCCTGGCCGTCATGTGGCACCAGATTGCCGAACGCTTCCGGGATTATGACGACCGACTCTTGTTCGCGGGCACCAATGAAGTCATGGTGGACGGCGATTACGGCACCCCGACTGAAGAGTATTACACCGTTCAAAATGGTTTTAACCAGACGTTTGTCGACACAGTGCGCGCCACCGGTGGCAACAACGCCCAGCGGCATCTGGTTGTGCAGGGCTTCAACACCAACATCGACCACACTGTCAATTTTGCGCGAGTCCCGGACGATTCTGTCCCTGACCGACTGATGATGGAAGTGCATTACTACGACCCCTACAATTTCACCCTGAACGAGAGCAGCAACATCACCCAATGGGGCGAGATAGCTACCGATCCCGACGCCACAGAAACCTGGGCCAACGAGTCCTACACCGACACCCAGTTTCAGCGCATGAAAACCCATTATGTCGACCAGGGGATTGGTGTGATACTCGGTGAGTATGGCGTGATCTCCCGCCCTTACGTGGACCACCATGAGACTTACCGCACGTACTGGAATAAATACATTACGCAATCTGCGGTTGATCATGGTCTGGTACCATTTTATTGGGACAACGGCTATGCTGGTGAACATGGGCTGGCCCTTTTTGACCGGAATACCGGGCAGCCGCTGTATCCGGACATCATTGATGCGCTGATAAGCGCGAGCCGCTAGGCTATGCGGCAACTATCCCCTGTGCCGGTCCGTTTTGGGCCGGCACAGGGGGAAGGACAGGCGGCGTTTTATATCAATCACGTCCACACGGGAGAACAACATGACTGTAACGCTTGAGATAATACCCGTACTTTCGGTGATCGCGGGTATTCTGATTCTGGTGCGACCCCGGATTCTGAATTACGTTGTCGCTATCTATTTGATCGTGATTGGCCTCGTCCAGATCTTTAACCTGCATATTTAACCACGCCAGGGTCTGTTGACCCGTATCGCGGCGTCAGGCTGCAGCCCTCGACTTGGCGCCACCAAATCCCTATAGTAGCCGCCTTCCTTTCCTACACCTTTTTAACAATTCAGGATATTCCGTGATTTCTGCCGCTAACATCACCATGCAGTTTGGTGCCAAACCGCTATTTGAAAACATTTCCGTAAAATTCGGCGGTGGGAACCGTTATGGCCTGATCGGTGCCAACGGCAGCGGCAAATCCACCTTTATGAAAATACTCGCCGGCAGTCTGGCGCCGACGGCCGGTAATGTGTCAGTCAGCCCCGGCGAACGCATCGGCACGTTACACCAGGACCAATTCGCGTTTGAGCAGTTTTCAGTGGTCGACACAGTCATTATGGGCCACCGTGAACTTTGGGAGGTCAAGCAGGAACGTGATCGTATTTATGGTCTGTCCGACATGTCCGAAGAAGATGGCATGAAAGTCGCCGAGCTGGAAATCCGCTTCGCCGAGATGGACGGGTACAGTGCCGAAAGCCGGGCTGGCGATCTTTTGCTCGGCGCCGGCATACCTTTGGCCCTGCACAGCGGGCCGATGAGCGAAGTCGCCCCCGGTTTGAAACTGAGAGTTCTGCTCGCGCAGGCGCTCTTCGCCAACCCGGATATCCTGCTACTGGACGAGCCCACCAACAACCTCGACATCAACACCATCCGTTGGCTGGAAGGTTTGCTGGATCAGCGCGAAAGCACCATGGTCATTATTTCCCACGAT
This sequence comes from uncultured Cellvibrionaceae bacterium, assembly GCA_964434105.1. GTDB lineage: Bacteria > Pseudomonadota > Gammaproteobacteria > Pseudomonadales > Cellvibrionaceae > CAYNST01. The sequence goes on along the minus strand of CAYSTJ010000008.1, from coordinate 34,720 downwards.
CGCCATTTTCTGAATGCCATCTGCACGCATATGGCGGACATCGATTATGGCGAGTTGCGGGTGTACCCCGGCAATTACGATGACTTTATGATCGCGTCGACTCAGGCGCGGGAGCGACTTCACTCCGAAAATGCAAAAAAGAAAGCGGAACTGGCCGACCTGCAACAGTTTGTCAGCCGCTTCTCCGCCAATGCGTCGAAAGCCAAGCAGGCGACATCCCGTGCAAAACGTATGGAAAAAATCAAGCTGGATGAGATAAAGCCCTCCAGTCGCGTCAGCCCCTACATTCGTTTCAAGCAGGATAAAAAGTTACATCGGCAGGCCCTCATTCTGGAAAAACTGGCGCATGGCTACACGGGCGAACTCTTGTTCAAGGATGGCAACCTGATCCTTGAAGCGGGCAGCCGGCTGGCTGTCATCGGTGAAAATGGCGCGGGCAAGACAACGTTTCTGCGTTGCCTGCTCAATGAAATCCGTGCCAAAAGCGGCAAAATTCAGTGGGCCGAGAGCGCCTCGATCGGCTATTTCCCGCAGGATAGCAGCAATGATTTTGATAACGATCTGAACCTGTTTGACTGGATGAGCCAGTGGCGTAAACCGAACCATGATGATCAGATCGTACGGGCGACGCTGGGACGCCTGCTGTTTTCGGCGGATGACTTCAATAAAAAGGCTGCACTTTGTTCAGGTGGTGAGAAGCATCGCCTGTTGTTTGGCAAACTGATGCTGATGGACAGCAACGTGCTGGTGATGGATGAGCCGACCAACCATCTGGACGTCGAAGCGATTGAAGCCCTGAACCTGGCGCTGGACCATTATGCCGGCACCTTGATTTTTGTCAGCCACGATCGTGAGTTCGTCTCTTCCCTCGCCACCCGGGTCATCGAGATCAAGGATCGGCAGCTGGTGGATTTCCAGGGTACCTATGATGAATATCTGGCGAGCCAGGAAGAACCCGATCGCCGGGCCGGTTTTGCGTAACGGCCCGACCAGTAGCGAATCGGCGTACCCCGTTGCCGCGCGCCCAGCCGTTGCGGGACGGACTCTGCGACACTGACCTGCGGTTTCGGCCAGATATAAATCCCGGTCCTGTGGATGCTCTGTCTCACCCCGCCATTTTCCTTCTCTGCTGCCTCGCTTGCTCTGCTCCGACGGGTTTGCATCCCCGATCGTGTTCGGCAGATGACCCTCTGGTTGGTCTCCACGTTGCATAGGTTCCTGCTTCATGAGGCGCAATCCGGGCATTCCTCGTTTGCGGCTATCACTAGCGGAGGAGAAACTCAGATGGGCAACAACAAAAGACAGCCAATTTCGTTCGATCCGCTGATCGACGAAGAACCCACACTGGAATCGAGCGAGCTGGATTTCGAGGACGACGAATCAGTCGCGCAGACCGGCGAACGACTGGCGCCGGACGACGTGGCGCGCCAGTTGTCGCCAGCGCGGGCCTGGGACGCCGGACTGACGGGCGCATCGCACCCCGGGGAGGACGCGACGGCAGACGATATGACGCCAGAGACGCTGCTACCCGAAGACGGTGCCCGATCGCCGGCAGAAGCGGGTCACGGCTCCCCTTCCGACAGCACCCTCCGGCGGGTTAAAGCGCATGAAATTGGCGGCGGCCATGGCCTGGATGAAGCGGAACTTGGGCGAAGGAAGCCACTGGACGGCAAGCCCTGGGCCGACGACCACTGATCCACTGAAATGCCGGCCTACACGCTATGGCCGGTGGCGACGACAGCCGTCTGACGCCGACAGTCTGTTTCACGCATTAAATGCAGGATAACAACAGGGAAGAACCCAGGATTACTGGCTATAGTAAATGTTACAACTGGACAGGCTCAGGCTGCTAAACCTATGACAGACCGCAGTAACCCGGATGCGCTCGCCCCGGCCCAAAAAACCAGAATTCTGCTGGCGGATGATTCCAAGCTGGTCAGAGTCGCCGCCGTCCGAATGCTCGCAGAGCAATTCGACCTGATTCTGGCCGAAGATGGCGAAGACGCCTGGCAGAAGATCAGTACTGACCCGACTATCCAGGTGGTTTTCACTGATTTGGGGATGCCCCGGCTCGACGGCTACGGTTTGATTCAGCGCGTCCGGCAATCCGGTATTGAGCACATTCGCAACCAGCCCGTGATTGTCATTACCGGTGCGTCTGAAGAGGAAGACGTCCGCCGACAGGTTTTTGAGCTGGGCGCCACCGACTTTATTACCAAGCCCTTCAAGGCAACTGAAATTATTGCCCGTGCGGAAGCCCACGCAACTTACCGGCACGACAAGGACGAATTACAGAAAATCGCTGAAATCGATATTGAAACCGGTGCACTGAACCGCCAGGGGATTGGACGGCAGCTGGAGAAGGATGTTTCGTTTGTCAATCGCCATATGGAAAACCTGGGCCTTATACTGTTTGAGCTGGACGACTTCAGCACCATTCAGCAACGGATTGGCCAACAGGGAGCCAATCGGATTCTCAAACAGACAGCGACAGCGCTGCATGAAGCAACCCGCAAGGAGGACAGCGTTGGGCGATATGGTCCGTATCAGTTTGCGGTAGTTTTGCCAATGGCCAAAACCGAAGGCGTCGTCATCCTCGCGAAGCGGCTATGCGCCCGCATTAAAGCGTTTAAAGTCACACTCGACGGGCAAATCATCTCCTTAAGTATGTCGGCCGGTATTGCGACAACGCCGAAAGGCCATGCCGTAACCGTTGACGGGATGCTGGAAGTCGCCGAGCAGGCCCTCGGCTATGCAAGGCAGGTCGGTCCCGGGCAGGTTCAGCTCCTGAAGTGCGATCAGCCGGACGATCAGACTGATACCACACCTGTTTCCATCGATAGCCTGCTGGAAGCACTCGCTGCCGGGCAGCTTGATGTAGGCGAAATCCCACTGAGCGCTGTCGCACAACAACTTCGCCCCCTTGTCGAGTTGATGAATGACGCACAAAAACGCCGCCTGATTCAGTGACGTTGCGACCCCGGGCCATGCGCCGGGTCGGATCTGCGCTCGCACCTGATACGCCATCCATTCCAGGTCCCTTTCACGACTGTTCCTGCGTTGCCTTTGATCCGGATCGATTAACTGGCTGCGGGTGACATCCTGCGCAAAAGCGTCTTGCCATTGACGCGCCGTATCCCCGTCCAGAATTCCAACGCCTATTTCAGTATTTAACGCCAGCGATCGTAAATCAAAGTTGTTCCGACATGGACCAGATGCCATCACTGACGATGTATCAACGGGCGGATCCGTCAGTCTCTGCTTCACACTCTGCACAACAGGTGACGCTGGGCTGCAGATTGAGCCGGTCCGGGTTGATCGGACAGCCGCATCGCGTACAGGAACCATAGGTGCCACGTTCCATACGATCGATAGCGGCCTGGACACCCCGCAACCGTCGCACCTCATCCTGCGCATAGGCCGGATTCAGCTCGACTATGTCGTTGGCAACGCGGGTATCCTGCTGGTTTTCCAGAAGCTGGTCAAACCGGGCGGCCTCCTTCGGATGAGATTCCCGCACAGGAACCATAATGTCTTCCAATAACTCGAACCGCCGCGCGTGCAGCCGCTCCGATAGTAGCTGTATCTGGTTTTCGGATAATTCTGGCATGGTTTGACCTCCCCGGGTTCAGTACGCTACTGCCGAAGCATCAAACGCACCAAGAGCGTTCGCAACAGATCTAACGGATCCAGGGGCGAACACCGTCCACGGACAATGAACGTTCCGGAACAAACCGTCTGTGGCGTTCGATCGGCATTTGGCGCCGGATGTCATACAGGCGGTTCATATCGATCGTATGGATGGCAAACTGGGCGCCAGGCGATTCTACCTGCGCCAGCATCTCACCCCACGGTCCAATAATGCACGATTGTCCCCAGCTTCGACGGTTGCCGCCATGATGGCCGCTCTGATTGGCGCCCACCATAAATACCTGATTCTCGATGGCCCGTGCCCGCAGGAGTATCTCCCAATGCGCCTTACCGGTTAAATAGGTAAATGCCGACGGCAGGACGATGATTTCCGCCTGCATATCCCGCAATAACTGAAAATATTCCGGGAATCGCAAATCGTAACAGATAGCCATGCCCAGTCGGCCAAATGGCGTATCAAGACACACCGGCATCGAGCCGGCTTCCATGAGCTGCGATTCGCGATATCGCCCCACATTGTCCTCGACGTCCACATCGAACAGATGAATTTTGTCGTAGCGCCCCACCAGACGACCGCCGGCGTCCCAGACTGTGGCTGTTGAAAAGACCTTGTCACTGGATGCCAGCCGACCATCCAGTCCGGAGATACACGGCAAGGTGCCGCCGACGATCCAAATACCATGCCGGCGCGCCGTCTCGCTCAGGAAGCTGCTGACAGGTCCATTGAAATCATCTTCCGCCAACCCCTCCTGCACCAGAGATGATTTGCCAAAACAGGCAAAATTCTCCGGCAGGACCACCAGATCGGCACCCGCATCTGCCGCCCGGGACACCTGCTCCCGCGCCTGCACAAGATTGGCGTGCATATCGGGCCCGCTGATCATCTGAATGACTGCAATTGATACCATTGATCACACTCCGGCATAAAGGAGATAGTTTACCGACCCGTTTTATTTTCGAATATTTTTTCCAGCTTGACCTCAGGGTCATTCCAGTCGCCCCGAATCCGGTAGCGAATACTCGATACCCGGTCTACCTGGCTCTTGAAAAGTTTTCCGGCGACGTAAACGCCAACCGCCATGGGAACACCACCGGCAAGGGCAGCCGCTACGGTCAGGTTACCGGCTACGGGCAGCGTCGCGACCAGCTGCGCCTGGACATCCTGGTCCCGTATATTGATTTCACCCACAAACTGTAGGTTAGCCGACGGAGATTCCACCTGCAAAGGGGAAGCAATGGTAACCAGTCCCTCATTGAACTGAAGCGTCCCCTGGATGGATTCGTACCCCATACCTTCCGTCTTCAGATCGGAGAAGTCCAGCCGCAATCGCCGCGCCAGGGTATCGAAATTGAGCAATCCGATCAGCTTCAACAAGGGATTCTCCCCGACCGATGCGCCGCGTATAAACCGGCCCCGCTGAATGTCGAGCGACACCAGTCCGGTCATGTTCGGCAACAGAAACTGGTCAGGCGCCCCATGCCATTGGGCGTCCAGGCTGACCTCAGCCACGTCACTGGTTATTATCCGTTCCTGGCCCCACCGGGTCAAAACCTTACCCAGGTCACCGGCACGCAGGATTCCGCTCAGGAAGCTTGTACTGCCAGTGGCCGATTGCAACCAGATCAGTTCGGCCCCGCGGCCCGGTTGCCCCTCAATTGTCAACCCTCTAATGTGACCTGACAGATCATATATTGACATGCCACCATTTACCGGGTTTAACCTGAAGCGCCAGGACCCGTAATTTTCCTCACCCAGGGTAAATTCGCGTGTCATAAAATGCATGGCGGGTATGTCGTCCAGCGCGATGTCAGCCAGGACACTGCCCGGTAACTCCGTCGGGTCAAACAGTGAGTCGTCCGTAGTGACGTCGGCGGCGGGTGCCGGCAACCGCAGATATTCCAGATCGACCAGCATTGGGCGGTCCTCAAACAGGACGATCTGCCCCTGCATGTTTTCATTGATCAGGTTAAACACCCAGTCGGCTCCTTCCTGACCACCGGTAATGTTCATATGCGGCAGAGCAACAGAGGCCAGACTGAGGTTTTGGACATTGAGATTCAATTGGATGGGCAGGTGGTCGGTATTTTTACCGGTAGCGCCGCCCCCGGGGTCAGACTGCGCAGCGGACTGATAGACCTTGAGCACCGACAACCAGTCATATAAAGCGGCATCGGGCACCATACCCTCAACCTGTATGCGTCCTGGCACTATAGCCGCTGCGGTCTGATTCAGAGCAACCAGCACCCCCAACAACTGATCACCTGCCCGGGCGAACCGAACCTGCGCCAAGTCCCCGAACCTTAACCGGTATTCCGTGACGGCGTCCCGCTCGGCGCTGGCCGGGTCGACAGTGATGGTGGTCCTGGTCGGCAGAGCCTCGTCCATTGCTTTTTTAAACGGGGGTGGCAGATCGATACCAATACCGACCAGATCACTTCGCGTCGTGATACGAAGACGCCTGGAGGTCCCCATAGGCACGACAATGCGCCCTGTCATCGCAGTCGACCCCGCCGTGAAGACCAGCTCGGGGCGATCGAGCCAGTGTCGCAAATTTTCTGCATCCACCCGTCCGCCAAAATCCACCAGCGCATTGTAAGTCTTGCGGCCTCCGGTACTCACTGTCTCCGAAGAAATCGACGCGGCCAGTGCGTCACCCCACAGACTCGCCGTCAAACTGTCACTGCTGATGCCTGTCTCACTTGAATAAAGCAGTTCACCGTTCAAGCTTTCAAACGTCAGGCCGAGTGCTGGCATGCTCAGGCTGTTGTCCCGAAAATAAAGCGCGACATCCTGGGTGTGTTCTCCCTCATCGGATAACGGAACGGACAGGCGTAGCGACGCCGCCAGCGGCCCCGTCGGCTGCCAGCTGGTCAATTCGTCGCCCAGAATTTCCTTCAGTGGCGTCTTCACCAGCATCGCGTGCGTGTCCTGGCTATTACCGGACAGTTTGCCATCGATCGATAGATGCCATGCCTCAACGCCCCCCCATTCGGTGGCCACGTTCAGGTTGCCAACGACGAGTTTCTGCATCCGGCCGTTGACGCCGCCAATACGCAGGCGGTTGTCATCCAGCCACAGTGATCCGCTGTTTGCAGTCAGAGCCGGCCACTCCGGGTCAAACTGGACCTGGGCATCTGACAGATCTGCATGAAATTGAATGACCCTGGACAGATCCGATTGCCCCTTCAAGGTACCGTGATAGATAAAGCCAAGGGCACTCAGATCACCCGCCAGCACAGCGACATCCAGCCAGTTCCGCAGCGCTTCAGGCACCAGGTCGGGCAAATAGCGTCGATACAGCATTGCATCCGCTTCAGGTACGCCAATCGTCAGCGTCATCTCCGGTTCGATGTCATCGGTGGGAACCAGCGGCAACGCCAGGTTCAGATGTCCAACAGCACTGACATCGCCGTCATTGACCCGTATCGGACTCGACGCAATGCCCAGCCAGGGTAGTCCGGTCTCAACCTGCCAGTGGAAACTGCCGCGGGCTGTATTAAAGCTCAGCGGCTTTTCGTAGAGGTCGGGAAACTTCAGCTGTATGCCGTCCGTTACCTCCAGATCCAACTGGCCCGACAGCAGGGAAAACTCAAGGTAACCGTCCACGCCGTCAATCGACGGCACCCCCATCCAGGCCGTAATGGCCGCATCGACAATTTCCGCTTTCAGCTCGAACAGACCCTGCTCTTTGCCGGTGAGGCGCCACTGTCCATTGCGCAGCCGGCCTTTCGGATCCAGGGCCAGCAGTGGCGTAAGTGCCTCGTGTTCCAACCATCCAGTCTGTCGCAGCGCGCCCAGCCAGCCGCCTATATCCAGCGATTCAAAGGCGATGCGCAATGGGTCGTCCGGCTGCCCCTGCAAAAGCAGATCCTGCGATGGCGACGACTGCTCCTGCCACTTAAGCGCCAGATTCTGCAGTGACAGTTGCCACCCGGCATCCTGTCGCCAATGACCGACAAATCGACTGGACACCTGCTGGGGCCACTGCCCGCGTGCCGGGGCATCCAACGGCACACCCTCATTGACGAAATAGCCATTGATCGACAGGCCCTGCTGCAGCGTCCCTTCAAACCAGAGCTGTGAAGTCAACCGGCCCGGCTGATGCCAGCCGATCGCCGCTGAATCGTCGTGCGCTGTTTCCAGATTGAAAAAATCGAGCCCACTCAGGGCTTCGAGCACTTTTTCGGTGGGAAAGGCGTTCAGGTGGAGGTAGCCGCGCGAATCAAACTGCCGTCCGTCGCGGGGATCACCGGTCCCCTCGACGACCAGCCGCAACGCCTGGTTGTCGTCAACCGCGAAGGCCGCCGTCAGACGGTGAAAGTCGTTGTCGTTCTCCAGTGTAATGCGGGGAATTCTGATATGGGTCTTGAGATCGTTATGAAAAGCGACCGACAGCTCGGTATTGGTCAGCTCGACGCGGCGCCCGAACAGGAATATATCGAGTGGATCATCAATAGTGAAGTTGCCTTTCCCGCCGGAAGTCGGTGGCAGGCCATGGACCTGCCACCTGCCCTGCCCATCCTGTTCCAGCCTGGATTGCAGTCCATCAAACCGTAGACGGCGGATACCGTCCTGCCAATCGAACCATACAGTCAGCAGGCTTATTTCGACATCCACCTGCTGTACGAACATGACCTGCTCTTGCGCCTCATTGGTAATATCAACATCAAGGAGACTGATACGGGGTCGCAGGCCACGCCACTTTGATTCTATCGCCCCGATTTCGATATTCACACCGAGATGCGTTTCCAGCTGGCCGGCGATGTCATCACGATAATCATTGAGATAGGGAAACACCATTCGCCCAATCTGCACACACACGGCAATCGTTATGACAGCCAGCAATAGCGTGGCCCAGAACGAGCGCACGAAATAGCGCATGTATTTTCGAATTGATCGTGGCACAGGACGTCTGGATTGGTCAGGGAAAGGTCAGATTACACCAAAATGATGTCGTACTGTTCCTGATTGTAAATACTCTCCACCTGAAATTGTATGGTGCGGCCAATAAATACCTCCAGATCCGCAACATTGGCGGACTCCTCATCCAATAGCCGGTCGATCACGACCTGTGATGCCAATACCAGAAAGGTCGAGGCATCGTAGGTTCGCGCGTCCCGTAGAATTTCACGGAATATCTCGTAGCAAACCGTTTCGGCGGATTTCAGTTTGCCGCGCCCAAGACATACCGGGCAGGGTTCACAAAGTATCTGTCCCAGTGATTCGCGGGTACGTTTGCGCGTCATTTCCACCAGTCCCAGGCTCGAAACCCCGTTGATGGTGGTTTTCGCCCGATCTCTCTCCAGTGCCTTCTCCAGTGTGCGAAGCACCTGACGCTGATGCTCGGCATCGCTCATGTCAATAAAATCAATGATGATGATACCCCCCAGATTACGCAGCCGAAGTTGACGCGCGATAGCCGCTGCAGCTTCCAGGTTGGTCTTGAAAATGGTTTCTTCCAGATTGCGATGACCAACGAATGCACCCGTATTGACGTCGACCGTGCACATGGCCTCGGTCTGTTCGATTACCAGGTAGCCACCTGACTTCAGCAAAACCTTGCTTTCCAGTGCCTTGCGCAGCTCCTCTTCGACGCCGTAAAGGTCAAACAGCGGCCGTTCGCCCGGGTAGTGTTCGATGCATCCGCCCAGTTCCGGCGCATAGTGCCGGGCGAAGTCACTCAGGCGGTGATAAGCCTCCCGGGAATCGATGCGGACCTTTTCGATATTGGGTCGCATTAGATCACGCACTGTGCGCATAAACAGCGGGAGATCTTCATAGATGAGTGCCGGCGCCCTGGCCGCCTTTATTTTGTCCGCCAGGTCATGCCAGAGCTTATAAACGAAAGGGATATCTGCACGCAGCTCCTCTTCGGGCACCCCTTCAGCCACCGTCCGGACAATAAAGCCACCGGTATACTGGTCGGCGTATTCCGCTGCCAGCTTCTCGACCGCCAGCCGCAGACGCTCCCGTTCCTGCTCCTGTTCAATCCGGTTGGAAATTCCGATGTGGCGGGTTTGCGGCATATAGACCAGATAGCGGGCCGACACCGATAGATGGGTCGTCAGGCGGGCGCCCTTGGTGCTGATCGGGTCCTTGGTGACCTGGACCAGCAGGGATTTGCCTTCGTGCACCAGCTGCCGGATATCACCAATTTCCGCAGAGCGGTCTTCCATGCCGTTTTTGTCCAGTGGTGCGATATCGGCCGCATGGATAAAACCCGCCCGCTCCTGACCGATATCGACAAATGCTGCCTGCATGCCCGGCAATACACGTACAACCTTGCCCAGAAAAATATTGCCGACAAAGCCCTTTCGCTGTATGCGTTCAATGTAAACCTCCTGCGCCACGCCGTTTTCGATCAGCGCAGCGCGGGTCTCGGTTGGTCCGACGTTAACCAGTATTTCATCGCTCACGGATGGGTTTCCTGTTCCACATTGTTACGCCAGCCCGGGCAAGCAAATCGGCCGTTTCGGCAAGCGGCAGACCGACAACATTGCTGTAACTACCCATCAGATTCTGAACAAAAACAGCCCCGAAACCTTGAATTCCATAACCGCCCGCTTTGTCCCTGGGCTCCCCCGTCGCCCAGTAGCGTGCGGCTTCCGCAGGCGAAATTGGGCGAAATGTCACCGTTGACACGCATGACGCCTGCAGTACCTGCGTCCCCTGGCACAACGCCACTGCGGTAATAACGCGATGACTGGCGTCCGAGAGGCGGGTCAGCATGGCCACTCCGTCCGCCTGATCGACCGGCTTCTCCAGAATAAGGTCATCGTATACAACGATGGTATCGGCGCCCAGCACGATGCCGGTCGGATGCTGCAGAAGCCCCTGCCGGGCCTTGGTCAGTGCCAGTCGTGCCGCATAGGCGGCCGGTGGTTCCCCGACAACGTGGTGCTCGGGGACGTCAACGGCACAGGTCGTAAAGTTAACGCCTATCTGTTGCAGCAGCTCCTGCCGCCGGGGTGATGTCGACGCCAGAAATAGGTTAACATCCATTCGCTTTCTCTATTTTGGACTCACATTTTTTGTAACGATTCAGCTCACACCCCGATTTGCCCATACCATTTTCTACCCTGTCCGGCCAGATCGTCCCGCCAGCATTCAATAAAGCTACGTCATGCGACGCCGGCGCAGCCGGCTCATCATAATGACCAGCGGCGGCCAGCAGGCGGCGCTGACAGCGGTAGAAATCAACATCAGATGTACCGGCGCACTATAGCCGCTCATACCCTGAACCCAGTTGAAGAATAACTGATAGATACCAACAAAAACAAAGACCCAGAGCGTTTGTTGAGACAGTGAATAGCTGCGCAGCCTCTGATAGGACATCTGGCAGATATAGGCGACGATAGCCAGCGCCAGGGCACTGCCCCCCCAGACTCCTCCGCTGATGACGTCCTGCACGAATCCGACACACCACGCCATACCCATGCCGATCTGGTGCGGAAATCGTAAAACCCAGAATATGAGAAGAAGGCACACCAGTTCGGGGCGAAACCAGACCAACGATGCCGACAGCGGGTAGATATCAATCAGCAGGGCAATGAAAAAGCTGATAAAAATCTTCAGCGACTGGGATAATCCGTGACTCACTCACGGCTCCTGGTTACGTGTTTTGACCGCGTTAAGCTGATGCGTTCGATCAAACACCAGCAGCATGTGACGGTTGCGATTCAACTCCGCCATGGGTTTGGCCGTCACCGTGGCAAACGGCTTGCCGGGATCGTGATCAATCCGCTCCACCAGGCCGACCGGATAGCCCGCCGGAAACCGTTGCCCGAGGCCCGAACTCACAAGCAGATCCCCGACCTGAATATCCATGGTGCCCGATACATGCCGCAATCGCAGTTTTTCCAGATCGCCCTGTCCTTCGGCAACCAGCCGGAGACCATTTCGATTCAGCTGCACCGGTAATGCGTGGCTGGAATCGGTAATCAGCAGAACCATACTGGTCGAGCGACCGACTTCCACCACCTGACCGACCAGACCATAGGCATCCACCACTGGCTGCCCCTCATAGACCGCATCGTTGGTGCCCCGGTTTATCATGACTTTATGCATCATGGGATTGGGCGAAACGCCGATCAGTTCGGCGACCAATACCCTGTCTTCGATGGTATCGGCGGAATTGAGCAACTGGCGCAGTCGGGTATTTTCGGCCGCCATTGATGCCATTTGCTGGGTTTTTCGCTTGTGGACAAGAAGTTCGGTGCGGAGTGTCTCGTTCTCCTGCATCAGTCGCTGTCGGGAAACAAAGCGCTCACCCCACCAGGCGCGGATCCCGGCGGGCAGTTCCGTCACCCAGTACAACGGATAGGTCACGTCACTCATACGCTCTTTCACGGGGTTTAACAGGCTGCTCTTGCTGTAAAGGAATGCCATGATCAGGGCGCAGGCGACCAGCACAGCAAGACGGGTGCTGACTGATGGTCCCTTGGTAAAGATCGGTTTAATGGCAAATCCTCACTACTATGTATGCAAATGGATGGTTCGACTGTCCATCAGCTCCAGCGCCTTGCCACCGCCACGGGCAACGCAGGTCAAGGGGTCTTCCGCAATCAATACGGGCAGCCCGGTTTCTTCCATCAACAGGCGATCAATGTCACGCAGCAGTGCGCCGCCACCTGTGATGACAATACCGCTCTCGGCGATATCCGACGCCAGTTCCGGTGGCGCCTGCTCCAGCGCACTCTTGACGGCCTGCACAATACCCGATAACGGCTCCTGCAGGGCTTCCAGAATATCGTCGCTGTTAAGCGTAAAGCTCCGTGGCACACCCTCGGCCAGGTTGCGCCCCCGTACATCGATTTCGAGCACTTCACTACCCGGATAAGCCACGGCAATCTCTTTCTTGATTCTTTCTGCGGTGGCGTCACCAATCACCGCGCCATATTTGCGCCTTACATAGTTGACTATGGCTTCGTCAAAACGATCCCCGCCGATACGTACAGATTCCGACAGAACGACACCATTAAGCGATATAACGGCAATTTCTGTGGTTCCACCGCCAATATCCACCACCATGGAGCCCGTTGCTTCATCCACCCGGAGGCCGGCACCGATCGCAGCGGCCATGGGTTCTTCAATCAAACGAACCTCGCGAGCGCCCGCACCCATGGCCGATTCGCGGATGGCCCGCTTCTCCACTTCGGTGGAAAGGCAGGGAACACAGACCAGCACCCGCGGGCTTGGCTGAAACCAGCTGTTTTCATGGACTTTGCGAATAAAATGCTGCAGCATTTTCTCCGTGACCTGGAAATCGGCGATAACGCCGTCTTTCAAGGGGCGAATCGCTGTAATATTGCCAGGTGTCCGCCCCAGCATCCGTTTCGCCGCCATACCGACCGCTTCGACCGATTTCTGACCGTTGTGATTGCGGATGGCAACCACCGAAGGCTCGTTAAGGACAATGCCACGATCACGCACATAAATCAGTGTGTTGGCTGTGCCAAGATCGATCGACAAATCATTGGAAAACATTCCACGCAGGCGTTTGAACATAGGGGCGGAAAAACCTTATATAGTCATTGTGATGGCTTAAAGAATCGGCGGGTAGTGCGATTTATTGAGCGCGATTATCCGATTATTCGAAGTGGCGCACGATATACGGATACTTTTATTATCCAAGCCGCAAAAATCGCATTGCGGAAATTCTGGATCGCACTCTAGCAATGCCGGGGATTTAGAGCAAGGCGCAAATGTGGTAACTTACTGCGCCTTTAAATCGCCTGGGTTGCTATCGCTGCTTCAGGCCAGCCTAAGTATAGATTAATATCCGCCGATTGGGCGGCTGGAGCATAATTGTGGATCGTTCCGAGATACGTAAACTCGCCAATCTGGCGCGCCTTCACATTGACGATGACGCGCTTGATGAAGTCGCCACCAGTATCACCAACGTGCTGCGGCTGGTTGACCAGTTGCAGGCCGCCGACATCAGCAATGTCGAGCCTATGGCGCACCCGCTTGATTCGGTGCAGCGGCTGCGTGCCGACATGGTTACCGAAAACAACGAGCGCGATGTTTTTCAGGCCATTGCGCCGGCCACCGAAGATGGACTCTACCTGGTTCCGAAGGTCATCGACTGATCGAGCCCCGTATTCCCTCATCCCGTATCTCTCCAAACGCAGGCGGAAAATCCAGCAATGCATAACCTAACCATTGCCCAAATGATTCAGCAGCTTAACGCCGGATCCGTGTCGAGTGTCGAACTGACCCGACATTTTATTGAACGAATTCAGCGACTCGATCCACAGCTCAACAGCTTTATTACCGTCACGGCAGAACAGGCTCTGCAGCAGGCGCAGGCCGCCGATGCCCAGCGGCACCGAAACGAAGCCGGCACACTGTGCGGCATACCCATCGCCCACAAGGATATCTTTTGCACCAACGGGGTAAGAACCAGTTGTGGTTCGCGCATGCTGGACAATTTTGTGCCCCCCTATGACGCTGCCGTCGTGGAAAACTATCGGCAGGCCGGTGCGGTGATGCTGGGCAAAACCAATATGGACGAATTCGCCATGGGCTCCTCTAACGAGACCAGTTTCTACGGCCCGGTCAAAAACCCGTGGGCGCAGGATTGCGTGCCGGGCGGCTCATCCGGTGGATCCGCCGCCTGCGTGGCGGCACGGCTTGCACCGGCCGCCACCGCGACCGATACCGGCGGATCAATCCGGCAACCGGCCAGTCTCTGCGGCGTTACCGGCATCAAACCAACCTACGGCAGGGTGTCCCGCTGGGGCATGATAGCTTTCGCATCCAGCCTCGATCAGGCGGGCCTGATGACCCGCACGGCAGAAGATGCCGCGATACTGCTTAATCACATGGCCGGGTTTGACGACCGGGATTCAACCTGTGTTGACCACCCGATCAGCGACTATACGGTAGACCTTGAACAACCGCTGACGGGTTTACGGGTGGGTGTACCCCGCGAGTATTTTGGCGAAGGGTTGCACCCCGGCGCCCGGCAGGCTGTGGAGACGGCCATTCGCGAACTGGAAAATCAGGGCGCCACAGTCACTTCAATCAGTCTGCCCCATACGCATCTGGCCGTGCCGGCCTATTATGTCATTGCACCGGCCGAGTGCTCGGCCAACCTCAGCCGGTTTGATGGTGTACGCTACGGCTACCGTTGCGACGCACCCCAGGACCTGGAGGATCTTTACAAGCGCTCACGCAGCGAAGGATTGGGCAGCGAGGTCAAGCGTCGCATCATGGTGGGCTGTTACGCGCTATCAGCCGGTTACTATGATGCGTATTACGCCAAGGCACAGAAGGCCCGTCGCCTGATACGTCAGGATTTTCTGGACGCTTTTCAGTCGGTCGATATCATTCTGGGGCCAACCTCGCCGTCGCCGGCCTTTCAGTTTGGCGCCAAAGGCGCGGACCCGGTTGCCATGTACCTGGAAGATATTTATACCATTGCCACCAACCTGGCGGGGCTTCCAGGTATGTCGATACCCTGTGGTTTCGCCGAAAACAAGCCAGTCGGGCTGCAGATTATCGGTCGCGACTTTGACGAAGCACGCATGCTGAATGTTGCACACCGCTTTCAGTGCGCCACCGACTTTCACCTGCATTCCCCGGCAGATATCGATTGAGAGGCCAACCAACCATGCAATGGGAAACCGTTATCGGGCTGGAAATTCACGTTCAGCTCGCCACCCGCTCCAAACTGTTTTCCGGCTCAGGTACGTCGTTTGGTGCCGAGCCCAATACCAACGCCTGCGCCATTGACCTGGCCATGCCGGGTACCCTGCCCGTGGCGAACGCCGAAGCCTTTCGTATGGCGACGCTGTTCGGCCTGGCGATCGACGCAGAGATTGGCCGCCGGTCGGTTTTTGAACGAAAAAACTATTTTTATCCGGACCTGCCGAAAGGCTATCAGACGACACAGCTGGCCGAACCCATCGTTGGTCCCGGACACCTGGATATCACCCTTGAAAGCAAGCAGGTTAAACGGGTAAGAATCCATCACGCGCATCTGGAAGAGGATGCCGGCAAATCGTTGCATGAAGACTATCATGGCATGACCGGCATTGATCTGAACCGCGCCGGCACACCGCTTATTGAAGTCGTCACCGAGCCCGACATGCGATCTGCCGAAGAAGCCGTCACCTTTGCCCGCCAGCTGCACAGCCTGGTGACCGCCCTCGGCATCTGTGACGGTGACATGTCCAAAGGCTCCATGCGGTTTGATGTCAATATTTCGGTACGGCCCCACGGGGAAGACCGGCTCGGTACCCGCACCGAAACCAAAAACCTCAATTCATTTCGCTTTATGGAAGAAGCCATTGCCCTGGAAGTCGATCGCCAGATTCATGTGCTGGAATCCGGCGGCACCATCACGCAGGAAACCCGACTCTATAATGGCGACACCAAGAAAGCACGTGCCATGCGCTCCAAGGAAGATTCCAACGACTATCGCTACTTCCCCTGCCCCGACCTGCTGCCGGTCATTCTCGATGACGACTACATTGCTGCGGTACGTGCGACCATGCCGGAACTGCCTGAGGCAAAGCGTAATCGCTATGTCGGTGACTTCGGATTGTCTGCGTACGATGCGACCAGCCTGAGTCAGGACGCGGCCACGGCAAAATATTTTGAAGCGGCGGCGGCTGCCTGCGACAATCCCAAACTGGTGGCTAACTGGGTTATGGGGGATATTGCTGCCCGCCTGAAACGCGACGAGATTCCGATCAGTCAATGCCCCCTGTCATCCAGCCAGCTGGCCGAACTGATCAGTCGCATCGAAGACGGCAGTATTTCAGGAAAAATGGCCAAGATAATCTTTGACGCCCTGTGGAATGGTGAAGGAACAGTCGACAGCATCATCGAAAGCAAAGGTCTAAAGCAGGTAAGCGACGCCAGCGAGCTGGAAAGAATCGTGGACGATGTTATCGCCGCCAACACCACACAGGTAGACAACTATCGTGCTGCAAGCGCCGACAAGCAACCGAAAATGTTGGGTTTTTTTGTGGGGCAATGTATGAAAGCGTCGAAAGGCCAGGCCAATCCGCAGGAGCTCAACAGGATTTTGCTGGAAAAATTACAGTGAACCCGGACATCCAGTAGTGTCCTGTATTGATCAAGAGGTATTCCATGTCGTTGAAGAAAGACAAAAAGAAAGTCCTGGGCGAAAGTTTCAGTGACGAAAGAATCCGGACCTTCCTGCACATTCTCCCCTACGGCGGTTTGAGCCGGGATTATTGCTTGCTGGAGCGCGCCTATCGGAGCATGATCGCCGATAATTTTGCAACGTTTGTGCGGTTTTTTGTTGAAGAGGGTTTCGATATCAACGCGACCGATCTGAACGGTGAAACCTTTCTGCAGGTGATCAGCAAACATCGCCACGCCGACGAATATGTTGACACTCTCAAAGAAGCGGGCGCACGCTAGACATCGATGGAGACCAACCGTCAAATCAGTCAACTGGTCGCCGGCGATCTCGGGACCAACCACCTCGCCACCGGTGCCGCTTATTTTTTCAGCGGCGCCAGGCTGATGTTTCATCCCGGGCTGCGACCTTACCTGATCGTGCCACTGGTCATAAACTGCCTTCTGTTTTTTGGCTTGACCTATCTGCTTTTCAGCTATCTTGACAGCTTTATGCAATGGGATTTCAATCTGCCTGCCTGGTTGGAATTTCTGGAAAAGACGCTGAGATGGGTCGCCTGGATACTGATCGTCGTAATACTGGTTATTACGTACGGTTATACGTTCAATATAATCACCAACATTATCGCAGCCCCCTTCTATGGCCTGCTGGCCCAGAAAACCGAAGAGCTGGTGCAGGGTACGCTGCCGGCGGACGAGCCGCTTCATCGATTGATTCCCCGCGTAACTGCGCGTGAAATACAGAAACTGCTATATTTTATCATCCGGGGCGTGATTGTTTTTCTTTGCCTGATTCTGCTGGGTACGATTCCGCTGCTGAACCTGGCGATCCCTGTCGTCGGCGCTTTATGGACTGCCTGGTCCATGGCCATCCAGTACAGTGATTATCCCGCGGACAATCATCAGGTATCCTTCAGCCGTTTACGCAAAAAATTGCGAAAAAGCCCTTACTCCAGCATCGGATTTGGCGGCACAGTGATGGGCATCAGCATGATTCCGGTACTCAACATTATTGCCATGCCGGCAGCCGTCACCGGCGGTACACTTTTCTGGCTCCACGAATTACAGCATATTGGACGGGCCGGGCAACACCCCCATTGACGGGTGCTCTGTTACCGTCGAAATACGAAGCCCGTTTGGCTCCAGTGACCACTGAGCCGCTAAGGGTTCATTCCATAAATAGTGGGAGCATACTTTGAAATCACTAACCTGTAGATTTTTAATTTCGGTTGTTTTTGCGACAGCATTACTTCCGGCCTATGTCGACGCCCGCCACGCTCCCGTTGTACCTGACGCCTCGACCGAGGCGAAAGCCTTGCTGAAATATCTGTACCGCATTTCGGGCAAACAGATCCTGACCGGGCAACACAACGCACCGCTCAATGGCTCCAACCGCCTGGTCGGATTACACAAACAGACCGGTACTTACCCTGCCGTCTTCGGGCAGGATTTCGGCTTCAGCGAGCCAGGCTCCTGGGACGGCATCAACTTTCGACAGAATATTGTTGACGAAGCCATACGACGCCACCGCGAAGGCTTTATCATCACCTTGATGTGGCACGCGATCATTCCCACCCAGGACGAGCCAGGTACTTTCGAGGACGGCGTGCAGGCCAAACTCACCGACGGGCAATGGCAGGAACTGCTCACGCCGGGAACCCGTCTGAACGAGCGCTGGAAATCCCAGGTCGATGTTATTGCCTGGCACCTGAAACAGCTGAAGCATGCCGGCGTACCCGTCCTGTGGCGTCCATACCACGAAATGAATGGGTTCTGGTTCTGGTGGGGCCACCGGCAGGGCGCTGACGGTTTCGCAGCACTGTATCGGATGATGTACGAACGGTTTACACATTTTCATAAACTGAACAACCTGCTGTGGGTGTTCAATGGTAATGAAATGAAGGAAAACGTACCCGCCTACAGCTTATTCTATCCCGGTCACGACGTGGTCGATATTCTGGCAACCGATGTCTATAGCGGTCATTATGACGATGACAATTACCGGGCACTTCTGGAGCTGGCGCAGGGCCGACCGATCGGGCTTGGTGAAGTCGGTACATTTCCAACAGTCGATAAACTCAAGGCCCAACCAGCATGGGTCTGGTTCATGAGTTGGCGGGATCCGGATAACTTCTTCTGGAATGAGGGGGATTCGCTGCGCAGCTTATTTAACGCCCGGCAATCGGTGACACTGGACGAGCTGCCCTGGGTGAAAATGAGCCGGAATATCCAAATGCATTACCCCATCCTGCGATAGCCCGGAAATCGACGCCGGGGTACCGGGAACCCGCGCGGGCGGCCTCTGCATGACCGCCCTTTGCCCGATGCGGCACAGTGTCCGCTCAGAAACGTCGTTGCAACCACTGCTTGAGGCTGTGTTTCTTATAGAGGCTGCCACCCAAACCGTACAGGGTCAATACGGCAACAGCCGCGGCGAGCAGGTATGCCGAACGCCCCAACCCGACGTTGGCCAGCCATACCGTCATAATGTAGCTTATCAACAATCCCACGCAAAATACTTCCAGCGCATTACGGCCAAGATTGATCAATGGCCGCACGACGGCGGCGCGATCTGAAAAGGTTTTGGGTATAAACAGGCTTATCAGATAGGAAACGCAAAGCAGATCCACAACACGCAGAAAACCCAGATTGTCCTTGTCCGTAAAATGAAAATACGCGAATTCCGTTTGCTTCAGAAAATCGCCCATCAGGAAGTACATCAAGACCGCAAGAACGATATAACGGTTACTGGAGACCCTGAACCTGCCCTGCCGGATTGCAGCACCAATGGACACCCCCACAAAAAATATAAACTGCCACGCATACAGATTCCCAAAGAACGGAAGCGCTACGAAGTTTCTTTCAAACAGATAAAACATAACCTGACTGAAGAGATAGACAAGCAGGGTAAAACTGAAGGCCAGCAATGGACGCTTCAGATATAGCTGCAGGTAGGCAGGTAACAGCAGGAGCAAAACAATATATAAACCCAGAATATTGAAAAACGGCATGGGATCATAGATAAAGACGGTGCCCAGGAGGGATTCCAGCGGACGAAGGGCCGTGTCCGCCAGGATATGGGGCGTGTTGCCAAAACGTGCCGTCAGCAAAACCACCGCGACGCAGGCGATGCAGGTCAGCATATTATTCAGAAATATCTCGAAAACGCGACGGGTGCTTTTGACCTGACACTGCCAGAGTCCTTCAGACTGGATCACCCTGGTGTAGGCAATACCGCCGACGCAACCGGATATGAATACAAATACGTCGGCGAAATTAAAGAACTGTCCGGCCTTCAGCTGGTATTGTCCAAACTCCCGCATAAGCCCGAGCGTCGGCACCATGTGATTGAGTGTGATGCCGATAAGTGCAATCCCGCGGAATAAGTCAAAGCGCTCATCCCTTTGAAGCTTTACTTTTTCCTGTTCCACTTCCTGTTTCACGCATACACCTTCCGCTTGAGCCCGATACATTCCGCGCTACTGAGCGACAGCGCTCCGAAAATTTGGCCTGATTTGCCAACCTGCACAGCGCGACCGGCCGGAGTTACCGCCCGCGCCGGGGACTGTTACGTGATCGATCACCACGCGAGTGGTTGGTGCGACCGCCGCTTCGTGGGGCCGGTCGCGACTTTGGCGTGCGGCGTAGCGGCTCCGGCAGTACAGCAAGCAGGGATTCCGGGGGTTGCTCGCACTGAATCGGCTGGCCCAGCAGAGTTTCAATGGGGGCCAGCCGGAATGCGTCATCCTCGCATGCAAAGCTGATGGAGACCCCCTTTTGCCCCGCCCGTCCGGTACGACCAATGCGGTGCACGTAATCTTCCGGTTCGTCCGGCAGGGTGAAATTAACGACATGGGAAACGTCACTGATATGGATACCACGGCCGGCCACGTCGGTCGCCACCAGCACCTGCATATTGCCAGATTTGAAGTTTTCCAGCGTCCGGACCCGCTTTTGTTGCTGAATTTCGCCGGATAACAGCCCGGCCTTGATGCCATAGTCCAGCAGTTTCTGGTGCAGATCGCGGCATTCGTCCCGACGATTTGCGAAGACGATCACGCTGTCCGCTTCCGGGCGCTGCAGCAGATGGTACAGCACGGTAAATTTCTCATCTCCGGAAGCGAGATAGACGTGCTGTTCGATCAATTGCGTTGTCGGGCTTTCCGGCGCGATCTCGATAGTCACCAGCTCGTGCATCCACTGGTCCGCCAGGCGCAGTACATCATTGGAAAAAGTCGCGGAGAACATCAACGTCTGACGCTGGTGCCGGCGCGGCGTCATGCGCTCAATCCTCCGTACCTGGGGGATAAAGCCCATATCCAGCATGCGGTCCGCTTCATCGATAACCAGTATCTCCACCTGGTCGAGATAGACGTTGTTGCTCCCGCAGAAATCCAGCAATCGTCCCGGCGTCGCAACGAGAATATCAACATAATCATCGTTGAGACCCGCAAGCTGCTTGTTGTAGTCGATGCCGCCCACCAGCGTGTGTACTTTGAGCGGGGTATAGCGGGTAAGATTGCGGGCATCTTCGCCAATCTGCATGACCAGTTCGCGGGTGGGCGCAATGATCAGTGAGCGCACCTCGCCCGCATAGCGAGCCCCTTCTATGGGGTTCAGGAGCAGATCCTGAATGATGCAAATCAGGAACGCTGCTGTTTTGCCGGTCCCCGTCTGCGCCCGCCCCAGTACGTCATGACCGGCCAGGGTATGGGGCAGCGACTGCGCCTGGATCGGCGAGCAATACTGATATCCCAGCTCATGAATGCCGCGCATCAGCGCCGGGTCCAGATTGAGGTCATGGAAACGCATCTTGCCCTTTACCGGCTCCACCTGAAAATTAGCCATTGTCCATGCGTCATTTGCGGTTGTAGGTTGCTTCTTCAAATTGCCGTCCAACAGTATTTGATCGTTTAAGTCATAAAAGCGGCATGTTAACACGCCTCTTTCCTGTGCCGTTAGAGTCTGTCGCTGGGATTGCGGGCTACTTTAACGGAATCGTAACTATTCAGCTCGTGTTGTAACTGTTCAGATTGCGTCCAGATTTGTTCAGAGCAAGGCGAAAAATGTGAGTTTACTCGTGTCAATACGCCGCGCATCCTGCGCGTCGCCCTCCGGGCCGCCTGGGCAGGCGTTCAAACCTGTTCCCGACAGGTTTGTGACCATTTTTTAACGCAGCTTTCATTTGTAGGTGCCGGGGCAAATCGGGGCGTGAGCTGAATAGTTACATGGAATCTGACGAAAATCCGGACCGATACAGCCATTTGCGCGGCAGATTCGTCAAGTCGGACAGCTTCCCGACATCATCGATTCAAATATTGCTCGTCCAGCCTGTATAATCGGCTATTTTTTACAGGGGTTGGCTAATGAGAATACTGGTAACAGGTGCGGCAGGCTTTATCGGCTACCATTTAAGTAAACGATTGCTGGAACGCGGCGACGAGGTAGTCGGGATAGACAACCTGAACGATTATTATGCGGTAAGCCTTAAGGAAGATCGCCTGAAGGCGCTACAACAGTTCGGGCGATTCGAGTTCTCGCCCATTGATATCGCTGACCGCAACGCGATGCAGCAGCTGTTTGCCGACAACCAGTTTGAGCGGGTAGCACACCTGGCTGCACAGGCGGGCGTTCGTTACTCGATCGACAACCCGATGGCGTATATCGATTCCAATCTGACCGGGTTTGCCAACATACTTGAAGGCTGTCGCCATCGGGCAGTCCCCCACCTGGTCTATGCCTCCTCGAGTTCTGTCTATGGTGCCAACGCGGTGCAGCCATTCTCGGAGCAGCACAACGTCGACCACCCCATGTCACTGTATGCTGCGAGCAAGAAAGCCAATGAATTAATGGCGCATACCTACAGCAATCTCTACAAGCTGCCCACCACCGGGCTGCGGTTCTTCACCGTCTATGGCCCCTGGGGCCGGCCGGATATGGCCATGTTCAAGTTCACGCGGGGCATTATGGACGGCACACCGATCGATATTTACAACAATGGTGACATGATCCGCGACTTTACCTACATTGATGACATCATCGAAGGCGTCGTCCGGACGATCGATCAAATCGCCCAGCCGGACACGGAGTGGAAGAACACCTCGCCCAGCCCGGCGTCCAGTTTTGCACCATTCCGGATTTACAACATAGGCAATAACAAACCGGTTAAGCTTATGACGTTTGTCAAAGCGATCGAGCGTGCCGTCGGCAAGCCTGCCATCTGCAACTATCTGCCCATTCAGCCGGGCGATGTATTGTCGACCTGTGCCGACGTGTCGTCACTGCAGCAGGCGGTAGGCTTCAAACCCGACACAGATGTAGACACCGGTGTCCGGCAATTCGTCGACTGGTATCGTGAATACTACGGCGCCTAGCACGCCTTCGACCTGCGAAGCCGGCATGCGGCGGCCCAGTCACCACGGGCGCGAATCAGGCCGGCTTTTCTTCCGGACCGCAGACGGGACCGACATCCGTTTCACGGCAACATCGACAAGTGGTCCGGCGGGGAAAAAATCTGATACAGTTGCGGAATAACGGACAGTCGATGACATCACCGGAACACAACGGCTGATCATCCATCCGACACCATCGGAGGTTTCACTATGCTGCGCATCCCCTTTCCCCGCAAATCCATACCGGCTGGCATTGCAGCCATCGTGTTGTGCGGATCTGTTTCCGCCCAGCCGGATGACCCGGCAATTCTGGAAGAAATATTTGTTACTTCCCAGAAGCGCGAATTAAGCCTGCAGGATGTGCCCGCCTCTGTGGCTGCCGTTTCCGGCGAAAAGATCGAGCAGATGGGCATTGAAAAGCTGGAGGATTTAACCAGTTATGTACCCAATATCCATCTGACCCAGACAGGTCTCAGCACGCAAATGCGTATACGGGGCATCGGTTCCGACAACAGTCAGGGGTTCGAGCAGTCCGTGGGCGTTTACATGGACGGCATATACCGCGGGCGGGCGCAGCTGTTCCGTGCCCCCATCTACGATGTGGAGCGAGTTGAGGTCATGCGCGGCCCGCAAAGCACATTCTTTGGCAAAAACAGCATAGCCGGTGCGCTGGATATCATTTCCGCCCGACCGGAAAACCAGTTCGGGGGACAACTCAAGGGCTCCTACGAAACCGAGTTCGAAACGCGTGAACTATCCGGTTTTGTCACCGGCCCCCTGAGCGAAAACGTCAATGGCCGCCTGGCAGTGCGTTCCTATAACGACCCGGGCTTTATCCGGAATACGTTGACCGATACTTTTGAACCGGATCAGGATGAGCTGGCGCTGCGGCTCTCCCTCGACTATACGCCCAACCCGGACCTGACGGTTGAACTGACCATTGAGCATGATTCGTTTGACGTCACCGGTCGTGGCATCGAAATCACCCGGGACAACCCTGCATCTTCAACCAGCCCGGGTTACGGCACACTGGTCGGTATGGTAACCGGTGGACTGGCCTTTGACAGCCGGCAGGACTATCAACGACAGTCCAATACATTTGAATTCAGCGACAACACCATAAATTCCCAGACGCTGAATATCGAGTACGCCATGGGCGATTATACCGTCACATCACTGACCGGTTTGCTGGGCTTCAACTACGATGAGCAGTGCGATTGTGATTTCGTACCCGCCAATGTTTTCCAGCTGGAATTGTCAGAGGATTATCGCCAATTCAGCCAGGAATTTCGTATCGCCTCGCCGCTTGGCGAGAAAATGGAATGGATAGCCGGCGTGTTCTACCAACAGTATGACCAGGAATTCGTTGATATTCTCAGCATTCCGACCGACTCGGCGCTACCGGTATTTCTGGCCGGGATCGTGCCGCCGGTCCTGGGCGGTACGGGCGCGTACCGTGATTTCACTCAGGATTCCGAAGCGGCCGCCCTGTTTGGCGAGTTGACCTGGAATACGACTGACACGATGCGCATGACGCTGGGCGCGCGCTACACCCACGAGGAAAAAAATGCCACGAAGTCCCTGACAATCATTGATATTGGCAACAACTACGAGCCCATCGACGACCCGACGCTCGGCGGCATTTACCGGGCCGTCTTCAATGCCGATACAGAACAGTCTGGCGGACACAACCTGGCGGATCGACGCAGTGAATCAGCCTTCACCCCATCATTGAGCGTGGCCATTGACCTGTCCGAGGACGTCCTCGCCTACGGCAAAATTTCACGGGGCTTCAAGGCCGGCGGGTTTGATCCACGCTCCAACAATACGGCCAATTTCGAATTCAGAAACGAAACCGTGGACGCCTTTGAAATTGGTTACAAAATGCGTCTGGCAGAAGGCCGTGGCGAGTTGAACACCACGCTGTATCGCATGCACTACAACGACCTGCAAATCAGCCAGTTTGATGGTGCCGTCGGCTTTAACGTCGGCAATGCGAGGGAGACCCACGTGCAGGGCCTGGAGCTGGACGGCCGCTGGCAACTCAACCGCGCTCTGCTTTCACGTTTCGGCTTCTCCTGGCTGGATTTCGAATACGAGGATTTTGATAATGGCGACTGCCACTATGGCCGCACGCCACAAGCCAATGGATTCTGCGACTATTCGGGTCAGCGCGGCGTATACACGCCGGAGTTCACACTGAACGGCTCACTGGAATACCTGCGTAGCCTGACAGGCGGGCGGGCATTATTGATTTCGCTCGACGGTCAATGGGTGGACGACCAGCAGGTCCACGTTAACCTCGACCCCAATGGCGAAATCGATGCCTACACCATGCTGTCGATGCGCATTGCGCTGGAAACCGACCGCTGGGATCTGGCATTGCTGGGCAAAAATCTGCTGAACGAAAACGTCATTTCCTATTCGGCCAACGTACCGCTGTCCGAAACCCTGGCCGGCAGCAATACGTTTTACAGCTTCCCGCGCCGTCCCCGCACGGTGGCAGTCGAGGCGACCTACCGGTTCTGAGTCAGGAGCGGGGCCCACACACTGTACAGTGCGGATCCCGCGGGATGCGGAATTCCCGCCAGCGGGATTCCCTTGCATCATAAACCAGCAAGCGGCCGGCCAGTGACTGACCGAACTGGCCCAGCAGTTTCAGCGTTTCGACGGCCTGCATGCTGCCGATGACGCCGACCAGGGGTGACAGGACACCATTTACTGAACAACCCAGATCATCGTCACCAAGTTCGGAATAGAGGCACTGATAACACGGGCAGGCCGGGTCGCGACTGTCAAAAACACTCACCTGTCCTTCAAACCGGATCGCGGCACCGGACACCAGGGGCTTGCCCAGCTCCGAACAGAGACGATTGACTTCCGCACGGGTGGCGAAATTATCGGTGCAGTCACAAACCACATCAACTTCGGCTACCCATTGCGCCATGACAGGGCCGGTCAGGCGACCTTCCACCTGTGTCAGCTCTACCGTGCTGTTAATCGACCCGAGGGTCCGGGCTGCCGATGCCACCTTGCTCATGCCCACGGAATCCTCGCGATGCACAATCTGACGCTGCAGATTGGAGCCATCAACATGATCATCATCGGCCAGTACCAGCTGGCCCACGCCGGAAGCAGCCAGATAGAGTCCGGCAGCCGACCCTAACCCGCCCAGGCCCAGCAGCAGGACGCGCCCGTTGGCAATCGCCAGCTGACCGTTGATATCGAGTGCGGGCAACATAATATGCCGACTGTAGCGCAGTAGCGCTTCATCGTCGAACATATCCCGGCGCGGGGACCGGGACTTGCCATCAGCCATAAATGCGCCCGCCATTGAACCTGAAAATCATGCCATTCGTCATAGACCCGTCACGACTCCCCTATCATTCCACCACTGGCGCGCTCCAGCCGGGCGAGATCCTTCCGCGTAAAAACTTTCTGAAAACCCTTTGCCATCAGCAGGTGTTGTACCGATTGCGCCTGTGTGGATCCATGCTCCAGTATCAGCGCGCCGCGAGGATGCAGAAAACGCACCGCATCGGCGATGATCTGCTGAATGTCGTCCAGACCCTCCGGACCGGCTGCCAACGCCGATCTAGGCTCAAAACGCACATCGCCCTGGCACAGATGCGGATCGTCATCAGACAAATAAGGCGGATTACTGACGATCAAATCGAATTTGCCGCTGACCCGTTCAAACCAGTGGCTCTGTAAAATACTGACATTGGTCAGGGACAGGCATTGCCGGTTGCGCTCTGCCAGTTCAACCGCCGGCGCAATACGGTCCACCGCGACGACCTGGCATTCCGGGCACTCGGAAGCAATCGCCAGTGCAATGGCGCCGGTTCCTGTCCCCAGGTCCAATACTCGCGGCGCGAGTTCGCGCGTCTCCGCCAGAAACTCCAGGGCCAGCTCCACCAGCAGCTCGGATTCAGGTCTGGGTATCAGCGTGTCGGTGCTGACCGCCAAAGGCAAAGACCAGAACTCCCGCTGGCCGAGTAGATGCGCCACCGGTTCGCCTTTCTGGCGCCGTGTGACAAGCTCCTGAAACCGGGCCTGCTCGGACGCCGTCAGCAGGCGGTCACTATAGGCATAAAGGTAGCTGCGCGGTTTTTGAAGAATACAGGCCAGCAGCACTTCCGCATCGAGGCGGGCACTGTCGCTGTTAATGGTCCGGGTCGATTCCCGAAGCGCGTCCTGGATTCGCATAATCAGCCTGCCAGGGTAGCCAGCTGGTCCATTTGGTATTCATTCGTCAGCGGCTGAATAATATCGTCCAGTGCGCCCTGCATCACCTCATCAAGCTTATAGAGCGTTAAATTGATGCGATGATCGGTGACCCGGCCCTGCGGGAAATTGTACGTCCGGATGCGTTCCGAGCGGTCGCCACTGCCAACCAGCGATTTGCGTTCACTGGCCTGCTCCTGCGCCGCTTTTTCCATGGCCATATTCGAAAGTCTGGCGGCCAGCAGAGACATGGCCCGTGCACGGTTTTTGTGCTGTGAACGTTCATCCTGACACTCCACAACTATCCCGGTGGGAATGTGGGTAAGGCGAATGGCGGAATCGGTCTTGTTGACATGCTGCCCGCCGGCACCACTCGCACGATAGGTATCCACGCGCAAATCCGCTTTATTGATATTGACCTCCTCGGTTTCATCCGCTTCCGCCAGAACGGCCACCGTGCAGGCGGACGTATGAATACGCCCCTGCGATTCTGTGGCGGGGACCCGCTGCACCCGGTGCGCGCCGGATTCGAATTTCAGACGGGAATAGACGTTCTTGCCGATAATACGGCTGATGACCTCCTTGTAACCGCCGTGATCGCCGTGGCTTTCCGAGATAATTTCGACTTTCCACTTACAGGTTTCTGCATAACGACAATACATCCGAAACAGGTCCCCGGCAAAAATGGCGGCTTCGTCGCCGCCAGTACCGGCTCTCACTTCGAGAAAGACATTGCGATCGTCGCGCTCATCACGCGGCAGCAATAACGTTTGCAACTCTATTTCGAGGGGATCGATCTGTCGCTCGCTCGATTCCAGCTCCTCCTGCGCCATGGCGCGCAGATCGGCATCAGCCTCGCTGAGCAGAGCTTTTGCTTCGTCCATCGCCGTCATGAGCTTTTGATAACGTTCAAAACACTGCACAACTGGCTCAAGTTCGGCGTACTCGCGGGAAAGTTCCCGGAACTGGTTCTGGTTGGCTATGACGCCGGCATCGCTGAGCAGAGCGCCAACCTCGGCATATCGCTCCTGCAGTGCTTCAAGTTTCTGTAAAATCGATGGTTTCATTTATACCTGCTTGATTTTGGATGAAGCAACCCGGGACGAATCGACAGAACCATCGGAGGATGCTGGAGCGACGGCTGTCTGCTGCGCCAGAGCCCCCGCCGGATCATCGCCAGGCTCCAGCTCAAACAGCCGGTGCATGGCAATAATCAATTCCTGTTCGCCCTCCACACCAGCCCGTTTTAGCCGGTGTGTGGGTTTGTGCATAATCTTGTTGCTTAGATTACGGGCCAATTGCAATATTGCGTCTTGCGGATTGACACCCTGCTCCAGTTGCCGCAGCGCTTTGGCAACTTCAAGATCCCGCAATTCTTCAACAGTCTGGCGGAAGGCTTTGACCGTGGCTACGGCGGTCTGCGAGCGCAGCTCTTCTTCAAACCGCGCCACACCCTCTTCTATGATCGCAGCCGCGATTCGGGCAGCCTGTTCGCGCGAACGCATATTCTCGTCGATCACTTCACGCAGGTCATCCACCGTATACAGATAAACATCGCTCAGGTTTCCGACCTGTGATTCAATGTCCCGCGGGACGGCAATGTCCACCATAAACATGGGCTTATGTTTGCGTTTTTTCAGGGCGGACTCCACCGCGCCTTTGCCCAGCAAAGGCAACTGGCTGGCGGTGGACGAGATGACGATATCGGCCCGATGCAGGTGGGCCGGAATATCCGACAGCAGTATGGCTTCGCCATTGAACTGGCTGGCCAGCGCCACCGCATTATTCAACGTGCGGTTGGCGACGATCATCCTGTGCAGTCCCTGGTCGGCCAGATGACGCGCCACCAGTTCGATTGTTTCCCCGGCACCGATAAGTAGCGCCGTATCTTTCTTCAAATTGGAAAAGATCTGCTGGGCCAGTGAAACAGCCGCGTACGCGACAGATACCGGGTTTTCTCCGATGGCCGTCTCCGAGCGCACCCGTTTTGCCACCGAAAACACCTTATGGAACGTATTGTACAGCTGGGTACCCAGGCAACCGTGCTGATTGGCGAGCGCATAAGCGGACTTCATTTGCCCCAGAATCTGCGGTTCGCCCAGCACCAGCGAATCCAGACCGCTCGCCACGCGCATCATGTGGCGGGCCGCGTCCGTGCCCTCGAAGGCATAGTGGCACGGGGCCAGTGATGCGGCGTCTGTATTGTGGAACCCCGCCAGCCACTGGATAATGGCATCGGAGTCAGCTACCGGACAATCCACGTAGATTTCGGTGCGATTGCAGGTAGACAGAATCGCCGCCTCGGTAATAACCAGCCGGGACCGTAAATCATCCAGCGCGGCCTGCATCTGATCCGGCGCAAAGGCGACAGCCTCTCGAACCTGCACGGGTGCTGTATTGTGGTTAATACCGAACGCAACTAATGTCATAGAACCCAATATGCCTGCAGGGCGCGGTTAAAACAGCCCATTGTCTTGATTCTCCGGCAGCGTGGCAAGTGCCAACGCCGGGAACTGCCACCTTATTCTGACTTATTATGGGCACCGCTGTCATATGAACGTTTACCCGTTTGGCCTTTTTCCGGAAACGCCCGCACCGTCCCTGCTCTATAATCACCTATAACAGCGAGGTCTGCGTATAATCAGGTCACTGGCCTGATTTTAATACCGCTTCCCATTCTATGGGACGCCCGCTGCCAGACATTTTTAAACAGGACCGAAGCCGAGCGACCCGTGTTGATGCCAAGTTTTTGCCAAAGTTTCAGATTTCCCGGACCACACTGGTTGCTGGCCGCCCTTGGCCTGCTGGCCGGATGCGGTCACCTGAGCCAGCCCGAACAACCGTCGTCACAACCGGTCGAACTTCAACCTGTCATCACCCGGGTGACCGACCGACCGTTTGATACTGACACGCTCTATGCGCTGCTGGTGGCCGAGTTTGCGGGCGAGCGCAAGCGGTTTGATGTCATGCTCAATAATTACGCCCAGCAGGCCCACGCCACCCGCGATCCCGGGGTCACTGCCCGCGCAACCCGTATTGCGCGTTTTCTCAATGCTCACAACGTATCACTCGATATGGCCATGCTGTGGTCTGAGCTGGAGCCCTGGGAGCCGGAAGCCCATTACAGCGCGGCGGCAGAGCTGGTGCACATTAATCGCCTGGAGGAAGCCTTCGGCCATGCCAGCCATTTACTGGCATCCGGTGAAATGACCGGCTTTGATGTCATTGGCGCACGTGCGCTACAGGGTGGTGACCTGGAGGTCACCCAGTCGCTGATCGATAAATATCAGCGCCTTATGCTGCAGCATCCGGATCACACACCCCTGCATATTGGGCTGAGCTTTTTGGCGCAGCATGCCGGAGACCTGCCAAAGGCCCTGGAATCGGCCCGTTTTGCCTTGACACTGGAACCGGACAATTTTCAGGCGGCCGGCCAGGAAGCCCGCCTGCTGCAACAGATGGGACAGACCGGACAGGCGCTGGACAAGCTCGACCAGCTGGTCAGTCGCCACCCGGAGAATCAACGTTTGCGACTGCAGTACGCGCGCGCGCTGTTGCACACTGACCTCCAAGCCGCGCAACAACAGTTCGAGCAGATGCTGCTGGCCAGTCCGGACGATGAAGATCTCATTGCCACGCTTGGCCTTATACAGTTCGAGCGTGGCAAGCTGCAGGACGCCAGTCACAGCTTTGAACAATTGCTGTCCAGCGCCGAAAGAAAGTCAACGGCACGATTGTATCTGGGCCGGATTGCGGCGTCCCGGCAGGATAGCGAGGCAGCCGTCCGCCATCTGAGCCAGGTTCCGTCGGGCCCTGATTACCTGCCGGCCCTGGCATTGCTCGCGGATACGCTGGTTGCACAAAATCAGCGGCAGGCTGCGATTGAACACATACAGGAGCAGCGTGCGCTGACCCCACCCGAGCACCGTGAGCAACGCGAAGGCCTGTATCTCCTGGAGGCCAACCTGTACAGTACCGGCGGGCATTACGAGGCCACACTCAATGTGCTGCAACAGGCGATAGGCGAACAGCCACAATCGTCGAGATTGCATTATGCGCGTGCCATCCTCTTTACCCGGCTGGACCGGATTGCTGAAGCCGAAAGTGATTTGCGTAAAGTTCTGAGTATTTCACCCGATAACGCCGCCGCCCTGAATGCGCTGGGTTACACCCTGGTTGACCGCACCGAACGCCTGGACGAAGCCGCCGGATATATAACCCGCGCCTATGAACTGACACCGGACGACCCTGCGGTAATCGACAGTCTCGGCTGGTTGCAGTATCGTCGGGGCAATATTGAGGCGGCGTTGATACACCTGCGCCAGGCCATGCAGGCCATGCCTGACCCCGAAATCGCCGCGCATCTCGGGGAAGTGCTGTGGGTCGCAGAAAAACATGATGAAGCTCGCAAAGTATGGCAGGAAGGCTTGGCACTGGAGCCCAACAGCCGGATCATTCGCGACACACTCGAAAGACTCCAGGTGGAACTCGACTGACCGGATTTTTCCCTTTCACGCATTCCCGACAGGACCCGCAAACCATGTGGTATCCACGATACACAGGCATCGTCTTTTTTTCGCTCGCAGTTTTGATACTGACAGGCTGTCAAAGTCTGACAGGAAAGCCTCAAACTGCCGTTCCTCAGCAACTATTGTTGGAATATGCGCCCAAGTGGTCCGCACAGGGCAAGATATCGCTTCGCTACAATGACGAACGCACCAGCGCTTCTTTTGATTGGGAGCAGCAGCATGACAACTATGTCATTCACCTGTTTGGTCCGTTCGGACAGGGCTCCACCTGGATACGTCGCACGTCAAAGGGCGTCTCCCTCGACAGCCCTAAAACCGGCTACCACCGCGCCGATACCGCGGAAGCGTTGATGGAACAGTTTTTCGGATGGCAGGTTCCGGTATCCGGCCTGCAATACTGGATCAGAGCGCTGGCCGCGCCCGACGCCGAAGCCCAAATCACCGAGGAGATCGGCAGCGGCCGTCTGTACACGCTGGAACAGGACGGCTGGTCGGTAGCATACAGTGAACCGCAGACCGTAAAAGGCTGGCAGCTGCCGCGGAGGCTGGTCGCCCGGCGCGACGGAATGGAAGTTATCATGGTGGTAAAAAACTGGGACCTGCCGCCGGTACCCACAGGCTTGCAATGAACAGCCCCCTGACGCTGCCCTGCCCGGCCAAACTTAACCTGTTCCTGCTGATCACCGGACAGTTGCCGAGTGGCTATCACACACTGCAAACGCTGTTTCAGTTGCTGGATTTTGGCGATCAGTTGACCATCCGGGCACATCGGCGGAATGACGTTACCCTTTCGGGAAGTTGCAGCGGCATACCACCCGGTCAAAATCTGGTCACTCGCGCAGCGCGACTGCTCAAGACGTACACTGGCTACCATGGCGGCGCCGATTTGCACCTGGAAAAACACCTGCCGCAAGGCGGCGGACTGGGCGGCGGCAGCAGCGACGCCGCCAGCACGCTGGTCGGCCTGAACCATGTCTGGCAGACGGGTTTGACGCTGGATCAGCTGGCTAACCTGGGCCTGCAGTTAGGTGCAGATATCCCCGTATTTGTTCATGGACACTCGGCGCTTGCCACCGGTATTGGTGAGGAATTGACACCGATAGCACTGGATGAAAACTGGTACGTCGTACTGGCCCCGAATTGCGAGGTTTCCACGGCACTGGTTTTTTCACACAAAGATTTGACAAGAAACTCAATCGCCATTAAAGTACGCGCCTTCTTTGAGGAGGGCGGGCGAAATGACTGTCAACCTCTGGTTGAAAGACTGTATCCGGAAGTTAAGGAAGCGGTTGATTGGCTGAGTCGTTTTGGGCCGGCCCGACTGACGGGAACTGGTGGCTGTGTGTTCGCGGCTTTTTCCAGTGAGCAGGCGGCGCGAGACGTATTTGCCCGACGGCCTGAACCTTTTCGAGGTTTTGTTGCCAGGGGCGTAAACCAGTCACCACTGCATCAACGGCTCCTGTAACAGCGTAGCAATTGGGGTGTAGCCAAGCGGTAAGGCAGCGGGTTTTGATCCCGTCATGCGAAGGTTCGAATCCTTCCACCCCAGCCACTTCGTTGAATTGCCACAACCTCAATTCACTCCCCGCATACTTGAACAGGCTTTAAATGGGTGACAGACGTGGCAGATTTAATGGTTTTTACCGGAAACGCCAATCCGGAACTTGCCGAAAAAACAGTTGAAAAACTCGGCATCCCCCTGGGCGACGCAGACGTCACCCAATTCTCTGACGGCGAAATCTGCATCTACATCAATGAAAATGTCCGCGGTCGCGACGTTTTCGTCATGCAATCCACCTGCAATCCCACCAACGACAACATCATGGAAATGCTGCTGATTGTTGACGCATTGCATCGCGCCTCCGCCGGCCGCATTACCGCCGTCGTACCCTATTTCGGCTATGCCCGCCAGGATCGGCGTGTCCGCTCGTCACGCGTACCGATCAGCGCGAAGGTCGTGGCTGACATGATGGCGTCTGTGGGTGTCGATCGCATGCTGACGGTCGACCTGCATTCCGAGCAGATTCAGGGCTTTTTTGATATTCCTGTGGATAACGTATACGGCTCATCGGTGCTGCTCGCTGACATTGAACAACAGAATTTTGAAAACCTGATTGTCGTCTCCCCCGACATTGGGGGCGTGGTACGAGCCCGGGCCGTTGCAAAGCAGCTTGGCAGCGATCTCGCCATTATTGACAAACGACGCCCGTCTGCCAACGTCGCCGAAGTCATGAATCTGATCGGTGAGGTGGAAGGACGGACCTGTCTGCTGGTGGACGATATGGTTGACACCGCCGGCACCCTTTGCAATGCCGCTGGCGCACTGAAGGAACATGGCGCGAACAAGGTGGTCGCCTATTGCACGCATCCCATTTTGTCAGGGCCCGCCGTTAGCCGCATCTGTCAGTCCAAACTGGATGAACTGGTCGTCACCGACTCGATTCCATTGAGCGAGCAGGCGCGCACCAGTGGCCGCATTCGCCCGCTTAGCCTGTCCAGCATGCTGGCAGAAGCAATGCGTCGCATCAGCAATGAAGAATCCCTGAGCGCCATGTTTCGCAGCTGACCCGATACTGTGATGATGTCGCCCGGATAAGGCACCCGAATGTGCCAGACAGGTAACTATTCAGCTCGTTTCGTCACTGTTCAGATCGCGTCCAGATTTGTTCAGAGCAAGGCGAAAAATGTGAGTTTACTCGTGTCAATACGCCGCGCATCCTGCGCGTCGCCCTCCGGGCCGCCTGGGCAGGCGTTCAAACCTGTTCCCGACAGGTTTGTGACCATTTTTTAACGCAGCTATG
>CAYSTJ010000007.1:50975-98008 GCA_964434105.1 uncultured Cellvibrionaceae bacterium | reverse complement strand
ACCATTTTTTAACGCAGCTATGGGCAAATCGGGGCGTGAGCTGAATAGTTACATTGTGCTTATGGTAGGTGAGACGGGCAAAGCCTGACACCCGGCTATCATAGAACGATCGTTGCTTAGATAAAGCGTGCTGTATCACATCGAGTGCCGGACCTTGCGCGCCTGGCAATATCCATTTCTGTGCACCAGGTCGTATAAAGCGTGCCTGCGCGCTATCAAATAGCATTATCATAATATGATATAGTTTTATAGGGTTTTGCTTACAATAATCCGGAGGCAGGCATGGTTAAGCTGGACTGTCGCTCCGACACACGCCAGGAAAAATGCAATGAGTAAACATAGTGCCTTTGTTCGGCTCACCGGAATTGCACTGCTTTTCGGTCTGGGTTTAGCGGGATGTGGTGGTGAAGGTAACGGTTCTTCATCAAGCAGTTCTTCATCCTCCAGCTCCTCATCTTCCACCAGTACGTCCAGTACGAGTTCGTCGTCCAGTTCCGGAGCCGCCCACGCCACCTGTCCAGGTGATGCCAGTGATGCTTTTGAACAGTTTCCGCGTCAGGTACCGGGTTTGATTGAAGCCGAGGATTTCGATCCGGACGGCTATATGGATTCTACCGACACCAACGAGGGTGGTGCCTACCGCACCGACACGGGTGTGGATATCAAAGAGGTAAGCGGCGGCTACGCAGTCGGCTGGATGACCAGTGGCGAGTACCTTGAATACACAATCAATGTGGCTGAAGCAGGGGATTACGATGTAGTGATCCGCTCCGGGGCCGTTGGCAGCGGTCGTACATTGAGTATCTCCCAGTGCGACGATGTGTTGGTCGATAGCTTTAATGTCCCTAACGTCGCGGATTGGGGACAATTCAAAACCTGGTCGGCTGGTTCTGTACGGCTTGAGCCCGGTCTACAGAAAATACGCGTCTCCGTGGGTAATGTAGATTATCTGGATCTGGACTGGATCCATATCGGTGATTTTACGGGAACACTCGATCCGGTGGATGAAGAACCGCAGAATCCAGATCCGGATCCGCAGAATCCAGTACCTGAGAACCCGGAGTTAAGCGCCGGGTGCGGATCGTCATCCGGTATGCAGAATGGACGCATCAACATCAATGTGGATGGTGCCAACCGGTCTTATATCCTCCGTGTGCCGGATAACTACAACAACACGAACCCCTACCGGTTTATCATGGCGTTTCACTGGCTGGGCGGCAATGCCAGTCAAGTAGCCTCTGGTGGAAACGGCGGGTCCACCGACGATCCATTTTATGGTCTGTGGGATCTTGCCAACAACAGTACGATTTTTGTCGCACCTGAAGGTATTGACGCAGGATGGGCCAATAGCGGCGGCAGGGATCTGCGCTTTGCCGATGCTGTACGGGAGCAGATTCAAAACGCGTTCTGTATCGATAATACCCGGATTTTCGCCACGGGTTTCAGCTACGGTGCCGGTATGTCGAACGCGCTCGCCTGTGCTCGTGCCGACATATTCCGGGGTGTCGCTTTATATGCCGGGGCCCAGTTGAGCGGGTGTGACGGCGGCACTGCGCCTGTTGCCTATTTTGGCGTGCATGGAATGAACGATTCTGTGCTTGGTTTTTCCCAGGGCACCGCGCTGCGTGACCGGTTTGTCCGAAATAATGGTTGCAACGCTGCTAACCCGCCGCAGCCGGCCAATGGCAGCGGTTCGCACATCTGTACCTCCTATGAAGGCTGTGACGCAGGCTATCCAGTCCGTTGGTGTGCACATGATGGCGACCATAATCCGACCGAAAAAGATCGTGGACAGGCCAGGTCGTGGGTCCCTGGAGAGGCCTGGCAGTTTATCAGTCAGTTTTAGAAAACGGGTAAAGCGTTGTCACAGGCCGATGTGTTCCACACCGGCCTTTTTTTTGGCCTGAAATTCTCCGGCAGTCAGTTCGCCGGCGTTTCGGTCAGTTGTTACCCATACTGAATGCGACCTGACCGTTGGAGTGTCAACGGCATTGAGTCCGGACGGTTTCGTATTGCCGCGGTCGGCGTGGCAATGTATCGGTTTGAGCGTGCGTGATTCTGCTTAAGTCACAGCGCACCTGCAACTGGATGTGCTATCGTCGCGCCACTAGGGTCTGTTGACGTTTCATCGGCACAACTGCCGGAGGTCATTTTTTCAGCCAATAAGGCGGAGGAAGCGTCGTGTAGTTGTTCTACATGAGCGACCGACAACGCAGTTGGATGGAAAAATGGCCCCGGCCCTTCGGGTTGAGTCTGTATTTGCATCACTTGTCGTTGCTCGTCACTCGTTTAGAACGACTAAACCACGATCCTCACGCCTCAATTGATGCAAATACAAACTCAACAGATGCGTCGATGAAGCGTCAACAGACCCTAAATGCAGACGAGTACGAGAACGTGTAATGCAATTGGTGAACAGCGTCTTCCATCGGATTCCCAAATGGCCATGGCTGCGAATTGGTATCGTGCGGCTGTTGCGGCTGATCAATCGCTTTCCCTGGGTAATCGCCATTTTCGGTTTCGGATCGGGGGTGGCGAGTTACCTCTTTGTCGAACGCGAGCAGGAGCTGTTTGCGCAGATCGTTTCGGCGTTGATGCTGATCAGCTGGGTATGGCTGGCACTGGAAAACCTGCTCAGGCGGGGTGTGTTGTCCTGGTTTGGTTTCGAACTGCCACCCCCGCTGCTGAGCTTTATAACCCAGCTGGTGCATCAGGAAAGTCTGTTTTTCGTTATTCCGTTTTTCCTGATTACCACCTCATGGGATACCGGGCAGCCTTTTTTCACCGCCCTGTTGATTGCGGGGGCGATCATTTCGATCATTGATCCGATTTATTACCGGTGGCTGGCGCCACGACGGTGGCTGTATTTTATTTTTCACAGCATGACGCTGTTCGCCGTGCTGCTGACCGCGTTACCCATAATATTCCGGCTTCCCACACCGCAAACCTATTTGTATGCCTGGGGCCTGGCTACCCTGTTGGCGTTGCCCGGCATCATCCGCTCGCTGCGGGTTAGCTGGTGGAAGCGCAGTCTGCTGCTCGTGTTACTCGTCGGCATGATCGGCGGGGCGGGATGGCTCGTTCGGCCCTACATTCCCTCCGCCGCATTGCGACTTACTCACGCCGTTGTGACAGACGGCATCGATATGGAAAACCGATCACCGAAGAACCGCCTGCATGTGCTGGCGTCTTCACAGCTGAAAAATGGTTTGTATGCCTACACCGCCATTCGCGCGCCTCGGGGGTTGAACGAGCGTATCGTTCATGTATGGCGTTTGAACGGCAGGGAGGTGGACCGCATTCCGCTGAATATCGCTGGCGGCCGTGAAGAGGGTTATCGGGCCTGGTCGCGCAAGCTGAATTTCCCGTCTGATCCGACGGGCCAGTGGCAGGTTCATGTGGTGACCGAAGCGGACCAGGTCATCGGTATTATCCGATTTCGGGTGGTTAATTGAGGCAAGGCGACAGTCAGGCCGGTGAAGGCACTTGTTTTGAGCGGGATACCTTTCGCCCAGTAGGAGTCGCTGATAAAGGTGTGAACAAATGGCAAATCAATGTCGTTGAGGTCAGTGCTGATTCTATAACCCTGCAAATCATTTCTCTCCGGAAAAACAGGCAACGAATGGTCGGGAATACCGGCTATTATGCGCCATGTTCGCGGCATTCAGGCATTTATATGCCGGTCAGAATGCGCCTTCAAACTCCCGCGCGGCTTCTCGAAGCGGTTTGCAATTGACCCGGTTGACTTCCCGTATCAGCCGATAGGTTGCCCGAAGATTGCGCGGCTGGGCCAACCGCGCGTTGCGGTGGGGAATGGTTGCGTAAACGGTGTCCAGATTGGCAACGGTAATATGAGGGTAGGGCCGGGATGGCTGTTCCAGCAGTCGCTGGACGGGGACACCGGGCGTATTGGCAAACCGGTTGAGCATGACCCGTTCGATATAGATGCTGTGTTCACGAATAAACCGGGTGGTCAATTCGATGTCTTCCACATCCTCCGACGGATACCCGACAATACAGGTCAGGCGCACGCTGATCCCGGCTTCGAAGGCGGCTTTTATAAAGCCCGACATGCGATCCAGTTTGACGCCTTTTGCCATACTGCTCTGAACACTGGGGCTACCGGATTCGAGACCGCAGGTGGTTCTGACCAGACCCGCTTCGGCTGCATGCTTCAGGTCTTCCGCCGACAGTCCATTATCCTGGCGCGAGTCCACATGAATCGACGCGGTCCAGCGAATGCCGGGTGCGACACGGGGGAGGTGGGTGGCCAGGCCACGCCAGAGCTCAAGGTTCGAGTTCAGCTTTAAATCCAGAAAAACAAGCAGGTCATTGTGAAAGCGACTGCGCTGGAACTGGATTTCCTGCAGCACATTGTCGAGACTGCGTGAACGAAAAGTACGACCGGCAGCAGTCACCACATCAGAGCAAAAGGTACAGCGGCCCCACTCGCAACCGCGCGCTGTCATAATGGGGACGATTCTGTTGGGGTAGCAGTCCCAGGGAAAATCCGAAAAATCCGGAAATGGGACATCATCCAGTGAGTGCAATGGGGGAGACGAAAAATCGGCGCGCTTCTCCGGCGCATAGACGCCAGCTATATCGGTGACATCCTCGCCGCGACAGACCCGGCAGACGAGTTCGTACAAAACGCGTTCCGGTTCGCCGGAAAAAACGACAGTGATGCCGTCAATACGGTTCCATCGATCGGCAATCTCCGGCACGACAAAGCTGTTCCCACCAGCAATGACCGGAATGCCCTGCCTGAGGCAGCATGCGGCGATAGCCTCGCAGACGTCCACATACATCGTGTAAGCGGAGATGAGGATAACGTCCGGTTTGTGTAACAGTGCCCGCTCGACCGCGTCGAGAATTAACTTGCTCTGGTCGGCACCAATAGCCTGCCGTTTCGCTTTCATTCGAGCGCGTAACTTGTTGACATATTTGAGATTTGTTACGGCCGACCAGTGGGCGAAAAACTGACGGTAGCGTTGAGAGCGTCTCTCCCGGACCTGCCGGGGAAAGCCGTGTACGCCAAAGGAGAGGGGCGACAATACATCAACTTCCACCTGCTGCTTTCGCAAAATAGCGGCGAAATACCCAATGGAAAGCGTCGGGTATCGTGAAAAATTGTTGAGATCGATCAGCAGTGTCCGCATAGCTTAATAATGGATGCCCGGACCGGACTCGTCCAGTCCTGATTGATAAAGAGTCTATCGTAGCATTTGATCAGGAAGTACGCAGGTCTGACTGATTCAGATAGGAAATGGCGCGGTTGATCAGACCCTGAGTTCATCATTCGCCTAATGATGGAATACATAGCTAATCTTTACTTCGGGCGCAGCTACCCATCCCGGCCGACAGATAAACCCTGGCGTCAAAGGGCAATCTGAGGCTCGACAAATTCACCTAAATTCTGCAGGATAGAGTATTGGCATTTTTGGCGAAAAGCTGTAATTTTACGGTCGCATGGCCCTTGCTGAGCCAGAAATGAAAAACCTTAACTCATCGACAATTTTTTGTGGGTATGTCCCCAGTGAGGTCATTCGGCGCGGTCGGCTATTTACATCCGGCGTCAGTTGTGACGAATGTACTGGCGATTCTTTTTATCTTAAGTCCTCTGATGGCAGCTTACCTTCATTTCCGCAAGCGATTCTCCCGATTTTTCTGGCTGGCTGCTTTTGCCGTTCCGGCATTTATGTTTGGTGTCATGCCAATTCCGTTCGCCGAAAAATTGTATTCGGATAATGTTCAGGTCAACACGATCGCGATTGGCGTCGTCAATTTACTATATCTTCTGGTTGTCGCCTGCCTGTACTATTTGCAGAGAAGAAACAATTCCGATAAAAATAACGGTGACATCGTATTGGAGACAGGGAGCAGCCCAAAAAAGCTAACGTAAAAGGTAGGGTAGATGAAAAAGGGAGGCGTGCCTGCGCCTCCCCATGGAACGACTGCATGAAACCGTCGAATGCTACCAGTTTTTCCAACTGTGGCGGCGGCTGAACTGGGGTTCCAAAGTCTGACTGAAAACCGTGTCGCCGTCGATATCCTTGAGGCTGACGGTCATTTCGGCAGAATGCGCGTCTACCTGGACGTCGCCGTAAAACTGGAATCCGGCGAAAGGCGAGTAGTTGGCTGCTGGCGGCGCTTTCTGAAATACGACCTCAGGTCCAAATGTGTTGTCCAATTGATTTGGACCGAAGCTGCCCGCGTTCAGAGGGCCAGCGACGAATTCCCAGAAAGGTTTGAAGTGTTTGAAAACCGCTCGCTCGGGATGGTAATGGTGCGCAGCGCAATAGTGGACGTCAGCGGTCAGCCAGACAATATTGTCAATGTTGTTAATTTTGATGAATTTCAATAGCTCGGCCATCTCCAACTCTCTGCCGCGCGGCGGGCCGTCACCATTGGCCATGTTTTCAAAGCGTTCCGCGCCGTCCGGGACGATCAGGCCGACAGGCATGTCCGACGCAATGACTTTCCACACGGCCTTTGACGTGCGTAGCCGGTGTTTCAGCCAGCGAAGCTGCTGTTCGCCGAGAAATCGCGTTTCGGGACCTTGCTCTTCCTGATCATTGGCCGTGTTGGGTCCGCGATAGCTGCGCATATCGAGTACCAGTAAATCTACCAGTTTGCCATAGGGAATATGCCGGTAAACCCTGTCTTGTTCCTGCGCAGAAAATGGCCGAAGCGGCGCGTATTCGGTGAACGCTGTAGCGCCGCGAGCAATCAGCAGCGGTACATTTTTTTCGGTGTATCGATCATCATTGCTCAAGTCCTTACTGTCCGACCAGTTGTTGACGACTTCGTGGTCATCCCACTGCCAGATTTGCGGTACCTGAGCATTGAATGCTCGTACATTCTCATCCAGAAGATTGTATTTGTAGCGACCACGGAATTCCGCCAGAGTTTCTGCGACCTTCGAAACGTCCTCAGTCACCAGGTTGTGCCAGATCAACCCGTTTTCAGCTTCCTGGGTTTCAGCAATGGGGCCATCTGCATAAATAGTATCGCCGCAATGTATAAAAAAATCCGGGTTCTCCTGGCGCATTGTTTCGTAAATACGCATGCCGCCGAAATCCAGGTTAATGCCCCATCCCTGGCCAGCTGTGTCGCCAGACCACAGAAAATGTAAATCGCGGACGCCTGCCACGGGTGCCGTGACAAAATGCCCTTCGACCGGTTCACTCAGGGCGCGGTGGTTGTGCAGGTCCTCAAAGCGTACGCGTACAAACACGTCTCGGTCCGGCGTAAGTCCGGTTAGGTCAACGCGAGCGGTAAAATCGGTTTTGGGAAGCGCAAACGGACCACGGACAATCTGGGATCGTTTGAAGCGTTCGTCGTGGCTATATTCGACCAATAAACGCGAGGGCCGGTCGGCCCGGCTCCAGACAATACCCTGGCTTGATGTGACATCTCCGAACTGGATTCCCTGTTGCAGCAGGGGCCGCGAATGTTCTGGGGTAATGATACCGGGGGTTTGCGCCCGAGTGACCCGTGACCCTACGCCAAGGGCCGCAGCGCCAAATGCCAGACTGGTATGCTTGAGAAAAGTCCTTCGGTCGTTTTTGATTATCGTCATCGCAGAACCTCAACAATTGGCTATCAGAGGTGGAGTGACAGCGTTGGCCAGCTCCAGAGGAGGGCTTATTGTGAGGTGCTTTCGTTACGATTGAATGGAAGTAAGATGACAGGACGCGAAATCATTTCGACGGAGATGTCGTCGCGGGTCGCTGTCTGTGTTTTGTGATTAAGGAAATCTGCTGCGCAGACACTTTAAATGCAGGCGAGCCGCCTGCGCTCCCGGCAGCGCTCCCAACCGCCGAGCTAACGCGGAATTTCAATTTCTGCTGTGGCGGATTCGCGCGCGCAGGAAAGGGACGGGAACGGAAAAGGAGGGGCACACAGAAGCGCGCCCCCCTGGTGATGCACCGGGATCAGGCATCTTCCGTCAGACTGGTATAGCGTTCTTCATCGTACTCTGGCAGGCCCTCTGCGGCGTCCTCATCCAGAGACCTTTCCCACACAATCTCCTGGCCATCAGGCCCGGCACGCAGCTCATCGGCACTGAGAAAAATTGCTTTTTCACCTATTCCCAGTACGCCACCGACGCCAACAACGATGCCGGCCTCCCTCCCGTCGTTACTCATAACGACATCCTGCACTTCGCCGATCTCATCGCCCAATGTGTTGACGACGGAACGGTCCTGCAGTTCGTCGGGTGAAATTCCCGCATCAATGATGGCCATAAATGCCTGGTGAAATTCGACGGGGCGCTCGCTCCTGATATCCGCGTTTGGGTCACCCTGAATGTTGGTTAAATCGGTGCCGCGGACGGTATTCGGTTGTTCACTGGATGGAACACCCTGCCGGCTTTGTCCCTGGGATTGCTGCACTTCATGCGTTTGCTGTTGGGTATTGGTGGCCGCGTGTACGCTGGCCGCACCGAGCAGCAGGCTTGTGGCACCAACGGTAATAATCGTATTGATGAATCTGTTCGACTTTACAGGCGTCGTCATGGCTGTTCCCCTTTAATGTACGAATGTTTTGGCCTTCGGCAGTTTCTGACGACAGATGCGACGAAAACTGCGCTCTTGCACGGGGGGTTGCATCAATTTTGCCAACTAAAGACTATGCCTGGAAATATCTTCCCATTTTCGACGCGCAAGCAGGGTCTTTCGGCGCTGTAGAAGCCATTTTAATTGGTCCGACAGCCAGATTTCATGGGCATTTGCGATGAATTTACTGCACACTGAGGTAACTGACTGCAAAATATAGACGGCCAGCACTTCAGGCAAACTGATGAAAATCTGGATTCTGTCGGGAGCGTCAACCCGCATTTAGAAAACGTGCAGAAATTGCAGATATTCCAATTCGCAGAATAGTCGACGCGGGATGCCCGCTTCGTTGACACTTTATAGTGACCGAATCCCGCGTCCTCGCCGCTCGGGTGGGCGCGCTGGTCAGGATGTTCATTGCTTGTGCACAACCGACCGCCTATGATTCAACTATTTATTGTGTGGAGGACTGCCGATGTTTTTGAAGCTGGTGGGTATCGAACCGCTGAGCTTGCTCCCTTCTGCCGAGAAGCGGTTGCATCAATTCGCTGACCGGGTGATTCTGTACACGGACATTCCTGCAAGCGTTGACGACATTGCTGCACGCATTGGCGATGCGGATGCTGTCCTGCTGAGTCATACCTCGACGCTCGGCCGGGAAGCGCTGGAAAAATGCCCTAACGTTAAATATATCGGGATGTGCTGCTCGCTGTATTCGCCGGAATCCGCCAATGTCGACATACACTATGCCAACACGCGTGGAATTACCGTGACAGGTGTTCGCGACTATGGCGATGAAGGTGTCGTGGAGTATGTTGCCAGCGAGTTGATCCGGTGCCTGCATGGCTTCGGCGGCAGGCCGTGGGACGGTGTTGCGCGCGAAATCACAGGTTTGAAAGTCGGTATCGTAGGGCTGGGGACACTCGGCGGAATGATTGCGGATGCCCTGCGGTTTTTCGGCGCTGATATCGCGTATTTTGCGCGCAGCGAAAAGGCGGAGGCCGCAGAAAAGGGCTACCAGTTTCTGCGGTTGCCCGATCTCCTGGCGCAGAGCGAGGCTGTTATCTGTTGCCTGAACAGAAATGTCGTTCTTTTGCACGAAGACGAATTTGCCCGCCTTGGCAACAAAAAGATGCTGTTCAATGTGGGGCTGTCGCCGGCCTGGGATGAAGCGCCCTTCCTGAAATGGCTC
Organism: uncultured Cellvibrionaceae bacterium; assembly: GCA_964434105.1. Taxonomy (GTDB): domain Bacteria; phylum Pseudomonadota; class Gammaproteobacteria; order Pseudomonadales; family Cellvibrionaceae; genus CAYNST01. The sequence goes on along the minus strand of CAYSTJ010000007.1, from coordinate 88,258 downwards.
GACGGGGATAATTTGTGTTTTTGCGATTCCGTTGGCGCATTGGGGGGTGAACAATTTCTGCATCACCCGCATGTGCGCTGCGTCAATGCGTCTTCAGGAAGAACACGACAGGCATTTCAGCGTCTTGGCGATAAAGTGCTGGCCAATCTTTCAGAATACAATCGGTGATGTGATATTGCGCAACGTGTTCACCAGGCTCCAGCCTGCTATTTCAGCGGTTTTGCTATAGACATCGATGACAGCGTGTACCTGATCGTTGTTGATTTCAATCCGGTGGTCGTCCCCCGCAAAGCCCGGCGTTGAGGTCATGGAAACTTTCATCCGCCCCGGTCCAACCGAAGCGAGCGATGCCGCAACGGCCACGTTGACCCGGGTTGGAAAAAGCGCAATGGCTTCTTTCGCGTTACCGTCGAAGACCTTTCGCTGTTCGGCTTGTAAGTTATCATCGTAGACGGGAGTGCCTTGCAGCGAATCGGCGCCTTTTTCGGTGGACATGGATGCTTCACAGGGCCCCATGAGCGCTGCGGTACGCAACACGTCAAAGCCGCCAATAGCACCCGACGCAAGATAAACACGGGAACCGTTATTCCGGGCGGTCTGCGTTACTGCTTTATAAAATTCGTCATCGGCAAGGGCGCCAATTGACAGGGTAACGATCGATGATCCCTGTTGCAGGGCCGGTATGGCAAGCGCCTTCAGTGCGGCCGGGGATGCAGCCTCAACAAGGTAATCCGGCTTCAGCGCCAGCAGCGCTTCCAGCGTTACGCATGAGACGCATGAACCATCAATGTGTGCTTGTACTTTGTCGACAAGTCGCCCGGTTTTCTCCGGGGTGCGCGAGTAGGCGCCAACTATTGTGTAGTCGGGCAACAGCCCGTTAATGCGCGCGTCGACTACAATCTCCGCAAGTTTTCCGCATCCAACAAGTGCCAGGGTTTTCATTAATGACTCCGTATAAATCCTGATTAGCGCCTTACTGCATAGGGTTGCGCAAAAAAATCGACCATATGTGCGTCGTTCTTGCCCAAGTTTACGGGATGAAAGAAGAAATTGCCTCACCCGATAACATGATCAATGGAACGCCAAAAGTTGCGGGCTGTAGAAACGTTATTAACGCCGACCTTATTGTTGCCGGACTATCGCCCCTGGCGCCGGAAAAGGAGCTTTTAGCGGCCAGAGCAAAAATTTTTCTGCACGAGATCGAAGAGTATATCAGCGCTGGTGAAGATTTTGCCTTTGAAACAACCTTGTCTGGCCGAAGTTATTTGCGTTTAATTAACCGGGTGAGAACGGAGGGCTGGCGGGTTGAGCTTATTTATCTGGCGCTTCCCGATGTGGAAATGTCAAAGATGCGCGTGGCTGAGCGGGTAGCACACGGCGGGCACGATATCCCCTCGGCGACATTGAGCGTAGATTTCCGCGCAAGCGTGTATAACCACTCAATTCGTTCAGTCATCGTGTGGATTGCTGTATTTGTTTCATGAATGATGGTGGCGAGCCAACACAGGTTTTCGAGCAGCGGGGTGCAAACCGTAAGGTTATCGACCAGGGCTGTTACGAGGTAATACTTAACGGAGTCGAACAATGAAAGAAGCTGAAAACACATCTGTTTCTGAGGCAGGGCAATTGATGCTGGAATCTCTGCGACAATCTGTAGCCGAAGCACTGGAAAAAAAGAGGCGGCTGGGCCAGTACGCCGTGATTTGGCAGAATGGCAAACCCGTTTTTGTGGGTGATGATGCGCCAATTCAAAAGCGGTAAGAAGCTGCTGGTGTTCAGCTTTTCCGGTCTGGGTCGCTCCATCCGCATGGAAGGCTTACGGGCTGGCCGCACCGTCAGCGGCCGCTACTGTAACCGCCGTATTGGCAAGTTTTTGAAAGAGCCGTACCTCACCGAAAGCCGCTCCAGCGGCATACCTAAGGGGTTGTGTGTGATGCGGCCAACGGATCCCTCCAGGCTTTGAAAGCGCCGGCGAGCACGGTTCATTTTGATGCGCTTGCCGGTTGTTAATGGCCATTTAAATCTGACCTACTTCTGGCCATTAATTTTGACCCACCCCAGCTGTCGCTATTGCGTAAGCCGTTGAAGGCCCGCAGCGGCTTATGTATACGCCTCAATCCCCGGACACGAGCAGATCAAATTGCGGTCACCATAGACATTATCGATGCGGTTCACTGCCGGCCATACCTTATATTGCTGCAGGTAGGGCAGCGGTCGGGCCGCTGTTTCCTTGCTGTAGGGGCGGGTCCACTGCTCATCCATCACGTCGTCGAGCGTATGCGGCGCGTTTTTCAGGGGGTTGTTATCGACCGGGTATTCGCCGGACTCCACCTGCGCGATTTCCTGACGTATCTGAATCATGGCGTCGCAGAAGCGGTCCAGTTCGGCTTTGCTTTCGCTTTCTGTGGGTTCGATCATCAGGGTGCCGGCCACCGGGAATGACATGGTGGGCGCGTGAAACCCGTAATCCATCAGGCGTTTGGCAATGTCTTCTTCGGTGACGCCGCTGCTTTCCTTGAGTGGGCGCAGGTCCAGCAGACATTCATGCGCCACATTGCCCTGCCGTCCGGTATACAGAATCGGATAGTGGTCCTGTAAACGGGCAGCAACATAGTTGGCGTTCAGAATGGCGATTTCACTGGCGCGCTGCATCCCCTCTGCACCCATCATGCGAATGTACATCCAGCAGATGGGCAGGATGCTGGCGCTGCCCCAGGGGGCGGCGGAGATTGTGCCGTTTTCCACGTTGGTACCGGGCACCGGCTGGACCGGGTGGGCGGGCAGGTAGGGGGCCAGATGGTCTTTAACACCGATAGGGCCCATGCCTGGGCCACCGCCGCCGTGCGGTATGCAGAATGTCTTGTGCAGGTTGAGGTGGGATACGTCACCGCCGAACAGGCCGGGCGCGGCGAGACCGACCATGGCGTTCATATTGGCGCCGTCAATATAGACCTGACCGCCAGCGGCGTGGATCAGGCTGCAGACTTCCCGGATATCTTCTTCAAACACACCATGGGTCGACGGGTAGGTCACCATCAGGGCGGCAACCTGTTCACCGAGCGTGTCCAGCTTCTGCCGCAGGTCATCAATATCGACATTGCCTTTGGCATCGCAGGCGATAACCACCACTTTCATGCCTACCATATTGGCAGATGCCGGGTTGGTACCGTGCGCCGAGGCGGGGATCAGGCAGATATTACGACCGGTTTCTCCGCGGGCCTGATAGTATTTTCGGATCGCGACCAGCCCGGCGTATTCGCCCTGGGAGCCGGCGTTGGGCTGCAGGCTGATTGCATCAAAACCGGTACAGGCCTTCAGCATGTCCTGCAGATCTTCGAACAGTTGCATATAGCCCTGGGCCTGTTCGATGGGCGCGAAGGGATGCATGTTGGCAAATTCCGGCCAGGTAATCGGAATCATTTCGGCCGTGGCATTGAGTTTCATGGTGCAGGAACCCAGCGGGATCATGGCATGATTCAGGGCGATATCCCGGCTTTCCTGCCGTTTCAGATAACGCAGCATTTCGGTTTCGGAATGCCAGGTATTGAAAACCGGGTGCGTCAGATAGTCGGACTGACGCAGATTGGTGGTGGGGATGCGTGTCTGCTGCCGGGCTTTATCTTCGAGTGATGTCATGTCCTGCGCATGTTTGCCGCCGGCGAATATATTCAGCAGTGTTTCGATATCCTCACTGCGGGTGGTTTCGTCCAGGCTGATCCCGAGTGCCGACTTGCCGACTTTACGCAGGTTGATGGCCTTTTCCTGCGCCCGCTCATAAAGCGCATTCTGATTGTCGTCGGTTTCGATGATGACGGTGTCAAAAAATGCCGTGTGACGCAGACGATAGCCTTGCGCCAGCAGTCCCTCTGCCAGTATGCCGGTCAGCAGGTGCACACGCTGGGCGATGCGCCTGATACCCTGTGGACCGTGATACATCGCGTAGAATGCACTCAACAGTGCCAGCAGCACCTGTGATGTACAGATGTTGGAGTTGGCTTTTTCGCGGCGGATATGTTGCTCGCGGGTCTGCATGGCCATGCGCAGCGCGAGTTTGCCACGGACGTCGCGGGAAACGCCGATAATACGCCCCGGCGCCGCGCGCTTATGCGTTTCTCTGAACGCAAAATAGCCGGCGTGCGGTCCGCCGAAACCCATGGGGATACCGAATCGCTGGTTGGAGCCTACAACCATGTCGGCGCCCATCTCGCCCGGGGCTTTCAGCAGCGCCAGGCTGAGCAGGTCGGCGGCAACAATAGCCAGCGCGCCCGTCGCATGCAGGGCATCGATCTGGGGTTCAAGGTTCCGGATTTCGCCAGTGGTGCCGGGGTACTGCAGCAGGGCACCGAAGAATCCGCTGTCATCACTGTCACCCGTTGCGAAATCCCTGTCTGCCCTGCCAATCACGATGTCGAAACCAAAGTGTTCAGCGCGTGTTTTAACCACGGCCATGGTTTGCGGGTGGACATCGTCACTGATAAAAAAGCGGTTGCACTGGCTTTTGCGGCTGACCCGCTTGCACATGGCCATGGCTTCGGCGGCGGCAGTTCCTTCGTCCAGCAGGCTGGCATTGGCCATCTCCATGCCAGTCATGTCGGTAATCATCTGCTGATAGTTCAGCAGGCCGTCGAGGCGCCCCTGGGCGATTTCCGGCTGGTATGGAGTGTAAGCGGTATACCAGCCCGGATTTTCCAGTACGTTGCGCAATAAGACGTTCGGCAGTATTGTGCCGTGATAGCCCATGCCGATATAGCTTTTGAACACGCGGTTCTGGCTGGCGATGGCCTTGAGCCGGGAGAGTGCGTCGCTTTCACTGACGGGTGCCGAGAGCGCCAGAGCGCCCTGCAGCGCGATGTTCTCCGGGACGGTCTGCCGGATCAGTTCATCGAGGTCGGCTTTGCCCAGGGTGGCCAGCATGGCGTCGGTTTCGCCGCTGTCGGGCCCGATATGGCGGGCGATAAAATCACGGTCGTTGTTCAGGGCGGACAGGGGCGGGGCAATGGTGGGCATAATATATCTACCGAAAAAACCAGGGGGTTGGAAAGGGCGCGTATGTTACCAGAAGTGTCGTGGGTCTGACTGCCGGAGCACGGGAAATTTAACCGGGCGATAATAATAAACGGAGAAAATATGGAATATCTTAATCTGGCCGCCATTGTCTGGCTGGCACTGTTTGCCGGTGTCGGCTTCCTGCGCGGTCTGTGGCGGTCACTGGCTGGCCTGCTGTCAATGATCGGTGCTTATTGGATATCTGCAAGTCTCGCCGGGCCCGTACTCCAGCTGGTGCGCGAACGCTGGCAACCTGACCTTCCCGAGGGCATTCTGCTGGTGGTGGTCGCGTCAGCACTGTTTGTGGTGAGCGGGTTTGTTCTGCGTCTGGTGCTGTTAATGCTGTTGCGGACTATCCCTGTCGGAAATCCGCTTTTGAACCGTGTGGGCGGTTTGATGACCGGGCTTTTCTACGGTGGGCTTCTGGGAATGTTTATTGTCTGGGGCGCCTCTTTTACGCTGGAGAATCTGGCACTGGCGCGGGGAGAGGCCGTGAATTATGAAGAGACGTCGCCACTGGTTTCACTGGCCCGAAAATTCGTGGGCCGCTTGCTGGAATGGAATGCACGACAGGCCGGTGCGCCGGTGCCTGCGCTGCAATTGACCCGGGCCATGGCCGAGCGCCCGACGGAGTTACTGCAGGGGTTGCAGGGAGCGATCCAGTCACGGGAATTTCAGCAAATGGTTAATGATCGTGAGTTTGCCGCCATGGTGCAGTCGAGGGATGTGGAAGCCGTTCAGGCCAGTCCCGGTTTTCGTAACCTTGTCCGTTCGCCGGCGGTGCAGGACCTCGCCCGGACCCTGGAACGCAGTGGGGTCGAATGGTCTGATGGTCAATTGGCAGAATACACGGTGGACATCTGGAACCGGGTCGATGAAATCCGCAATGATGAGTCGTTGAAGTCGCTGATGGAAGATGAGGAAGTGCAGGACTTTCTGCGGGGCGAAGGTAATATGTCCGCAGATCTGTTGCGCAAGCTACGGGCGCTTATGGTAAACACCATCGGTCAATAACATTCGGGCGGTGGCGCTTTTTCGAGGTCTGGTGTACCTTTCCGATCCGCAATTCAATAATCGCCCAACAAGAGAGTATGCCATGCCCACCAAGCAGATCGACAACCCCCCGCTGCTCAAGGCCGGAGGCTGGCAGCGCCTGTCTTCCGAACTTGTTTACGAGAACCCGTGGATACAGGTGTTTCACGAGGACGTATTGACGCCCTCCGGCAGCGAGGGTATCTACGGTCTTGTGCATTTTCGTGGGACGGCTGTCGGCGTTGTGCCGCTGGATGAAAATCACAACACCTGGCTGGTACGGCAGAGCCGCTATACCCTGGACCATCATACCTGGGAAATTCCCGAAGGCGGCGCCCCCGCCGGCGAGGATCCGGCACGCTGCGCTGCGCGGGAACTCGAGGAGGAAGTGGGGTTGAAAGCCGAGAACTTCAGGGAGCTGATGCGCCTGCATACTTCCAATTCCGTTACCGACGAAGCGGGCGTGATTTATGTGGCGACCGGACTGTCTGCGGGCCAGCAGGCACTGGATGCCAGTGAAGATATCGAGGTTCGCAAACTGCCACTGGAAGATGCGGTCGCCATGGTGATGAGCGGTGAAATAACCGACGCCATGAGCGTTGCGGCATTGTTGCGTCTGGCCCTGGAGCTTATCGTGGCATCACCTCAGGAGCTGCAATCCTGACGCCGAATGTATGGTATGGACGAAATCAATTTTTCTGTCAGCCATCGGGCGGCGTTGTCTGGCTTGAACGGCAACGGAGCCCGGCATTATCCAGCCGGGCGTGCGGGTCGTCGTAACCGTTGTTTGTAGCGGGCGTTGTTAACGCAGATGTGCAGGTTTAGATAAATGCGGACGGGAACGGCATTTGAACCGCTCCCCTGTGGCGCGATCGACATGGCGGTATCGTCAGGCGATTTGGGCGTTATGGTAAACCTCCTGCACATCGTCACAATCGTTGAGCAGATGGAGCAGCTTTTCAAATGTTTCAACGTCCTCGCCGGCGAGTTCGGTGTGGGTCTGGGGCAAAAACGTAATTTCTTCGATTTCAAACTGTATATCGCCAAACGCATCCTGCAGCGCTGTTCGGACGCTGTTGAATTCGGTGTGGGCGGCGATGACCGTCATCATCCCGTCTTCCAGTTCAATATCCGTGACATCCACATCGCGTTCCATCAGGGCTTCCAGTACTTCATCCTCATCAGTGTGGGCAAATGAAAACACCGCGCAATGATCGAACATATGCGCAACCGAGCCCTGGGCACCGATTTTGGCTTTGCACTTATTGAAGCAGGTACGCACATCGCCGAATGTACGGTTGTTGTTGTCGGTAAGACAGTCAACGATAATCATGCAGTTAGCCGGACCAAAACCTTCGAAGCGAACCGTTACGTAGTCCTCACCGCCGGCACCACTGGCCTTGTCGAGGGCTTTATCGATTATATGACCGGGCACCTGGTCTTTCTTCGCTTTCTCAATCAGACGCCGCAGGCTCAGGTTGGCGCTGGGATCAGTGCCCCCATTTTTGGCGCATACATAAATCTCCTTACCGTACTTGGAGTAGAGCTTGGTTTTCATACTCGCGGTTTTGGCCATGGCGGCCTTGCGATTTTCGAATGTTCTTCCCATGGAAATGCACCTGTAGAGCCTGTTGTGAATCGACGGCAGTATTATAGGGTTTCTGGGTCAGTAAGGAATACTTCCGACACGCAATTCGACCAAAGAATGGGGCGGTCTGGATATTTTGTCGGGCAAATTTTGCAAAGTGAAGGTATAGCCCCGGGCAATCAGGTCGATGCCCATTATTGAATTTATTATTGTTACTGCTTGCGTTACCATGGGAATGGGTTAACCGGATATATACCGGATCACGTATAGAGAGACCGAGCTTCGGAATTTAACTATCCAGTACGGGAGAATCATTATGTCAAACATTGATATTGGTATTGAGAAAGAAGACCGGATTGAAATCGCCGAGGGTTTGAAGAAATTGTTGGCGGATAGCTACACCCTGTATCTGCAGACCCATAATTTCCATTGGAACGTGACGGGTCCGCAGTTCCGGCCGCTGCACCTGATGTTTGAGGAGCATTACACCGAGCTGGCAGAGGCGGTAGATGATATCGCGGAACGTATCCGCACTTTGGGGGTGCCTGCGCCGGGTACCTATAAGGCGCTGGCCGGGTTGTCTTCAATCGAGGAGGTTGAAGGTGTGCCACCGGCAGAACAGATGGTGGATGTGTTGACCAGAAGTCATGAGCAGGTGGTTAAAACCTGTAGAGCGGTTCTCGCGCTGGCCCAGAAGGCAGAGGACGAATCAACGGCCTCTCTGGTATCGGACCGCATGCGACTGCATGAAAAGACAGCCTGGATGCTGCGCGCAACCCGTCAGTAACGCGCGTCGTTTTTTAGCCGGCGCCGGTGTGACAGCGTCAACAGCAGCGCAAGCATCGCAAGGCACAGGGCCACGGAGGGCCATGATCGCCAAACCAGAAACGGCGTATTGCCGTGAGCCGCATAAACTTCGCCTGCGATCGATTCGCGGGTAAAACGATTGCTCTGAACGACAATCCTGCCCTTTGGGTCGATAATTCCGCTCAGGCCATTGTTGGTCGAGCGGACCATGTAGCGACCTGCTTCCAGGGCCCGCATTTGTGCCATCTGAAAATGTTGTACCGGCCCGATCGAACGACCAAACCAGGCGTCGTTACTGACTGTCAGTAGTACATGACTGTTTACGGCTCTCTCGGCGACCAGGTCGGGGTATACCACTTCATAGCAGATCGACGGGGCGATGGTGTATTCGCCGGCCAGCAGCCCGTTTTCATAGGCCGGGCCGGGATGAATGATGGATGTCGGCAAATCGAAGAATTCGATCAGCCCGCGCAACAGTGACTCCAGCGGCACGTATTCCCCAAAAGGCACCAGCCGTGTTTTATAGGCGATGCCCGAGCCATGACCGAGCGCCAATATGCTGTTGTAATAACGCTCTGGTTGCCGTTCATCATAGAGGATGCCGGTAATGAATACGCTGTTGGTTTTGCGCGCCTGTGCGTCGAGGTTGGCCAGTGAGCTTTCCGCCTCGTGATACATTAGTGGGATGGCGGCCTCGGGCCAGATTACCCAGTCATATTGCCAGAGGTCGCGCGACAGCGACCTGAAAATCCGAAATGTTTCTGGCAGGAAGGCGGGGTCCCATTTCCGGTCCTGCGGAATACTGGGTTGTGCCATTCCGATTGTAATGGGTTTTTCATCCAGCCGGGTCCAATCGTGCGATGTAAGAACAAAGCCGCCGCCCCAGATAAGGGCTACGGCGACTACCCCCGCCAGTGCCTGACGGCTGAAGCGCCGGGTCAGGGCGTCGCGCAGGCAGAGCACCGCAACGCAGGCGGTGAGCGCGGTTGATAAGCCGACGCCAAAGACGCCCAGGATCGGCGCCCAGCCAGCCAGGGGTGTCTGTAGATGTCCGTAACCCAGGTACAGCCATGGAAAACCGGTGAGCAGCCAGCTCCGCATCCACTCGTCCAGTGCCCATACGGCGGGAAAGCCCAGCAGCAATGTATGGGGCAGGCGGGATAACCATCGACCATACACCCAGAAAGGCACAGAAAACGCCAGCGACAGGCCCGCGACGAACAAAGCGGTCAACAGCAGGGCCAGCCCGATTGGCGAGTTTCCAAAGGTATGTATGCTGACAAAAACCCAGCTGGCACCTAAGCCATACATGCCCATTCCGAAAAGAAAGGCGAGCCAGAGACACTGCTTACCGGTGCGGCCGAGCGTAATCAGGGCGAGCAGGCCAACGCCCAAAAGCCCGAGTGGCCATATATCGTAGGGGGCCAGCGTCAGCGGCACGAGTACACCCGCCAGTGGCGCCAGCAGCGCTGCCAGCCAGAGCGGTATGTTCAAATTTTTATTCATGAAGGAAGTCAGACGCGCGCCGGAAGCGATAGCCGCAGCAGGTGGATTTGCCGACTGTCTGAATAGAGCACCCGAAACACAAAACCGTCGAGCTCCACCACTTCGTTGCGGCTCGGCATATGGCCAAATGCCTGGGTGATCAGGCCGCCAATGGTATCGAATTCGTCATCACTGAAGTGTGCCTTGAAACGCTCGTTAAATTCTTCAATGGGTGTCAGTGCTTTTAGGATGTAATCGGAGTCGGATACCTGACGGATAAAGTCTTCTTCTTCATCGTCAGTTTCATCTTCGATTTCACCAACGATCTCCTCGAGAATGTCTTCGATGGTTACCAGTCCCGAGACGCCACCATATTCATCGATAACAATTGCCATGTGGTAGCGCTTTTCCCGAAACTCCTTCAGCAGAACGTTAAGCCGTTTGCTTTCGGGAATTATATTGGCTGGGCGCAATATGTCATTCAGACTGAAATCGTCCCGCTTTTCCAGAATCAGGCGCAGCAGATCCTTGGCCAGCAGGATGCCCTTGATCTCATCGACGGATTCGCCGATGACCGGAAACCGGGAATGACCGGACTCGATGACCTTGGGCAGAAAATCCGCCGGTTTATCCTCTTCCTTGATGACAACCATTTGAGCCCGGGGCACCATAATCTCCCGAACCTGCAGGTTGGCCACGCTCAACGCGCCCTCCATGATTTCAACCGCCTCCTGATCGACTATCTTGTTCTGGGCGGCGTCGCGAATGATCTGTAACAGGTCTTCGCGGGTGCGGGGTTCCGAGTTCGAAAAGCTCTGAATCAACCGATCGAGCCACGAGCGTTCCCCGGGGCGACTGTTGTTATCGGCAGATGGACTGCTGGAAGAGTCTTCTGACATGGTGGTTACCTTTAAATCTCCTGTAGGAATGTCAGTTATTCAGGAATAATTGTATGGTGCCGCAAATCCGAGCGCGGCGAGTATTCGGGTCTCAAGGGCTTCCATTTCGACAGCTTCGCTGTCTTCTACGTGATCATAGCCCAACAGGTGCAGGGTGCCATGCACAATCATATGGGCCCAGTGCGCCTTTAGTGTTTTCCCCTGCGTCACCGCTTCGCTCTCAACGATGGCAGCACAAACCACCAGGTCACCAAGAAAGGCAATCTGCAGCTCGGGTGGAATGTCCGCCGGAAACGACAGGATGTTGGTGGGTTTTGGCTGGTCCCGGTAACGGGCGTTCAGGGTCTGACTTTCCAGCGGGCCGACGATTCGCACTGTGATTTCACTGTCCAGCCGATCGCGGGGCAGGCAGGCACTTAACCAGTGACGGAGATCGGCCTCATCGGGAAGGTATTCGGTGTCGGTCGCAACCTGGATATCGACGAACGGTCCGCTTTCTGTCTGATCCACGATGACCTTACTGCCGGGTGGTGGGTTTACGTGCATCACGCTCTTCGCTTGCCTCGGCTGCACTGTAGGCTTCAACAATCCGCTGCACTAACGGATGACGCACCACGTCCCGGGCTAAAAAGTGTGTAAAGCTGATGCCGCCGACGTTGTTCAGGACATGGACCGCGTGCTGCAGTCCGGACGTGTGGCCGCGTGGCAGGTCAACCTGGGTCGGGTCACCGGTAATAACCGCTGTCGACCCGAACCCGATGCGGGTCAGGAACATTTTCATCTGTTCCTTGGTCGTGTTCTGGCTCTCGTCGAGGATGATAAAGGAATTATTCAGCGTACGGCCGCGCATATAGGCAAGCGGTGCGACTTCGATAATCTGGCGCTCTATCAGTTTGCCGACGGCTTCGAACCCCAGCATTTCATAAAGTGCGTCATACAGGGGCCGCAGGTAGGGGTCGACTTTCTGCGACAGGTCGCCCGGCAGAAAACCCAGCTTCTCGCCGGCTTCAACGGCCGGACGCACCAGCAGTATTCGTTCCACTTCATCCTTCAGCAACGCTTCTACGGCACAGGCTACTGCCAGAAAGGTTTTTCCCGTTCCGGCAGGGCCGATGCCAAAGTTTATGTCGTGGGTGCGAACGGCCCGGACATATTTTTGCTGATTGTTGCCACGCGGCTTTATCGTGCACTTCTTGGTGCGGATAATTTGTACCTGGGCTTCTTCCTCGGCAGCAGGCGGCGCTATGGTTATATTCTCCACACCGGCTTCCTGCAGGGCGAGATGGACTTCGGCCGGGGTGATCTCTGACTCACCGGACGTATCGCTGTATAACTGGTTCAGTACCTGCGTAGCAATGCGGGTACGTTCCTCGGGGCCATGCAGGGCAAAGTGGTTGCCGCGGTTGTGAATCTCGATGTCGAGGCGCTTCTCAATCTGCTTGAGGTGACTGTCGTACTGTCCACACAGGTTGAGCAGTCGACGGCTATCATTGGGTTCCAGGATGACGCTGGTTGAGGCTGTGGCTGGTGTTACAGGTGATGCGTTTGTGGTGTCCAAGTCGTAGTGCGTCCGCTTTATGTAAGTAATATTGTCTGTGCGAGTCTGACCAGTGCGATTCGACCGCTATCGCGGGCCAGCGTTCACTTTACAGGCACTTAACCGTCAGGTTGTCTCAAGCCTACCGCAATTCCGGCGAGATATGAAAGAAAAAAACCGCAGAAGCGGCGCACATTTCCGGAATTTCGGCTATTAGGTGCCATTTCTGCCAGGCTTTGCCAGACGGTTCAATCCAGTTCGGAAGCCAGCAGTGTGCCACGCAGGGAGTTCGGCAGCGCCTCTTCAATGAGTATGTCCGCGAAATGGCCGATAAGCTCCGGTTGATCACAGCGGAAATTGACCACCCGGTTATTTTCGGTTCGTCCGCTGAGCTGACCCGGATCCTTCCGTGAATAGCCGGAGACCAGCACCCGCTCGGTGTTGCCGACCATTTTACGGCTGATCTGCTGCGCCTGCTGGGTAATACGCTGTTGCAACAGTGCGAGTCTCTCCTTCTTCAGGCTTTCGGGCGTCTCGTCAGGAAGGTCGGCGGCGGGAGTGCCCGGGCGTCGGCTGTAGATAAAGCTGAAGGAGTGATCAAATCCAACATCGCTGATCAGTTTCATGGTGGCGAGAAAGTCCTGTTCGGTCTCGCCGGGAAAACCTACAATAAAATCGGACGACAGGCTGATATCGGGCCGCAGCTTTTTAAGGCGACGCAGCCTGGATTTGTACTCAAGGACAGTATGTCCGCGCTTCATTGCCATCAAAATGCGGTCCGAGCCGCTTTGTACGGGCAGATGCAGGTGGTTCACCAGTTCCGGCACTTCCGCGTAGACATCAATCAGGCTGTCAGAGAACTCCACAGGGTGAGAGGTGGTATACCGGATGCGGTCGATGCCGTCGATGCGCGCTACCAGCGTTATCAGGTCCGCCAGATCGGCCGCACCGTCGGGGCCGTCGCCGCGCCAGGCGTTGACGTTCTGGCCCAGCAGGTTGACCTCGCGCACGCCCTGGTCGGCCAGATGGGCGACTTCGTCCAGAATATCCTGCGCCGGACGGCTGACCTCTTCGCCGCGGGTATAGGGTACGACGCAGAAGGTGCAGTACTTGGAGCAGCCTTCCATGATCGAGACGAAGGCGGAAACGCCGTCGGCTTCCGGTTTGGGCAGTTTGTCGAACTTCTCGATTTCGGGAAAGGTGATATCGACCGTCACTGCACCGCGGCCCCGGGGCGCATCCAGCATTTCCGGCAGACGGTGGAGGGTCTGTGGTCCAAAAATAAGGTCGACAAACGGCGCGCGCTCGGCGATAGCGCTACCTTCCTGGCTGGCAACACAGCCACCAACACCAATGACCAGGCCCGGTTTCAGCTCTTTCAGCTGCTTCCAGCGACCTAACTGATGGAACAGTTTTTCCTGGGCCTTTTCCCGGATGGAGCAGGTGTTGACCAGCAACACGTCTGCTTCGGCCGGGTCGTCGGTGCTTACCAGCTGATGGGATTCCCCCAGCAGATCACGCATGCGAGCGGAGTCGTACTCGTTCATTTGGCATCCGTGGGTCTGGATGAACAGCTTTTTGGTCTGCGTGCTGGAGAGTTCTTCTGCCATGGGGGTTCCGGTTACAACCGTAGGGTAAAAATTGAGCGCGTATTATACTGATGTAGGGCAGGAATAAAAAGTTGCTTGTTTTTTAGCACCGCACCCCCATACAGTGGACCTTATACCCGGGTTGTGGCACCCTTGTTGCTGCAATCAGACGTTTAATCAGAGAGTAATATGGCCAGTACGTCACTTTTTAAAGTAATTTTCTATAATCAGAACCAGGTATACGAGGTATATGCCAAGGCAATATACCAGAGCGAGATGTACGGTTTCATTGAGATTGAAGAGTTTGTTTTCGGCGAGCGAAGCCAGCTGCTGGTGGACCCGGGAGAAGAAAAGCTGAAGGCCGAGTTTAACGCCGTCAAACGTTCCTATGTTCCGATGCACGCCATTGTGCGGATTGATGAAGTCGAAAAGGAGGGCGCGGGCCGGGTCAGTGAAGTAAAGTCCAACGACAAATTTGCCACAATACCGTTTCCGGCGCCCGTACCGCGTCCCCGTGAGGACTGATGCTGTATCACCTCGAATCCGGACAGGGCGCCCCGCTGGTTTTACTCCACGGATTGTTTGGCAGCCTGGAAAATCTCGGTAGGCTGGCGCGCCTATTGGCTGTCAACCACACCGTTTACAGTGTCGACCTGCCCGATCATGGCCGTTCGCCTCATACGGAGCACAGTGAGCTGTCGGCCATGGTTGAGGGGGTGCGGCAATGGATGGACGCTCAAAAGCTGTCCCACGTCATCATGGTGGGGCACAGCCTTGGTGGCAAAGTCGCCATGGAGCTGGCACTGCAGAATGCTGACCGGGTAACCCGTCTGGTAGTTTTGGATGTCGCCCCGGTGGCCTACGGCAATCGGCACGACAATATATTTCAAGGGCTTTTATCTGTACCGATAGAAGCGTTACAGAGTCGGGTCGCGGCCGATGAAGCGCTGCAGGAGTCGATACCGGACGCTGCAGTTCGGGGGTTTTTGCTGAAAAACCTGGTCAGGGAGGGCGAGGGTTTTCGTTGGCGCATGAATCTGCAGGGTCTGCACCGGGGTTATGGGCAGCTGGTTGCGGGCAACAGCGAAGGTGAATTCGACGGGCCAACCCTGTTCGTGCGAGGGGGCAGGTCCGATTATATTCTGCCGGGCGCAGAAGCCGCTATTCAGCAACGGTTTCCGCAGGCACGTATTGAAACTGTCGAGGAGGCCGGCCACTGGCTCCATGCAGAGCAACCCGACGCCACAGGCCGGATTATTGCACGGTTTCTGAAGGAAGCGGACCAGATATAACCGGCCAAAAAATACGGAACGACCAAAACGAGCGGTCCGGAACAATAACAAACGGAGCCACCGATATGCCGAAAGAAAAATTACAGAATCTCATGTCCGAATTGCACGAATTGTTTGGCAGTGGTGAACCCAGTGCCGAGCAGGCCAATCTCTTGAAATCCCTCGATTATTATCTGCACGAACAGTCTGAAATGACGCCGCCGGACCCTGGCCCCATCGAAACTATGGAATTGTTGGCGGACCAGATGGGTGACGAACACCCACGTGCATCCGGAATCTTGCGCGAACTCATGGAAACCTTGAAAAATATGGGCGTATGAGCAGGCTTCTTTAGACCAGGCAAGACCTGGTGAGCAATGACATCAACAGACCCTAGTCCGGCAGGGTAACGTTCAGCTCCAGGACTGAACAGTTACCCTGGGTATCGAGCTGAACTTCAATGTTTTCGATATCAATATCCACATATTTTTTGATGACCTCCATGATCTCGCGCTGCAGGGCAGGGAGATAATCCGGCTCATTGTGGACTTTGCGCTCGTGGGCGACGATAACCTGTAAGCGGTCTTTGGCAATGGAAGCGGTATTGGTTTTTTTTCGAAGAAAGTAATCAAATATACTCACGCGGTCCTCCTGAACAATCGCTGGAACAGACTTTTGTGTTCAGGTGTGAGATAGCGATGCTCCTTTTCCTCGCCCAGCAGCCGGGCAACGGCATCCTCATACGCCTTGCCGGCACTGCTTTCTGTATCGTGAATAACCGGGATACCCTGGTTGGAGGCCTTCAGTACCGACTGGCACTCCGGAATTACGCCGAGCAGCTTGGTGGCGAGAATCTCCTCAACATCCGCAACACCCAGCATTTCGCCCCGGGCAACACGCCCCGAGTCATAGCGGGTGATCAGTAGGTGCTCCTTTACATTCTTGCCCATCTCGGCTTTCTGGGATTTGCTTTGCAGGATACCCAGAATTCTGTCGGAATCCCGTACCGAGGATACTTCCGGGTTGGCCACTACGACCGCCTCATCGGCAAAATACAACGCGATATAGGCGCCGTGTTCGATGCCGGCCGGTGAGTCACAAATGATGTATTCGAACTCCATGTCCTTCAGTTCGTTTAGTACACGTTCGACGCCTTCTTTTGTCAGGGCTTCCTTGTCGCGTGTCTGGGATGCGGGCAGAATAAACAGGTTCTCGCAACGCTTGTCCCGTATCAATGCCTGCTTGAGGTTTGCTTCTTCATTAATTACGTTGACAAAATCGTAAACAACACGCCGCTCGCAGTTCATGATCAGATCCAGATTACGCAATCCGACGTCAAAATCAATTACCGCTGTCTTGTGGCCACGTAAAGCCAGGCCGGTACTGATCGCAGCGCTTGTGGTGGTCTTGCCAACGCCACCCTTTCCGGAAGTAACAGTAATGATCTTAGCCAATGTAGTAACCCTTTAATTAAGTGTTGTAGAGCGTTTCAATTTTTATAGAACCATCTTCGATAAATATCTGACACGCTTCTTTCCATTGATTTTCCCGTAGAACTTCGTCTACCAGAAAATGCCCGGCAATGGATACCAGTTCGGCTTCCTGACTACCACAGAAAATTCTCGCCTGTTCGTTGCCCTTGATTCCCGCCAGGGCCCTGCCGCGCAGCGGTCCATAAATATGAATATTGCCGTCGGCCAGTACCTCGGCGCCGGCTGATACCGAGGTCAGAATGATCAGGTCGCCATTGGGCGCGTAAATTTGCTGTCCGGAGCGCACCGGTGCCGACACCACCTTGGTGGGACCCGTAACCTGTTGTTCGGCCTGCGCAGTTTCCGGGCTGACATCCACGACTTCCGGACTGGTTTCAGCGACTTCGCGCACCGGTGTTGTACGTTCCTTTATTTTGGGCAGATTGGCGAGACCGAGTGCGAGGGACTGTTCCTGTAAAGTCTGGTTGCCACCCCGCGTTGCAGCGGGAATCAGGTTCAATGCCAGGCAAAGATCCTTCAGTTCGGCGAGCTTCAGTTCAGTCTGTTGGGCATCGGTGAGGCAGTCAAAGCCGAAAACAATGGCGGAATTTTTAAAAAAGGCCGGGCTGCCGGCGACTTTGGTTTCCAGTTCGCGTTTGACGGCGGCAATATCCGAGGTTTTCAGGTCCAGCAGCGTCATCGGAAACAGACCTCCCTTAAGCTGGAATGTTTCTGGTCTTTCCGAACTGGCTGCAGATTGACTCGATGGACTCATCAGTGTGGTTTTACTCTAAATGGTAAGTAACTATTCAGCTCACGTCCCGATTTGCTCATAGCTGCGTTAAAAAATGGTCACAAACCTGTCGGGAACAGGTTTGAGCGCCTGGCCAGACGGCGAAGCGCAGGATGCGCGGCGTATATTTACACGTAAACTCACATTTTTCGCCTTGCTCTGAACAATCTGGACGCACGAGCTGAATAGTCACAATGGTAAGGTGTATTGCCTGTTTTTATGCAGGCTTTTGCAAGGAAGCATAAACCATAAGACGCTATTACGAAAGGCTTTAAGTAGCGGATAAACAGGGTCGGAAGCCGTGCGCCCGCGGTTTGATCATTATTCAATCAATCGGTGTCAGGCGATGGGGAAAGTGGAATTAGCCCGAAATTTTTTATGAGGAATCGGATTGCAAAAACGGAATCGGGACTGATTCGGGACGACGGGGCACAAAGGCCCCGACGGACAGCGTGCTAGCTCAGGGCGGCTTGACTGCGATTGGCTTTTCTGAGCATACCCTTGCGGTGGGACAGCGCGGCAGACAGTTTTTTGGCTGACTCTCCGATTGCGACATAAAGATTGCTGTCGACAGCGTGGACACTGACCGGTGCGCCCAGAAAATGTGTACTGGTCTCGACTCTTTGCTCGTTCTTTTCGACCGTCAGGATGATGGCCAGTGGGCCAATGTCGGGGTAGTGAGACTGAATCCTGGAATATTTGTTTTCAATGGCATCGCGAATACCCTGCGTGATTTCGACATGGTGGCCAGAGATGTTGATTTGCATGGTTACCATCCTTCTTCAGCTTTTCGATTATCGGGACTTGTTTACGATTATAAAAAAACGTTCTGCCAGGGCGTTGACTGGAATCAATAAAACCTCCATTAAAATTTTGTGGGGGGAACAGCCGTAAGCTAAGACCGCAAAATTGCCAAATGTTCACCCCGAATGTGGCTATTCTTCCTGTTCGCTCTTCCTGTCCGCCAAAGACGGTGGCGCGTAAACGCCTAAAACAGCTTACCCAATAGCACCGGGATGGCGGTTTCGACCCGGAGGATACGTTGACCGAGCTGGATCGGGGAAAAACCGGCGTCGACAAAGCAGGTGACTTCGTTTTCGATAAATCCGCCTTCCGGGCCAACGGCCAATGCCACCGGTTCGCGGGTGGCTGGCTGGGCGGCTGGATAGTCGCCGGGATGGGCTATCCACCGCTGGCACGTACCGGCGCTCAGGCGTGGCAGGTGATCCTCTACAAAAGGCCGGAAACGATGGAAGCAGTATACCGTCGGCAGTTGGGTCGCTTTTCCCTGTTCCAGGCCCAGCAACAACTGCTCTCGCACGGCCGCGTCTTTCAGAAGGGGTGTTTGCCAGAAGCTCTTTTCGACACGCGCAGTCTGGATGAGACACAGATTTTCCACACCCATGGTGGCGATGGTCTGGAGGGTGCGCTGCAACATGCGCGGTCGCGGGAGACCGAGAATGAGCGTGAGGGGCAGGGTGGGTGGCGGTGGTTCCAACAGGTCTGGGACCTCGAGATGAATCTCGTTGCCTTCCTGTTTGGCAATGGTGGCCCGTCCAAGGTTACCGTTGAGCAGTCCGACTTTCACCGTGTCCCCCGGCTGACTACGAAGGATTTGGACGATATGCAGTGCGCGCCGGCCTGACAGTCTGACCAGATGCGGATTGATAAAGTCGTCGGGTTCAAGAAGGATGAGGTTCATGGCGGGCCGTCGCGGGCAGAATCAGAGCCGGCAATCAGTGATGGGCTGGATGGAATGGCGTCCCCGCCAGGACTCGAACCTGGAGCTCGCGCTTAGGAGGCACGGGATTTATCCTGTTAATCGACGGGGACTCGTTTTTTACATGCCGCTTCCTGCGTTCACGGGTTGCGCGCAGCATCCGCACGCCAGTCGGGGTGCCAAGCCTCACGCAAACCCCTGCGCGCCATCTGCCTGCGATGGAGCGCCCTGTAAAGGGCCGCCACTATACTAAAACCTGGGCGTTTGAAAAACCCCTGTTTTGGTCTTCAGATGCCGGGTACAGAAAAAATGGTCTGGAGAGGCAGGGCGGTCTGAGCGGTAAGTGCGCAGGCGAGGTTATGTTGACCTGACGGAAATCAGGCACTGCCCAGGGGCTGCCCCGGTGGCCGGCCGCCGGCACTGCCTTTGGGGCTGTAGAGGTTGGCGCTTTCTGTCTGCCCACGCATGACCTTCAACAACTGGGCGTAGGTTGCCTGCTTGCGTGACAGGATGCGCCCGTTCACGTCATTGCTTGCATGACACTCGGCCAGACGGGTCCGGAGGGTCTCCCAGCGTGCCACGAGTTGCGGTGCCGATCGGTCGAGCAGCAGGGTCCACTGATCCTCGAGGGCGGTATCTGTCGTACCTGCGCCGTTATCGCGCAACCAGGCAACGCGCTGGTTAGCACTGCTTTCCAGCGACTGAAGCGCGGCTGACTTCTGATAGATGATTTCTTCCAATAGCGCAAAATTTCGTTCGTCAAGCGCCTGTCGCTCGGCTTTGAGCAGTTGCAGCAGGTTATCGCAGGTCTGCAGATCCTGATCTATATGTTGCGTCAGAACGGGAGTGGATACCGTTGGCGGTGAATTCATTATGACTCCGGGTTAAAAGTCAGCGTCCTGTGCCAGCATTTTGTCTGCGATCGACTGGCTGTCGACCGTGTAGCGCCCTTCGGCAATTGACTGCCGGATAGCATCGACTTTCGCCATATCCACATCATCTGACTGCATAACCCGGTTTTCCAGCTGACTCATCGTCTGCGCTTTCTGACTGAACGAAACGCTGTCCGAAGGCTTGTCGGCCGGGGCTTTGGGTGCGTTCGGGTGGGCAGAAGCGTCGGTTTTGGCGCGGTTGGTGCTCGCCACCGGGCCCTGGATACCGCTCTTGCCTGGATTGCCTGGTTCAATAACCATAATTATTCCGGTCCTGTTGTGCGTATTTGCCTGAAAACTGCTTATACGTTGGTTATCGGCCTGTTACAGAGGAACTTTAGCAGTGAATGTGATTGTCGATGATACAATTGTGCTCATATAAGTCTAGAACAGTATTTGAACTTTGCCCGGCGCAATCACTCTGCCGTCGACCACACGGTTTGACTGAGTATTGCGCACTTTGATCTGGTCTCCCACATGACCATTGGCCATGGCCGTGCCGACAGCCGTCACCGTGATGCCACCCCTGACGGCCTCCAATGCGACCGCAGCGCCGCGCTCTACCGCGATCGGTGCCTCCACCCAGGTCGGCTTTACCACCTCTCCCGCGCGCAGGGGGCGTCGCGCGGTCATGCCGACGACGCGGGCCGGGTCTTCGACGTAATCACTGGACGTATTCACCCGCGCCAGATGCACATCCGCGTCTGTAACCCGCTCGCCTCGGCCAATGGCACGACTGGCAACCACCGCCATGACATGAATATCGAGCCTGACCGGTACAAAAACGCTCCAGCGCTGATCGCCCAGGCAGCTCACCTTCACAGTGATATTGCTGCCGTACGGCTTCGGTGAATGAATGCGCGGTGCCAATTGACCGTTGCAGGCGGGTAGACGCAGTCTTGCATCCAGGTTGCCCACATCGATATTGACGTTTTCTGTGAAATCGGTGTTGGGATAGACCTGCTTCAGCATCTCGGTGACATGCGCATGCACCTGCGATCGAATTGCTTCGCCGGGATCGTTGTCCGACGCGCTGACTGACTGAATGAGCAGTAGCATCAGCACGCTAAAAAAACTGCGAATTATCATGTGTACTGTCCTATGCTTACCTTAGCCGGCTGGGCTCCTCTGCCTGTGAACGCGTCAAAAACCCGTCGGAGGAAGGCCTGTGAGAGGCTGTGCAGCAATTTGGATGCCGATGTCACTGGGGTGTTAGCGGTCAGCCAGCGAGTTAGCAACATGGTCAAAATTGAGGTAGGAAGATGGCGAGCGTTTTGGACACAGTAAACCAGCGGACCCAACTGGTCGGGCAAAATCGTCTCGAACTGCTGCTGTTCAGTCTCGGAGGGCGACAGCAGTATGGCATCAACGTTTTCAAGGTCAAAGAAGTGTTGCAGTGCCCCACGCTGCATGCCATACCCAAGCGGAACCCGGTCGTTCGCGGGGTAGCGCATATTCGGGGGGGCACTATTCCGATTCTGGATTTACGTCAGGCGACAGGTTCGAGCCCACAGGAAAATATTCAGGACTGCTTCGTTATTATTACGGAGTACAATCGCTCGACGCAGGGGTTTCTCGTCAGCGCCGTTGAGCGCATTGTCAATATGAACTGGTCAGCCATCCATCCGCCACCGAGCGGCAGTGGACGCAACAGCTACCTTACCGCGGTAACCGAAGTCGAAGGCAGGCTGGTGGAAATTATCGACGTGGAGAAAGTGCTGGCGGAAATTGCACCACTGCCGGACGCTGTCAGCAACGCACTTATCGAAGAATCGAAGCAGCATACTACGACCAAAAAGCATGTGTTGATTGTTGACGACTCCACGATTGCCAGAAAGCAGATCCAGAAAGTCATGCAGGAAATCAATGTCACAGCGACAGTGCTGAAGAATGGTCGCGAAGCGCTGACATTTCTGGAGGATATGCTGAAAGCCGGCAAGGACCCCTATGAAGAACTGTTGCTGGTGATTTCCGACATCGAGATGCCGGAGATGGACGGCTATACGTTTACGGCGGAAATACGTATCAACCCGAAGTTGCGGGATCTGTTTGTGATTCTGCATACTTCCCTCAGCGGCGTCTTTAACGAAGCTATGGTCAAAAAAGTCGGTGCCAACGATTTTATCGCCAAGTTCCATCCCAACGAGCTGGCAAAACGTGTCAATAAACGGATGGCGGATGTCTCTCTGGTTAACGATTAAACGCACAAACCTTTGGCTTCATGACCGCTATTCGAACGATGGCGCTGGTAAAACAGTCGGAGCCTTTATGGTAATCGTGTTCACTTGCGCATCCTGGACGCTGCGGTCATGAGGCAGGCTGTCGGTGATTTGCCGCAACTGTCGCCACAGGAGTATCAGGAATTCAGCAGTTTTCTGCGGGCGGCGGCCGGCATCGATTTGGGACCCCATAAGCAGTACCTGGTCGCAACCCGTACACGGCGCATTCTGACACAATACTGTCTGAATTCGGTCGGTGATTTACTGGCACGTATAAAAATCGATAGCGACCGATTGCTGCGCCAGCAGGTTATTGATGCGATGACGACCAACGAAACCTACTGGTTCCGTGACGAATACCCCTTTAGCTATCTCGCGGATGTGGTCCTGCCGGCGTATGCGCAGGTGCGCAGCCCGGCCACGTTCAGAATCTGGTCTGCAGCCTGTTCGTCCGGGCAGGAACCCTATTCGCTCAGCATGATTGCAGAAGAGTTTTTCCGCAACAGGAAAAACGCCTGGCGCTTTGACATAGAAATACTGGCGACGGATCTGTCGAGTGCGGTACTGGATTCTGCACGGCAGGGCACCTATGACCGCAGCTCGATCATTCGGGGATTATCAGAAGAGCGTACGCGACAGTTTTTTGTGAAGCAGTCAGAAGAAAGCTGGACGTTGATACCGGAGATCAGAAACCGGGTTCGCTTTCGGCCCCTGAACCTCCAGGAGTCGTTCCGTATGCTCGGCCGGTTTCAGGTCATTTTTTGCCGCAACGTGTTGATCTATTTTTCATCGACGCTGAAGCAGGAAATTTTAATGAAAATTCACGCCCAGCTACAGCCGGGTGGGTTACTGTTTCTTGGTTCGTCGGAAAGCATCAGTGGACTGGGCCATCTTTTCGAAATGGTATACTGCAAACCCGGCGTGGCCTATCGCGCCAAAAAAGAATCCCGATGACAGCGCGTGACGCCTGCTTTGTCGTAGCAAGCCGGGCGTGAACTGAATAGTTGCCATTTCCTGCTCCTCCCCATTCAGTCAGTAATTTGTCACTCAAACCAGCAGGCGTAACGCGACCGACCGATTTCCGGCATTGCGGCAAAGCCTTGCCGCTTTTCAGCGGTTGCCAGCCACACCATCGGCAGCATAAATATCTGCAAAAACATATGGATACATTCTGGGTCGGCGATTGGCACACCGGTTGCAATAGAGGGTTGAAACTGCAACTTGTGGAGTCTTCAGTGGCTATTAATTTTCATAATGCATTCGGTCCGTTTGAGGCAGCGTTGAAGCTGCGGTCCGGACGGGCGGAAGTTCTGTCGGCCAATCTGGCCAACGCCGATACGCCAAACTTCAAAGCCAAAGACTTTGACTTTCATCAGGCACTCAATGCACAACTGAACAGCAGGGGGCGCGGTCATATGGCGGTAACCCAAGCCGGACATTTACCGGCAACGACAAATGGCGCTGTAGATGCCAACCTGCAATTTCGGACACCGACACAGCCTTCCATAGACGGCAACACCGTAGACGAGCATATCGAAAACGCGGCGTTTATGGAAAACAGTCTCGAGTTCCAGGTGGCATTTACGCTGCTGAACAGTCGCATGAGAGGCATCATGAATGCCATAAAAGGAGAGTAGTCATGGGTATGACCAATATTTTTGATATCGCTGGCTCGGCAATGAATGCCCAGTCGGTACGGCTTAATACAACGGCCAGCAATATCGCCAACGCGGAATCTGCGTCGTCCAGTGCAGACACGGTTTACCGCGGACGGCACCCGGTTTTTATGGCGACCTACAACAATATGCTGGGCAATCCGCAGGCGGGGTCCGGCATGGGTAACGCAGCGTCGGCCGGCGTGAGTGTAGCCGGTATTGTCGAAAGTGACGCACCATTACAGCAGCGTTTCGAGCCGGATAATCCATTGGCGGACGAGAACGGTTACGTCTTCTACCCCAATGTGAATATTGTGGAAGAGATGACCAACATGATTTCCGCCACCCGGTCGTTTCAGGTGAATGTGGAAATGATGAACTCGGCAAAACAGATGATTCAACGTGTTTTAACCTTGGGCCAATAGGCGGCTGAACAGGCAGGGCTGATTTATGACAGATTCGATTACCGGCAACAGCTACATGAATGACCTGTCTGTTACCCAGAAGTATCCGACAGAGAAAAAAGAAGCCGAAGAGCTGGGGCAAAAAGCCTTTCTAAAGTTGATGATTACCCAGCTGGAAAACCAGGACCCGTTATCACCGCAGGAGAACTCGGACTTTATTGCGCAGCTGGCACAATTCAGTTCCGTGGAGAGCCTGGATACGCTCAATAATAATTTCGACGCTTTCACCAAAAGCTTTGTCGGGAATCAGGCCTTGCAGGCGTCGAGCCTGGTCGGGCGGTCAGTCACAGTGCCGGCGGAATCTACCCGGCTGGAAGACCAGGGTGCTGTAAATGCGCTGATCGATGTACCGGCCAGTACAGGCAGCGTCAATCTGGATATTTTCAACAAGGGCGGTGACCTGGTCGAGCAGGTCCAGTTTGGCCCACAGCAGGCAGGGCAGGTCGGGTTTCGCTGGGATGGCCGGAGCATGGAAGTAAACGGCAGTCAAATGGATTGGCAAAGCAGGCACGACAACGGACTTCCTCCGGGGGAGTACCGGTTTGTGGTGACGGCTTCAATTGATGGCGAACCGACGCAGCTGGAAACCAGTCTCAGTGCCAATGTCAATAGTGTCACCATCGGGGCACAGGGCGGATTGCTTCTGAACCTGGCGGGTGCCGGGTCAGTCAGGCTGTCCGATGTCAAACAGTTTAACGAATAGTAAAAAGCGCCGGCGTGCCGGAAGATTATATGATGAGCAGTTCTACAGGAGATTTATATGCCGTTTAACACAGCACTTAGCGGTATCCGGTCCGCGTCCAGTGATCTATCCATTACTGGCAATAATATTGCCAACGCATCAACGACGGGATTTAAAAGCTCCCGGGGAGAATTCGGAGATTTGTATGCGACCTCCGTGTTGGGGTCCGGAAGCAATCAGATCGGCAACGGTGTTCGGCTGCAGAATGTCGCCCAGCAGTTTTCCCAGGGCAGTACCAACTTCACCGAAAACGATCTCGATCTCGCTATCAGCGGGAACGGATTCTTCGTGGTTCAACAGAATGGTGAACAAATGTATACCCGGGCCGGAACCTTCGGGCGGGATGACCGCGGCTACATAGTCAACAACATGGGCGCACGTCTGCAGGGCTTCCCCGCAGACGATCTTGGCAACATCAGCGGGTTACAGGGCGACATGCGAATTAATACCGGCAATCAGGCGCCCCGGGGGACGACGCGCGTCGAGTCTCTGCTGAACCTTGACGCCACGGCGCCAATATTACAGTCTACAGGGCGGGCCTTTTCAACGGAAGGGAATGCCGTCGGCGTAACCCGGGTTGGACTTGAATCGAATACCACCACCCGGCTGACGCCGCCAGCCAACTTTACCCTGCCCCTGGCGGGCCTCGACTTCAGCACCGGTACGGTTGCATTTGATGTGGAGCTGACGGCCGGTGGTGGCAATAACGGGACGGTCCCTATACAGCTGAATACGGCGTCGGGTGTGCCCGCCACCATTAACACATTCAATGATCTGAGGACCCTGGCCGGCGCAATTAACGCACAGCTGTTTGCGCCCGAACCGCCGGCAACCCCCATTGATGTGGTCGCGTCCGCAGTTGATGCCGGTGGCGGTAATTATCGACTGGAGTTCGCCGCCCTGCAGAGCGGGGAGGCGTCACAGATTCGACTGTTGAATGGTAGTGGCGACACCAATGCACTGGGGTTGCCCATGAACGTACCCTCCGTACCGGGCGAACCCGCGGCGAACAATAACTACCCGGCCCAGTCAATCGATATTGTAGGGCCCGATGGCAATGTTGTTCGCTATACCTCCGACGCGGGGGCATCTGCTGCGCGGGTGGCCTCCGAACTGAATGCCATGACGGGTGTGTCGGCGTCGGCCAATACCAATTTGCGGTTTTTGGCCAGTCAATACAATAACGCCAATGGTAACCTGCAGGTCAAAGTCAACGGCGTGACCATGGAGGCGCCGACCCTGCAGGCACTGGGTAACCAGATTAATACCTACAGCAATACGGTTTTGCCCGGCATTACCGCCACACTGGATCTGGATAGCGGCGACCTCGTGTTGCACTCGGCCGTCGGCGACGACATGAAGGTGGCAATCAGCAGCGTCGATGACGGCGACAGCCTGGGCGTGCTTGGCAACCCGGCCGCGCCCCCGGAAATTCTGGAAGTGGACCTGAACAATACATTGAATAATGCCAGTGCAATTGCGGCAGAAGGCAACACCGTGGTGGTGGGCGGCAGCATTGATATTGTGCTGAGCGAAGGTTACGCCGCCCAGAACGCCAATCCGCCATCGATCGGCCTTTTTGGCCCATTAACCAGTACCGCATTTACCGACGTCACGCTCAATGCATTTGACCCCACAGATCAGAATACCTATAACTCGGCTACCTCGCTGCCGATTTACGACAGCCTGGGTAACTCGCATGTAATGACGCAATATTTCGTCAGGCAACCATACGACCCCAATGACCCGACAACAGCATCGAATGAGTGGACCATGTACATTCAGGTTGATGGCTATGACGTCGGTGATCCAGATACAAATTTACCGCCGCCACAGAACACAATGCCTACCATGGCATCCTATAACCTGCGGTTCAATGAAGACGGTTCGCTGGATCGAAACTACTCGGATAATATTCTGGTGTCGAACTGGATTCCGCGCGATAGCGATGGTAATCCCAATGGCGCACTGGGTCCACAGAATGTGCTGGCGGGAGGAACCACCAACATTCCCACGGTACCGGTTAACTCGAATTTCGTTATCGACTTTTCGGGTACTACGCAGTTTGGCAGCGATTTCTCTGTTAATGACAACGCCCAGAATGGCTATTCCACGGGTCGCCTGTCACGGATAAATATTGATGACAACGGCGTAATATTCGCGCAGTTTACCAACGGCGAATCAAAAACCCTGGGGCAACTGGCGCTGGCCGATTTCAGGAATTCACAGGGATTGCAACCGGTTGGCGATACCATGTGGGCGGAAAACTTCGAGTCCGGCCCACCCAATATCGGTGTGCCCGGCAGTGCCGCTCTGGGGATGGTTCAGGCGGGCGCACTGGAAGAGTCCAACGTCGACCTGTCGGAGGAGCTGGTCCGGCTGATTATCGCCCAGCGCAATTTTCAGGCAAATGCCAAAACCATTGAATCCGCCGACCAGATCACCCAGACCATTATCAATATTCGCTAACCCACGTTAAAAAATCTGTAGCCGGCCACCACTGAAAATCAGTGGTGGCCGGCACAGCATTCAAAACAAAAATCCCGTCCGCCCCAACCCTTGTTCCGCTATTCCATTCGTAACCACCCCCGCTCATCCTGAGCCTGTCGAAGGATAATCTGACCCAATATCCACTCTGGCACCGCTATTGCAATCCATCCTGTAATGCAGAGAAAAGCTATTTTTTTGACTCAGGAATTTTTATGGATAAGGCCATTTATATCGCGATGACCGGGGCCAGGCACAACATGCATGCCCAGACGAGTCATGCCAACAATTTGGCGAACGTCAATACCACCGGTTTCAAATCCGATTTTGCAGTCGCACGCAGCATGCCGGTTTATTACGGCGACGGCCTGCCGACGCGGGCCTACGCACTGGCAGAAAAGCCTGCGACCGATTTTGCCTTTGGCGCATTGCAGCAGACCGGGCGCGATCTTGATGTTGCCATTGAAGGCGACGGCTTTATTGCTGTACTTAATGGCGCGGGTCAGGAACGTTACACCCGTGCGGGGTCCCTGCATGTGGACCCGGTCGGGATTTTGCGCAGCGGCAATGGCCTGCCGGTGATCGGCAATGATGGGCCGGTCGCTATTCCAGCTGCGGCGAAAATCGAAATTGGTATGGATGGCAATATTACGGTTGTTCCATTGGGGCAGGGGCCGGAAGCCCCCGTCGTTATCGACCGAATAAAACTGGTTAACCCCGATCCCGCGACAGTAACCAAAGGCGAAGATGGTCTGTTTCAGGTGCTTGAAGCGGGCGAGCCGCTGGAACCCGATGCAGGCGTACGTCTGGTATCCGGATTTCTGGAAGCCAGTAACGTCAATGCCATTAACGAACTGACCAGCATACTGTCGTTATCCCGACAGTATGAAATGCAAATAAAAATTATGACGCAGGCGCAGGAAATGTCCGAAAGTTCCGCCCGCCTGTTACAAATGAATACGTAGTTTAACGAGGTAGCACCATGCACGCAGCATTGTACGTAAGTCGAACCGGACTGTCCGCACAGGACACGCAACTGACTACCGTCGCCAACAACCTGGCGAACGCGTCGACTGTGGGATTCAAACGAGACAGGGCGGTATTTGAGGACCTGCTCTATCAGATCAATCGTCAACCGGGTGCCCAGTCAACCGAAGAAACCCAGCTGCCGTCCGGGCTGCAATTGGGTACCGGTGTGCGGGTCGTCGGCACGCAGAAGCAGTTTACCGAAGGCAATATGCAGGTAACCGAGCAGGCCCTGGACGTAGCAATCAATGGTCGCGGTTTTCTGCAGGTGCTGCAGCCGGATGGCACGCTGGGCTATACCCGCAATGGCCAGTTGCACCTGTCCGCGGAAGGTGAACTGGTGACAGCCAACGGATTATTGCTGGAGCCGGTAATCAATATTCCCCAGGATGCCCAGAGCGTGACGATAGGCACCGACGGCACTGTGTCGGCACGTCTGGCCGGCATCGCCGAGCCGCAGGTACTGGGCAATATTCAGCTGGCGGATTTTATTAATCCGGCCGGCCTGGAAGCGATCGGCAGCAACCTGTTTCGGGAAACCGCCGCCAGTGGCAACCCGATTGAAGGGGTGCCGGGGCAGGACGGCATTGGCAGTATTCTGCAAGGCATGCTGGAATCGTCCAACGTGGATATCGTTGAGGAGATGGTTAACATGATATCGACCCAGCGCGCTTACGAGATGAACTCAAAAGTGGTGTCGACGGCTGATCAGATGTTGCAGTACGCGACGCAGAATCTGTAATACGTGAGTAACCGGAAAATGAACGCGCTAATGCTCTCCAGGCTCACTGTCGTAATGGCTTTGGCCGCCGCAATATCGGCGTGCGTCATGCCGACGCGGCCGCAGCCCAACGACCCATACTATGCGCCGGTAATGGCTGTGGCGCCACGTGCTGTGCCGGGTTCCAACGGCTCCCTGTTTCAGAACGCCGGGTCGATGAACCTGTTCACCGACAACAAAGCCAGCCGGATCGGCGACATTATTACGGTGATGCTGGACGAAGCGACCGTATCCCAGAAGTCGTCCAACGTCGGTATTTCGAAGGACGCGGATATTAACATTGAAGAACCGACCATTCTGGGGCGGGGTGTGACCGGCGGTGGCTATTCGCTGGGGACGGGTATGCGTGCGCAACGGGACTTCTCCGGTGAGGCGGATGCTGCCCAGCGCAACAATCTGCGTGGCAATATCAGCGTAAGCGTGGTGGATGTATGGCCCAACGGCACGCTGGTGATCCGTGGGGAAAAATGGATGACACTGAATCACGGCGACGAATTTATCCGCATCAGCGGTCTGGTAAGACCCGACGATGTAACACCGGACAATACGATTTTATCCACCAAAGTCGCCAATGCCCGCATTAGCTATTCCGGCACCGGCGCGCTGGCCGAATCCCAGGTGATGGGTTGGCTGGGACGCTTTTTTAACGGCATTTACTGGCCTTACTGAGTACCGATTCAATGACTACAAACCGTCGATTTATGGGTGAGCCCGACTTTGCCACAGCACACCGAAGGCCGGTAGCGCTGGCTGCACTGTTGCTGGCCGTACTGGCCATTCTGTACAGCTGGGACGCCGCGGCGAACAGTGTGCGTATCAAGGATATCGCCTCTGTGGATGGTGTTCGCAATAACCAGCTGGTGGGCTACGGTCTGGTGGTCGGTCTGGACGGCAGCGGCGATCAGACCAACCAGTCGCCATTTACGACCCAGTCTTTTGCGGCAATGTTGAAGCAGTTTGGCATAACCATTCCGCCCGGCACCCGCTTCCAGTTGAAAAACGTTGCTGCGGTTGCCGTGCACGCGGAACTGCCGGCGTTCGCCAAGCCCGGGCAAACCATCGATATTACCGTATCGTCCATTGCCAACGCCCGCAGCCTGCGTGGCGGGAGTTTGCTGATGACACCCCTGAAAGGTGTTAACGGCCAGGTCTACGCCGTGGCACAGGGCAACCTGATTGTTGGTGGGTTTGGCGCCCAGGGGCGGGACGGTTCGAAAATTACCGTGAACGTGCCGAGCGTGGGAAGAATTCCCGGCGGCGCGCTGGTGGAGCGAACCGTCGACAGCAATTTTGGCAACAATGGCCGCATTATTTTTAATCTGCACGCGGCGGATTTCACCACAGCCAAACGCATGGCGTTAAGTATCAACGATATGTTGGGGCCCAACGTGGCGGAACCGCTGGATGCCGTGTCTGTATCGGTACAGGCACCACAGAACCCCGCCCAGCGCGTGGATTTTCTGTCACTGCTGGAAAACCTGGAAGTCCAACCGGGTGAGGCGGCGGCGCGGGTCGTCATAAATTCCCGCACCGGCACCATTGTGGTGGGGCAGCATGTGCGGGTTTCGCCGGTTGCGATTACCCACGGTTCATTGACGGTGACGGTGACCGAAAGTGTTCAGATCAGTCAGCCGAATGCATTGGGCGGCGGGCAAACCGTCGCGGTGCCCCAGAGCGCGGTGGAGGTCGATGAAGAAGCCAACAAGATGTTCAAGTTCAGTCCGTCGCCCACACTGGATGATATTGTGCGGGCGGTTAACGAAGTCGGTGCCGCCCCCGGCGATCTGATGGCGATTCTGGAAGCCCTGCGGCAGGCCGGTGCGCTGCGCGCCGAGATTATGGTGATCTGACCATGAACAGCACCGTCGGTCCTCTGCCGAACTTTAACGATCTGCAGGCGCTGCAGTCGATCAGGAATGAGCCGGATCAGGATAAGGCGCTGCGCAAGGTGGCGCAGGAGTTCGAATCGATTTTTATCAATATCATGCTGAAAAGTATGCGCCAGGCCAACACCGCATTCGAGGACGAAACAATGTCCGGCGGTGAGGAGGGCGGCATCTATCGCGATATGTATGATCAGCAACTGGCGCTATCAATGGCGCATGGCAAAGGCATTGGTATTGCGGATGCACTGTATCGGCAAATGAGCAGCCGCTACAGCGAGCAACCCGGCGGTGAAACCGACACCACGATTGCTGTGGACCGAAAGTTGGCGCCACAGCTAACCACGGCGGGTGCCGTAGCGGCGCAAGCAGAAGCGGAAGACATCGGCTCGCCGCGTGATTTTATGCAGAAGATTTTACCCTACGCGGAAAAAGCGGCCGCTGCGATAGGACTGAACCCGCTGGTCATGGTGGCGCAGGCCGCACTGGAAACCGGTTGGGGCAAGCACATTATTCAGGATCAGCAGGGCAACAGCAGTAATAATTTATTCAATATTAAAGCCGATCGCAGCTGGCAGGGCGAAAGCATGGAAGTGTCCACACAGGAGTATCGCGAGGGTCGCCCGGTGATGGAAAAAGCGGCGTTTCGCCGCTATGACTCGGTTGCCGAAGGCGTGGATGATTTCGTTCGGTTTATCAAGGAGAACCCCCGTTATGGACAGGCACTGGCGTTGACAGAAAATGCGCGCGGCTTCGTGCAGGCGCTGCAACAGGCGGGCTATGCAACCGATCCGGACTATGCACGCAAGGTATTGTCGGTGTTTGATCGTCTGCAACAGTTTGTGGGAGACGGTACGGGCAGGGTAATGCCGTAATGGGATTACCTGTTTGTTCGTCTTGCAGTAAAACTTTCGGCATTCCGGAGTAAGGTATGGCCAATGATCTTTTA
Organism: uncultured Cellvibrionaceae bacterium; assembly: GCA_964434105.1. Lineage (GTDB taxonomy): Bacteria > Pseudomonadota > Gammaproteobacteria > Pseudomonadales > Cellvibrionaceae > CAYNST01. The sequence goes on along the minus strand of CAYSTJ010000007.1, from coordinate 55,881 downwards.
GGTGTAAGTGTTTCCGGACTTAAGGTCAGCCAGGCTGCGCTGCGCACCGTGGGCCACAATATTGCGAATGCCAATACCGAAGGCTACAGTCGCCAGCGCATCGAGCCGGTGACCAATCCGGCGACGCTTTACCAGGGCAACTGGGTCGGCAACGGGGCCAATGTCAATAATATTGGCCGGGTGGTCAATGATTTTGTTATCGGTCAATTGCGTACCGATACCACGCTTTTCGGCGACCTGAATGGTTTCTATAACCAGATCACGCAACTGGATAACCTGCTATCGGATGAATCGACCGGCATAGCAAGCAGCCTGAATTCCTTTTTCAATGCCGTGCAGAATGGTGCCGACGACCCGACCTCACTCGCTGCCCGCCAGCTGGTCGTCAGCGAAGCGGAAAATCTGAGCGACCGGTTTAACACGGTGTATGGCCGGATGCAGGCCATTGAAAGCGGTACCCAGAGTGGCATGAAAGCGGCAGTTTCGCAGGTGAATGCGCTCGTCGGTAATCTGGCCAGATTGAACGAGCGAATCGCCGATACCTGGAGCAATTCGCAGAATTCCCAACCCAATGACCTGCTGGATCAGCGGGATCAGACCTTGAAGGCGCTGGCGGCGCTGATACCGATTCAGGTATCGAATCAGGGCGGTGGACAAATCAATGTGTCGGTGGGCAACGGCCAGACGCTGGTGATCGGCGCCGATGCGCGCTCGCTGTCGCTGGAACCGCGCAGCAGCGAACCCGGCAAAATGGATGTATTGGTTCACAATGGCACCCGCAAAGAGGTTATTACCCGCAGCATTACGGGCGGGGAACTGGGCGGACTGTTGCGCTTCAGTGATGAGGTGATGACCGATACCTACAACAAGATCGGACGGATTGCCATTGGCATGGCCGACGCGTTCAATCAGGCTCACGCCCAGGGTGTTGACCTTGACAGCGAATTTGGCCGTCTGTTTTTCAATGATATCAACGACACCGATATTGCCCGCGACCGCGTGATCGGTAACGCCGCCAATTCCAGCACCGGTAACCGTTCCCTGGCACTGTATATCAACGACGTGCAGCAGCTTACCGACAGTGACTACGAGCTGAGCATTGTCGACGGCGGCCTGTATCGCGTTACCCGACTTAACGATAATGTCGACGTTGCCAGTGGTCTGATGCCTGGCAGAATCCCGTTTTCCATCAGCTTTGATGGGATGGCGCTGGAGCTGGAAAGCGGACCTTTTCAGGGTGGCGACCGGTTTACCCTGCAGCCGACGCGCAGCGGTGCGCAGGATATGCGCGCCGTGATCGCTGAGGGCGAGGCGCTGGCGTTTGCCAGCCCGCTGGTGACTGGCGCCGACAGCGGCAACCGGGGCAGTGGGCGCATAAGCGCGGGCGAAGTGCTGGCCTTGCGGGATGCAGATGGCAACCCGTTGCCGCCATTTAACCAGTCGGGGGCCATGAACCCGCCCATGGTGGTTGTGTTCCGCACCCCCTACAGCTACGACGTTCTGGATAACAGTGACCCCGCCAACCCCGTCGACCTGGACCCGCCGGTTCGGGATCAGCGATACACGCCCGGCATGGACAACCCGCTGTTCAACAGTACGGCGGGGCAGGCGCAAATCGTGTCACGCGGACCCATGATGGGGCTGCCCAATGGCAGCCTGCCGGTAACGCAGGCAAGCCTCCAACCGGGCGGCACACTGCCGGCTTTCACCGTGTCGGATTTCAGTGGTCCCGGTGCCGGGTTCGCCTTTGATCTTACCGTGTCCAATACACTGAATGGCGCGAATGACGGCACCGTCACCATCACGGTCAACGGGGCGGCGCTGGTCGATAACGACAGCCTCCTGTCCCATATCAACGCGCAATTGAACAGTACGGCGGCGCGGGCCTATATCGCGGACGATGGTGCGCTGGCCTTCCGGTTGCAGGCCGGTGGTTATGGCGATATATCACTGGACAACTACGATGATGATCCCGATAACACCGGTGCGGCCGACCCGGGGCAGGTCGCCGGTCTGCTCGGCTTTGATATCGCAACGCTGACCTACACTACCGAGGGCAACGCTGATGGTGTATCCGGCGCGGGCCGCCCGGGCAATGGTTACCCCTCCGAAGCCATAACAATCACCCGGCCCTCGGACGTACCCGGCCAGGTGCAGACGACCAATCTGTTTACCGACCAGAACGCCAGTGCCCGGCAGATTGCCAGCCAGCTGGGCAACATCCCCGGTGTGACGGCCAATGCCTCGACCTTCGCCGCCATTACCGGCCTGAATGCGACGCACGCCAGCCCGCTGCAGATCAGTCTCAATGGTCAGGCACTGCTGCCGTATCAGCCCGATCCGGTGACCGGCGTTGCACAGCTGGGCGGCGATGTGCCGGACCCCAATGCAGACCCGGCCGCCTTTTATGATTATCTGGCCGCCCGGATCAATGACGACCCCGCCTTGCAGGCGGCCGGTATTCACGCCACAGCCGGTGTAAATGACTTGACCGGAGAAGCTGAGCTGCACGTGCAGAGTACGGAAGGCGACGATCTGCAACTGTCGTTTACTGGTGCCAGCGGTGATCAGATGGCGGTGCATGACGGAATCAACAGTCCAGTGCAAATGACCGCCGCCGGCAACGGCGTGACGTCACAGGTGGTGGTGGGCGGACAGCTGGATATCTATCTGGATGAAGGCGTTACCCTGCGCAATATCCCGCCGGACAGCATGTTGCTGGGCGACACCGAAGCCGCCGATTTTTCCACGCCGACGCTGTGGGGAATTCAGGCAGCCATTAGTGGCACACCGGCCGCCGGTGACCGTTTTACGCTGGATTTTAACGCCGACGCCGCCATGGACAACCGCAACGCGCTGAATCTGGTGGCGCTGCAGGAAGCCGGCGTGCTGGCGTCCGGGTCGGCGACCTTCAATCAGGCCTACGGTGCGCTGGTCGAAAAGATCGGCATCACCAGCAATTCCGCTAAACTTAACCGCGATGCAGCCGAACAGGTACTGGTACAGTCGCAATCGCTGCGGGACTCCATTTCCGGGGTCAATCTGGATGAAGAGGCGGCGGACCTGATTCGTTTTGAACAACTGTTTTCAGCCAACGCACGGGTAATATCCGTGGCGAGGGACCTGTTCGACCGGCTGCTCAATGCCTTTTAAGCGCTGGCCCCGGTCCCCGGTTTACCCGGTAATGCATTGCCGGGCTGTCATATTTCAGGAGATGTGATGTATGCGAATTTCATCATCGCAGATTTTTAATATCGCCAACCAGGGAATGTCGAACGCCAGTCAGGCGCTCGCCAAAACCCAGGAGCAGATGTCGACCGGGCGCCGTGTGCTTACGCCGTCCGATGACCCTGTGGCGGCGACAAAAATACTCCAGCTAACCGACCAGCTGAATTCGATCGGGCAGTACACCCGCAATATTGACATTGCCGAAAATAATCTGGAGCTGGAAGAAATCATCCTGAGCAGTGCCAATGAACTGATCCAGCGTATGCAGGAGCTGGCGGTGCGTGCGGGTAACACCGGCACACTGGGAATATCCGAGTATCAGGCCATGGCCAGTGAAGTGGATTCGCGCATGGACGAATTACAGAACCTGATGAATACGCGCAACGCCAACGGCGATTATATTTTTGGTGGCTATAAAAGTACCCGTCCACCGTTTGTCGGCTCCGATGCAACCGGTTATGCCTATCAGGGCGACGAAGGCCAGATGCAGATCAAGATCGCCAGCAATGCAACCGTTGCCACGTCGGATTCCGGCCGTAAAATCTTTATGGACATCGACAGTGGTGACAACACGTTTACCACAACAGCCAGCCCCGCCAATCGCGCTGTGCCGCCGGCCCGGATTACCCTGGGGCAGGTGGTGGATCAAACGGCTTACGATGCCTTTTATCCAGAAGATATTGTGATTACCTTCAATGCCGAGTCGACACTGTCGCCCCCGGTTAAAAACTTTACGGCCACCGAACGTTCCACGGGGCGCGTGATAATCGCCAATGAACCTTTCCGTGATGGAATGGAAATCGAAATGCATGGCGCGCAGTTCCGGATAATGGGCGCACCGGCCTCCGGTGCCCCGGCCCAGCCGGCGACGCGATTATTCGGCGCAGAGTTGCCGCTGAACTTTCCCGCGGACTTTTCCGGCGCAGCGAGTCAGACCTTTACGCTCAATGTGGGCGGCCGCACCGAACGGCTGGTGCTGGACAGCAACATCACCAGTGTGGCCGATCTTGCCAACACGCTCAACAACCCGGCAAATGGCAATGCCAACCGGCTGGTCAATCTGGGTATTACCGTGACAGAGCAGGGTTTTATTATGCCGCAGGGGGTAAACTTCCGCGTGGATAATGGCAGCCCGGCAATCAACAGCGTGCTTGGGTTGAATGCGGACAATGGCAGCGCTTCTACCAACGGCATTCAGGCCCGGCCGGGTGACCGGTTTCTGGTCGAGTCAACCGAACAGCAGGGGCTCTTGACGACGCTGTCCCGCTTTAAAAACGCCTTGCAGAATTATGATCCCTCGCAGGAGGGCAATGCCCGAATGGAAGCAGTGGTCGCGTCTACCCTCAAAAACCTGACCAATGCACAAAACAGCGTCTCCAGCGTCGTAACGGAAGTTGGTGCCCGCCGCAATACCCTTGATGCCACCCGCGAAATACATCTGGATACCGAACTCGTTACCGATGAAATGCTGAAGAATCTGAGGGACCTTGATTATGCCGAAGCAACCGCACGGTTCGCCCAGCAGACGTTGGTACTGGAAGCTGCGCAGAGAACCTTCCTGCGCGTCAGTCAGTTGAGCCTGTTCAGTCAGATGTAACCAGGAGTAAAGAAAGCCGGCAGGCTGGCGCTTATTATGCAGGCGAGCCGTCGGGATGCCGCACCACTGCGCTCCCAGCAC
>CAYSTJ010000007.1:0-50875 GCA_964434105.1 uncultured Cellvibrionaceae bacterium | reverse complement strand
GGCGCTTATTATGCAGGCGAGCCGTCGGGATGCCGCACCACTGCGCTCCCAGCACACCGAAAGCGGCAAGTTATGTCCCTCCAGCCGCACCAAAAATTGCCGTTTTTCATTTTTTAAAATCAAAATCCGCCGCTTAAACGATAAAAATTTGTGAGAAAGCGGTTTGGCCCGTTAGCTGCATAACGCCTGTTATCGACGGTAACTGTCAATAATTCGTCAGCACAGAACGTGATAATAACGCTGTCTGACTTCAGGAGATTGCGATATGCCACTGGTGATCAATACCAACGTTTCGTCCTTGAATGCGCAGCGACAACTGGTTAACTCGGGAAGTGATCTGTCGACGGCCATGGAAAGGCTGTCATCGGGGCGACGCATAAACTCTGCGGCGGACGATGCGGCAGGGCTGGCAATTTCCAATCGCATGACATCACAAATCCGCGGGTTGACCCAGGCCATTCGCAATGGCAACGATGGTATATCGATGATCCAGACCGCCGAAGGCGCGCTGGATGAAACCACCAATATCCTGCAACGCATTCGCGAACTGGCGATACAGGCAGCCAACGGCATTTATTCGGACAGTGACCGGGCCACGCTGGATGCCGAAGTACAGCAGCTGAAATCCGAGTTGGATCGCATTGCCACGACAACCACGTTCAATGGTCAATTGTTACTGGATGGCAGTCTGGGTGAAGTCAATTTGCAGGTAGGGGCACTGGAAAAACAGACCATCACCATGCGCATCCCGGCCATGGATGTGAAAACCCTGGGCGGTAGTGCGGGTGGGGATGTGGTGGGGACGACCATGGCCGTGCCGCCTACCGGCATTACCGACATAGATGGCACTGCTGGCTCACTTCTCATCAATGGCCAGAACGTCGGTGACCTGTCCGGTGCCACCAATATGCAGGCATTGTTGAACCTGTTCAATGAGAATGTATCCGGGGTAACCACATCGGCCTTTACCGAGGTGCTCGCCACGGAAAGCGGCAGCGGTATTCTGCGCGGCGACGACATGATGGTGCTGAACGTATTTCAGATAGACGGGACAACCAACACCTATCAGATCGGCAATACCGGCAGTATGGAAGAGCTGGCGCAGCGGATTACCGATGTCACCGGCGGGGTTGTTCGCGGTCAGGTTAACGAAAACGGCCGCCTGATGATGACCAACGCCGAGGGCGCTGCGATCCATGTCGGTTACGCGGCGAACGCGACCGACAGCAACACCGGCATTGTCGCTTCTGGCGGGGATGGGTCCGACCCGGCAGACGGCTATCAGGCGAATTTAAGTTTCAAATCGGACGATGATAATGGTATCACTATCCAATACCAGGGCACTGTCGGGGATAGTGTATCGCACCTGGGTTTGAATGCCCGTGATTCGGTTGGTGATATTACGGGGCTGGCAGCCGTTGTCGGCGCTATAGGCGAAGGTGAATTGATTATTAACGGCGTTTCGCTGGAGGCGATAGCGGCGGGTGCGGCGCCCGAGGGACAGGCGGAGAATGTAGTGAACGCTATCAATGCCAAATCCAGTGAACATGGTGTTGTGGCAGATTATACTGAAACCGGTGTGATTACCCTTAACTCCGTCGACAACTCTGAAGTGTCGATAAAATATGGCGACGGAGCGGTTGCCGCAGACATATTGGCGCGCACCGGCCTGCTGGAAACCAATGTGGCCAGCAGCATCGGCAACTCAGTTGCGGATATTGCCATTGACACCATAGAAGGGGCGTCGGCGGCGCTTGCGGTTGTGGATGCGGCGCTGGAAACCATCAATGATACGCGGGCGCAAATGGGCGCTATAGCTAACCGGCTGGAATTTACCATCAGCAATATTACAAACGTTGTCGAAAAAACCGAAGCCTCACGCTCGCGCATTATGGACGCCGATTTCGCCGCTGAAAGCGCGGCATTGTCGCGGGCACAGGTACTCCAGCAAGCCTCCCAGGCCATGCTGGCCCAGGCCAACGCCCAGCCCCAACAGGTACTGCAATTACTGCAGGGGTAACCTGGGAGCACCTGGGACCGCAGGCGGCTCGCCTGCATAAATAATGCGCCTGCGAAGCAGGCCTTCAATAATATAAACCAATAAGGAAGCCCGCTTCGCTGGGCGCTTTTTAATGCAGGCGAGCCGCCTGCGCTCCCGGCACACCGTATTCCCGTCCTTTATTCCTAAAAGTTTTGTAATTTCGCAAACCCGGCGAAATTGGTCTAATTATCCGCCACGAAAGTCGCGCTACATCACATTGGTTCGTGGGTTTTCGCCAGGCGATATTGGTGTTGTATTCCACCTAACACGCTGAAATACCACGATAATAATTCGAAAAACGCGCCTCCCTCCTGCCTGTCAATCCGCTTATAACCGGCCCTAAAGTTTTGGTGCTTGCGGTCGAAACACTGAGTAAGGCACGAACGGCAGAGATTGTCGGTCAGTCCGTAACAAGTTGCAAAGCTGGTCACTGACGGCTGGCAATAATTAACCATCAACAGGAGGCTTACCATGCCTTTAGTAGTCAACAGTAACATTTCTTCATTAAACGCCCAGCGTCAATTGGTTAATTCCGGCGCTGAAATGGATAAGGCCGCAGAGCGACTGGCTTCGGGTAAGCGTATCAACTCTGCCGCTGACGACGCCGCAGGTCTGGCGATCTCCAACCGACAAACTTCCCAGATCCGCGGACTGGATCAGGCAGTACGTAACGCCAACGACGGTATCTCAATGATTCAAACCGCCGAAGGTGCCATGGACGAAACCACCAACATTCTGCAACGTATGCGCGAACTGGCCGTCCAGTCTTCGAACGGTATCTATTCCGATTCCGACCGTGCGACCCTGGATGCGGAAGTTCAGCAGCTGAAAGCCGAAATTACCCGTATTGCAGATACCACCACCTTTAACGGCCAGAAATTGCTGGACGGTTCACGCGGTGAAGTAAAACTGCAGGTTGGCTCGGAAGCCGGTCAGAATATTGCCTTTGAGATTGGGAAATTGAGTGCTGCCGGCTTGGGTGGTGGTGCTGGAAGTGATCTTGTCGGTGCAGAGTCAACTCATGCCAATGGTCTAACTGATGCCTTGGCAGTTATTGATGGTACCGACAATACGATGACCATCAATAAACAAAGCGTCGGTGATCTCTCAACCGGAACGCTCCAAGAAAAATTGGATGAAATTAACAAAAATGTGTCAGGCGTTAAAGTTGGCGCAATCACGGAATTGACGGGATCGGGTGAAGCGACAGGTATTATTCGCGGTGCGGAAGTCTTTGCCTTAGCCGTAACTGGAGCCGACGGATCTGCAAATACACTACAGATCAAAGACACGGGTAGCATGGAGGAGCTAGTGTCCAAAATTAACAGCCAGGGCGCTGGCCTGGTAAAAGCAGACCTGGATGAAAAAGGCAATATGACACTGAGCAATGCTTCCGGTGCCAAGATTGTTGTAACAGGCGGCACGGCCGCTGGGTTTGCAGAAGGCGTTGCAGGTAACGCCAGGTTGACTTTCGAGATCACCGACAGCTCAGTAGAAAGTGTAGATATTGCCTACGGCGGCACTGTAGGCGCGGATTCTGATGAAATCGCCGCAATTGGTGTTCAAGCGCGTGAGAAAGGAGACATCATCGGCTCTGCGGTTACTGCAGAGACAGCTTTGGTGGAAGGCGAGCTGAAAATCAACGGAGTTGAAATAGGCTCTGCGGCAGGAGACGCAACTGAGGCCACCCAAGCAGGATTGATGCGCGACGCGATCAATGCAAAATCAGCCGAAACAGGCGTAGTCGCAAGTGTGGTTGGCGACGGTTTAAAGCTTGATTCAGTGAGCGGCAAGGAAATCAGGATCGAAACCACAGGAACAGCGGGTGCTGCCACTGGCTTGCTCTCCACCAACAACGCCTCCACCGTTGGCAACTCCGTAGCAGACCTGGATATCTCCACCGAGGATGGAGCCCAGAAAGCCATTAAGACCATTGATACTGCCCTTGAGCAGATCAACGGTATCCGGGCGGATATGGGTGCGGTTTCCAACCGGCTGGACTTTACGGTGAGCAACCTGTCCAACGTGTCCGAGAATTCTTCGGCAGCACGTTCACGGATTCTGGATGCGGACTTTGCGGCGGAATCTGCTGCACTGAGCCGGGCACAGGTTCTGCAGCAGGCTTCACAGGCCATGCTGGCCCAGGCCAACGCCAGACCGCAACAGGTATTGTCGCTGCTGCAGTAAGTTAAATGACGCAGTTAATCGTCAATTTGAAAAGCTGAGGATTGGGGGCACTCCGAAAGGGGTGCCCTTTCCTGGTTGAGGGGTTAACCCATGAATGAAGTCAATGCAATCAACCCGGGCGGCTCTGGTATGGAACGTACCACGTCGGCGGCCAAAGTGACTGTTACGCCGGTGGAGCCAGTCGGCAAACCTGTACAGGCGGATATGGCGGAACACAAAGCCGCTCTGCCAGCCAGGAAGGACGAAAAGTACAGCAGCGCGGATATTCAGCAGGCGCTGGCCACGATGAATGATTACGTGCAGTCCATTCAGCGTGACCTGCAGTTCTCCATCGATGATGAGCTGGATACCCCGGTGATAAAAGTGGTGGACAGTAAATCCGGTGAGGTGATCCGGCAAATACCGGACGCCACGTTGCTGGAACTGGCGCGTGCCCTGGCAAAAGATGGCCACGTCCAGCTACTGGATGCATCCGGCTGACAACCGCGGAACGCCAGGGAGCGCTGGTCGATGGATTGTATTGAAATAACAGCCGCGCGGGTTTGGAACCGGCGTGGCTTTTTGCGTTTGGGATTCTGCCGGGGTTTCCGGTTTGGTTTTTTGACAGGCCCGGGTTGTTCGGCAGGCTCAGAATGAGCGGGGTGGTGTGGTGCGATGCGATGCGATGCTGAGTGGATTGGTGCTGGCCCCGTTACCGCTCGCCCTGCGCCTGTCGAAGGGTGTATGGGTTGAAAAAAGGACTGCAAGGTCGCGTGGCTGGGGTTGCGGTTTAAGCGCGTGTTCGAATCCAGTTTGTCATTGTTGGCATCGCACCTGCATCATCGCACCTGCATAAATGGTGATGAAGGCCATATAGCCTATACTCAACAGAGTCTCAAGTTTTTGGTCCGCGTGCCGAAAACCGGATTATACGTGGCAGAGGTGAAGGCATGATCGACAACAATATTGTGAACGCACTGGGCGCGGGGTCGGGGATTGACTCGCCCAACCTGATCAAACAGCTCACCGACCTCGAACGGATGGGGCCGCAGCAGCGTATTGATTCGCGGCGCGAGAAAGCCGAGGCGCAGATTTCCGGCTTTGGTGCCATGACCAGTGCCATTGACAGCTTGCGTACCTCCGTCAAAGCCTTGTCGGACAAGGAAGGTCTGCACAGTAAAACCGCTGCCTTTTCCAGTAGTGAAAATATTTCGCCCACCAAACTGGATACCAATGTTCAGCCCGGGTCATACACCTTCGAAGTCAACAGGCTGGCCCAGGCGCAATCCATTACGTTTGGGGGTGCGGCCCGCGAGACCGATGCTGTCGGCACGGGTGAGATGACGTTCAGTTTTGGTAACTGGACCCGCACCGACGGCGTGGCTACGGCGTTCAACCAGGATCCGGATGCGGAATCGTTCTCGATCACCATCGACAATAGTAACAACTCCCTGCGCGGCATCCGCGATGCGATCAATGCGGCCGACAAGGGTGTGCAGGCCAGTATTGTGAATGACGGCACCAATTTCAGGCTGGTGGTTACAGCGCCGTCCGGTGCCACAAACGAACTGCAGATCACAGTGGACGAGGGTGACGATCCGCTGCATAACACGGACGGCATCGGGTTATCCAAATTCGCTTTTAATGCCGGCGTGGCTGATTTTGCCGGGCTTGAGAAGCAAAGCGGCGCCGATGCCGAACTGACGGTGAACGGGCTGGCGGTGACGCGGTCCAGCAATACCGTTACCGATCTTATTGAAGGGCTTTCGCTGGATTTGCTGAAGGCCGAACCGGGCAGCGTAACCACCATTACCGTGACTGAAGACAAGGCATTTGCGGAAGAGAATATTCGGGCGTTCGTTGAATCCTACAACACCTTCCTGGCAGAAATGCAGCCGTTAACCGGCTATAACAAGGAAGAGGAAGCCTATGGGGCGCTGCGCAACGATCCGCTGGCCAAGTCGGTCATGTCCCGGTTTCGCAGTCTGATCAGTGGGTCTATTCCCGGCCTCACCGATTCGTCTTTTACGACGCTGGCCACCGTTGGTATACGCACACAGCTTGACGGCACGCTCAGTATCGATGAGGAAACCTTCCGGGAAGCCATGGACGATAATTATAGGGAGGTCCAGAAGCTGTTTTCCGCCAATACCCAGTCGTCGGCATCCGATGTTACGGTTAACAGTTATGGGCAGCAGACCAAAGCGGGCACCTACGAAATTGATATCACCACGCCGCCGGCACGCGGATTTTTTGAGGGTGCGGCGGCGGGCGCAACCCTGACCGGTTTTAATACCGGCGAGACTGACTACAGTTTTTCCGTCGCGGTAAACGGGACCACGTCGGGTACCATTCAGTTGCCAGCGAATACCGAATACAGCACGCCGGAAGAGCTGGCCGGTGCCATACAGGCAGCGATAAATTCCGACACCGCTTTGTCGGCGCAGGGTGCGACGGTGAGTGTGACCTACGACGCGGACAGTAACCGTTTTGTGATGACGTCCAACCGCTATGGTGCGGCGTCGAACGTGGCAATCAAAACCGCCAGTGATGGCGCCGCCGATGGCTTGGGACTGGCCGTGGGTACCGGTACCGCGGGTGTCGACGTCAAGGGCACGGTCAATGGTGTTGAAGGCTTTGGCCTGGGGAACGTGCTGTTGCCAAAGCTGGGTGAACCCGGCGCCGGGTTATCGTTGATCATTGGTGAAAACGCCACGACCTCAACCGTCAATTTCTCCAGAGGGTTTGCAGGCGGGCTTGATGAGCAGATCCAGCAGTTTCTGCAACGCAACGGCCTGATCGAAGCCAGAGAGACGGAGCTTGGCCGGCAGCTGGGTGATCTGGATGCCAGAGAGGAACAGCTGGAGCGACGCATGACAATTTTTCAGGAGCGCCTGATGCGGCAGTTTATTGCAATGGAGCGCGTACTTTCCAGCCTTAGCAGCCAGGGCGGCTTCCTCGAAGGCCTGGTGGATCAGCTGCCATTTACGGCTAGAAGGGATTAAATAACCATTCCATTCAGCCCCCGGGGCGACTGGCCGATATCCGGGGTGTAAAAACCCCCGCGTTAGCGCTCCCGGTCATACATAGCGCAATCGCACTGCATGCACAACCACCGAAAGCCGAAGTCGAAATAGAAACGCCGCGTTAGCGCTCCCGGGAGCGCAGTGGTGCGGCATTCCGACGGCTCGCCTGCATTTAAAGTGTCTGCGTAGCAGGTTTCCTTACTACATGTCGTGAATAGCGGGTCAGCTTCCTGAACCACTGGCCCACGCTATGTGTTAAATATAGCCACGGGATTAGACCAATCCCGTGTCGTTATAGAGCCCGCCCGCGCTGAATACTGTTATTTTCTCGCGGGTAAGCTATGATGGTCGAACATGCCATTTGTTCGCCAGATACCTGATGATTAAAACATTCATAACGTATTTTCTTTTTGCCTCGTCCCTTCTGCTGGTGCCACGGGCCGCGGTTTTTGCTGATGTTGAGCGCGGTGCGGATACCATTTTTTCCGAGATGGAACATTCGATATTCCAGGTGCGGATGATGGAAAACAAATCCGGCAGCCGTGCGGCATTGGGCACCGGCTTTCTGCTCGAAGGCGGGTACATCGCCACCAACTATCACGTTGTCTCCGAGAAGGTTCTCAAGCCCGATGATTTCCGTATCGAGGTCGACCAGGGCGATGTCACCTTTGTTATGGAAGTAGTGACGGTGGATGTTGTCAGTGATCTGGCGGTGCTGCGTACCACAGACGGCAACTTTACCGGTCGGCCGTTTGTGCTGTCCGGGCAGCGCCCGCGTCGGGGGGAGATTCTGTATTCACTCGGTAATCCGCACGATCTCGGTTTGACCGTGGTGCAGGGCAACTACAACGGTCTGGTGGAGAACAAGTTTCTGGACCGGATTCACTTCAGCGGCGCGATCAATTCCGGCATGAGTGGCGGCCCCACCGTGAACCGGGATTCCGAAGTGGTTGGCATCAATGTGGCCACTGCGGGGAACCAGATTGGTTTTCTGGTACCGGTTGCCGCGCTGGGGCGGCTGGTCGGGAATATTCCCGAGCTTACGGCGGATTATGATCTGCTGACGGACATGGCCAGACAGATTGGCGTGACGACGGACGCGATGATTGACGATATCCTCGCGACGCAATGGCCCCTTGAAAAAATGGGCGGCGCATTGATTCTGGGCAAGACGGTGAACTGGTTCGAGTGCTGGGGTAACAGCGAGGAGGAGGAGGATCGCAATTTGTTGGAGATTGCGCGGGGTTGCAATAACGCCGACAACATCTTTATCAACGCCGAGGTAAACACCGGCTATATGGAGTACGAATTTTATTATCTGGAAGGCACCGGATGGCCCCAGTCCGCCTTTTATCGACTCATGGCCGAGAATACCTCCATCGCCCGCCCCGGCAACGAAAGCCATAAGGATCATATGAGTGATTACCGCTGCGTGAATGAAATCATCCACACGCCGGCCTCGGGGGAGGGCAAAGGCATGCGGCGACGTGCCGGCTACTGTGTGCGGGCGTACAAGCAGTTACCCGGCCTGCATGATGTGTTTTTTATCGGCGTATCACTCGACCAGCGCAATAAAGGCGCCATGGACCATTTCACCCTGTCAGGCGTAACCCGCAGGGCGGCCGATCGCTTCCTGCGACGGTTTGCGGAGGTGATCCAGTGGCAATAGTCGTCGAGAAAATCAACCGCAGCGGGCAGGCCTTGCAGACCCAGGTATTCGACCAGACGGATGTCTCCATCGGCCGGGGGTTTGATTGCGATGTGATTCTTACGGATTCCCATGTTGACCGCCTGCACCTGCGCGTGGAGCAGAATCCGGCCACCGGTCGCTTCAGCTGCGTGGACATGAAATCCCTGAATGGTGCCTGGATGCTGCCGGGTGGCCGCAGTGATGGCGTCAAAAAGAAAACCCGGGTATCGGGACGGCATCCGTTTTACTCGGGCCAGACGTTCGCTCTGGGTCGAACGCTGGTGCGGATCTATTCCAGCGATCACCACATAGCGGAAACGGAGGCCATGTCCCGCTGGGAGGAAGTCGGCCAAGCCCTGTCCCTCTGGTGGGTGTGCCTGCTGCTGGCCGTGATCCTCGGTGGTCTGGAGATGCGGGACAGCTATTTGGCCGACCCGCGGGTGGACAGTTTGCTGGAGCACGGCCTGAAGGCTGTCTACGCGGTGGCCGGCGCGGCCCTGTTTGCCGGCGTCTGGTCGCTGCTGGGCCGCAGTCTGCGTCATGATGGCAAGTTTCCTGTGCACTGGAATGTGGCAATGCTCGGCATGATCGTATTTAATGTCACCGGTTTTGGACTGTCGATCGCTGTATTCAACCTGAACATGTGGCCCGTCGCGGAGGCTCTGACAACGCTGTTGATGGCGGCAATACTGTTTTACGTCATCTATGTGTCATTGATATTCGCCACGCAGTTGCGCATGCATACCCGCGCCGGCATTGCGGCCGCAATACCCGTGCTCATTCTGGTGATACCGTTGCTGGTCGAGAGCGTGAAGAAAGCAGAATTCGATCCGATGCCACCCTATAACCGGGCTCTGGTCACCCCGGGCTGGCAATTTCGGGACGATGTAACGCTGGAGGCGTTCATGACCGCAACCCAGTCACTGTACGGCGACCTCCCCAAAATCCAAGCCACCGGAACCGAGGAGTAAATCGTGGTGAAATCAAGTGTGTGTCTCTTGCTGGCGTGCTGTGTGTCTGCCTGCACCTGGGTTAAACCGGACGCCGGGTCGTCCGCTGTCCGGCTCGCCAAGCCATCGGAAGTTACGGAATGCAAGCGCATCGGGCTTGCCAATGTTAAAACGCTGGGCCGGATAGTTGTGGTCCCGCGGTCTTCCGCCAAGGTCGGCGACGAGCTGGTGACGCTGGCCCAGCGTGAAGCTGCTGTAATGGGGGGCGATACGATCGTGGCGGAGTCACTGGTGGACCGCGGCTCCCAGGTATTTGCCGTCTACCGCTGCCCCTGACGCTACCGGCCTCGCGGCAATCGTGAGGCCATACTGCCCCTGACGGGCTGCTCCCCCGTACTGACCTTCCTGTTCTGACCTTCCTGTTCTGTCCCGTCCTGGCGCGGCGGCATTGGCGTTCGGGGGCCGGCTTGCATAATCGACCCCATTAATAACGTGCTGCCGACGCGAATACAGGTTGTAACTTGAATTCTGGCAGACCAACCCCATCTTGCCCTACTCAGAATTCCCTAAATGCCCATACCCTCAGGAGATATGCAATGACGGTAAATGCCGCGATAGAAACCCGTGGATTTGAGACCGAGGCCAAGCAGCTGCTGCACTTGATGATCCACTCTCTGTATTCCAACAAAGAGATCTTTCTGCGCGAACTCGTTTCCAACGCGTCGGATGCTGCCGATAAGCTGCGCTTTGAAGCGCTGGAGAACGCTGAGCTGCTGGAAAGTGATCCCGAACTGAAGATTCGGATCAGCTTTGACAAGGAAGCCAACACCGTGACCATTGAAGATAACGGTATCGGTATGAGCCGGGAGGAAGTTATCGACCACCTGGGGACTATTGCCAAATCCGGCACCGCACAGTTTCTGTCAAAACTGTCGGGTGATCAGAAGAAGGATTCGCAGCTGATCGGGCAGTTCGGGGTCGGCTTCTATTCTGCGTTTATCGTGTCCGACCGGGTGGATGTATTTACCCGTCGGGCCGGTTTGAGCCCGGCGCAGGGTGTGCACTGGTCCTCCGCTGGTGAGGCCGACTACACCATCGAACCCGTAGACATGGAGAAGCGTGGCACCCGCGTTGTTCTGCATCTGAAAAAGGGCGAAGAAGAGTTTGCCGATGGCTGGCGTTTGCGGTCCATCATTAAAAAGTATTCCGATCATATCTCGTTACCGATTGTGATGCAGAAAGAAAATTTCGGTGATGAAGAGAAAGAAAAGCAGGCACCGGAAGACGAAACCGTCAACAAGGCGACCGCGCTGTGGACCCGCTCGCGCAGCGACATTACCGACGAGGAATACAACGAATTCTACAAGCACATAAGCCACGATTTTGGTGAGCCGCTGACCTGGAGCCACAACCGGGTGGAAGGCAAGCTGGATTACACCAGTCTGCTCTATGTACCGGGGCGTGCACCGTTCGATATGTATAACCGGGAAGGTGTGCGCGGCCTGAAGCTCTATGTGCAGCGTACGTTTATTATGGATGAAGCCGAGCAGTTTCTGCCGATTTACCTGCGGTTTATTAAAGGTGTGGTGGATTCCAACGACCTGTCACTGAACGTATCCCGCGAGATCCTGCAGAAGGACCCGAATGTCGACAGTATGAAATCCGCGCTTACCAAACGCGCGCTGGATATGCTGTCGAAACTGGCCAGCAACGATGCAGAAAAATACGCCACCTTCTGGAAGGAATTTGGTCAGGTCTTGAAAGAGGGCCCGGCCGAAGACTACGCCAATCGTGAGAAAATTGCGAAGCTGCTGCGTTTTTCCACCACCCATACCGACAGCCCCGCGCAGGATCAGTCGCTGGACCAGTATATCGAGCGCATGAAGGAAGGGCAGGACAAGATTTATTACGTCGTCGCCGAAAATTTTAATACCGCGAAGAACAGCCCGCATCTGGAAGTCTTCCGTAAAAAAGGCGTTGAAGTGCTGCTGCTTACCGACCGGGTGGACGACTGGCTGATGGGTCACCTGATGGAGTACGACGGCAAGGCATTGCAGGATGTCGGCAAGGGCTCGCTGGATCTCGGCGGCGTGGAAACCGAGGAAGAGAAGGAAAGCCACAAGCAGGTCGAAGCGCAGTTCGAAAGCCTGGTGAAGCGTTTGAAAGATGTGCTGACCGACACCGTAGAGGATGTCCGGGTAACACACCGGTTGACGGAATCGCCGGCCTGCCTGGTAGTCGGCGAGGACGACATGGGTAGTCAGATGCGGCGTCTGCTGGAATCCGCAGGACAGAAAGTCCCGGAATCAAAGCCAATCATTGAAATCAATCCGGAACACCCACTGGTCAGTAAGCTGGATAACGAAGCCGATGAAGATCGTTTTGCCGATCTGGCCCATATACTGTTCGATCAGGCGAGTCTGGCAGAGGGTGGGCACCTGGCGGACCCGGCAGCCTACGTGCAGCGTCTGAACAAACTGTTGCTGGATTTGTTTAACTGATTAAAAATAATCGCCGGCCGGGTGCCGGCTGTCCAGTCGCGCTGGCTGTCCGCAGGAAAGACGCGTCCTGTCTATCCTGTTACGGGCGGTCAGTGGTGTTTTGGCGCCATGTGCGCTTTCCTGCCGCGAGATTTGTGAACCGGACCCGGGTGACCAGCTGGTGTCCAGTAAGGGTCAAACATGCATCACCATACGCAACAGTCCTACGTAGTTACCGTACTTGGCGGCGGCAGTTTCGGCACAGCGCTCGCCAATATCATTGCCACCAATGGCCATCACACCTGTCTGTGGTTGCGTAATGCCGAACGTGCGGCGGTTGCGCAGCGTACCCGGGAAAATGCCGATTATTTGCCGGGGCATACTCTCCATGACAACCTGACAGTGACTGCGAACCTGGATGCGGCAGTGCGCCATTGCCAGATACTCGTGCTGGCGGTACCGAGCCACTCCTACCGGGAGGTGGTTCGTGCGGCGGCGCCATTCCTGCGGGATGACTGTCTGCTGGTCAGTGCGACCAAGGGCATTGAAGGCGGTTCGTTCACGCGAATGACCGAAATACTTGAGCAGGAGTTGGGTGAGCGTCCGGTTGGTGTTTTGAGTGGACCCAATTTCGCGAAGGAAATCGTGACCAATCAGTACACTGGCAGCGTTATCGCGAGCCAGCATGAAGAAATTCTTGCACGCATTCCCCGGTTGTTTTCTTCGAATACCTTTCGCGTGTACACCAACCGTGACCGGATCGGCGTCGAGCTGGCTGGTGCTTTGAAGAATATTTATGCCATTATAGCCGGCATGGCCGTCGCGATGGGGTGCGGATTCAACACGCAGTCCATGATTCTTACCCGCAGTCTTGCCGAGATGGGACGCTTCGCCAAAACACTGGGTGCAGACCCGGCGACTTTTCTGGGGCTGGCGGGCGTGGGTGATCTGTTTTTGACCTGTAGCTCCGACCTGAGCCGCAACTATCGGATTGGTTTTGCCCTGGGGCAGGGGCACTCACTGGAGCAGGCGGTTCGGGACGTCGGGCAGGTGGCCGAGGGGGTGAACACATTAAAAATAGTCAAGTCAAAGGCAGATGAACTGGGTGTTTATATGCCACTCGCGTCGGGGCTGTATGCCGTTATGTTTCAGGGGCGGAATATCGAAAAGGTTATAAAAGAATTGATGAGCGGTGCCATGGCATCTGATGTCGAGTACAGTCAACAACCATAACCGGGGGCAATAATGGACGAACAACTGAAGAATAATCTGACATCCAGCAAGCACTGGGTGCGTTTTTTGTACATGATTCTATTTGCATTTTTCCTGTATATCGCGTCCTTTTTTATGGTCATTCTGGTGGTGGTGCAGTTTGTATTTGCCTTGCTGACCGGCGCCGAAAACACCAAGTTGCGGGTCTTTGGTCGCGAGCTGACGCTTTATATACATCAGATGCTGATGTTTCTGACCTACAACACCGATTTTAAGCCGTTTCCCTTTGCCGACTGGCCCGGCGACAGCACGACCGTGATCGTACCGGAACGGGACCCGATCCATGAGCAGGCACCCGCGCCAGCCCAGGTCAAACCCGCTACGACGCAAACGGATACTGCCCCCCCCACCCGGCATACCACAGCCGCGGACGCCGAAGTGGAATCACCATACGACGTCGGCGCTGAATCAACGTCTGACCCTGTCGTAGAAGCACCATCTGACGCCGAGCCGACCGAGGTGACTGCCGCAACATCATTGATTGACGTGGAGCCGGCGGCAGACGTGGATAACCAGAGTCCCGCTTCACCGGCGATAGACCCGGCCAGTCAGCCGGGGACGCCGGATGCTGGCGAGTTACCGGAAGATATAACGCCGGAACCAGCCGGCAATACAGGGAAAACGACACGCACCCGGAAAAAGCCTGAGTAGCGTTGTTCGCTGATGTCAGCGACTGTGTTCCTGAAAACGATAAAAATACGCCGGTTTGCCAAACACTTAAGGGTGGGTTGAACTGGCGAGGGCTATCACAGTCGGGCAGTACAAGAGTGAGGAAAAGCTGATGGAAGTCATTTTATTTCGGCACGGCCGCGCTGAGCCGGTGGCCAGCAGTGATCAATTGCGCGCACTGACTCCGACGGGGCGTGACGAGTTGCAGCGGGCGATTCAATCCAGCGGCGACCGCCTGAAAGGCATCGACAGTGTCTGGGTCAGTCCCTACCTGAGAGCGCGGCAGACACTGGAAGTCATTCAGGAGTTACAGCCAGAGCTCAAACGCTGCCCGACCGACGTTATGGATGTTCTGACACCCTGCAGCAATCCTCAAATGGTCATTGATCATCTCGATACACATGATAGTCCGGGCCGGAAACTGTTGCTGGTGTCTCATCAGCCGCTATTGGGAACCCTGCTGGATGAATTGTGCGGCTTTGAGCCGGGGCAGTACCGACTGAGCACCGGGAGTATGGCGGCGGTCAGACTGGATATAGCGGTTGCCCGGGGATGCGGTACACTGTCCTGGATTCAGCATCCTGTATAAAGCAGCCGGCACGGGCAAATCGGCGCCGGAACACCGACAATGGCCGGTCGCGTACGGCGGCTGCTGATACTTAACCTTTTGCGAAATCCACGGGAAACTGATTAGTGATTATTTCTGGAACAAAATGCAGGATTGTGCGTGGCTTTATACTGGCATTCGCCCTGTTTCTGC
Source organism: uncultured Cellvibrionaceae bacterium (assembly GCA_964434105.1). GTDB lineage: Bacteria > Pseudomonadota > Gammaproteobacteria > Pseudomonadales > Cellvibrionaceae > CAYNST01. The sequence continues at coordinate 35,821 of CAYSTJ010000007.1, read as the reverse complement.
AAACGTCGCTCGTTGGCGCCGACACCGAGCTGGATATTCTTGAAGGCGCTCGATTGATGTTCGATGCCAGGCAGGAGGATGGAACCTACCGGCTGGTTACCAGCTCCATCAAAAAAGTCAATAATCAATGGCGGGCGGATAAGCAGCAAACCTTAAATGGAATCGTGAAGAGAGAAACCTACGAATTGCAGTCCAGCGTCACCTTCAGTCATGCAAAACGTAAATTGCTCGATCATTTTGTCGGGCGGCAGGGGTATCGCAGGGTTTTTACCTGTGACGGCCTGGACTGTGGCAGCAGCAGCGGCTGGGCCAATGAGTTTCTGAATGTCAAACAGCTGTTCGGACTCGATAACTATCAGAACTACGCCGTCTGGGAAATGACCGGTCAGCGCAAGGGCTACGTGGTTTTGTATCTGGTACAGCGCGGCAATCGCCGTATTTATCTGCAGCGTGATGTCATTGATCTGGCCGCGGCGCCCGCCGGCCAGGTCAACGTCAGTGAAGTAGAGCGGCGGCTGACCCGGATTGGCTATTACACCGTGCCCGGCTTCCAGCTTGATGCCAGCGGTGCGCCCCGGCTGTCGGCGGAGGGTGTGGAGACACTGAAAGCATTTCTCGAGCACAGTGATGCGCGCTGGCGACTGGTAGGCCATGACTACGGTCGTGACAATCTGGAAGGCGAGCAGGAGCGATCACTCATGTATGCCACATTTGTCATGCAGCAGTTGCGCGCGGCCGAGGCAGACGTGAGTCGTCTTACAGTGCACGGTGTTGGCAGTCTGGCACCTGAAAGTGCGCCGGGGGTGCCGAGGGTGGTGCTGGTTCCCGGCCCGCAGCGCACGGAGTAGCCGTTGCGGGCCGGTTGGGTACTTCGGTTGCTGCTATTTGGCGAGCAAGGCCAAAAACTCGGTGCGGGTAGCGGCGTTATTGCGAAATGCCCCGAGCATGGCTGACGTTTTCATCAGTGAGTTCTGCTTTTCCACGCCGCGCATCATCATGCAAAGGTGCTTGGCTTCAATGATGACTGCAACGCCGGCGGCATTGGTTATGCCTTCGATCGCTGTGGCGATCTGGTGAGTCAGCTGCTCCTGTATCTGAAGTCGTCGTGCGTACATATTAACGATGCGCGCAACTTTGGACAGGCCCAGCACCTTGTCCCGCGGAATATAGCCAACATGGGCCTTGCCAATAAAAGGCAACATATGATGCTCGCACATGGAGTACAGCTCGATATCCTTGACCATGATCATGTCATTGGCGTCGCAGGGAAACAGGGCCCCATTGACGATCTGGTCCAGGGTCTGACGGTATCCGCCGGTCAGGAATTTAATGGCTGCCGCTGCCCGCTTGGGCGTATCGACCAGCCCGGGGCGCTGCAGGTCTTCGCCGATTTCTTTGATAATCTGTTCGAATTGCTCTTTCATAAATGGGTCGCTTTTTTACGGGTTACTGCCAAAAGCGCTTACCCTAAGCGATTAGTCTGTTTTTATAAAGCGGAACTTTACAGGCGGCCCGGCTTTGCGCCGAAAATGGTTTCCAGGTGCACGCTACCCAGGTTTACAGGTAAACTGCCGTCCATTTTTTTGAGGTTATGAAGATGGCCGATGATGCAACCCTGTATGACGAACTGCTGACCGTGCTGGACTGGGTACGATGGACAGCAAGTGAATTCGAACGCGCCGGTCTGTTCTACGGTCATGGCACGGATAACAGCTGGGATGAAGCCATCCAGTTGGTGCTGTGGGCAACCAGCGTACCCTGGCAGCGGTTCGACCATATTATTGGCGCACGTTTGACCCGTGCAGAAAAGCAGGCAGTGCTGGACGGAAAACGTCGCCGGATTGATGAACGTATACCGTTACCTTACGTAACCGGGCAGGCGTGGTTCTGTGGTCTGCCTTTTGCTGTCGACGCGTCGGTGCTGGTGCCACGTTCACCCATTGGCGAGCTGATTCAGGCGGGCTTTTCGCCCTGGCTGACCATCGAGCCGGAATCCATTCTCGATCTCTGTACGGGCTGCGGCTGTATCGGGATTGCTGCTGCGTATGCGTTTCCGGATGCGCGGGTGGATCTGAGTGATATATCCGGGCCTGCGCTGGCAGTGGCTGAACGCAATATTGCCAGGCACAAATGTGAAGACCGTGTGTGCGCGGTGCGTTCGGATCTGTTCGAACAGCTGCCGGGGCGGTATGATCTGATCATATCAAACCCACCTTATGTAGACGCTTGCGATATGGCCGCGTTGCCCCAGGAGTTTCTCGCGGAGCCGCGTCTGGCCCTGGAATCCGGAGCGGATGGACTGGATTTTACCCGCAGGTTGCTGCGTGAGGCGGCAAAGCACCTGAATCCGGGCGGCATACTGGTCGTGGAAGTGGGCAATAGCGCAGTGGCACTTGAGCAGGCGTTTCCGTCTCTGCCCTTTACGTGGGTTGAGCTGCAGAACGGCGGCGATGGTGTGTTTTTGCTATCACGTGAGCAGCTGCTGGAATACCTGGTCGCTGAGGCTGAACGTGTATAATATGCGTGACCCGTCCCGACTCACCGGGCGATTGATTTAACAGGTTTATTATGTCAGGAAATAGCTTCGGAAAACTGTTTACAGTAACGACCTTTGGAGAAAGCCACGGCGAGGCGCTGGGGTGCATAGTCGACGGCTGCCCGCCGGGCATTGAGCTTGACGAAAACTGGATACAGATGGATCTGGATCGACGCCGGCCCGGACAGTCACGCTACACAACCCAGCGTCGGGAAGCCGATCGGGTCAGGATCCTTTCCGGCGTATTCGAAGGGCGGACGACGGGTACCCCCATTGGAATGCTGATTGAAAACACTGACCAGCGATCCAGGGACTATTCCAAAATCATGAATCAGTTTCGTCCGGCCCATGCTGATTATACTTATATGCAGAAGTACGGTATACGCGATTACCGCGGGGGCGGCCGATCATCGGCCCGGGAGACCGCCATGCGGGTCGCCGCCGGTGCTGTGGCGCGCAAGGTTTTAGGCAGTATCTGGGGTATCGAAGTCGGGGGTTATCTGTCGCAACTGGGGCCGATCGCGATAGAATCCGTTGACTGGAGTGAGGTTGCGCGCAATCCTTTCTTCTGTCCGGATGCCAGTAAGGTGCCGGCGATGGAAGCCTATATGCAGGCTTTACAGAAGGAGGGCGATTCGGTTGGTGCCAAAATCACAGTGGTGGCGCGCAACATGATTCCGGGGCTGGGCGAGCCCGTTTTCGACCGGCTCGATGCCGATCTGGCGCATGCATTAATGAGTATCAACGCGGTAAAAGGCGTTGAATTCGGGGCCGGGTTTGACGCGGTGGTGCAAAAGGGCTCCGAACATCGGGACGAGATAACACCTGAGGGCTTCCTGTCGAATAATGCCGGCGGCATATTGGGCGGGATCTCCAGCGGGCAGGATGTGATTGCACATATCGCGCTGAAACCGACGTCCAGCATCCGTATCGCGGGGCGCAGCGTGGATGTACAGGGAAGCGCCGTGGATGTTGTGACGACGGGTCGCCATGATCCCTGCGTCGGCATACGCGCGACACCGATTGCGGAAGCCATGATGGCGATTGTGTTGCTTGATCACGCCCTGCGGCACCGGGGTCAGAACAGCGACGTTGCACTGGCGACACCGGTCATTCCGGCAAGTCCACGAAGCTGACGCGTGCAGGGCGTCCCTTACTGGCGCCTGTCAGGCCTTTATCTCGTCTATTTTGCGGTAGTCGGGATTATTTCTCCCTACTGGGGCCTCTATCTCGATTTCCTCGGTTTTACGTCCTATGAAATCGGGATCGTCCTGGCGGTACCCATGCTCACCAAGATTGTCGGGCCCAATATCTGGGGCTGGTGGGCCGATCGGCTGGGTCGCTACGTTTTGGTTATGCGGCTGGGTGCCGCCGGCGCGGTGGTCGGGGTGACGGGCCTGCTGGTCGTCATCGACTACTGGAAAGTCCTCCTGTTTACGCTGCTCTTTACGTTTTTCTGGAATGCAATTCTGCCTCAGTTCGAAGTGATCACACTCGATTCCCTGGGCAAAAATACACAAAAATACAGTCAGATTCGTGTCTGGGGATCGGTGGGGTTCATTCTGGCATCCATGGGGCTGGGCGTCATTTTCGATGTGTTCAGCCTGTCGCTGTTGCCGCCTTTTCTCTGCCTTTTCCTGGTGTTCATATTGCTGGCCACCTTCGGGATCAAAGAGCCCGACCGGGCGGAAGCCGGTCGCACAGGTGCCGCTATGGCCCCCCGCGCAAGGCTGGCCCTGCTGACCTGTTTTTTGCTCTCCGCCTTTCTCCTGCACGTCAGCCACGGTGTCTATTACGGGTTCTATAGCCTCTATCTCAAGGCCTACGGGTATTCGACCGGTTTGATTGGTGTGCTCTGGTCGGTAGGGGTGGTGGCGGAAATTGTACTGTTCCTGAAAATGCCGGTCATCCTGGCGCGCTGGTCTTTGTGGCGCTGTTTTCTGGCATGTTTACTGGCCGCGGTCGTGCGCTGGTGGATGATTGGCTGGTTTCCGGAATCGCTGCCGTATTTGCTGTTTGCCCAGCTCCTGCATGCACTCACGTTCGCCCTCGCCCATGCGGTCGCGATTGAAATGATTCGCCAGCTGTTTCCTGCGCGAAACCGGGGGTTCGGTCAGGGGCTTTACAGTGCGGTCTGTTTTGGTGCGGGTGGCGCTTTGGGCGTCTATGTATGCGGCATCATCTGGTCGAATTCAATGCAGGCCGCTTTTGGTTTTGCCTGCGCTACCGTCGCGGTCGGTGTGCTGGTGGCTGCGCCCGGCCTTGTTTTATATCGAAGATTGTCGTCCAATTATCACTAATGACACCACACGCGTCACACGCCGCTTGACAGCGGGTGGCGCATGTGGCAACAATTGCCCGTATAAGAGTGAAATAAACGCTTCCGGTTTTTACTTGAATTACTTATAACCATATGGACTTGGATAAAAGGAATTTTGCACGGTTCCATCTAAGGCAGGTTAAAGATATGATAAAACCGCTTGTAATGCTCGCGATACTGGTGCTGGCGAATGCCGCCCTTGCCGACGGTCAAGGCTGTCCGGCGGTTGACTGTGATTGCGCGGCAATGGCCTCCGAACAGTGGCGGAATCTGTGTTACCAGGATGAAAGCGCCATCCTCAAAGAGTGTGTTGCAAACCAGGGCGTCCCACAGCGTTTCTGCCGCATGCAGGGACCCAACGCGTTCCCGACGCCGCTGTCAGTAAAGCCCCGCTCGCAAAGCGCGGGCGAAGCCGATGCGGCCACGCAGACGCCGGATGTATTGAAGGCACTTATCAGTACCCAGTACTGGTCACTGGATGAAGACCTCGCCAATCTGCGCGAACGTGAATCCGAGCGGTCACTGATTGAAGCCTTGAAAGTGGGCCGGATCCTGGACCGTAACGTCGAAAAGCTGTTTCAGCTACAACAATCCTACTATGATCAGGTGTCGCCCGGACGCGATGAAGACGCGCTTCGGAAGCTGTTCAAATCCTATGTCCAGAAATCGTTCGACCTGGCGGAACGGATCGCCGGACCGGCATCGAACGGGACACCTGATGACGCGCCGCCCGCCCAGTCGGGTGGTTCCGATATCGAAAAGCAGTTGCACAGCCAGTTGCAGCGGACGACGGCGACGCTGTATGAACAGGTGGGCTATATGCAGTCGTGGTCCGGGGAGTTCCGCGATGCGGCGTTGACCTGGCAGAAAGCGGCCAGCGTGTCGGAGCGACTCGCGGTGCAGGAAGAGAAAACCGGTAATAATCAGCGGTTTGTCGACTTCTACCGGGAGCAGTCAGCTGCTCGCTGGCACAAGGCCACTTATTTTTGGCTCCAGAACCAGGATGCCGAGCAGGCGCTGCTGGCGAACCGCAGTGCGGCCAATGCCTTGCTGACTCTCCCTGAAAAGGCATTGGCGGACGCCGAAGAAGATAGCCTGAATGCTGCCGATGATGTACAGCGGGCCGCGATCAAACGCTAGCGTAACCATTCAGCTCACGCCCTGCTCAGAAATGGAGATAGACTTCGGCAAAGACCCCGTCTGCATCAATGTCGACATACATGTTTCCAAACTGCTTCGAGTCCATCGACAATGACCGGTACCCGATATTCACGCCAAGATCGAGCAGGGGTATCAAATCGAATGCATAACCGGCCGACAGACTGTAATCGAGCATCCGGTCACCATCGAAACTGACGGCCTTGAGCCGGGCATGGACGAAAGCGCTGGTGCCCGGGAATTGCAGGCCACCGTATAAATACCCCATCGGAATCGTATCGTCCAGATTGCCGATGGCTCGCCCAAGGTCAGTTTCCACCTGTACAGACCCATCAAATTTACGGGCTGTCAAGCCGACATCCAGACTGACCCAATTATCCAGCAGTTCGTAATACAGTGTCGCATCATAGTAGGCCAGATCAAGCTCGGTACGCATCGGGACGTTCGCGATGAACTCTCTGCCACCGAGGCGAAACACCTGCTGGTTGGTCGATTCGGCTCTGCCGTCAATGCTGGCGTACTCCAGGCGGATATTGGGTATCACGGGTAAAAAGTGTTCCAGCGCCACCCAGACGAAATTGCTGGATTCCCGGTCGAAACCAAGGTTGTCAACCGACGTTATCACTGAACGTTGATCGCCCACGTCCCCTTCCAGGCTGGGCTGCCAGCGCCCAATACCGCCATAAATGCCGAGCAGCGTGTCCGCCTGGGCAGTTGATATCATGGTTAAAGACAGGCCAGCTATTATTAATTTATTCATACAATACAGTACATTGTTAGTGGAAGTTACGACGCATGGCGACGTGCTCGCGGCCGTGTGTGACGTTCGTTTAATGCTGGTTTTTGAATGATAGACCAGAATACAGGCCCGCAGTATGTTATTGCGGTCCTGAATCCATTATGAATCATACCGACCGGTGGCATCGCGGCCGGGATAGGTTCGCAGCATGGTCATAAAGGCGGTTGCGGCGTTACTCAGATGCCGGCGTCGGTGATAAACCATCCCCAGGGTTCGGGATATTTCGGCGTTCTTTACCGGCAGCGGCATAATGTGATCATCCAGCATGGATTGCGGCAGCACACTCCAGCCCAGTCCGACAGAAACCAGCATTTTGATGGTTTCCAGGTAATTTGTGGTCATGTTCAGTGACAGGGGCAGTTGGCGCTGATCGAACAGTGATTTCACCAGACGACCGGTATAGGTTCCCAGGTCCGGCAAAATCGCAGGTGTGTGACTCAGTTCTTCCAGATCAACAGGTGGCAGCACTTTGTCGGTGCGTTGCGTAACAAACACCAGCGGGTCGTTCCAGAGCGGTTCGCTGATAAGGAAGTTTTGCGGTTGCAGCGCCAGGGTAACGACTGCGAGTTCGCATGATCCTTCCAGTACCCGGGTATGCGCCACTTCTGAATCCAGAAAGGCTATCTGCAGGTTTACCGGTGAATGCTCGCGGGAAAACTGCCGCAAAATGGGCGGTAGCTTATGCAGCCCGATATGGTGGCTTGTCGCCAGACGCAATTCGCCGCGTACCTGCCCGGCGAGGTCGGTAATGGATTGGCGAGCCGCTGCGAGATCGGCCAGAACGGATTCTGCACGGGGCTGGAGGAGGTGACCGGCACTTGTCAGTTGCACCCGACGCCCCACCCGGTCGAACAGGGGTGTATTCAATTCACTCTCCAGTGCCGCAATACGTTTGCTGATGGCAGGCTGGGTAAGATGCAGGCGCTCCGCCGCCGCCGAAAACGATGATGTCTGAGCGACGACGAGAAAGGCTTTGAGCTGTTCGGTATCCATAGGCTCTGGTATTCCCAGGTGGAATGGGCGCTATAAAAAGAATGAATTAGAGTTATGCTAGCAGGGCCGCTATTATGACGCTACTGTCCCCGACAAATTGTCGGTGGCAATTCGATTTATCAGGAGGCTGATTGTGACCGGGAAAACACTGTACGACAAACTGTGGGATGAACATGTAGTAAAGGATCGTGATGACGGCTCGTCATTGCTCTACATTGATCGTCACATAGTGCATGAAGTAACGTCGCCGCAGGCCTTTGAGGGGTTGCGACTGGCGGGCAGAAAATTATGGCGCACCAATAGCGTGCTGGCGACCCCGGATCATAATGTGCCCACGACGGCGCGGGAGCGTGCCGCAGGTGTAAACGGCATCGCAGACCCGGTGTCCCGTATCCAGGTAAAGACACTGGACGACAACTGTGATGAGCTGGGTATCCTGGAGTTCAAGATCAATGACCAGCGGCAGGGAATCGTGCATGTGGTCGGGCCAGAGTCCGGCGCCTGCCTGCCGGGGATGACGATTGTTTGTGGCGATTCGCACACGTCCACCAACGGCGCGTTGGGTGCGCTGGCGTTCGGAATTGGCACCAGTGAGGTGGAGCACGTGCTGGCGACCCAGTGCCTGGTGGCCAAAAAAATGAAAAACATGTTGATTCGCATCGACGGCACTCTGCAGCCGGGCGTCACGGCCAAAGATGTGGTGCTTGCCGTGATTGGCACAATCGGCACCGCGGGTGGCACGGGCTACGCGATGGAGTTCGGTGGAGAAGTGGTGCGGGCCATGTCAATGGAAGGGCGCCTGACCATGTGTAACATGGCGATTGAAGCCGGTGCCCGGGCCGGAATGGTGGCGGTGGACGATGTGACACTGGATTACGTGAGAGGCCGGCCTTTTGCGCCGACCGGCGACCAGTTGCAGGAGGCCGAGAACTACTGGCGGCAGTTTGTCAGTGATGCGGATGCCCATTTTGACGAGGTGGTCACTATTGACGGCAGCCGAATTGATCCGCAGGTCACCTGGGGCACATCGCCCGAAATGGTATTGCCCGTGTCCGGCACCGTGCCGGACCCGGCACAGGCGGCAGACCCGGTAAAGCGTATGGGTATTGAGCGCGCGCTGGACTACATGGGGTTACGGGCAGGACAGGCTGTGCGCGATATTCATATCGATAAGGTGTTTATCGGTTCCTGCACCAACTCACGCATCGAAGACCTGCGGGAGGCTGCGGCTGTGGTCCGCGGACGCAAAAAAGCGGCCTCAGTATCGGTTGCCATGGTCGTGCCCGGCTCCGGCGTAGTCAAGGCGCAGGCCGAAGCTGAGGGGCTGCATGAGATCTTTCTCGCTGCGGGGTTCGAATGGCGCGAGCCGGGTTGCTCCATGTGCCTGGCCATGAATGCGGATCGTCTGGAATCCGGGGAGCGTTGTGCGTCGACGTCCAACCGCAACTTCGAAGGACGACAGGGGTACGGCGGGCGTACCCATCTGGTGAGCCCGGCCATGGCAGCGGGCGCGGGGATAGCGGGACATTTTATTCATCTGAACGAGCTCGGCTGAGCAGGAGAGACACCGTATGAGACCTTTCACCGAACTCGACGGATTGGTCGCGCCCATGGATCGCGCCAACGTTGATACCGATCTGATTATTCCGAAACAGTTTCTCAAATCCATTGCACGGACGGGTTTTGGCCCCAATCTGTTCGATGAATTGCGATATCTGGACAAGGGAGAGCCGGGCAAAAGCAATGAGGGTCGGCCGCTTAATCCGGACTTTCCCCTGAATTTTGCGCGTTATCAGGGTGCCAGCATTCTGGTCACGCGGGAGAACTTCGGTTGTGGATCCAGCCGCGAACATGCGCCCTGGGCGCTTGAGGAATACGGATTTCGCTGTATCATCGCGCCGGGCTTTGCCGATATTTTCTATAACAACTGTTTCAAAAATGGACTGTTACCGGTGGTGTTGCCGGATGACGTGGTCGAAACCGTATTTCAGGAATTATACGCCAACGAAGGATATCAGTTGCACGTGAGCCTGGAGCATCAGTGTGTGCGACGGCCGAATGGTTCGCAGCACCCCTTCGAAGTCGACGCCTTTCGCCGACATTGCCTGCTGCACGGCCTGGATGACATTGGTCTCACGCTGCAGGACGCTGACAGCATTCGTGCCTATGAAGAGAAGCGACGACAAATGACGCCCTGGCTATTTGCCAGTGCAGCGCCATGATCCCTATGACGGAGACAAAAATGAACAGACACATCCTGCTGTTGCCCGGCGACGGCATTGGCCCCGAAATTGTCGCAGAGGCCTGCAAGGTGCTGAAAGCGGTTGATACCCGATTTGAACTCGGGCTGACATTTTCGGAAGACTGTATCGGCGGTAGCGCCATAGATCATTATGGCGTGCCACTGCATGACTCAACCCTGGAGCAGGCGCGTTCGGCCGATGCGATTCTGATGGGGTCGGTGGGCGGTCCGAAATGGGACGGTCTCGATGCAACCATTCGGCCGGAAAAAGGCCTGTTGAAAATCCGTTACGAGCTGGGTTTGTACGCCAACCTGCGCCCGGCGATACTCTATCGTCAGTTGGCCAGTGCGTCGACACTCAAACCGGACGTGGTGGCGGGCCTGGACATTTTGATCGTGCGGGAGCTGACCGGCGGAATATACTTTGGACAGCCGCGTGGTATTCGCATGCTCGACAACGGCGAGCGTCAGGGCTTCAACACCTATGTCTATGCCGAACACGAGATCGAACGTATTGGGCGGACGGCGTTCGAAATGGCTCGAAAACGCAACCGAAAGGTATGCTCAGTCGACAAGGCCAATGTGCTTGAGGCGACAGTGTTATGGCGCGAGGTCATGCAGTCGTTGAGCAGGGATTATCCCGATGTGGAGTTGTCCCATATGTATGTCGACAATGCCGCCATGCAACTGGTGCGGGCACCAAAACAGTTCGATGTCATTGTTACGGGCAACATGTTTGGCGATATTTTATCGGACACGGCAGCCATGTTGACCGGCTCTATCGGCATGTTGCCGTCTGCATCCATCAATCAGCATCTGCGCGGCCTGTATGAACCGGTTCACGGTTCGGCGCCGGACATTGCGGGGCAGGGCATTGCCAATCCGCTGGCCACCATTCTGTCGGCGGCCATGATGCTGCGGTATTCGCTGGACAGTGCTAACGCGGCCGAAGCCATCGAGTCTGCCGTCGGCAAGGTGCTGGACCGGGGGTTGCGAACGGCGGATATTTTCACCGAGGACGACACCAGGGTGAGCACGGCTGCTATGGGCGATGCTGTGGTTGCGGCCCTCCAGAATTAAATTCAGAATTGTAACTATTCAGCTCACGCCCCGATTTGCCCCTGGCTGCGTTAAAAAATGGTCATTTACACGAGTAAACTCACATTTTTCGCCTTGCTTTGAACAAATCTGGACGCAATCTGAACAGTTACGACACGAGTTGAATAGTTACTCAGAATTTAGAGGTAGTTTATTATGAAAGTAGGATTTGCAGGCTGGCGTGGCATGGTGGGTTCTGTATTAATGGAACGCATGCGCGTAGAGAATGATTTTGCGAACATCGAACCGGTGTTTTTCTCGACTTCCAACGCCGGCGGCAAGGCACCGGACGTGGGCAAATCGACAGCACCGTTGCAGGACGCCTATGACCTTGATGCGCTTACGGCGCTGGACGTCATTGTGTCCTGTCAGGGTGGAGACTATACCAACGAAATGCACCCGCGCCTGCGCAGCGCCGGCTGGAAAGGCTACTGGATTGACGCGGCATCGTCGCTGCGGATGAAAGACGATGCGCTGATTGTGCTGGACCCGGTTAATGATGGCGTCATTCGTCGGGGGCTGGAAAGCGGAATCAAGGATTATATCGGTGGAAACTGCACTGTGAGCCTGATGTTGATGGCGCTGGGCGGACTTTTCCGGGAGGGGCTGGTTGAGTGGGTAAGCGCCATGACCTACCAGGCCGCAAGCGGTGCCGGTGCGCAGAATATGCGCGAGCTGATCCAGCAAATGGGCGCGGTGCATTCGGCCTGCGCCAGCCAGCTGGCCGATCCGGCCAGTGCGATTCTGGACATCGACCGCCGGGTTATTCACGCCATGCGCGAAGACCTGCCAACGGCACAGTTCGGTGCTCCGCTGGCCGGCAGCCTGCTGCCCTATATTGATCGTCAGCTGGAAAACGGACAGAGCCGGGAAGAATGGAAAGCCCAGGCAGAAGCCAATAAAATTCTGGGCAACGACGCCCCTGTCCCCGTTGATGGAATCTGCGTTCGTATCGGGGCCATGCGTTGTCACAGTCAGGCGCTGACCATCAAGCTCAATCGCGATGTGCCGTTGGCAGAAATAGAATCACTGATTGGCCAGGCGAATTCCTGGGTGAGTGTGGTGCCCAACGATCGGGATGCTTCCCTGCAAAAACTCACACCAACAGCGGTTACCGGAACACTGGGTATTCCCGTTGGGCGCCTGCGCAAAATGAATCTCGGCCCTCACTATCTGTCCGCCTTCACCGTGGGTGACCAGCTGTTGTGGGGTGCGGCCGAGCCCTTGCGCAGAATGTTGAATATCCTGCAGCAGACGGCCTGATAAACGGCCGGAATTATCGGGTGGCGGGTCGGTTCTTGATCGATCCGCTGTTTTTTTAGCTTATTTGATTAAAAAGTTCGGATTTCCCGCCCCGGTTTGCTATAAAAAAGAGGCTCCAAGTTGAAAAAAGCCTATTTGTCATGAATACTTAGATCGAATTGTCCAAGTACTTCAAATCATTATCCTGGCAGCCGTTACAACATGCCGCGACTTTTCAGGCTGTTCAATTAACAGAATAAGCAAAGGAAACTCCTATGGGGCTTCGCATACAAGCGTTACTGGTCAGTGTATTTACGGCCTTCGCGGCTGTCTATGCCTCGGCGCTGGGGCTTGGAGAGATCAAGCTGAATTCGGCCCTCAATCAGCCCCTGGATGCAGAGATCCGGCTGTTGCAGGTGCGTGACCTGACCGAAAAGGAAATTATCATCGGCCTCGCGTCGCAGGATGAGTTTCAACGGCTGGGAATTGAGCGTCCGCATTATTTGACCGATCTGTCTTTCGCTGTGGATCTGGGCGCTTCCGGCGGGCCGGTTGTAAAAGTCTCGACATTGAAGCCGATACGCGAACCGTTTCTCGATTTTATCGTACAGGCTCAGTGGCCAAGCGGTAAATTGTTGCGGGAATACACGCTGTTAATTGATCTGCCGGTATTTTCCGGTGACCAGCCGGCACAGGCGGCAGCACCACCGCCCGCCCGCCCTGCGCCGGAGCCCGCCAGACCAACTGCACCGGTACGGGACACTGTTGAGCAGCGACCAGCACCGGTCGATACTGGCCGCCCAGGCACCACAGATCGCGCCAGGGACGCCGCACCGCAGGCAGATTTTGCGAATGAATACGGCCCTGTTGCACCCAATGAAAACCTCTGGAGCATCGCGACGCGATCACGTCCCGACAATACAGTCACGGTACAGCAGACCATGCTGGCCATTCAGCGCCTGAATCCCCAGGCGTTCATTAATGAAAATATCAATCTGTTGCGGCGCGGGGAGGTTTTGCGTCTGCCCAGTAAAGATGACATTGTTTCGCTGGACAACCGTGAAGCGATACAGCGGGTAGCGGAGCAGAATCAGATCTGGAGCGAACGGGCTGAGGCAGCGAGAGCACAGCTGCAGGGAACCCGGACGGAACAGCCACGGCCCGAAGTGCCGGTGCAGCCGGAAGGTCGCGTCAAACTTACCACGCCCACCGAGTCGACCAGCGAAGCTGCACAGGGCAGCGGTGGCAGCGATGCTGCCGCAAGCCTCGAAGCCAAAGAAAACGAACTGGCGATTGCCCAGGAGCAGTTCGACGCGGCGCGTCGGGAGCGCTCGGAAATACGATCGCGGCGGGCCGCCCTGGATGCGCAGGCCGAGACGCTTGAACGCTTGCTGGAGGTCTCCAGTGAAGAGCTTCGTATGCTGGAACTGGCTGCCGGCCAAATGAATGAAGCTGGTCGCGCAGCAGAGGAAACGGTTGCGCCGACCCCGGATGTTGCAGAAGCGCCGGTAGCGCCAGACACCGCAGCCCAGACACAGGAAGACGTGGCAGAGCTGCCACGGACAGTGCCGCCATCCCGGCCGTCCCGCTCATTTGTTGATCTGTTGATGGATAACCTGCTCTATATCGGCGGGGCATTGGGCCTGTTGCTGGTTGGTGTAGCAGTGTTCCTGTACATGCGTGGACGGGACGATGGTTTCGATAGCGACGATTTCGACAGTCTGCCAGATAATTTTGCTGGCATGAATTTCGATGATGCCGAAGATGTGGATGTACAGGAAGACGATAAAACCGTCGTGCTGGGCGCTGATGGCAACGGTGAGGACGACAGGACCGAAGTCATGGAGCCAGAAGCGTTCTCGCGCGAAGCGGAAACGGAGGATGTCGTAGCGGAATGTGATATTCATATCGCGTATGGTCAATATGATCAGGCCGAAGAAAAGCTCACCGCGGCGCTGGAGCGGGAGCCTCGCAATACGGCCGTTCACCTGAAGTTGCTTGAAGTCTATGCTGCACAGCAGGATGGTGAAAGGTTTGATGATGCATACGCCCGACTGCGGTTGCTGGATAGTCGTGAAGCGTTGGATAGAGCGCAATCACTGCGGACAACCATTCAGGGAATAGAACCATTTGATGATAAAAAGCATGATCCAGCCGGTTTCAGTGCTGTGCTGGCCGGTAGTGGCGCTGCGCTGGCCGGCGCTGAAGCCGCCCGAAGCCTGAGTGACGACGACAGTATGGCAGACGCCAGTGCAGACGATGATGCGCTGGATTTTGATCTTGATCTGGACGGCTCGCTGGACGACCTGGATGCGGCGCTGGGGCAAGACGAAGAAGAACCTGAAGATAAAACGGTGCTGGCATTCCGCGATCAGGACACCGCCACCGAAGAAACTCTGGATCTGGACTTTGACCTCGATGATCTCGACGGCCTGGGTGACCTGGACCAGTCCGACCTGGAGGATGCTGACGCATTTTTACAGTCATCAGAAATCGAAGATTCCGGTTCCGATGGGGTGGATTTCGACCTGGACGAAGATTTTGAAGGGAGTCTGGATAGCGGAGAAGATGGCGGCACGCTTGCCGAAAAAGTTTCCGCAGAAACGGGCGAAGAAGGGCTGGTGCTTGACGAAGACAGCCTGGCTGACTACGGGGCCGATACGCCGCTTTCGCCAGGCATCGAAGAAACCGATTTTCTGAATATGGACGGCGACGAGCTGGATCTGGTCGGTGGTGAGCGCGATGGGCTGGACGATGATCTCGCCGACGACTTCAATCTGGATGATCTGGACCATGACCTGGATGAATTGGCGGGCAGTTTCGATGGCGACTTCGAAGACCTTGAGGCAACGACCAACGAGGGCGGTATGGAACCCCTGGCCACAGTTGCGGAGGAATTTTCTGGCGATTTCTCCGATCTGGAGGAACCGGATTCCGATGATGAATCCGGGATCGACGGCATGGACGAAACCGATGAACAGGTTGTTATCGACGAAGCGGTAAAGGCAGATGAAAGGACGCTGCCGGACGCGATCGAGTTAAGCGATGACGGGTTAGACGGGTACGCTGAGACCGATGACGCCACCCCGGTCGCGGGCGGGGCGTCTGAATTCGAGCTGCCTGACTTCGATCCCGAGGAGGACGATGATACCAACCTGGGATTCCTCTCTGACAGTGATGAAACTGCCACCAAGCTGGACCTGGCCCGCGCCTATATCGATATGGGCGATGCGGATGGTGCAAAGGACATACTCGACGAAATACTGGAAGAAGGCGATAATGATCAGCGCAAGGAAGCCGAAAACCTGATGGCCAAACTGGGATAGCCTATTCTGTCCGGGGTGGTATTTCCGCCCCGATTGTCGATTATTTTTCTGAAAAAGCTTTGCCTTGCAAAGCTTTTGCGTCTTTCATGAATCAAACCACTTTATATACGCCGAACTGCGAGATGAGGCCCGGGATGGTGTGGCCCGACGGCATGCAGCGTTACGCTGCCTTGGTTGAGTATCATGGCGGCGGCTTCCAGGGCTTCCAGAAGCAGGCATCGACCGCCAATACGGTTCAGGCCCTGCTGGAGAGCGCCTTCAGTACGGTAGCCAATCACCCTGTTACGCTGGTGTGTGCCGGTCGTACGGATGCCGGTGTTCATGCAGCACGGCAGGTAATTCATTTTGATTCGCCGGCGCCGCGACCCGTACGGGCCTGGATACAGGGCGTCAACACCAAACTTCCCGCCTCGATTCGCGTCCTTGCATGTTGTCCGGTCAGCGAACTGTTTCATGCCCGATTTGCTGCACGGGCGAGATCTTACCGTTATGTAACGCTCGTTGCGCCAGTGCCATCCGCCGTCCTGGCTGGCCTTGTGACCTGGAAAAAGGCGTCGCTGGATGTGCCGGCAATGCGCGCCGCCGCCCGACACTTACTGGGCGAGCATGACTTTTCGGCATACCGGTCCAGCCAGTGTCAGGCGAAAAACCCGGTTCGAACACTCTTGGATATCGAGGTGTTGCAGGTGGGCAGTTTTGTGTTGACTGAAGTTCGCGCCAATGCGTTTCTTCACCATATGGTGCGTAATATCATGGGTGCACTGTTCGAAATCGGTCGCGGTGCACGCGGTGTGGACTGGATGCGACGGGTACTCGAAAGCAGGGATCGCAAAATAAATGCCGCGACAGCGCCCGCTTCGGGGTTATATCTGGTTGATGTGGAATATCCACCTGAGTTCGCCTTGCCAAATGTGATGTCAGGTCATGAGATGATGTTTGGAATAGGGCGCCGATAGGCGGAATCTGGTAGTATTGCCGGTTTTTACTAACCGTGGCCGGCCGGGTTTATGAATCAGCATGTGCGTGTGAAGATTTGCGGAATAACCGATGTGGATGCGGCCCGCGTTGCGGCGGCAGCCGGGGCCGACGCTGTCGGGCTGGTTTTTTTTGGAGGCAGTCGCCGGAATCTTGCCGATCTGGGTCTCGCCCGGGAGATCGCACTGGCAGCGGGGCCCTTTGTTACCGCGACCGGGCTGTTCGTGGACGCAGATCCCGACTTTGTCAACAAAGTACTTCGACAGGTGCCGTTGGGGCTTTTGCAGTTCCATGGTGATGAGGATGAAGCCTACTGCGCCTCCTTTGACCGTCCGTATATCAAGGCATTGCGTATGAAGCCAGAGGTGGATGTCTCGTTAATTACGGCAAGGTACGGCAGTGCTAACGGAGTGTTGCTGGACGCCTGGCGTCCGGGCATGCCGGGCGGTACCGGTGAAACCTTCGACTGGAAGCGCGTTCCATCTGACTTGCCCTTACCTGTTATCCTGGCAGGCGGACTTCATGCCGAAAATGTTGCCCACGCAATTGCGGCATGTTCACCCTGGGCCGTCGATGTGAGCGGCGGTGTGGAGAGTGCGCCCGGCGTCAAGGATCCGAACAGGATTACACAATTTATTCAGGCCGTCCGGACCACGTGAACCAAACACTCTGTGTTCCGGTGGCCCTGGCACTCTTTGGAGAAAAATCTGTGACTTCTGATAATCGTTTTGCCAACATGCCGGATGAGCGCGGCCATTTTGGTCAGTACGGGGGACGCTTCGTTTCCGAGACGTTGATCCATGCCCTGGATGATCTGGAGGCCATGTATAACCGACTCAAACAGGACCCTGACTTTCAGGCGGAGATAGACCGGGATCTGGCCGATTATGTGGGCAGACCTTCGCCGCTTTATTTTGCCGAACACTGGACGCGCCAGGTGGGTGGCGCCCGTCTGTACCTGAAGCGCGAAGATCTTAATCATACCGGCGCGCACAAGGTCAATAACACCATCGGTCAGGCGCTTCTGGCCAAACATTCGGGTAAAAAGCGTGTAATCGCTGAAACGGGTGCGGGGCAACACGGAGTTGCCTCCGCAACGGTCGCCGCACGACTGGGGCTGGAATGCGTTATCTACATGGGTGCCGAAGATATCCGGCGACAGGCTTTGAATGTCTACCGTATGAAACTGCTGGGCGCCCAGGTAGTATCGGTTGAGTCCGGCTCGAAGACGTTGAAGGATGCCATGAACGAAGCCATGCGCGACTGGGTAACCAACGTTGATGATACTTTCTACATTATTGGTACGGCGGCCGGACCGCACCCGTACCCGTTGCTGGTGCGCGACTTCCAGTGTGTCATCGGACGCGAAGCAAAAGCACAGTGCCTGAAGCAGACGGGGAAACTGCCGGATGCACTGGTCGCCTGCGTCGGTGGCGGTTCCAATGCGATAGGCCTGTTCCATCCGTTCCTCGACGATAGCACTGTCGCCATGTACGGCGTGGAAGCGGGCGGGCTGGGCGTTGCTACCGGCAAACACGCTGCACCGTTAAATATGGGTATTCCGGGTATTCTGCACGGCAATCGAACCTATCTGATGGAAGACGAAAACGGGCAGATTATTGAAACGCATTCGGTTTCCGCCGGTCTGGATTACCCTGGTGTAGGGCCTGAGCATTCCTGGCTCAAGGATATGGGCCGGGTGAGCTACGTTCCCATCGATGATCAGGAGGCGATGGCGGCGTTCCGCAATCTCACGCGTATCGAAGGCATAATGCCGGCGCTTGAATCAAGCCACGCTGTCGCCTATGCAGAGAAACTGGCACAACAGATGGACCCGGACGCGGTAATCGTTGTGAATCTTTCTGGTCGAGGTGACAAGGATATCCTGACGGTGGCCAAGATGGATGGAATTGAGGTTTGACATGAATCGTATTACCCGATGTTTATCAAAGATCAAAGAAAACAATCGCAAGGCGCTGGTCACCTATATCGTGGCGGGCGATCCGCAACCCGAAATGACCCTGCGCGCCATGCAGGCCATTGCTGCCGCAGGGGCAGACATCATTGAACTGGGCGTCCCGTTCTCTGACCCCATGGCCGAAGGCCCGGTCATACAGCGTGGTCACGAAAGAGCACTGGTTCATCGTTTCAGTCTGCGACAGACCCTGGACGTTGTACGCCAATTCCGCGCAGACAACAAAGAGATTCCCGTGGTGCTGATGGGTTACGCCAATCCCGTCGAACGAATGGGCTACAGCCAGTTTGCCGTTACCGCTGCGGAAGCCGGTGTTGATGGCGTGCTGACGGTAGATCTGCCACCGGAAGAAGCGATCGAAGCCAACCGGATTTTTAAAGAGAGCGGACTGGAAACCATTTTCCTGCTTGCACCGACCTCAACCGGGGAGCGGATCAGGCAGGTCACCGCCCTTGCCGGCGGGTTTTTATATTACGTGTCGCTGAAAGGTGTCACCGGCGCCGGAAATCTGGATGTGGAGTCGGTGAAGCAGCAGGTTGATTTAATCCGTCAGCATAGCCCGCTGCCGATACTGGTGGGTTTTGGTATCAAGGATGCGGAATCGGCGGTTGCCGTGTCCCGTTGTGCCGATGGGGTCATTGTCGGTAGCGCACTGGTGGAAGTCATGGGGTCGGGGCAATCAAACGACAGCATTATTCAGGGGCTGTCCGCGAAGATCGCGGATATTCGTCAGGCACTGGATACGCTATAAAAAACAAGAGGCATGCTACGATGAGTTGGTTGGATAGAATCGTTCCCAGCGCAGTCCGTTCCGAGAGTCGCAAAGGTTCCAGCAAGGTGCCGGAGGGACTATGGAAAAAGTGCACGCGATGTGAAGCCGTGCTGTATCGTCCGGAGCTGGAAAAAAGCCTGGAGGTATGTCCAAAGTGTGATCATCACATGCGCATCGGCGCTCGCCGTCGCCTGGACATTTTTCTCGATGAGGATGACCGGGAGGAAATTGCCAGTGAGGTTGTGCCCATTGACCGTCTGAAATTCAAGGACGTCAAGAAGTACCGGGACCGGCTGACCGCGGCGCAAAAAAGCACCGGTGAGAAAGATGCCCTGGTTGCAATGAGAGGCACCCTGAAGGGGATGCCGGTGGTGGCGACGGCATTCGAATTTGCATTTCACGGTGGCTCAATGGGCTACGTTGTCGGTGAGCGATTTGCCCGTGCGGCGAAAATTGCGCTTGAAGAACGTATGCCGTTTATCTGCTTTTCAGCAACTGGCGGCGCCCGAATGCAGGAAGCATTGATTTCGTTGATGCAAATGGCAAAAACGAGCGCTATTATCGAGCGCCTGAAACAGGCCGGTGTGCCTTACATATCGATTATGACCGATCCGGTCTATGGTGGCGTATCAGCCAGTCTGGCGTTGCTCGGCGATATCAATATTGCGGAACCGGGTGCGCGTGCGGGTTTTGCCGGTCCGGCAATCATCGAGCAGACTATCCGTCAGAAGTTGCCCAAAGGTTTTCAACGGGCGGAGTTCCTGCTTGATCACGGCGCGATTGACATGATTGTGCATCGCAACGCGATGCGCGACAAGACAGCCGGTCTGCTGGCCAAGCTAACCCATAAAACATTGTCTGACTGACTTGTCCAATCCCCGTTTTTCCACGTTATCGCAATGGCTGAGATGGCAGGAATCCTGCCATCCCAACGCGATTGACCTCGGGCTGGACAGGGTACGTCGCGTAGCCCGGACGCTCAATATCACCCCGGGTTCTGCCACCGTTATTACCGTTGCCGGCACCAACGGCAAAGGCTCCTGTGTGCGGGCGCTGGACGCCATGTTGAGTGCCACCGGCGCTGCGGTCGGGAGTTACTCTTCGCCTCATCTGTTGCACTATAATGAACGTATTCGAATTCGTGGCACCGACGCGACCGACGGGACGTTGTGTGATGTCTTTGCCGCAATAGATGCCGCGCGGGGCGAGATTTCGCTGACCTATTTTGAGTTTGGGACGCTGGCAGCACTCCTGTTGTTCGCTCGTGCCCGTCTGGACTACTGGCTATTGGAGGTGGGGTTGGGAGGACGGCTGGATGCCTGCAATGTAATTGATCCAGACATCGCCGTAATCACGTCCATTGACCTGGACCATATGGATTGGCTTGGTGACAGCCGTGAATCCATAGGTCGGGAAAAGGTCGGAATATGCCGCCCGGGCCGACCGCTGGTCTGTGCGGACAGGGTTCCGCCGTCAACCATTGTTGACGCTGTCGAAAAGCACGGCGTTCCGTTTTTCTGCGTCGGAAAACATTTTGACTATCGAGTGATCGATACAGGCCGGCTGGAATTCAGGTCTGGTGATTCGACGCCTGTCACTGTAGTGGCCGATTTGCCGGCACCCAGCGTTGCCGCCGCGTTGCAGGTATGCAAGCTCCTGAAGCTGATTGATGGCGACGCAAGCAGGGCAATGATCCTGGGGGGGCTGCGCACCGCCCGGCTGCCAGGGCGCCTGGAAACGGTAGATATCAACGGCAGGACCTTGGTGCTGGATGTTGCCCACAACCCCGCAGCGCTGGGGTTTTTGGTTGAACGCTTGCGCATGTGTGCGCCCGACAGACACTACCTGGCGGTGATTGCGATGATGGCGGATAAAGACATAGCTGGCAGTCTGGCGGCGTTGGCGCCGATAGTCGATACCTGGCTGTTGGCGCCGCTCGACGATGTTCCCCGGTCGGCCAGTATTGAAACAATGGTGTCCGCGCTGCCGGCCAACGCGAACTTTCAAACGTTCGAATCACTGGATCTGGCGCTGGAACATGCAACGTTAGCGGGCGAATACGATATTCTGGTTGCGGGATCGTTCTACACGGCGGGCCGTGCCAGAATCTGGTTGAAAGGCAGAATCGAAGATGCCGATGGATGACGGACTTAAACAACGACTACTGGGCGCGCTGATTCTTCTGGCGTTGGCGGTCATATTCATTCCGGTCCTGTTTGACAGGGAACGGATGGAACCGATTGATACGACTTCGCAGGTTCCACCCCGACCGGCCCTTAAAGTGCCGGAGGTGGTAGAGCCTGAAAAGCCGGCCTGGTCCAAACCCGTCACCACCCCCCGAAAGCAGTTTGTTCCCGATCCAGGTCCGGTGACCCCAGAGACATTCGAGTCCGCCGTGCCCGCTGTTGCCGATCTGCGAACCGACAGACGGGTTGAGCAGGATGCGGATACAGCCAACCCTGAAGCCGTGCAGGCACCGGCGCAATCCCTGAGCGATGACAAAGCGCGGAATGCCTCGCGAGATGAGGCGACCGGAACACTGGCTGCTGACGGTTCACCCAATGCCTGGGTATTGCAGGTAGGCAGCTTTCAGAGCGAAGTGTTGGCCACAGGGATGCGTGATCGACTGATCGGCATGGGACATTCGTCCTATCTGCACCGGTTCGAACTCGACGGCAAGCCGGTTTTTCGGGTTTACATTGGTCCCAAAATGAAGAAAGCGCCGCTCGAAAAGCTTAAACCGGAAATTGATAAGACCCTGCAAGTCAATTCCCTCCTGCTGAAATTCAAAGCTGGTTAACATTTAATCACAGCATTTGTCTAAATATCGT
This sequence comes from uncultured Cellvibrionaceae bacterium, assembly GCA_964434105.1. Taxonomy (GTDB): domain Bacteria; phylum Pseudomonadota; class Gammaproteobacteria; order Pseudomonadales; family Cellvibrionaceae; genus CAYNST01. Next base: position 13,554 of record CAYSTJ010000007.1, on the reverse strand, counting down.
CCTAAACTTTAGTCATGACCGGTAAGCCGCTTTATAACGGCCTGCTATATCCATGATCTGTTTTCAAGGCGTTAACGGCAGTGCGAATGATAGTTTCCAAACAGGATCCCTATGGGGAATACACCGTCTCCGGCATTTCCCGGCTTGCTGTTACCCATACGGGCGGAACGGGAGCGGACAGCCATGTTTAACTGGATCGATTGGCTGATGTTCGGCATCATCGCTGTCTCGGGCGTGATTGGCATCTGGCGGGGACTTATCAAGGAACTGCTGACTGCAGCCAATATTATTATTGCGGTGGTTGTCGCAGTGACTTTTCGGGAAAAGCTGGCAATGCTGTGGGTGGACCAGATAACTTCGACGGCCGTCAGGGAGTTTGCAGCGTTTCTGACGCTGTTTATTGCCGTACTGATCGTCGGGGGACTGGTGTCGTTCGTCATTGGCAAGCTGGTTCGGTTGACGGCGCTGAACCCGCTTGATCGAATGCTCGGACTGATTTTCGGCCTGGGACGCGGAATTGCGGCTGTGATGGCCGCGTTACTGCTTTTCGCCCCATCAGTACCTGACGACACCGCGTGGTGGAGAGAATCAGTCCTGATTCCCTACTTTCTCGTCCATGAGGAGCGTGCGCGGGCTTCGGTCAGTCATCTGGTCAGCTGGGCGACGACACTTCCGGGCAAATCCTGATCGACGCCTGTCTGTCCTGACTGGATGGATATGTCTGATTCGTCTTTAACGGTATTGCAACCGCGGTGGCGATCGATACGGCTTATCCCGCTATCAACCACACATTGGGCCTTCACTCCATGCACATAAACATCGGAAATTCAGTCGGATAGAGCAACTTATTAATGTGTTGGCCAGCTTTGTTGCGGGTACGGCTGGTTATTCCGGGATTTTTAAGCTTGCAGTTACGGTTCCACATGCGGAAAATGCAGCAGCCAATTGGTTAATACAGCTTTTTATGAGGGCATAGCACTATGTGCGGTATTGTTGGAATTGTCGGCAAGAGTAATGTAAACCTTGCATTGTACGATGCGTTAACCATGTTACAGCATCGAGGACAGGATGCCGCCGGAATCATGACTTGCCATAATGGCAGAATGGCCCAGCAGAAAGCTGTAGGTCTGGTAAAAGATGTGTTTCGCACACGTCATATGCAGCGTCTTGTCGGTAACATGGGCATCGGCCATGTACGTTATCCAACGGCCGGCAGCTCTGGCCCGGCGCTGGCGCAACCCTTTTATGTCAACTCGCCATACGGCATTGCGCTGGCCCATAATGGCAATCTGACCAATACCGAAGAACTGAGTCGGGATATCTTTCGGGCGGATCTGCGTCATGTGAACACGGATTCAGATTCGGAAGTTTTACTGAATGTTTTTGCCCACGAGTTGCAGCAACTGGGCAAGTTGCGCCCCACGGAAGAGGACGTCTTCAAAGCCGTCGAAGGCGTGCATCGGCGGGTACGCGGCGGATACGCCGTGGTGGCGATGATCGCCAATTATGGCGTTTTGGCTTTCAGGGACCCTAACGGTATACGCCCACTGGTATTCGGCGAACGTCATACCGATCGCGGCAAAGAATATATGATCGCGTCGGAAAGTGTCGCCCTGGATGTGCTGGGATTTCGTCTGTTGCGCGACGTTGCACCGGGTGAAGCCATTTTTATTGATCCGGATGGCGAGCTGCACACGCGGGTTTGTGCCGAAAAGACGACCTTGAGCCCGTGTATTTTCGAACACGTTTATTTCGCCCGACCCGATTCCATTATGGATGGCGTATCTGTTTATAAGGCGCGCCTGCGGCAGGGGGAGCGGCTGGCAGAAAAGATTTTGAAACTGAAGCCACGTCATGACATTGATGTGGTTGTGCCGATTCCGGACAGCAGCCGGGTCGCTGGACAGGCGCTGGCCCATAACCTGGGTGTCAAGTTCCGGGAGGGCCTGGTCAAAAACCGGTACATTGGGCGCACGTTCATTATGCCTGGTCAGCAGCAGCGCAAGAAATCGGTGCGACAGAAGCTGAACGCGATTGATCTCGAGTTTCGCGGCAAGACGGTGCTGCTGGTCGACGATTCAATAGTCCGGGGAACGACCTGTCAGCAAATTATCCAGATGGCCCGGGATGCGGGCGCCAAAAAAGTGTATTTTGCATCGGCCGCTCCGGCGGTCAAGTACCCGAATGTGTACGGAATCGACATGCCATCGGTCAGCGAATTGATTGCCCATGGCCGCTCGGAAGACGAGGTTGCCACGGCTATTGGCGCCGATTGGCTGGTTTATCAGGATCTCGAAGACCTGATTGCCGCATCTGCCGAAGGTAACAGCACTATTCCGCGGTTCGATTGCGCCGTGTTTGACGGCAACTACGTTACGGGCGACGTGGATGACAGCTATCTGGCACGCCTGGACGAAATGCGCAATGATCTGGCAAAGATGGTGCGCGACGAGCATTTGAGCAGTAGCGGTCAGAATTCCATTGTGGGTATGAACGCCTGAAAGAGGACAGCATGCAGGATTATCTCGATAACGCCGGTCTGGATACACTGGCGATTCGTGCCGGTATTCATCGTACCGGTGAAGGAGAGCACAGCGAACCGATTTTTGCCACCTCCAGTTATGTATTTGGTTCGGCCAGCGAGGCGGCACAGCGGTTCTCGGGCGACATGGCCGGCAATGTCTATTCCCGTTACACCAACCCGACGGTGCGTACTTTTCAGGAGCGGCTGGCGGCGCTGGAAGGCGGTGAAGCGGCCGTTGCCACTGCGTCCGGTATGTCCGCTATTCTGAGTGTGTGCCTGGCGTTGCTGCAGCAGGGCGATCACGTGCTGTGTTCGCGCAGTGTGTTTGGCACTACCAGCGTTCTGTTTACCAAATACATGCAGAAATTTGGCGTGGCCGTTGATTTTGTTGATCTGACTGACATTGAAGGCTGGCGCAGTCATTTGCGACCGAACACGCGATTGCTGTTTCTGGAGACACCCTCTAATCCGTTATGTGATGTTGCGGATCTGCAGGCGTTTGCAGATATGGCGCACGCCAATAACAGCCTGCTGGTGGTCGATAATTGTTTCTGTACACCAGCACTGCAGAAACCATTGCAGTGGGGCGCTGACCTGGTCATTCATTCTGCCACCAAGTTCCTGGATGGACAGGGCAGGGCTATGGGCGGTGCGGTGGTTGGGCCGGCGGCGCTGATGGATGAAGTCCTGGGCGTGGTTCGCACCTGTGGACCAACAATGAGTCCTTTCAATGCCTGGATATTCAGCAAGGGCCTGGAAACCCTGCGGCTGCGAATGGACGCGCACTCCAGCAACGCACAGCGCCTGGCCGAGTGGCTTGCCGCACACGAACTGGTCGAGAAAGTTTTTTACGCCGGTTTACCAGCGCATACCGGGCATGAGCTGGCTCGCCGGCAGCAGCGCGCTTTCGGCGGGGTATTGTCGTTCCGCCTGCGCGGTGATCGCGCTGAGGCATGGCGCTTTATTGATGCTGTCAAGATCATGTCGGTAACAGCCAATCTCGGTGACTGTAAATCGACGATCGTTCATCCGGCAACCACCACGCATGGGCGTCTGTCGGCGGAAGACCGGCTCAAGTGCGGGATCACCGAAAATCTTGTTCGGATTGCGGTTGGTCTGGAAGACGTGACGGACCTGATTGCCGATCTGAAGCGGGGAATGGCCGCGGTTTAGTCTATGCTCAGTACTGGAGTCTGTTGACGTTTCATCATCGTATACCGGTAAAGCTGAGAAAGGAAACCGCTGTTGGATGCACTAATCAGTCAGATTACAGAACAGGTCGGAACGGTGCTGCTCGGCAAGGAGCGCCAGGTCAGGCTCGCGATTGCATGTCTGCTTGCGCGAGGCCACCTGCTGATAGAGGACTTGCCGGGCATGGGCAAAACAACCCTGGCGCACAGTCTGGCAACCGTGCTCGGGCTGCGCTACGATCGCGTTCAGTTCACGAGTGACCTGCTGCCGGCGGATATTCTCGGCGTATCGGTGTTCAGCCGTAGCACTGAGTCGTTTACGTTTCATCCAGGCCCCATTTTTACCCAGGTGCTCCTGGCTGACGAAATCAATCGCACGACGCCCAAAACGCAGAGTGCGTTGCTGGAGGCCATGGAGGAGGGGCAGGTGACGACTGAAGGCGAAAGCCGGCAGCTCCCCGTGCCGTTTTTTGTTATCGCCACCCAGAACCCCGTCAACCAGTCGGGTACCTATCCCTTACCCGAATCCCAGTTGGACCGGTTTCTGATGCGTATCAGTCTGGGCTATCCCAGTCCGTCTGCGGAGCGCCAGTTATTCCGTGGTGAGGACAGGCGCACCACACTGCGACATCTCCAGCCAGTCGTAAATCTGACGCAGTTGCAGGCGTTGCAGCATACGGTGGAGGAGGTGAAAGTCAGCGATACGCTATTGGACTATCTGCAGGATCTGGTCAGAATTACCCGGGAGGACCAGCAGTTTGTTTACGGCCTGTCTCCGCGTGGAGCGCTTTCCTGGCTGAAGGCGGCCAAGGCCTGGGCAGTGGTTCATAGTCGTGACTACGTGATTCCGGAAGATGTTCAGGCTGTAATGACCGCTGTCATCGGTCACCGTGTTCGTTCGCGGGAACTGAACAGTTCGGATGAAACACTGGTGAATTACCTGCTGCAGAAAGTCGAAGTCATCAAACATTGATGATCACTGCGCCCGGAGTCTCCCATGCGCTCTGACAGTCGAATCAAAAATCGGTGGCATGGCCTGTTGGCCGCGTGGTTCGACAGACGTGCCCCGCGGGCACAACAACATGTCCTGCACCTGAAAAACCTGTATATCCTGCCTACCCGCACAGGCATGCTGTTTCTGGGACTGGCGCTGTTGATCTGGCTGCTGGGGACCAATTACCAGAACAACCTGATACTGGCCCTGGCCTATTTGCAGATCAGCATCATGATCATGGTGATACTGCGGACGTTCAATAATCTCGCGGGTCTGGAAATCCGGGCCGCGGGCAGTGTGCCGAATTTTGTTGGTCAGCCCGTCGGATTTATTATGCAGCTCCGAACTGCCAACCCGGCGGGCGCGGATAATATCCACATCGGTTTCCGCAACGCAGCGGAATCCATACTGCAGCTGGAAGCTGGACAGACGGTAAAAATCGTGCTGACGGTTGCCGGATCCCGCCGTGGCCGGTTACGCGCTGGTCGCATTCGGGTTCAATCGACGTTTCCATTGAGCCTTGCCTACTGTTGGACCTGGCTGAATCTGGATACCGACGTGCTGGTCTGGCCTGCGCCGGTGGAGAATCCGTTTCCACTGATGAATGCGGGGCGGGAACCCGGCGCCCCGGATGCGCGCCGGGCTGCCAGTGATGACGTCGTGGGTCTTCGCAGTTATCAACGGGGTGACTCCATGCGCCAGATCGTGTGGAAACACTACGCCAGGGACAAAGGGCTGTATAAAAAGGATCTGGCCCAGTATTCCGGCATCGATGAGTGGTTACGCTGGGAGGATTTTTTTCAGGGGGACGCGGAGAGGTGTCTGTCGCACCTGTGTTACTGGGTGCAGGAACTGACGCACCTACAAACCGCATTTGGACTGGAACTGCCGGGGTACCTGCTTGAGCCGGGGCAGGGTGAGCAGCACCGGCTGGAGGCCCTGGATGCGCTGGCACGCCATGAAGCGTCCCCCGGAGGTTAACGGATGAAAGTACTGTCCAGAGAGCCGGACCAGATCGCGCGGCGCAATCTTCTCTGGATTTTTGTCGCCCAGGGCTTTTCGATCGCGCCGCTGGGTCTGCATCTGCCCTGGTGGATTTTTCTGCTGTGGCTGGGCGCCATGCTATATCGTCTGCGCATTAATCAGGGAGCCTGGCGCTTTCCCTCACTCGGAACCAAGCTCCTGTTGGGCTCGGCGTGCGTTGCCGGATTATGGCTTTCCTACAAGAACCTGACGGCTGTGGAGCCGATGATTGGCTTTCTCATTTGTTCCTTTGCCTTGAAACTGGTTGAGCTGAGAAACAGCAAGGATATCACTATCGTGCTGTTTATCGGGTTTATTGCGGTAGCTGCGCAGTTTCTGTTTGCTCAGGGTGTATTTTCTGCACTGTTTGCCCTCCTGGCCTGCATTGTACTGGTCACTGCGTGGCAGGCGGCATTGACCCGGCGGGAAAAGCCCGTGTTGCTGCATGTGAAAAATGGCAGCACGTTTATCCTGTCCAGTCTGCCGTTTATGGTGGTTATGTTTGTCGTTATGCCACGGATCGGGCCACTCTGGTCCGTACCCGTACCTCAGGGGGCGGGCAAGACCGGCATGAGCGACGAACTTACCCTGGGTGATATAGGCGAGCTGGTTAAATCGCGGGATCCGGCGTTTCGTGCGACGTTCGACGATGCGGCACCGCCGCAGGACGCCCTATACTGGCGCGGTATCCTGTTGGAGCATTTCGACGGGCGCACGTGGCGACAACGGTTGCTGGGGGCGCGGTATGACGATTTTGCCACGCCTGCGGACTACCCCCACGAACCGGTGCACCGCTATTCAGTCATCATAGAGCCACATCGGCAGCGCTGGCTGTTTTCCCTGGGCGTCCCGCTGGATGCGAGTTCAGACTTTCTGCGCGTCCAGAGTCTGTCCGGTCATGTATTGCAAAGCCGTTGGCCGGTCGTAAAAAAGTCGCGCTACCGGGTGGCATCGGTGCTGTCGCTCCCGGATGGCCCGGCTGAGCTTTCTGAGCTGGAGGAGCGATTGCTTACCCAGCTGCCCGATGGTGTGAATCCGCGAGCGCGCCTGCTCGGCGAGTCCTGGCGGGAAAGCGGACTTTCAACACAGGAGCGGGTGGACCGCGCACTGAGTCTTTTTAGCCAGGATTTTGTCTACACGCTGAAACCGCAACGGCTTGGTTTTAATTCGATCGATGAGTTTCTATTCGACACCCGCCGCGGGTTCTGTGAACATTTTGCCAGCAGCTTCGTCTTTCTGATGCGCTCTGCCGGCGTCCCGGCAAGAATTGTAACGGGGTACCAGGGCGGCGAGACCAACCCGATCGAAAATTACATCCTGGTGCGACAGTCCGACGCGCATGCGTGGGCCGAGATCTGGTCGTCGGGTGCCGGCTGGATCCGAATCGATCCCACCAGTGCTGTTGCACCAAATCGTGTAGAACATGGCATGGAAGAAGCGCTGGCCGAAGACGAGCGCAGTCTTTTCGACAATCCCTGGCATCAGAACGCCGTGTTGTTCAGGGTTTATCAGCAATGGGACGCCATGGGTTTTGCCTGGAACCGGTGGGTGCTTAACTATGACAACGAGTTGCAAAAAGGGCTGCTTGCACGCCTGCTTGGCGAGGCGAGTCCATGGCGTATAGGCGCGGCGTTTCTGTTCGTGAGCTTCGTTCTGTTTGCTGGGTTTATTTTTATTCCACGCTGGTATCGGCGTCGGGATGCAACAACAAAAGAGATGCGCTGGGTTCGGCCGTTATTGCAGGTGCTGCGAAGTCGTGGACAGCAGCCGCGCGCCGAGGAATCCTTTTCTGCGTTTGTCAGGCGAGCCGGGCAGTCCTACCCGGGCATTCAAAGCCGGTTTACAGAAGTGGCCGATGTGTATGAAGTCGTGGTTTATGGCGAGCAGGCTCAGGACAGCCCCCGCCTGAAACAGAGTCTTGACCGATTAGTCATGGCATTGCGCCGGCAACGGTGAGTGCCAGCGCTTGTCCCCATTCCTCTGGCGCTTCAAATTGCAGCCGGAACGGCTTCCCAGCCGGGGTCAGAGAAAGTTTTTGGTTCTTTTTCGGATATAGGCGTCGTAGTCCGGTATGGCCCGTTCGTAAGGCGTGCTCAGCAGTGGCGAGGACAGGATGAAATCGGCAGAGGCGGGGTTGCAGGCGACCGGAATATTCCAGACGGCGGCGATTCGCAGCAAAGCTTTGACATCGGGGTCGTGTGGCAACTGCTCGAAGGGATCCCAGAAAAAAAACAGGAGATCAATTTCGCTGTTCGCAACCCTGGCACCTACCTGTTGATCACCGCCGAGCGGACCGCTGATAAATTTTGTGATGTGCAGGCCGGTTTCATGTTCCAGTAAATAGCCTGTCGTCCCGGTCGCGTAAATGGCATGTTCTTTCAAAACTTCCCGGTGTCGTTGCGCCCATTGGCAGAGTTCGTCCTTTTTATTGTCATGCGCGACCAGCGCGATACGTTTTTTGACAGGAAGAGGGCTTTGCTTGTGCTCCATAATCTGATACCTGTAATGTCTGTCGGCTATCGTAGAGATACACCAAGGTTAGCCGGGCCGGGTTACCGGAGCAAGAGAATAATGCAGTAAAATTAGTAACGATTCCGGTCGTGTCGTCACTGTTTAGATTGCGTCCAGATTTGTGCAGGGCGCGGCGAAAAATGTGAGTTTACTCATGTCAATACGCCGCGCTTTCTGCGCTTCGCCATCCGGGCCGCCTGGCCAGGCGTTTAAACCTGTTTCCGACAGGTTTATGAGCATTTTTTAACGCCGCTTTCATTTGGAGGTGTAGGGGCAAATCGGGGCGTGAGCTGCATAGCTACCAAAATTAAGTCCTTGTCCGACCTGGGCGCCGGTGATTGATACGACAGTCAAAGACAATAGGCGCTGTTCGGCAGGATGCGGGTGGACGGGATATCCCATAAAAAAAGCCCGCTTGCGGCGGGCTTTTGCTACTCAATTTGGCGCGCTCGAGAGGATTCGAACCTCTGACCGCCTGGTTCGTAGCCAGGTACTCTATCCAGCTGAGCTACGAGCGCGCAGTTGATGGGACACCCCATCGAGGTCGCGTATATTATGGACAGAGCTGCCCGGAGTCAAGCCCACCGGCGACATTTTTTTGCGCCGATCGCCTCGCCGCGGAGTCGGTGGAAGGGTTTGCCCGGGTCGGTTGATATTTCATCATCGCCACTGCTGGCGGCCATTTTTTCGACTGGCCAGGCAGAAGAAGCGTGGTTTGGTGGTACCAAATAAGCGACTGATAACGACGCCAGGCGGAAAAATGGCCCCAGCCCTTCGGGCACAATAGAGGCGATGATGAAACGTCAACAGACCCTAAGTTCGGGGTTTCACAAAAATATCCTGACCGGCAAAGTTGCCGGGGATCATGACGGTGTCCCTGGCGAGCGGGGCGAGTTCGGGGTAGTCCAGGGCGTAATGCAATCCACGGCTTTCCTTGCGTTGCATAGCTGAATTAATGATCAGTTCGGCAACCACGGCGAGGTTGCGCAGCTCGATCAGGTCGTTGCTGACCTTGTAATTGGAATAATATTCATGGATTTCCTGTTGCAGCATCAGCACCCTGTGGTGCGCGCGTTCCAGCCGTTTGTGGGTACGGACAATGCCGACATAATCCCACATAAAGCGCCGCAGTTCATCCCAGTTGTGAGAGATTACCACGTCTTCGTCGGAATCCGTTACGCGCGATTCGTCCCAGGGTGGTGTATCGCGTGGCGGCTGTATAACGGGTAGCCGATTGGCAATTTCCCGGGCAGCAGATTTGGCGAAAACGATACACTCCAGTAATGAATTGCTGGCCATGCGATTGGCACCGTGCAACCCGGTAAAGGATGTTTCACCCACAGCATAAAGATTTTGCAGATCGGTTTCGCCATGCGTGTTCACCATGACTCCGCCGCAGGTATAGTGCGCGGCGGGCACTACCGGTATCGCCTCGCGGGTTATGTCTATGCCATAGCTCATGCAGCTCTCATAGACTGTCGGAAAGTGACTCCTGATAAACTCCGGCGATTGGTGGCTGATATCGAGATACATGCAGTGGCTGCCGAGACGCTTCATTTCGTGGTCGATGGCGCGGGCGACAATGTCCCTTGGGGCAAGTTCGGCTTCTGGATGAAATCGCTGCATAAACCGTTCGCCGCTGGGCAGTTTCAATAGCGCGCCTTCGCCGCGCAGCGCTTCTGTTATCAGGGTAGACTTGGCCTTGGGGTGATACAGACAGGTTGGATGAAACTGGTTGAATTCCATGTTGGCTATGCGACAGCCGGCCCGCCAGGCCATAGCGATGCCATCGCCACTGGCACCATCGGGGTTGCTGCTGTAGAGGTACACTTTGCTGGCGCCGCCGGTGGCAATGATCACGACTTTCGCGGTATAGGTTTCAACCTGATCGATATCCTTGTTCAGCACATAGGCACCGACGCAGCGATACTTACGGCTGTCCGGGTCGGCCTGACGAATCAGGTCGAGGGCGATACAATGTTCTTTCAGGGTGAGATTCGGTGCCAGTTGCGTCTGCTGCAAAAGGGTGGTGTGAACGGCGCGGCCAGTGGCGTCAGCGCTATGGATTATGCGGCGATGGCTGTGCCCTCCCTCGCGCGTTAAATGGTAGTCGGTCTGGCCGTCGGCCCGGGTAAAATCCACTCCCAGCGCGATAAGCCATTCGATGGCTGCCTTGCTGTTGGTTACCGTAAACTCCACAACGTCCGGGTGACAGAGGCCGGCGCCGGCGGCAAGTGTGTCGGCGACGTGGGATTCGATCGAATCCTTGCTGTCAAGCACCGCGGCAATACCACCTTGTGCATACCAGGTCGAACCGTTGGTGAAAGTGCCTTTGCTCAGGATTGTCACCCTGGCATGGGCGGCGAGTGAGAGGGCCAGGCTGAGGCCCGCTGCGCCGCTGCCGATAACAAGGACATCGGATTCGTGAATGAGTTGTTGAATTGCCACCTTGGTACCCTGCGTAAATGTATGTCGTCTGTTATTCTACGCCAGGTGCCGGGCCAGTTTCACGCAATGATTCGTGGCACCGTCAGAGGGCAGTATTCCGGTAATCGCGACAGATGATCGTCCTTTTCTCACGCAGTTTTGAACTTCCACTTTGTTCTGCGTGTCTAGATGGGAGGAAATCCGACGGTGCGGAGGGTGGCCGTCGACCCGAATATTAAGCAGGTTCGCCTGATTTCTATGGATCCCAAACCCTTTCAAGTGACGTAAATCAGTCTGGGTATCAACATGCGTAAGAATAATACAGCTATGGCTTCAGAACTTGACATTGGGGTAACAGGAATGGCAAAGCAGCCTGCCGAGGCTACTGACGAGGAACTGGTCAAGCGGGTGCAGCAGGGGGACAAGCGTGCCTTCGACCTGTTGGTGCTGAAGTATCAGCACAAGATCGCCGCGATCATCAGCCGTTTTGTCAAGGATTCGGCAGAGGTGCACGATGTATCCCAGGAGGCGTTTATCAAGGCCTACCGTGCGCTGGGGAATTTTCGGGGAGATAGCGCTTTTTACACCTGGATTTACCGGATCGCCATCAATACCGCCAAGAATTACCTCGTATCGCGTGGCCGGAGGCCGCCCTCCAGTGACATTGACATCGAAGACGCGGAAATATTCAGTAGTGCCGATGGTCTGCGCGATATCACGTCTCCCGAAGGGGAGGCGATGCGCGATGAACTCGAACAGGTTGTCAACAAGGCTATCAGGGATCTGCCGGAAGACCTGCGCACCGCTGTAACGCTGCGAGAGATGGAAGGAATGAGTTATGAAGAGATAGCGGAGGTCATGGACTGTCCGGTCGGTACGGTCCGATCGAGGATTTTCCGTGCCCGCGAGGCAATTGATCGCCAGATTTCCGCAATGATGGATTAGTGCTCTGATGTGAAATATTACCGCTCCTGGGGAGTGAACCTCGTCTCCGGGCAGCGGTCAAACCGGCAGCACATGCATATTTTCGGTTGATTTCTGAGGCGTCTCCAGATGCAGGCAACCGTCCGAATTAACCCTGTTTTAATTGAGAATGGAAAGGCACGATGACTCATAAACCTTCTGACCACATTCTGGAGTCGGTATCTGCACTGGTGGATAGCGAGGCCAGCGAGATCGAACTGCATCGCATACTCAAAAATATCAGTCACGATGAGGAGCTGCGCGAACGCTGGAGGCGCTATCACATCATCGGATCGATTATGCGGCGTGAGCATAGCGCGGTCAGTACGATTGATGTGTCCGCCGCGGTCTCGGCAGCCATAGCGGGTGAGCAACAATGGTCCACGGAAGACGTGTCCGGCCAGGCGATCACGGGTACTTCCGGGGCGTCCAGTCCGGAGAGGACAACATCCTCATCGGGGTGGCGGGGGCTGATCGCGAAGTCCGGCATTGCCGCATCCTTCGCGGCGTCTCTGGTTCTCGGCGTACAGTATTTCAGTGTGGAGAAACAAACCGGCGACATGCAGTTGGCCGGAACATCCGCGGCGCCGTCAGCCGAACCGTCACTGGCCGCCGGCACCGGATCGCCGGATGGCAGCATCGCCAATTTTGCGCCGCTGGGTTTCGAATTGCCGGTGCCGGAAGCCCGCAACGTAAGTACCAATTCTATCGGCACTATCAATCGGGGGCAGGAAGCGGATCTGCGCGCATTGCTGCCGACCGGTGCTGTGGATCTGGGCGATGCGAGAACCCAGGAGCTCCTTAACAGGCTCCTGATCGAGCATGCCCAGCGTTCCAGTGTTAACGGTAACCTGGGCATTCTGCCGTTCGCCAGAGTGTTCAAGATGGAGGAAATGCCACAGCAAAGTGGAGGAGAGCGCTAGCGAATGACAAAAATTCTTGTTGGCTGTTTGCTGGCTTTCCTGGTCAGGGTCCCGGTAGCAGCGGCAACGGAGTCGCTTACTGAGGTAGACGCCCTGCTAAAGCGGGCATCGAAGGCTCTGCAGGAAACGAATTACAAAGGACGGTTGACCTACGAATTCGGTTCGGCGCTGGAAACGCTCGAAGTTGTTCATGCCGTCCGTGACGGTATTGAGGTTGAGCGGATTCAACACCTCAATGGCATCGAACGCGAATTTGTCCGGAGTGGTCGCAGCAAGGACTGTGTGACTGTCGGCAGTTACCTCCTGCGTGGCGGACTGGCAGCGTCCGAGACCGGTACCATAGGTCTTTCCCACAGTTACCATTTCTATATCCACAGTGATGAACGTTATGCCGGGCGCCCGGCCGCGGTGATCCAGCTGGTGCCGAAGGACGATTTTCGCTACGGTATGACACTGGCTATAGACAAAGCGTCCGGTATTCCCTTGATGTCGCTGATAACATCCGATGCCCGGAACGCACTGGAACGTTTCCAGTTTGTGCACCTCGACGCTGATCTGACGCTTTCCGAAATGGATTTGACGCCAACCAATGACTGGTTCGGGGAGCTTGACGGTGCAAAAACGCAGTGCCATGACCAAAGCGTCAACAAAGACACTGTCTGGACGCCGGGGTGGCTGCCTGCGGGTTTTCTTATGTCCCAGGCCGGCCCGGATTCCGAGCACGGTGAAGTCCTGACCTTTTCCGATGGCCTTTCGTCATTTTCGTTGTTTATTCGAGCGGTCGACCACGAAGACTCGGTCAGGCAGGGGGTTGCCCGCCGCGGCGCGACGTTGGCAGTGATGTCTTTGGCGTCATATCAGAATAAGCCGTATAGCGTCATACTGGTGGGTGAAATTCCCATGATTACCGCCGAGAAGGTCGTGGCGTCATTACAGCGTCGTCACTAGGGTCTGTTGACGTTTCACTCCAGGCTATTGATAAATAAGAGCAAACTCGCA
>CAYSTJ010000006.1:0-104042 GCA_964434105.1 uncultured Cellvibrionaceae bacterium | reverse complement strand
AAATCCCGCCGCTCCGACCAATTTCCCGCCCAATGATCAGACTCGATAACGGAACAGTGCCAGCACCCAGAACCCACGGCTCTTTTTTTGGTCGTGTACGGCAGGCCGCCCCGTTCAAATCCCGCCGCTCCGACCAATTTCCCGCCCAATGATCAGACTCGATAACGGAACCTAATCCTCAACCATGACGAAAGATCCGTGAGGCGAGAGCCGCTCCGAAGATCAATGTGGTCACCGGTCGGACTACCAGGGTTGTCGGCGGACCGCATCCAGTAGTCCTTGAAGAATATAATTCCTTTCTTACCCGCTATTTTCTCCCTAAAATCTTTGCCCTCGAAAACTTGTGCCTTGCCTATTCCGTCTAGGTACACGCTTTTGAGCCCAGCCGCAAGTTCTTCGGCAGCCAATACGTGACCGTCCGATGCCTTGTGAAACCAACAATGTCTTTTCTTGGGCACGAGTTTAGTCGTATTAACTCCGCACTTCGCCAGGGCTGATCCGATCCTGATCGCGCAATGATTGGAAAACTCGGAGTTGCACGGCTCATCGTCTGGGTAGTTGTCCCATAGGGCTTTAAATCTCACTCTTTTCATTTATCATCCTTTTCCTTGAGCTGTTGAAGTCCTACATCCAAACGCAGTCTCCCAGTGGGAGCAATTTATTATGGATGCCGGGTCTCATGACCCGGGCGAAGCTTACTGGATTCTATTAGTTAGCGGAAGCTACCTAATGACAATGATCCAGACATAGCTCAAAAAAGCAGGCAAACCATCTAAAAAGGTTAAAATGCAGCTGTTTTTCTGGCTCAAGTCATTTGTGTGGACAAACGGGAACCCGTTTTTCAACATCCCGCTAGGCGACCACCTTGGTCTCACCCGTACGATATAGTTGATCCGGGGCGCCGGTGATCATCTAGCAGTAATTTCCAACCGTAATTGAATACACGGCCTAACTCATTCGCCCGGCGTCGTAGTGCAAATAAGTGACTCGCCCTTTCAACTTTCACCTCGGTGCTTCCCAAAAATCCAACTATGCTATAAATTCTGCCGACATTCACCGCAACGCTAACCGCACTGGAGATTTTTAGGCGGGCTTGCGTCAACAGTCCCTAGGAATGCGACGCGCCGGACTGCTGCCCTACCATTCGATTTCACCTGGCATAGCGAAACTTTCCCGTAACAAATGCCCCATCTATAAAGATGCGGCGTCCTGCTTTTACGGGAACCATCTGACGTTCAAGCAAAAAATATTCTGGGATTTGAATCCGCGCCGGTAGATCGAGCCCTGTCAGAAGTAATGACTTCAATGGCCATCGCCAAAGAAACCGGGCAATGAGCAGGCCGAGTCGAACATTATCGAGGCTTAATGGAGAGGGTTGCAACTCAAACACCTCGCCGTATTCTTGATGATGGAAAGGTCTCATAGTCTGAAAGATTGCCAGCCTGCTTCGAGTCGAATACTGACCTGGACGTGAAAGAATTTCACGACGTGGAGCGTGGGGCAAAATAAATTTGAGCCGCTATATCAGGCGGTTCATAACGTATTTATCCATTGTCGACGGAAACCCGTCGGCCAGCGCACTATGTCAGGAGGCACTAAAACGCACGACAATGTTTATAAATTTTTGTCGAACACTTTTGTGTGCCGATGGTGGCTATACAATCCAGCATAACGTGATGCAATCCAGGCAGAGGGTATAAAGATAAATCCGTCCATAGCTTTGTCAAATTTTAAGGCAGGAGATTAGATAATATTCCGGTGCTGAAACGGGCTTATGGCGCATCCAAGGCGCGCTGAAAATGGCTGGACAGGTTTAACGCCTTTACAGCGTCGTCGACACTGGGCTACAACCTAAACCGGCTAGCCGGACCAAAATTGGAATAATCTACCTTAGGTTTTCCGGCGAAAGCTAAAAACAGTGTCTCGATGCTTACCGAGTGTGCACTGGTGACTGAAAGGATTTTATGGCGACAATTGTTCATAAAGCAGATTATTTCAGTGAATTAATTACCATTTTAAAATGTAAAATATTAAATATCATAATACTTAAAACGCGGGCGGTGAAAATCCGGAATTTCCGCATCTTATATAACTCGTTACATTCCGCCATTACACTTCCAGGCTTGTCGTTTGCAGCATCAAAATGGCGCACCCATATCAACATCTATGCGCCATCCTTTTATAAAGTCCGCCATACATAAATTATTCATTTTAAATTTGTTGTATTTAATATGTTATTGGTATATAAATTCGTTGCCTTTTATCTATTACATGCTCTAACCTTGGACTCGAAGATAAGCTGCTCTCTCCTGGCGCCATCATCAGATAACCACAAATTCTGCAGTGCAGGAGACTATATGGGCGGAAGCACCGGAAAAACACGAAGCAAAATATTTATTTGGCTTGCCGAACGCTCTGATCCTATAGATTTTTTTTCTAAACCTCGACTTCCATCGGACTGGTCTTTCAGTCTTATCATCTGCTACTCCAAGACGCTGTCCCATCGATAAATTTTATATTAACGGTTTTAGTTAACGAATCATGCTGTGCCTATATTTAACGGCATGTATCTGACCGGAAGACGCCCCGTTTACCTGCTGCCTATATAAAGGACGATGATATGAAAGACGTTAAAACCCCACTTTCGAACTCCGCCATTTCCGATAAAAAAGTGGCCATTGTTGGCATCGGCTGTCGCTACCCTGGCCACGCCAATGACTACGAGAGCTTCTGGGAAAACCTGGTTGAGGGGAAAGACTGCCTGGAAAAAACACCGGAAAGTCGCTACAACGCAGCCAATTTGTACAGTAAAGACAAGGGCAAGCAGGGAAGACTCACGGGCGGCCGGGGTGGTTATATAGACGGATTTGACGAGTTCGACCCTGGCTTCTTCGGCATAGGTCCACGCGAAGCTGAATACATGGACCCGCAGCAACGCAAACTGCTCGAGGTTGCGTGGGAGGCTTTGGAAGATGGCGGTCTACGCCCCCGAAAAATGGCGGGGCAAGACGTCGGAGTTTTTATCGGCGGTTTCACCCTCGACTACAAAATTGTACAGTTCGCTGATTTAAGTTTTAAAGGTCTCGCCGCACATACTGCTACCGGCACCATGATGACCATTCTTTCCAACCGACTTTCCTATTGCTTTGATTTTAATGGCCCGAGCATGTCAGTGGATACCGCCTGTAGCTCGTCATTGGTGACAGTCCACCTGGCATGCCAAAGCCTGCTTGGTGGTGAAAGCTCAGTAGCGTTAGCCGGTGGGGTTTTGTTGCACATGACGCCCCAATACACTATCACAGAATCCAAGGGCGGGTTTTTATCCCCCGAAGGTTTGTCGCGCACCTACGATGCCGATGCCAACGGTTATGTGCGTTCGGAAGGCGTAGGCATTGTCGTCCTCAAGCGCCTGGGGGATGCACTTCGCGATGGCGACCGGATTCACGCTGTGATCTCAGGTTCTGGCGTTAACCAGGATGGCCGCACCAATGGCATTACAGTACCCAGCGGCGAGGCGCAAAAGCGTTTAATTCTTAAGGTCTGTAAAGAGGCAGGCGTAAACCCGGGAGAGCTTCAATATATAGAGGCCCATGGCACCTCGACGCCGGTCGGTGACCCGATCGAGGCCAACGCTCTGGGGCAGGTTCTAGCACAAGGGCGCGGCCCGGATGCACCTTGCTATATTGGATCAGTTAAACCCAACATCGGCCACACAGAAGCCGCCGCCGGAGTCGCTGGTCTTATCAAAACCGTGCTTGCGCTTAAACATAAAATAATTCCGCCACACATAAATCTTAAAAAGATTAACCCGGCACTCAATATTGATGACCAACCGTTTGATATCCCAAGAGAACCGACACCCTGGCCAGTCCATAAAGGCCCTGCTCGCGCCGGCGTTAACTCGTTCGGCTTTGGCGGCACCAACGCGCATGTGTTATTGGAAGAAGCACCATTGCAAACGCGAGCTGCGGATGTCCATCGCCCTGGCCGCGCACTTCTGCCATTGAGCGCCGAAGATGACAGCGACCTGTCCAAAGTCGCCGCGCGAATGCGAGAAGCAATCGTTAAAAATATGGCAGACGACAATGGCGATCGATTTTTGCTGGACGCCACCTACACACTTGCCTACCGCCGCGAACATCTCGACAAACGCCTCACAATTGCCTACCAAAGCATCGACGACCTGCTTGCCACCCTCGACAGCGTGACGGTCCATGAAGCGAGCCCAAATGCGGTTTTCGGCACGCCGCCAAGAGAGAAAGATCGCCGCCTGGTGTGGGTATTTACTGGCATGGGACCCCAGTGGCACGCCATGGGCCAACAGCTTTTTGATGAGGAGCCGGTCTACCGTGACGTCATCGAGCGCTGCGACCAGTTAATCAAAGCGTACGCTGGCTGGTCACTCATCGAGCATTTAAATGCTAGCGAAGCAGAATCCAAAATGGACGACACCTGGCTTGCGCAACCGGCCAATTTTGCACTGCAAATTGCGCTCGCAGCGCTATGGCGCTCTCACGGCGTAGAGCCTGCTGCCATCGTCGGCCACAGCGCTGGTGAAGCTGCTGCCTTTTATGAGGCCGGCGTTTATAGTCTCGAAGACGCGATTACCATAATTATCGAGCGAAGCCGTTTACAGCAGCTATGCAACGGTACAGGCACGATGCTCGCTGTGAGCCTGTCCGAGGCCGAAGCCGAAGCGCGCATCGCGCCTTTCGAAGGGCGTATCTCAATTGCTGCTGTTAATAGCCCCACCGCCATGACACTGGCTGGCGATAAAGCGCCCCTTGAGGCGTTAGCCGATGAACTTACCGCTGCCGGTATTTTTGCTAAATTCCTCGCGGTGAACGTGCCTTATCACAGCATCAAGATGGAGCCAATAAAAGACGAGCTTCTTGCCTGTCTTGCCAATATTGAAGCCAAACCTGCCAGGCTCCCGCTTTACTTGACAGGCCGTAATGCAATGGCCGAAGGGCCCGAGTTAGACGCTAGCTATTGGTGGGATAATGTGCGCTGCAGCGTACGCTTTAAGGACGCTATTACGCGCCTCGCTAAAGACGGCTACCACCTGTTTTTAGAGATTGGCCCTCATCCTGTACTCGGATACTCCATTAAAGAATGTATGAACGTGCTTCAGCATTCTGTGGAAACCCTGCCTTCTATCCGGCGCAAAGAGGACGAAGGTGCACGTTTCATGCAATCGCTCGCAGCGCTTCACAACCTGGGTTACGCCATCGATTGGAAAGGCCAGTGCAGCGGCGGCGACATTACCACTTTGCCTACCTACCCCTGGAAGCACGATCGCTACTGGGTTGAAGCACCGGAAGTGGCGCAAGTGCGCTTAGGGCAAAACGAGCATCCGTTGCTGGGCCGTCGCCTGTCCGTTGCCGAGCCTGCCTTTGAAGCGCTCCTCGATATCGAACAGTTGCCGTATTTAACCGACCACCGCATTCAGGGCAATGTTTTGTTCCCGGCGGCGGGCTATCTGGAAATGGCTATGCAAGCATTGTATAGCATGACTGGCAAGCGCGATGGTGCCGTCCTGGATTTAAAACTGCACAAGGCGCTCTACATACCCGAGACAGATGTCAAAGCCGTGCAGTTCACCTTCGATAGCGAGAGCGCTCGCTTTGCCATTGCCTCCAATGCCGGGCTCGGCAATGAATCGGTGACACACGCGAGCGGCTACCTGCAAATAGCGCCGGCGCCGCGTCATAAAGCGTCGCTGAATATCAGCGCCGTTCAAGGGCGCTGCGCTCGTGTGATTGATCAAGTAACCAGCTACGCCACACTCGCCGAGATGGGCTACCACTATGGCCCGACGTTCCAACCTATCACGAAGGTATGGATTGGTTCTGGCGAGGCACTCGCCCGACTTGAACCCGTCCAGGGGCTGGAAGCCGACTGCAACAACAATCACTTCCACCCGACCCTGCTCGACGCCTGCTTCCAGGCCATTTTGACCACTGAAATCCCTCATTTCGAGGCTGGAACGGTCGGCGCCCTGCGCTTGCCGCTCGCCATCGAACAAGTCAGAACGCAGCTGGTTGGCTGCCAGGCATTGTGGGCCCACGCCAAAATATCCGGGCGCGACGACAACACGATTGTGGGCAACATTCACGTCTACAACGACGCGTGCCAATACCTCGGCAGTATTCAAGGCTTCCGCGCAACCAACGTCGAGCAAGTAGCCAGCAAAGTAGCCACCAGCACCATCGATAACTGGTTAACGGAAGTTGCATGGCGCGAACGCCCCCTGCCAGAAATACAAGGCACCGACCAACTTCCTGCCTTTAATGCGGGCGATGGCAAATTGTGGCTCTTCGGTGAAGTGAACCAGCCAGTGGTGCGCGCACTTCTCGACCAATTGAACAACGCGAAACAGGACTATGTGTTAATCACGCCGGACAAACCCGTCGGCATCAGCACAGAAGGTAAAGCGGCCAGCTGGAAGCCGTCCGATGAAACACAGGCGGCAAAGCTGGTCGCTCATTTAAGCACGCTGGGTGCATGTGATGGCATTCTTTATTTAAATCATTTAAACGCGCCGCCTGTAGCAGATTACAGTACCGAGCAATTACGCGCGAACACTACTGTCGGCACGTACCCAGTAGTTGCATTAGCGCAGGCGCTTTTAAGCCAGAAAATCGGCGCACGTATGCTTATCGCCACCAGCGGTGCGCAGGCAGTCAGTTCAGACGAGAGCCCTAACCCGCTCGCCGCAGCCGTCTGGGGAATGGGCCGCGTACTTTGGTATCAAGAGCTCCTGAGCAATCGCGGCAGCCTGATCGACCTGGATCCTGGCAACGACGCGGAATGTGCGGCCGCCCAATTGCTCGCAGAACTGCATACCGACACAACTGCAGGCATCTACGAAGGAGAAGTCGCCTGGCGCCAGGGCAGACGCCACGTATGCCGCTTACAGCAAGCCTCCAACTTATCAAAGCCCTTACCTGTGCGCCTTCGTCCCGACGGCTGCTATGTCATCACCGGTGCGTTTGGTGCACTCGGCCAACTCGTCTGTCGCACACTCGCCAAGCGCGGCGCACGCAAGCTGGTAATGATGGGCCGCACCCCTGTGCCAGCCCGCAGTAGTTGGGCTGCATTAGAAGGTGACTCACCGGCGCAGGCCAAGATTCACTTCATTCGAGAACTTGAAAACCTGGGTGCTGAAGTGATTACGGCCGCCGTAGATGTTAGCTCATCAGCAAGCTTAAATACCTGGTACCAAAGCTTCAAAGCCGAAGCGCTGCCGCCCATACGTGGCATCTTTCATCTAGCCGGTCAGGTGCGGGATTCGCTACTGCCCGAAATGACGCTCGAAGCCTTCAACGCCGCCTATCACCCCAAAGTCCTGGGCGGCTATTTATTACATCGCACCTTCCTTGATGAACCGATCGACCACTTCGTGATGTTCGCCTCGGTGGCATCACTGCTGACCACGGGCGGGCAGACGAACTACGCTGCCGGCAATGCTTTCCTTGATGCATTGGCACATTATCGCCGGGCGCAAGGCTTACCCGCGCTTGCCATCGATTGGGGCCCATGGGCTACCGGCATGATCGAAGAGCTCGGACTGATAGAGCACTACCGCAATAGCCGCGGTATGAATTCCATCGCCGCCGAGGCGGGCATGAATGTCATGGAACGCATCATGGGTCAAGATTACGCACAGCTCATGGTGAACACCGTAGTCGATTGGCCGCTCTTTAATGCCTGGTATCAAGAAATGCCACCCATTATTGCCGAACTTGCTACAGCCAACGAAGGCGCAAACGACGCCGATACCGGCAGCTTTGCCGAGCGCTACAACCAGGCGCCCGAAGAAAGCCGCCCACAACTGCTGCGAGAACACTTTGCCTTTGTGGTAAGTGATGTGCTGCGCGTTAAGTCCGAGCTGATCACTGACGATGGCAACCTAAGCGAGCTCGGGCTGGACTCATTGCTTGCCATCGAGCTTCGTGCGCGAATTCAACGCGAGCTCAATGTCTCACTACCGGTCGTTTCCCTGTTGTCCGGCACAACGGTCAGTGAATTGCTGGCGCAACTGCAAACCGGCTTAAACACCCGACTGGCCGACAGCGATGCGAGCATGAAAGCGAGTGATATCAAGCTCTACACCACCGAGCACGAATTCCCACTTTCGCAAAACCAAACCGCATTGTGGTTCTTGAAGCACTTAAACCCTGATGGCTTTGCCTACAACATTGGCGGCGCGGTGGAGATTCGCGCAGCGCTTAACCCCGAGCGTATGTTCGGTGCCGTTGGCACGCTTATTAAACGCCATCCGCTGTTACGTGCTAATTTCGTGCAAAAAAACGGGCAAGCCGTACAGATCATCAGCGACGCGCCAAAGGAGGACATCGCGCTTGTCGATATGGCCGGTTCACCGTGGAAGGCGGTCTACAACCACATTATTGAAGAATACCGCAAACCCTACAACCTTGCGACCGACCCACTCATGCGTTTTCGCCTGTACCGCCTGGCGGACGATCGCTGGGTGATGATGAAGGCAGTACACCATATCATTTCCGACGCCATTTCGACCTTCACCTTTATTGAGGAACTTCTGGCTCTCTATGAAGGTGCAGGCCGCGGCGAAAGCGTCACCCTGCCACCGGCTAAAGCGCGCTATCTGGACTACGTAAACTGGCAAAATCAGTTCCTCGCGAGCCCGCGTGCCAAAGCCATGGAAAACTACTGGATGGAAACACTGCCGGCAGAAATTCCTGCACTGAACTTGCCGATCGATAAACCTCGCCCGGCGGTGCAGACCAACAACGGTGCCTCTGAGTTTTTTGTGCTGGATAAAAGCCTTACCCAACGCATTCACAAGCTGGCGCAAAAACAAGGCAGCACCGTGTTTATGGTACTGCTGTCGGCCTACTACGGACTGCTACACCGCTACAGCGGCCAGGATGACATTATTGTGGGAAGCCCGGTCATGGGCCGCACCGAACCGGAATTCGCTAACCTTTATGGCTATTTTGTAAACCCCCTGCCGCTTCACGCCAGCCTGGCAGGCAAGCCCAATACGCTGCAGCTCTTGGAGCAAGTGCAGAAAAGCGTGCTTAACGGTCTGGATAACCAGGAATACCCCTTTGTAATGCTGGTCGACAAACTTGGTTTGAAGCACGACCCCAGTCGCTCGGCAGTCTTCCAGGCAATGTTCATATTGCTTGCC
This sequence comes from uncultured Cellvibrionaceae bacterium, assembly GCA_964434105.1. Classification (GTDB taxonomy): domain Bacteria; phylum Pseudomonadota; class Gammaproteobacteria; order Pseudomonadales; family Cellvibrionaceae; genus CAYNST01. The sequence continues at coordinate 94,861 of CAYSTJ010000006.1, read as the reverse complement.
CACAAGGTGTCAACCGAGCAATACGGCTACCGCCTCGACTACATCGAACTGCCTGAAGAAGAAGGCCAGTTTGATATCACGCTCTCCGCCTACGAAGACGAAGCCGAAGGCAAGTTCCACTGCGTATTCAAGTACAACACCGACCTGTTCCACGCCGGGACAATCCAGCGCTTCGCCCAACATTATGTCAATTTGCTGGCATCCATGCTGGAAAGCCCGAGCGCGCCGATCAGCGAGCTTGATATGTTAACTGACGAAGAAAGCGAGCAACTCTTAGGGTTTTGGAGCGGCTGTCAGCAACAAATCGATGATTGCCCGGCAGTCACCACCCTTATCGACCAATTTGGCGGTTCCAGCGCCCCAGCACTTATAATGCCCGCTCATTCTGAAGGTGACGGGCGCGTATGCCTGACCTACCGCCAACTGGTGGAGAGTTCCGATTGTTTCGCCCGTAACCTAAAAGAAATGGGCGTGGGTAAAGGCGATATTGTCGCACTGTGCGCACCCAAATCCCCCGAGCTAATGGTCGCCCTGTTGGGTATTTTAAAAGCAGGCGCCGCTTATTTGCCGCTCGACCCAGACTACCCTGACGACCGCTTAACCTACATGCTCGAACATGCCAAAGCCCGCTATGTATTGACGGGCGAGCATATTTTGCCTCGCTTTAGCACCTGGCAAGGCACGGCACTGTCGCTTAACCACGACATGCTGCGCACACCTCAGACAGGCTCCCTTGCCACGCCTCAGGCTTCCGACCTTGCATATGTGATCTACACATCGGGCTCCACCGGCAAACCAAAGGCCGTACAGATAAGCCACGGCAATCTGGCGGCAGCCTATCAAGGCTGGCAAGAAAGCTATCGCCTGCAAAAGGACATCGGTACGTTCGCTCAACTCGCCAGCTTTTCGTTTGACGTATTCGCCGGTGACTGGCTGCGCGCGCTCTGCTCGGGTGGCACTTTGGTAATGATCGGGCGCGACCTGCTTTTCAACACCGCGCGCCTTTACCAAACACTCCTCGACGAGCGAGTGGATTGTTTGGAATGCGTACCTGCCGTTGCCCGCGGGCTAATGCATTACTGCGAACAAGAGGATTTACGTCTCGACTTTATCAAGTTGCTAGCGGTCGGTTCGGACGCCTGGAAAGTGGAAGAGTTGCGCCAGCTGCAAACCTTATGCGTTAACCGCGTCGTCAACTCCTACGGCCTGAGCGAAGCCACCATTGATAGCACGTTCTTTGAGGGCGCAACCGACGACCTTGAACCGAGTCGTATGGCACCTATCGGCAAGCCATTTGCTAACAGCGAGGTGTATGTCCTCGACAGCCACCAGCAGCTCCTGCCCAAAGGCGTACCGGGTGAGCTTTATATCGCCGGTAAGGGCGTTGGCCTGGGTTACCTGAACGCACCAGAGCTGACTGCTCAACGCTTTGTTGAAATCAACCTGGAGGGAAAGGCCCGACGCGCCTATCGCACTGGCGATCTGGCCAAATGGGATGCAACGGGTAATCTGCAGCTGCTCGGGCGCGCCGACAACCAAGTAAAAGTGCGTGGCCATCGGGTAGAAACAGGCGAAATTGAAAGTGCGCTTGAGCAAATGCCGGAAGTTGCCCAGGCCGTCGTGGTGGTGCGCGAAGACGCGCAAGGCGAAGGGCAACTGTGCGCCTACTGCGTTGCCGACCCGGAACGGGCAACTATTGCTGCCCGCGGTGAAACAGACACGCTCGACGCCAAACTGATGCGGCAACACCTCGGCGGCGTCTTGCCCACCTACATGATTCCGGCCTGGTTCGTGATTGTGAACAGTTTGCCTTTATCGCCCAATGGCAAGGTCGACCATACCGCCCTACCCCTGCCGGATATGAGCCAAGAGCTGATCGAACCTGCGCAAACCCTGTATGAGGTACGCATGGCCGAACATTGGAAGTCCCTTCTGGGTATTGAGCAGGCAGGCCTGCAACAAGACTTTTTCGAACTGGGCGGCAGTTCCATTAAGTTGATTGAAATGATTTACCTTCTACAAAAAGAGTTCAACGTTGAAGTCGCGGTGAGCCAGCTTTTCAAAACCTCCACGCTTTACGGCATGGCCAAAACATTAGAGCACATTATTATTGGCCGCGAGCAAGGCGCCCAGCCATTTTTACACTTTAATGACCGCAACTTGCCCACCCTCTTCTGCTTGCCGCCGGCTGGCGGTCACGGGCTGGTTTACCGACAGTTTGCGGAATCCATCCCGGAATACCATTTACTCGCCTTTAACTACCTCTCGGGCGATGACAAAGTTGAAGCCTACGCTGATTGGATGCAGAAACTGCAACCCAATAGCCCCTACACACTGGTGGGCTATTCGCTGGGTGGCAACCTCGCCTTCGAAGTCGCAAAAGTGCTTGAGGCCCGTGGGGCGACTGTTGATCACGTCGTCATTTTGGACTCGTACCGCATCGCAGAAGCCTTTGAGTTTAAAGATCAGCACTTGGCGGAATTCGAGGCGGAACTGCGCGAGCATCTGCAGAAACACACAGGCTCCAGCATCATCGAGAAAGAAACGCTCGCTCAGGCGCGGGACTACATCGACTTTAGCAGCCGCACCATTAACGCAGGCACCATCATTGCGCCCATTACCGTACTGGCCGATGTTACCAAACTTGCCTTCTACCAAAGCGGACAGGAAGGCAGCTGGCACAGTTCATCCGCACATGTGACGGTGCTCCAGGGCGCGGGACTGCATGCCGATATGCTCGATAGCGAGCACAGTGATGTCAACGCCGACTTAATGCGCAATGCGTTCAAACATCAACAACCGAAAGGCGTTGAGATAGCCACTGTCGAGCTGGAGGCACTGGATGCCTAAAAGAGATCCCCAAAATTCTACCATTGATGGATCCAGCGCGAACCCAATTGTGGTGAGTGGCAGGGCCGGTGTCACCGGCCCTGCCATTGACTGCTACCTGCGAATGAATGGCTTTAATACGCACAGTCTGGAACGCCAACAATTCACAGACGGATGCTGTGCCGATTGGGCGCGTGACAGTGACGTGTTTGACTATTGCATTGAGGGGTTACCTGACAGCGACGAGGGCAATGAAGCGAACCAGGTCTGGCTGAAACTCGACGCCCTTGTCAGCAAAGCCGTGAAAGACGTCGCGCGCGCTAACCGCTTAGCTTCAGGAACGGGCGATGCGGTAGAATTTTGCAACCGCCAGGTCCGATTGCAAGCACACATGTTAAGTACTGCGCCTGATGGGCTCAAAGAAACTCGCAGTTTATTTGATGCCGTCCACGGATTTTTAAAGGTGAACATTCATCGGGGATTGATGCCAAAGCCATCACAAAAGCAAAAGGCCTCTCTGCTCGCAAGAATATTGCCGTCGTTTCCGTTGTTTTTGTACACCGGCGCGACATCTTCGGAAACCTTCGCAACACGCATTAATCACCCATTTTTAGTGGCAACCCCGCCCATTCTATCTCCGCAGCATTCCCTTGAAAATTCCTTATTGACCGAGGTTTAAAATGTTTAAAAGACATCCAATCGGTAGTGACACTTCACTCTCAGAGCGTCGTACCATGATCATTATTGGCGGTGGCCTCGGCGGCTTATCTACCGCCTGCTATGCCCAGATGAATGGCTATGACAGCCACGTACTGGAGATGCACGAGATTCCTGGTGGGTGCTGCACCGGCTGGCAAAAAGGTGAATTCACTTTCGACTGGTGCGTAAGCTGGTTGCTCGGCAGCGGTCCAGGTAATGAAATGCATCAAATTTGGCGTGAGATTGGCGGGCTGGACGGCAAAGAAGTACGTCATCCCGAGATATTCAACATCGTCACCACCACTGATGGAACCCAGGTTCGCTTTTACTCCGACCCGAACAAGTTGCAATCGCACCTCACCGCGTTGGCACCGGAAGATAAAAAACAAATCGAACAATTTTGCAAAGGTCTGCGAAAATTCATTGAATGCCTGAAGGTTTACCCCTTTTTGCGTCCCGTGGGACTAATGAGTTTTTGGGAACGCACCAAAATGATGGCCTCTTTCATTCCCTATTTTAACCTCATCCGTAAAACCATCACCGAACTGATGACAGATTACTCAAAAAAGTTTCAGAACCCCGCACTACAAGAGGCGTTTAACCTTATTCTCTACGAGAAGCACCCTAACTTCCCGGTACTGCCATTTTACTTTCAGCTAGCATCCCACGCAGAGCTTTCGGCCGGCGTACCTGAAGGCGGCTCACTGGAACTCGCCAACTCCGTTGAGGCACGACTAAAGCGATTGGGCGGAAAAGTGACCTACAACGCCAAAGTTGAAGAGATTCTTGTTGAAAATAACAAAGCTGTTGGGGTACGACTGACCGATGGCACCGAGCACTTTGCGGACATTATTGTTTCAGCTGCCGACGGCCACACGACGATCATGAAAATGCTTAAGGGGCACTACCTTACGCCCGTCTACCAGAAGCTTTACACCGAATGCATTAAGCAACCCGAGATGGTATTTCCCGGTTATTTCACAGTCTTTTTAGGTCTTAAAAGACCATTACCTGAGGCCGAATACTGCACAACATACGTACTACCGGACGCGCTCGCCAAAAAGCTGCCTGGCCTACGGCATCCAAGCATTAACGTACAGCTACGCAACGGGCTTTACCCTGAGCTTGCGCCCGAAAACACCAGCATGCTTTACATCAGCTATTTTTGCGATATTGCGCCTTGGCGCAACCTAACCGATGGCACAGAACAAGCACCCCGCGAAATCGATGGAGAAATCGTTCATACCCTACCCATTCGCCGTGGTCACGCCTACCAGAAGGCAAAAAAGGAGACCGCCGCGGCAATCATCGACTTTCTAGAAACCTATCTGCCAGGGTTGAGAGCATCCATTAGCGTACGCGACATCGCAACGCCGATGACACAGGTGCGCTATACCAACAATTATGACGGTTCCGTCTTAGGCTGGCAGCCCTTTGTTGAAAGCGGCGAAACCCTGGAGGACGAGGTAAAACGCAACGGGCCAGGTCTGCCTGGGCTTGACAACTTCTATTTCTCGGGCGTATGGGCCACCACCGGCGGCCTGATTCGCGCCGCCGCGGCAGGCCGGCATGTGATGCAGTTTATTTGCAAGGACGATAACAAGAAATTTACGGCGCACATTGAGGAAGGTGCGCTACCGCCAACCCATGTGGTGCTGCCGCCACGCACAGAATGGCAACTTTACCAGCCCACATTTGAGGGTAAGGATGTGCAGGATAGCAACTCAAAAGCGAATGGAAAGCGCTCGCAGACTGATTTGAACACGCACCGCAAAGCAGAAGGTGAAGACATTGCGCTTTTTGGTCCCACGTGAACACCACCATTTTTTGCCAACCGTGAGCACCTATTCCTATCAAGCGTGCGTAACAATTGAAGAGCCGCCGACACTGCGCCCCTTATCCCATTTGAACATGGTTGACCAAGCGGAATGAAGCGTCGACGCGCAGCCTCACCACCCAGGCTCCACCTATGTCATAGCTGTGGTTCGCTGGTACTAAGTGGCGCTTTAGTGGTTTTGCGAAAAAAATAGGTGACGGGGTGCAAGATGCCTCGCCAAATACTAAACGGAGAAGGAAATTTGCTGGGATCCACAACACCGATTTGCAACGATTCCTGATTAGCATGCCAGACACTGGTTCCAAAGAGCTTATCCCAAATCATGACCTCTGCACCGTAGTTGCCTGCTTCCACCATCTTGTTACTGTGGTGGAACCGATGCAACTCAGGCGTCGCTATTAGCCAATGCAACGGACGCAGGTTTACGTTGATATTGGCGTGAATAAAATAACCCTGGAGAACGGTAAAAAGCCCGGCGATAAACATACCCGCCTCGGATATGCCAAGCACAACCAGTGGCAGCTGTGTTAAAAGAGCGCTCAGAACCACCTCAAACATATGCACCACACCGTTGTTAGTCAAATTCACTTTGTCTGGCACGTGATGTATACCATGCACCGACCACAACCAGCCACCTCTGTGTTCAATTCGGTGTAACCAGTAGCCGATAAACGAGGTAATCAGCAACGCAGCAACGGCGTTTTGCCAGAGACCAAAGCCGTTTTCTTCGACGGCAAGCGACATGGCACCTATGCGTATAAGGCCCTGCGCGGACGCACCGCAGATCATAACCAAAAGGAAATACATACCATCGCGTGCCCACTCTCGACGGGTTTGATACCACGCCTTTTTATAGGGGATAATTCGCTCCATAATAATGAAATAGGTCACTACCCCGAGCAAGGAGAAGAAGGTTGTCGGGCCGTAATCCCACTGGTACGTAACGGCGCAATACGCTACCGTCGCAAGAGTCAAAAACACCAGCGGGTAGCACAGTAGAGAGACCCATTTGTAAATACCTGCTTTCTTGGTTTGGCTTTCACTCTCAATTTCATTGATCACGGCAGGTCTCCATAGATCGCCCTTCTAAACTTTAGTGCCATACTTGCTACCCCTGAAAGACTCGGTATACAGAGATTAGCACCAAGGAACCATACGGCTGTAACCATCTAGAATAGGGTCCCCCACAGCAGACTGTCAATATCGTTATCACGTTATTTTATAGCCATACCAGCTATTGGAAAATGCCACTTAACGCAACGAAACGCAGCCTTATGAAAACCTGTAAAATTATATAAGTGAGTCAATCTAAGTGGCCATTTGCACCAGACCTTCGTGTCGCAATTTAATCATTCTGAATCGCCAGGCTTGCGGGACAGGTATTCGTGCATCCGACAATCTTTTGGCAAAATACCACCTATTACGTATAATCTCCTGACCGTTCGACATCGAAATGGTGGGAGTGAGTCGAGGGCCCCAGAAGTCGATCGGCCGTTGGCCATTGTTATTGGCCATTGACAGCCATTGACGATTTGTCTCATGCGGGCTTACACAACCCAGTGTGATACCATACACGAATCGACAACGCGCATTGGCGAGCAAGCTCTACCTCATTTTCTATCATTCGGCTCATCCAGCAATAGCGAAGTAATATGACTACTCTATTTTGTTTTCCTTTCGCTGGCGGCACCGGTGCCACCTATAGATCCTGGCAAGAGAATCTGCCAGAAAAGACACGAGTGACTGCATTGGAAATGCCTGGACGCGGTACTCGCTTTAGCGAGCCGCTGTTGTCGACAATGGAGGCGGTTGTAGATGACTTTATCAGTATAATTTTACGGCAAGATGTCAGTGATCGAACCATTTTTTTCGGTCATAGCATGGGCGCTTTAGTCGCCTATGAGATTGCCAGGAAGTTGCAGTTAATGGGAGACCTTCGTGTAGACGCTCTGATGATATCGGGAGGTCGATCGCCACTGAACCGGGTACCGCGCCGCGATCTACATAAACTGACAGATAACGAGCTGGCGCGAGAGCTTCGGCGCATTGGGGGAACGCCCGAAGCAATTTTGCAGGACAGGGAATTACTAGGTTTTTTCTTGCCGAAGATCCGGGCCGACTTCAAAATACTCGAAACTTTTAATCCAAACCTGGAAGGCACGTTAGATATCCCGTTGTTCGTGTGTAGAGGTGAAAGAGACGCTTTGATATCAAGAGCGCAGATGTCAGCCTGGGCCCCGCTGACTACTAACCAGGTTTATTACGAGGAGTTTTCCGGAGGACATTTCTACTTGGCCAGTCAGCCGAAACAACTACTCGAGTGGGTTTCAAACTGTATTGAATCCATTAACGCGGGCATAGATATGCGGTAAGCACCCTGACATCGGAGCAAGGCGAAAAATGTGAGTCTACTCGTGACCGTTTTTTAACGCAGCTATAGGCAAATCGGGCGTAAGCTGAATAGCTACAAGTCGCTTTTGATAGCGACGAAGTTGCTCCCGATGCTGACGCGGAATTGCTGCGTTGTTAGACGTCAACTATGTTGGCTGCAAACGCCACCAAACTGTCCCTGCTTATCCGCATTGAATTCTGAAACTCTGTTTTCCGGCATTCATCAACGGGAGAACAGCATGACATCCCGAGAAATCCAGACCAACACTCTCGAGCCGCCAGCATGGCCGGAGAGTATTCCGGGGTGGCGCCGAGCACACAGTAAAAGCCAAGCGCATTTGTTCAGACACAGGAAGGCATCACCATTACTTACCGGGCGGCATTGTCATTCTCGGTCTGAATGAAGAACTTGGTTCAATCTGCCGTATCATGGTGCAGTTTTGAAATCGCGCTACCTGCGGCCCCACAAATCAGGCCTGAATTGAATATTTACAATTCTTTTACACCACAAGCGACTCCGCTTTGCAATACTGATTCAAGAAATCCTGATGCTGCGGGAGGATTGAAACTCTTTTCTTTAAACTTTCGTCCATTCCAGTGAAAAACTGTCGTAATTGCTGGTCCGACATGGCGTCACCCAGATGATGATAACCATCCGGTACAATACCCTGACCTATCATCACCTGGGCCCATGAATCCGGGCGGAAAAGATCGCCCTCCTCTCTGAATATCCGGGCAGACTCCTTGAACAATTCAACCTTTTCGGCCAGACTTTCAGGAACCTCCATTTGCTGGCAATGGCGCCAAAAAGAACTGTCTTGCCGTCGGGTCACATAATAGTGAAGCATTACAAAATCCCGTATCTTCTCAACTTCACGACGCGTCTGCTGGTTATATTCGTGAACCAGTGCGGGACTTATACCTTCAAATGGGAACAGCTGTAGCAGGCGTGTAATACCAGTCATAAATAGATGGATACTGGTGGATTCCAGTGGTTCTATAAACCCGCTGGATAAACCCAGAGCCACACAGTTCCTGTTCCAGGTTTTAAGTCGACGTCCGGTTCTGTATCTGATCAAACGAGGCTCATTCACCAATTCACCCTCGATTTCGTCAGTAAACCGCGCAATCGCCATTTCGTCAGACAGATGCTTGCTGCTGAATACCAGGCCGTTTCCCATCCTGTGCTGCAAGGGAATCTGCCAGCGCCATCCTGCATCATGTGCAATAGCGCGCGTATAGGGAACCGGCGGACCAACAGGGGTTGTCTGAGCTACGACCGCACGGTCGCAAGGCAACCAGTGGGACCAGTCTTCAAAACCGGTGTTCAACGTCTTTTCAATTAACTCTCCTCGAAAACCGGTACAATCGAGAAACAGGTCGCCATCAACAATTTCCCCCGATTCAAGTGTCAGAGACTCAATAAAACCTGTCTGCGGGGATTGGGAAACGTGAGTAATTTTTCCCTCAATCCGTTTAAGACCGTTCTGTGTGCTGAACGCACGAAGAAACTTTGCATACCTTGTGGAATCCAAATGGTAGGCGTAATGCACATCCTGCTTCGGTGACGTGGCGAATTTTCCTTCTCTCGCCGCAAGAACTTCCAGGCAGTAGTCACCGAATTCGCCTGCAATACCCTTTTCCCGCCCCAGCAGCCAAAAATTCTGGAAGCCGGCCATCCACGTTTCCTGCCCTGTGATACCAAAGGAGTGGATATACTTACCGGCGAGTTCGCCCCAGCTTTCAAATGATATGCCGAGCTTGAACGTCGCCGACGTTGCGCGCATAAAATCCGGCTCACTGATCCCCAGAACCCGATGAAATACACGAAGAGGAGGTATGGTCGATTCACCAACACCAATCGTGCCGATTTCTTCAGATTCGATCAAGGTTATATCGAGAAACCCACCAAAAGTTTTCGAAAGGGCCGCCGCAGCCATCCATCCTGCAGTACCGCCGCCTGCTATGATGATCTTTTTAATACCTTTATTCATCGTAGAATGCTACCCTTTATTCAATTTATTGAGTGAGCGCTCCAAAATTCCCAAAATAAGTCACACATAAATCTCCGCCGTTGACACTGGTTCGTCCTTTTCCAATATTTATAGCAATCATAAGAGCCCGACACTCTGTACCTACGGCTAAAATTACCATCTTTCTACATACGATTCTGGACCGACTTAACGAATGGATCTAATTAGACGTGATATTTGTATCATTCTAGAACCAAATTTCCCTAGATGTCGGACTTACCAAGTCTTCAAATCCGACCCGGCTTTAACCGGAATTCGCTATACGCTCCAGCCTTGCCCCATCCTTTTACCGATTTCTAGACCATTGTCGAAATCTGCGAATACGACAGCTGCTCATGCTCTTTCAATAGCTTAATGGCAAGGACAGATTTATATGACGCAGGCTCACCTGAGCCTGCAATGTCGCGGAGTTCGACGGCATGAGGAGTTGCGGAAATACTTTTGTCTCAAAGTATCGGCGCGAAGCACCAATTGTCACCGGAATTCATTGAGAAGGATTTCTCAACACTGCACCAACGAAAATAAAACTGGGTAAATATTAAGGGTCTGACCAGAATCATTCCTTGTCGATGTGGATATCCACCGACTTATCCATCGCACGGCATTTAGCTGACCAATTCGCTTTGAAATATCCCGTCAGTCAGCAGGGGCTCTCTTGCTAATGTTCTTGAGAACTTCACCTTGACGTGAGCGCTCCGGATAAACCATACCAAAAAACCGTCATGCGAATGGCATGACAGCACCTCACGGATCCTGCATTGGCGGACTCAAAGCTGCCCAATGCCTTGGTAATGGCTGCGAACAACGCCGTCACCTGGTCCAAAGTCAGCTCGCCGCGGCACAGTAAGCACGCACAAACTCTTCGTGTGTTGGCATTTGTTTAAGCGAATGCTTGACTTTGTCGCGCAGCCCCACTAGGAGCCGCTGCAATTCATCTTTACTCATGGTGTCGACAATAGGATGATAGCTCTCCGGCAATATTCCCTGCCCCAATAACACCTGGGTCCATGAGTCGAGTCGAAACAACTCGTTCTCTCTCTGATAAAACTTCCCCGCGTCTTTGAACAAACGAATACGGTGCGCAAGCTCCTCCGGAATATCCATGTTTCGACAGTAACGCCAGAACTGGCTGTCGTCGCGTTCCGTAATCTTATAGTGCAGGATGATGAAATCCCGAATCCCTTCTACCTCTGCAATAGCTTGTCGATTGTATTCGTCCACCACACTGGGGCGAATTTCCTTGTGCGGGAACATTTGCAGCAAGCGAGTAATAGCAGTCATAATTAAATGAATACTGGTCGATTCCAGCGGCTCCAAAAACCCGGACGAGAGTCCGATTGCTATACAGTTTTTATTCCATACCTTGCGTCGCTTCCCGACTCGAAACGGGATTGTTCTGGGTTCGATTATCGTTTTTCCGTCGATCTCGCTGAGCAACTGACTGGTGGCTTCATCCTCTGACATATACCGACTGCAAAAAACGATCCCGTTGCCCGTTCGGTTCTGCAACGGAATCTTCCACCGCCAGCCGCCCCGGTGTGCGATTGATCTTGTATAAGGCCGCGCCGGTTCGGTGGATTCGGTCTGGACTGCAACCGCACGATCGCAGGGTAACCAATGGTTCCAGTCTTCGAAACCCGTATTGAGCGTTTGCTCAATCAACAGCCCCCGCATGCCCGTGCAGTCAATGAAGAGATCCCCCGGAATTACCGTGTCGGAATCCATAACCAAAGATGTGATGTTTCCGGATACAGAGTCCTGCCTGACCTCCCTTATTTTACCTTCAAGGCGCTTGACACCGCCGGACTCTGCCATGGTTCTGAGCAAACCGGCGTAGCGGCCGGCGTCCAGATGAAAAGCGTAGTTCACCCTCTCCCCCACTTGCACGGCAAACTGCCCCTGCGACGCCGCGCTCAATTCAACGCAATATGCACCGAAGTCCTCAGCAATTCCGAGCTTGCGACCTTTTAACCAGAAGTGGATAAAATCGGTAATCAGCGTCTCCCTGCCGGTGCGACCGAATGAGTGAAAGTACTTATGATTAATCGTTTTCCAGTTTTCAAACTCAATACCCAATTTGAAGGTGGCATTCGTTACCCGCATGAATTCCTGTTCGTCGATCCGAAGTAACCTGTGAAATGTTCGCATTGGCGGTATGGTGGCTTCGCCGACGCCAATGGTTCCGATTTCGGCTGATTCCACCAACGTGATATCTAGCGCAGCCCCCATTTGCTGAGCGAGGGCCGCGGCGGTTAGCCAACCGGCAGTACCGCCGCCAGCGATTACTACTTTTGTTTTGCCTGTTTCAGACTGCATATGAATAATCTACCGGTTTAATTTGTTGATTAGTATCGCTCGAAGTTTTCGCGCGTGGGTGTCATCCAGTGACTTGAGCAGACCCTGAGCTTCCTTGGGAATATTCTTGGTCGCAGGTTCCGGACCGTTGAAAATATAGTAATCGAATAGTGCCCTCCAGCCATCCCGTTCGTGCTTCGGCTTATCCCGAATTCCCAGCATGGCCGCGTAGAGCGCGTTCATGCCGGATGTCATATATCGGGGGGCGTCATTCCACCAGTAATTTATCAATAGATTGAAAGGCGCCAGACTTTCCACATGGTGCCACCACATGCTCGGTAAAAACAGCGCGTCGCCCGGCTCAAGTTCGGCTACGCGGGCTTGCTTCATTGCTTGTGCAAATCGTGGAAACGCCTTGAAATCAGGATTCCGGAAGTCGACCAGACTGATAACCTGCCCACCGGGCGTGGGTTCCAACGGCCCCGGATAAAGATTATGAACTTGATCTGGCGGAAACAGCGTAAACCGCCGCCGGCCAGCGACGCAACAAGCAATGTTATCCAGCGCATCATAATGACAGGTGGCAGTCGTGGCGCTGCCAATCCAGATGCTTACGGTTTCGCCATCTACGGACGGGTCTGGCGCCCTCGGCACTTTGAGATTGTTTTCATTGCGTAAACCGGGCAGGTGGGAATCGATGATATTGGAGGCTATGTAGTAACCGGGAGGCTTATCTTGCGTAATCCCGTCGATAATTGCATCAAGTGTTTCGTCTAAGCGGCCCTTGTAGTTTTCATAACCGAGCCTTGTAAGGTCCGCGTTATAAAACAGTCGCCCCGCAGCCTCGGGTTCCGTCCTGCATACAATAGTGGGCCGCCCATTATAAAATGCTTTGAGATAGGCTGCGGCATCGTGATCGCTACGTCTTGCCATTTTTACCAGCGGCCAGTCACTGACAAGCTGCTTGATAACCAAGGGGGTCTCAGACTGAATAATTTCTCGTGGAATATTGTCTTTGTCTATTCCGTCAACGTAAGCGACCGGATCTACCAATTCCACCATACAGCAATAAACCTCATGTCTCGCTTTATTTGTTCGCGACTACCGCGAAAGTCGGAGTTGACGATTCTTTCTTTCAATAAGCTTCTGAATATTGGGAAGCGATGCGACCACAAAATACGCAGCCTGAAGGAAGCCCGCGCGACTTAACTCCTCCAAAGCGCTCCCCGGCAAAGCCTGAAGTTTGTCGGCATCAATGGTTTGGAAGCCAGCTATCTTGAACTTATCGTTGTTCTCCAATTCAATATCAATTGCTACTTCTTCTATTAGTTCGAATCGCTCAAATGCGTCAAACATGGGTTTGTTTAGCTGCATACCGTCACGAATCAAGTTCAGTATGCGGGATATTCGATTGAGATAGGGTGAATTACCGCCGTGCTCAAGAAACACATCCACCCCACCTTCGGCTGTGACTTTAGGGTGCTCCATATCGACCTGGATAACCGGAACAACACGCTCTTCTCCTGCTTCCTGCTGCCTTTGCAAACCAATTGCAAACGGGCCACGGGCAACAGCCGCAGGAATGTAAGCGGCGTTCCAGCCAGGATGGACTTGCCAGCTCGGATCAGGGTTGGTCAAAAACAGATTTTCATCTTTTTGAATGCCGAACAATACAACGGCCTGGTATTCATCGTTTTCGGGAGCTTTGCGAAACAGAATCGGGTATTCCTTCTGGATCTCTGCGAACTCCGTAATAAATGTAATGGTGCTGGCGAGGTTGTCCCCTAGACTTGCTGAGTAACCGGAAACAATCTGTAAGTATTTGTGAGTATCATTTTCCAATAATTCGATGCGAGGCATATCATTCTCAAACTCTATGTCCCGGAAGCACACTGAATAGCTAGCGGGTTGTGAATCCGCAATCAGAAACCTGAAACACAGGCGACATTATACGGAATATTAAATAAAAAGAGCCACTCAAAAGTGGCTCTTTGGATTCGCATTATATGCAATGCTTAAAAGGTGTAACGGGCTCCGATCTGGTACCGAGCACCAAGATCTTCAAGTCCCCACAGCATAGTCTTGTTACGGGCGAATTCACGTCGGTCTTCACCAGTGATATTTATGCCTTCGAAAGAGACTGAGATGTTGTCCGTCAAATCATATGAAATGTTCATGTCGATCTGCGAGTGAGCCTCAACATACCCGGGGTTGTTATAATCACCGACGTTGGTTCTGGCCAGGAACTCATCCCGCCAGTTGTACGCCAATCGAGCTGAAACACCATAGTCTTCATACATTAACACCAGGTTCGCTGTATCGCTCAAACCTATCAAAGCAAACTGCTCTTCATCTGGGGGAGCTGTATCATCGAATCCAACATCACCTCTAACCAGCGTATAGTTGGCCATAACGCCGAAACCTGTTTCGCCAAAGAAATGTTGAACTGCAAGTTCAATCCCGTGAATTTTCGCTTCTTCCGTGTTAACAGGTCCGGTCACCGAGAAGGGCAACAATGGATCTCCATCTCGCGGACCAAAATCGTAAATTCCACCAGGCTCCTCGTTCAGAGACGACACCCTTTCGACCGAAAACTCCGAAGCGCCGAGCGGGAATTCCTCTGGCCTCTGCAATATGACCATCATCGCGTGAAGATTTGCGTCACTCAGATCGTGTCCTCCAGCTTGAAGAGCGGACCTTGCACTAAGCGCCAGGGGACCGGATGTTTGGTCCAATACTCCATCAAACGTACGAACTTCCGTTGAAGTACCCACAAAATTTATAACACGCTTTTCCCACAGACCGATCGACGCGTAACTCGTATCACCGAAGTAATACTCCAATGATAGGTCAAAGTTTGTTGATTCGAGCGGCATCAATTGCGGGTTGGACCCGTTCGCAGTAGCAATTGCACCGAACATGGTCGAGCCGCTCAGTGAGTAGCCGTCTGTCGCTGCATTAAGATTGCCTAAGCCAGGACGCGCAATAGTTTTACTGTAAGACATTCGCCCGATAATCTCTTCAGAGAAATTCAGACTGAGATCCAGATTTGGCAAAAGCGCATCATAAGAATTTGTTTGGCGAGAAGGCTCAAGGGCTCCTTGATATACAGCTGCAAAGTCATCGTCGGACTGCCATAACATATAATCCAAAGGTGGTGTGTTTGACGTAGACGTCAGATCGGTATGCTCATAGCGTAAACCGGTCAACACACCAAATGGCAAGCCGGCGACTTCTCCTTCCAACTGTACCTGAAAGTAGACGCCAGTAGTGTCTTCTTCAATCAGGTTATCGCTTCGCGTGTTACGCCCGTTGTTTTCAATGCCAATATACGGATTGAATGTCGAGTAGTGAGGCGCATCCACCAAATGCTGAGCCAATTCACGTGCATCGGCCCGGAAACCTATTCCCGGAGAATTGCCAGTATCGAAGTCGTCAAACTCTCCTGCAATATTGAAGGGCTCGAACATACTTGAGGGAAATTCTCCAGGGTTATCAGCTCCCCATCCGCCCAGCACTTGCTCGATTGATGCGTTGTAATTGATCGTATCAGAAACCTGCTCGCTTCGATCCAAACCAAAATCAAACCGGCCATCATCAAACTCCCAGACCCCATCGATGCGAAATTGACTGACCTCAACCTCTTGCTCTGCTGACCACATGCGCATAACGGCTGAACTCAAATCGCCGGCGTCAATAACTCCGTTACAGTTTGTGACATATGTCTTACCCGGATTTCTATCCCGATGGGCACAATCGTTAATGTAACTGCCCCCACCCGGAGCTGCATAATCCCAAGACGGTAGATCGCCGCCGAAGTAAAGCGTCTTTCCTTGCTTGACCTGCGCACCAATACCTACGTCGACTTCACCAACCCGGCCGGGCGCTGTAGGTAAACTTTCCATTGTTGAATGATGCGCATCAAAGGCAAGAGTCAGCTCGTCATTAATATCCCAGGTCAGGTTTAAACCAATGGATTCGAGAGTGTCTTCCTGAGAGCGGTATTGCTGGGCAAAACCGATGTCCATAGTTCCTGTTCCGTCAGGGCCTCCGGCAGCATATGCCTCGTGAATCAGAATGGGTGTGCGAATTTCCGAATCGTCGAATACAACTTCCTCGAGCCATGTATTGTTTTGCACCCAGTTCGTAACTTCACCACGAAACTCGCTACGATCATTTTGAGCAAAGGTATAGTCAAGGGTGGCAACCAGATCTTCGCGCGGCGCAAACTGCAGTGTCAATTGAGCGTTTGTTCGTTCCCGAGTGCGATCAGAATAGGTATATCGGATATCGTTAGGTCGCGCAAACAGCTGACCTGGGTCAGGCTCGTTCGTGAATACACTGCCAGCTGTACCAGCGGTTGCCGCAGCCGCATTCCCGTAGATTGACTCGGTGTCAATCCCCCAGTAACCAATATGCCAGCCGTTTACGGTGGCACCAGTAAAACCAGAGTCACGCTCCTGATAACTGGCGCTCAACGCCACCCCAAAACGATCGCTGTCATCGGTCCAACTAACCAGACCGGAAACCTCTGGAGTAACATCATCACCTATACGGTTCGTAGTGTCATGTACCGCTTTTGCGCCAATAGTTGCGTTAAAACCGGGATTTTCCAGCGGTCGGGAAGTGCGAATATTCACAGTTGCACCAATACCACCGGCAGCAATATTTGCTTTACCGGTTTTGTACACTTCGACACCGGACACGGCTTCAGATGCCAGATTGGCGAAGTCGAAGGCACGGGAGTTCCCGCCACGAGCGGCGTCATCCGCGCCAGAACTGCCGCCGTAGGTACTGCCGCCAGGCATGGTGCGGCCGTTCAACGTTACCATGTTGAAGTCAGGACCAAAGCCACGCACAGTAATGCGGGAGCCTTCGCCGTTAGTCCGATCAATCGAAACACCGGTAATCCGCTGGAGGGATTCAGCCAGGTTGGTATCGGGGAATTTACCGATGTCTTCAGCGCTGATCGCGTCGACCACACCGGCTGAATCGCGCTTGATGTCCATTGCGGCTTCAAGGCTGGCGCGGATACCGGTTACCATCACCTCTTCGACGATACCCGAATCCTGGGCGGATGCATGATTGTGGGCTGTCAGCGAAGCGACGACTGTCACAATGGCTGCAGAAAGCTTATTTCTGTTAAACATAATTCTTATTTCCCCAATTCGTTGGATGACGTTTTTGTTATATTGAATAAAAACCCGCAAGTTAGTCTCAAATTAACCCTCCCTGACTTTAACTTCGAATAGCAATACCCCGTTCTAGAAAACAGCAGGCATTACATTCCAAAGTTAATCGATACACTTCACCTTCGGGAACTTCCAGGCCGACAACAATCTAAGTCTTACGTGGCCAAAGGTGAATGCTATTTATCTCAGAAACCCGTTTGTTAAAATTTTTATCGGTCACTTCAATACCGCTTACACGTGTAGAGATCGTGTGCTGGCGGCTCATTTGAACTTTTATTGTCATTAAAAGTCAATACTGACAGGCGCCACCAACCCGGGGTACGCGCCAAAAATCAACGTCGACTCTATCACATTAAGCACTGGTTAGTTTCTTCTTATCCAGATTTCAGCTTATGGTGTCAACGGAAATACGCAACATACATTGTTCGACATAACGCTGTCAACTGCTAGATTGCAAGGGTTACAGGGCGACAGGCTGCGCGAAACGGAGGAGCAAATGCCCGTTCAGCTCGCATTCATCCTTTGCGTCGAACACTGTATCATTCGGGCTTTGGTGCGGCCCTTGCAATCCAACGAAAGAGAAGGGATCTGTACTATGAAAATCCTGCAAGCCATCCTGCTCCTCGCGGTATGCATGCCGCCTGGGGCGCTCGCGACCATGCGCTGCGGGACCCAACTGGTGCTCGAAGGCTATGATTTCGACCGGGTAGAACAACTTTGTGGCGCTGCGGACTCCACCTATACCCTTGGCGAACGATACATCTACCGCACCGTTAAAAACCACCACCAGGAAGCCTCTATCGCCGAGGTGGTTCATGTCGACCTGTGGGTTTACCGCGGCTCCCGGAACACCATGCCACGCAAGCTCTATTTTGAAGATGGGATTCTCGTTCGCATCGAAGTCGGAGACCACAGCTGACTGGGAAAACGTGAATGTGTCGCCAAAATCATCGCCAGACCGACTGAATTTGAAACCTTTACCCGGGGAATTTTCGTTCTGCCATTCGATCCACCGCCCCGGCAATGGAACTGGCAGCACAACTGCCCTCAGCACATCTACCTGTCGGATTCCACATCACTCTCTTTTATACTGAGCCATTCATCGATCTTGTGTTCGGCACCACTATAGGCATCTTTTGCCCGCTCACCGAGCTTTCTGGCGACTTCTCCACCTTTCGCTTTCCACTCAGCTGCCAGGTCACGGGCTGCACTTACTGTTTCGTCTGAATGCTCCGCTATGGTCGCCCCGGCTTTCTCCAGCGTCTCTTCTGATCGGCCGCCTATGGTTTTTATAGCGTCGGCCGCAGAGTTCACCGCCGAACGAGAACCTTCCACAAAGTGAGCGGCTGACTCTTTTACACTTTCAACGATCACCTCGGCGTCCGGGTCACGTTCTGACTCCCGACCCTGTTCGCAAGCGGACAGCGGCACCGTACCTACCGCCAATCCGCCGACAATCGCATACAGGCGAGCCTTAGTCACACAGGGTGCCCAAAACCAGTATTTTTTCACGCGCCACTGCCCTCCCCGGTTTAATTGCAAAGACGATTGTGTCGAGATTAAGGCAAAGCCGGAGCCGAACGCCTGCCGCTTAATTATTGCAGACGATTTTCTATTGCGCCGGCCACAACTTTAACCTTCTCAATACGTCACTCATAGGCCGATTATGCAATAATAACTCGCGCGTAGCGACTGCAGGCTTGCCCTGCCGGCAGGGCAAGCCTTTACGACCAGGATGAACCTTCATTCTCATAAAGAACCGGTTTAATATTCGCGACGGGAGTGTGCTACTATGAAAACACGCCAACGGCGCAGCGAGATCGAGGCGTGACGGATCGCGATCAGTGACCGGATGGACACAATTATTCTGAATGAAAAGGCTGCCAACGGCTGAGGCTTCAGACGCTTTCAACGCTTTAGTCTGGTGGAAATTCGTTCCAAACTTTCATAGTCAGTATCCCGTAGCAGCTCTCCGGTGATCCCGGGCTGCCACCTGTAAGTAGATTTTGCCCAGCAAGTTTACCTGCCTGGGTGAACAAACTATTAGTCTGGACTAACGATTATGCGAATAGGCATTTTAACCGGGGGCGGCGATTGCGCCAGCCTCAACGCAGCTGTCCGTGGCGTAGCCAAACCGCTCATGATTCATCACGGGGCAGAAATTATAGGCATTGAAGACGGCTTTCTCGGCCTGATCGAACGGCGTGTAAGGCCGCTGAAACTGGAAGATTTCGAGGGCCTGATCCGGGAGGGCGGCACCTTCCTCGGTACCAGCAATAAAGCGTCGCCCCGCAGTCATCACGGTGCAGATGTTACCGCCGAAGTTGTTGAGTACTACCGTGCCCTGCGACTGGATTGCATCGTCGCCATTGGCGGTGATGGCACCATGTCGATGTGTCACGGGCTGGCAAATACTGGCATGCGGTTTATCGGGATACCCAAAACTATCGACAACGATCTGATGCAAACCGACCGAACTTTCGGATTTGACACTGCCGTCAACGTTGTTTCGGAAGCACTCGATCGCCTTCATACCACTGGTCGCAGTCACCGCCGGGTGATGATCGTGGAGACCATGGGCCGTTATGCCGGATGGATTGCGCTGCATGGCGGCGTCGCCGGCGACGCAGATGTCATTTTGATCCCGGAGTATGCCTATGATATCGACTATGTTGCCGAAGTTATCAAGCGAAGAGCCCGCAGCGCGCACTATTCTGTCGTCGTTGTTGCGGAGGGCGCTATGCCACTCAGGGGGCAAGTCACTGTCAGCAAGATAGTCGCAGACAGTCCGGATCCGGTAAGGCTCGGCGGTATCGGGCATGTTTTACAGGCGGAGCTTGAAAAACGCATAGATATGGAAATTCGCACGACAGTTCTGGGGCACACTCAGCGTGGCGGCCCCCCCACGTCTTTTGACCGGATCTTTGCCACGGATCTGGGGTGCTACGCGGCCAAAATGTTCCTTCGTCAGGAGTTTGATCGCATGGTGACAGTCAAGAACAACTCTTTGACCAGCGTTTCTTTGGCTAATGTCGCCGATCAGACGCGGCACGTCACTGAACTCGACATGACCTTTATCAGCGCAATTATGTCAGGAGTCAGCTTTGGCAACAAAGAGGTTGAGCAACGCGTGCTGAATCAACCGGGGGATGTTGCTCAACTGTGCTAATGTGCGTGGGTTGGTGCCACAATACCCCCGTTGCTTGACTCAATCGGGATTCACTGCGCGCAGCGCAGTTTGCCCGGTAATTACAGCAACCGAAACAGGAACTCTACCGCGCCGACTGTAATCACATCGGCGTTCCTGCATATCGCATTCGATACCTTTCTATCATTCAGCTTCACACCGTTGGTTGACTGGTTATCAAGCAGCTCCCATTCGTCGTTGATGCAGCGGATCACGGCATGGCGACTCGATACCGTTGGGTCATCAAGCACTACATCGGATAGCGAATTACGACCTATGCTCCACTGCATTTCCACACCGAAAGGCAACTTAAGCTCTATTATCCGCCCCCGGTTTTTACCCGATTTGAACACCAGTACGGCGGGCACTCTCCGTTTATCAATATTGCGTGAACGCAGGTTGCTTTCCAGCGTCTGGTGAAAGGTACCTGTAGTGCGGGGAGGCGGTGCGGGGGCAAATGGCCATTGCCCACCGACAGAATAGGTTGACTTGAACATGGTTTTGTTGGAAGTGTTATCCTGATACTCGAAGGCGAGATCTTCTGCAATGTCGTGGGTATCGGAATAATCGTCCTGGATCATATGGGGAGCAATAAAGACCAGCTTTTCATCACCCATTGTAATAACATCGCCATGCTGGAGATCGGTCGGCGCGTGTATCCGCATACTGTTGACGAAAGTGCCATTGGTCGAATTCAAGTCCTTGATAACTACCCGGCTTTCGGCAACGAGTATGACGGCGTGTTCCCGCGACAGCAGTCCGGTAGATATCTGTATATCGCACGACTCCACCCGACCCAGAATCAGCGTGGGACGATCCAGCGCATAAACATTACCGGATTTGATACTTTTTAATGTCGATAAACCTGGCATTACTTTGTCCTGGCGCCGCTGCCCCGTATTATGCGCCGGAAACACAGCGAACTATTTTTGTACAATTTCCAGCAACTGCTCCAACTCCCGTATCAGATCCTGCAGGCGATCGTGATCGAACCCACGGGGTTCGGTAGCACCCCTGCCGGGCTCGGCACCCAACTGCAAACGTGCTCCACCGATGGTAAAACCCTGTTCGTATAAGAGCGATCGAATCTGCCGTATGGTCAACACATCCTGGCGTTGATAATAACGCCGGTTTCCACGCCGCTTTACAGGACTCAGCTGAGGAAACTCCTGTTCCCAATAGCGCAGGACATGCGGCTTTACTGCGCATAAGTCGCTGACTTCGCCTATTGTAAAATAGCGTTTGCCGGGTATTTCGGGGAGGACATTATTGTGGCTTGGTTCCAGCATAAGCTTCAACTCTCGCCCTCAGTTTTTGACCCGGCCGAAAAGTCACCACTCTACGAGCAGTAATAGGTATTTCCTCGCCGGTTTTAGGATTGCGCCCCGGACGTTGTTTCTTGTCCCTCAGATCAAAGTTACCGAAACCGGAGAGTTTGACTGGTTCGTTGCTTTCAAGTGAGCGGCGGATCTCACCGAAGAAGGCTTCCACCAGCTCTTTTGCCTCGCGCTTGTTGAAGCCCAACTCTTCATATAGCTTTTCTGCGAGATCCGCTTTGGTTAGTGAATCTGACATGATTACCTCAAAGTGGCTTTGTGTTGGTCCTGCAAACCCCGAACTATGGTTGACATAGCACTGTTTACTTCGGACTCATTAAGAGTGCGTGATGCATCCTGAAAAATCAAATTAAAAGCCAAACTTTTGTCGCCCGCTGTGATGCCCTCACCAGTGTATACGTCAAACAGCTTTACCGCTTTCAGACTGGGACCACCGTGCGCCCGAATACAGGCTGACAGCTCACTGTAACTGACGTCGCTCCGGGCAACAATAGCAAGATCCCGGGTTACCTCCGGGAATCGTGAGATCGTCGTAAATCGCGGTAGATCTGCCCGTAAAAGCGGCTCTACCAGAAGCTCAAAAGCATAAACGGGTTTGCTGAAACCGAGATTACCCGTTAGCTCCGGATGCAAGGCACCAAGGATACCCACTGCCTCGCCATTGATATAGACCTCGGCAGCCTGGCCTGGATGGAAGCAGCCCATTCTGTCAGAAGGACGGTACTCCGCAGCCCTACCGGAACGACAGTAAGCCAGGAGACTTTCAATATCGCCCTTCAGATCGAAAAAATCTGAATCCCTTTTCGGACTGTTCCATTCAGCATCGTTGACGGGCCCATAGATAATTCCGGCGATAGCCAGCTGCTGTTGCAAATGCTCGCAGCGCCCATCATCCGATAAAAACCGCTGGCCTGACTCAAATAACCTTATTCGGCTCTGTTGTCGATTCAGGTTAGACTTCAGTGCTTTTATCAACCCGGGAAGCAACGACGTCCGCATTTGCGCCATATCGGCACTGATCGGGTTACGCAGCGCAACGGCGGGTTGCCCCGGAAACATGACTTCATGTAGGGCAGGGTCGATAAAACTGTAGGTAATCACCTCCTGATACCGCCGGCTGACAAGGTGCTGTTTCAGGTCGGACAGCCGGCGTTTACGCTCACTCTGCGGCTGCAGCAAAGGCTCCATGGAAAAGCTGGCGGCAGGCAGATGGTTATAACCATACACGCGCGCGATTTCTTCAACAAGATCAACCTCCAGCGTCAGATCAAAACGGTAACCCGGCGGCAGGCAAAGCCAGACCCCGTCGCCTTTCTGTTCACACTGAAGACCGAGACGTTGTAGGATGCTCTCGATTTCCGTGGCGCTGAAATCCCTGCCCAATAACCGATTGACCCGTGCCTTCCGCAATAGAATGCCGTCTCTGGTCGGCAGCTGTGCCGCATCCTGACGCAGAATAACCGGGCCCGCCTTGCCGCCCGTAATATCCAGCAACAGTGCAGTAGCCCTTTCAAGCGCTCGAATCTGCTGCTGGTAATCGACGCCACGCTCGAATCGGTGGGAAGAATCGGTGTGCAACCCATACGCCCGTGCTCTGCCCGCCAGGGCCAAAGGGCTAAAGAACGCGCTTTCCAGAAATATACTTCGAGTCGTACCTGAAACAGCAGTAGCTGAGCATCCCATAATGCCTGCCACCGCCTGCACGCCGGTGTCGTCAGCAATGACAAGTGTATCCTCCCGCAAACGGACTGTCTGACCATCCAGCAACATGGCCGATTCACCCGCTCCGGCCATGCGCACCACTATAGTGCCCTTTAGCTTTTCCTGGTCAAATGCATGCAGAGGCTGACCTAACTCCAGTAATACATAGTTTGTAACATCGACGACCGGATCGATGCTCCTGATGCCACTGCGTCGCAGCTTTTCCGTTAACCACAGGGGGGAGTCCGCCTGGATATCTATATTGCTGATTACCCGGCCGGCATAGACCGGGCACGCGGCCGGCGCTTCGACAGACACCGCCCGACATTCTTTACTTTTCACCTCCGCAACACCGGTGGGCGGTTCGCTATGCGGAACTCCGTTGAGCGCAGCGACCTCCCGGGCCAAACCGACGATACTCAAACAGTCACTTCGATTGGGTGTCAGATCGACCTCGATAATCCGATCGCTCAGACTCAGATACTCCCGAAGATCCGTCCCGACAGGCGCGTGCTGCGGCAACTCCCAAAGACCCGTGTCATCGTCACCCAACTGCAGCTCGGTCTGCCCGCACAACATTCCGTGAGACTCGACGCCTCTGAGTTTCGCTTTCTTTATCTTCAGACCGCCCGGCAATTGACTGCCGACGCGGGCAAAAGGTACTTTTATGCCCGTACGGGCATTGGGCGCACCACAAACAACCTGGTATGTGACGCCCTCGTTATCGTCCGTACAGGAGACCTGGCAGACGCGGAGTTTGTCAGCCTGCGGGTGGGGCTCTACGGCAATAATCTCGCCCACGACAACCCCGGTGAACGATGCCGCGACTGGATCTACCGCGTCGACTTCGAGGCCTGCCATCGTCAACTGTGCGACCAGCTCCTCCGAACTCAACGCAGGATCAACCAGTTCCCGCAACCAGGCTTCACTAAATCTCATAGAATATCTTCCACTAAACCGGATAACCCGTGCGGTGCCTGCCGGACAATGCCGTCGGACCCACGGGGCGGTATAACTTCAAGAAAACTTCAACTGTAAAGCAAGCTGATGCTTACTGCGTGTTTTTTTTGGATTTGGCCGGAACCCGGCCGATGCTGTAATAGTCAAATCCACGCTCGGTCAACCAGGCCGCTTCGTACAGGTTACGCCCGTCGAAAACGACTTTGTGCGAGAGCAGTTCCGCAATCCTGCGCCAGTCGGGCGAGCGGAACGCCTGCCATTCGGTACAGACAACCAGGGCATCAGCCCCTTCCAGTGCCGCGTAGGCCTCTTCAACCAGTACGAGGTCATCGCGATTGCCATAAATACGGTGAGTTTCTTCCATAGCTTCTGGATCGAACGCTCTCACTTTGGCCCCGAGATCCCAAAGGCCTTCCATCAGAACACGACTGGGCGCTTCCCGCATGTCGTCAGTGTTGGGCTTGAACGCCAACCCCCATAGCGCAATGGTTTTCCCCGGCAGTGACTTGCCAAAGTATTCCTGCAGTTTGTTGAGGAGCACCAGCTTCTGGGAATCATTGACCTCTTCGACCGACGTTAAAAGGGGCGCGGGCTCCTCAATGCTGTTTGCCGTATTGATCAGCGCTTTTACATCCTTCGGGAAGCACGACCCTCCGTAACCTATACCGGGATAAATGAACTGGTAGCCTATGCGCGGATCCGAACCTATGCCTTTTCGCACCAGCTCAATATCGGCGCCCAGCTTCTCGGCAATGCGCGACAGTTCATTCATAAAACTGATTTTGGTCGCCAGCATGGCGTTGGCAGCGTACTTGGTGAGCTCGGCTGATCTTACATCCATAAACATCAGCTTGTCGTGATTTCGGTTAAAGGGCGCATACAGTTCCCGCATCAGTTTTTCCACACGGGATGACTCACAGCCAACGACAATCCGGTCTGGTTTCAGGAAGTCATTTACCGCAGCGCCTTCCTTGAGAAACTCGGGGTTAGAGGCCACGTCGAAAGGTATTTCGACACCGCGGGCTTTCAGAACGTCTGCGATTCTATTCTTTACACGATCCGCGCTGCCGACGGGAACTGTCGACTTGTTAATCACAAGACGATAGTCCTGAATATGTTCACCAACCGATTCCGCAACCTGTAGCACGTACTTCAAATCAGCAGCACCATCTTCATCAGGCGGCGTTCCCACCGCGATAAAAATTATTTCTGCAAAGTCAATGGCTTCCTTCGCATCGGTGGTAAAACTCAGTCGGCCCTGCTCCACACTGCCAATGACAATTGCATCAAGCCCGGGTTCAAAAATTGGGATAATACCTTTGGACAGACGGGCGACTTTTTCCTGATCGATATCGACGCAGGTAACATTATGACCTGAGTGTGCGAGACAAGCGCCGGTTACCAACCCAACATAACCGGTACCAAATATGGATACTCTCATGCTCTGATTCCTTTAAAACTGTCGTAGAAAGTTAATATCATTTTCGAAAAATAATCTTAAATCGTTTATACCGTAACGAAGCATCGCCAGGCGCTCTACACCCACGCCAAAAGCAAATCCGCTGTAGGTTTCTGCGCAGACACCCGTGGCCGAGAACACACTTGGATGCACCATACCGCACCCGCCGACTTCCAGCCAGCCAGACTGTTTACAAATTCGACACCCCACACCGGAACAGTGCGTACATTCAATGTCAAATTCAGCTGATGGTTCTGTAAACGGAAAGTAGGAAGGCCGGAAACGCACAGCCACATCTTCCTCGAAAAAGGCCTTCAGAAACTGGTCTACTGTGCCCTTCAGGTGGGCAAAACTGATTTCCCGGTCAACAACCAGGCCCTCTACCTGATGAAACATAGGCGTGTGAGTCAAATCAGAATCACACCGGTATACCCGCCCGGGACAGATAATTCTGATGGGAGGCCTGACTCTCTCCATTGTACGGATTTGTACGGGCGATGTATGAGTGCGCAACACGTGCGTCGCATCGATATAAAATGTATCATGCATGGCCCGTGCCGGGTGATGTGATGGAATATTCAGTGCTTCAAAATTATGAAAATCATCTTCAATTTCCGGCCCCTCTTCGACCGAAAATCCGGCGGCAGTAAAAATGTTTTCGATCCGCTGCAACGTGAGAGTGACGGGATGTGTGCCGCCTGCTTCCGCGTGCCTGCCCGGCAGAGACACATCCAGCGTTTCGGAAGCCAGACGCTCCTGTATTTTTTCCTTTTCCAGACTCATCTTCCGGCTATTAAGAGCTTCCTGAAGTTCAGCCTTCGCCTCGTTAATCCTGGCACCCGCCGCAGGTCTGTCTTCCGGGGCCAAACCGCCCAGGTTCTTCAGGAGCGCAGTCAACTTCCCCTTTTTTCCGAGAAAGTCGACCCGGACCTGATCCAGCGCTGCAAGGTGGTGGGTTTTCTGAATTAGTTCTAACGCTTCTTTTGTCAGTAAGACAAGATTTTCCATGCTGATCAACCTATGGACTTCGAGAACGGGCCTACGGGAAACGGAGTACTGGAATGCAACAATTCATCGGGCGCCCGAACTGAAACGGAGTCCAAACCGACTCGGAATTGTGCTAAACATATTCAACAATAAAAAAGGGGAAGTAGCAGGCGCCCTTCCCCTTACGGTATGAAATAAAAACCACATCAGGCGGCGAGCGCGTCCTTTGCCTTGCTGACAATCACCGAGAACGCAGACTTATCATGCACAGCCAGGTCAGCCAGCACCCGCCTGTCAAGCGACACGTTCGCTTTCTTTAATCCGGCAACCAGGCGACTGTAGCTCATTCCCTCTGCCCTTGCCTGTGCGTTGATCCGCGTAATCCACAGAGCACGGAAACTCCGCTTTTTTACCCGACGGTCGCGGTAGGCGTATTGCCCGGCTTTAATGACTGCCTGCTTCGCGACACGAAAGATACGTGAGCGTGCTCCATAATAACCCTTTGCCGCCTTTAACACTTTTTTGTGGCTGCGACGCGCCACTACACCACGTTTTACACGGGCCATAATCCAATCCTCACAATAATATCAAGATAACCTGGGCTTCAGTTGGCACGCAGCATGCGATCAATCAGCGGCTTGTCAGACGCGTTCATGATTTGTGTGCCACGCAAATGCCGCTTACGCTTGGTTGACATTTTGGTGAGAATATGGCTTTTAAAAGCCCGCTTGTGTTTATAGCCAGCGGCGGTTTTTTTGAACCGCTTCGCTGCACCACTGTGTACTTTAGCTTTTGGCATTGATATAACTCCAATAAATGGATGCCTTACCGACATCCGGTTGCGTCAGGAAACAACAAGGCAGCTAAAAGCCCGGTTATTTCTTCTTCTTGGGTGCGATAACCATAACCAGTTGTCGCCCTTCCATTTTGGGATGCTGCTCAACAGTGCCGACTTCGGCCAGATCAGTTTCAATCCGCCGCATCATCTCCATGCCCAGCTCCTGGTGCGCCAGCTCCCGTCCACGGTACCGGAGCGACACCTTCCCTTTGTCCCCATTCTCGAGAAAGCGCATCAGGTTCCGAAGTTTTACCTGATAATCGCCCTCATCCGTGCCGGGTCTGAACTTCATTTCCTTGATCTGTTGTTGCTTTTGCTTCTTCTTAGCAGCCGCTTTGGATTTCTTGATCTCAAACAGGTGTTTTCCATAATCCATGATCTTGCAGACGATGGGTTCCGCGTCCTTGGCAATTGCCACCAGATCCAGGTTGGCCGCCTGGGCGGCCTGCAGTGCGTCTTTTATGGAAACAATACCAACCTGCTGACCATCTGCATCGATCAGGCGTACCTCTGATGCGTCGATTTGATCGTTAATATCGGCCTTTTTGCTGCGGGCTTTGCCGCTTTCTCGACTGCTAATAGTAGAATTCTCCAGCTTTATTGGTCGTTGCCAGAGAGTGGGTCCCGGCCCGGTGACGTTTCGCGGCTTCGGTTGGCAATTGCCGCCGTCAACAGCTTGTCAAAATCGTCCAGGGACAGGGAACCCAGATCCTCGCCGTCCCGTGTCCGGACAGAAATTGACTCGTTGGCGACTTCTTGGTCACCGACTACGATCAGGTAAGGAACTCTCTGAATGGTGTGCTCGCGGATTTTAAAGCCGATCTTCTCATTTCTCAAGTCACAAGCGACCCTAAACCCCCGGTTTCTTAAGAAATCGCTAACATTTTGCGCATAACCTGCCTGATTGTCCGTAATATTCATCACCACCGCCTGTTCCGGAGACAGCCAGACCGGAAAAGCGCCTTCATATTGTTCAATCAAAATACCGATAAATCGCTCGAACGATCCCAGTATAGCCCTGTGCAGCATGACCGGACTGTGCCTTGAACCATCTTCGGCCACATATTGGGCATCGAGACGGCCGGGCATCGAAAAATCGACCTGAATGGTCCCGCACTGCCAGACCCGCCCCAGGCAGTCTTTCAATGAGTATTCGATTTTCGGCCCGTAAAAGGCGCCTTCCCCTTCCAGCACCTGATAATCGAGATTCTTGGCGCGCAACGCGGATGCCAGTGCCGCTTCCGCCTTGTCCCAGACGGCATCATCGCCGACTCTCTCATCCGGCCGTGTGGATAATCGCACCAGAATCTCGGTGAATCCGAAATCGGCGTAGACACTGAAGAGAAGATCACTAAACGTCGAGACCTCCGCCTGAATCATGTCTTCGGTACAGAAAATATGGGCATCATCCTGGGTAAACCCGCGAACACGCATCAACCCCTGCAGAGTCCCGGACGGCTCGTTCCGGTGACAGGAACCGAATTCCGCCAATCGCAGTGGTAAATCCCTATAACTTTTAAGCCCCTGATTGAATACCTGGACGTGGCAGGGACAGTTCATGGGCTTGATGGCATAATCCCTGGATTCAGACTCCACGCTAAACATATTTTCACGGAATTTGTCCCAATGACCGGATCGTTCCCACAGGGTTCTGTCGACCACCTGCGGGGTTCTGATCTCCTGGTAACCATTCCCTCTTTGAAGCTGGCGAATATAGCTCTCGATCAGGGTATAAACCATCCAGCCCCTGGGGTGCCAGAAGATCATGCCCGGCGCCTCTTCCTGAATGTGAAACAGGTCGTATTTTTTACCCAGTTTACGATGGTCGCGCTTTTCAGCCTCTTCCAGCCGGGTCAGATAAAGGTTGAGCGCTTTTTTGGACGTCCAGGCGGTTCCGTAAATACGGGTCAGCATCTCGTTGGATGAGTCACCGCGCCAGTATGCCCCAGCCACCTTCATCAGTTTGAAGTGCCGGATTTTGCCGGTTGAGGGTACGTGGGGGCCGCGACAGAGATCCTCAAAGTCCCCCTGTCGATACAGACTGAGCTCCTCGCTGGCCGGTATATCCTCGATAATCCGAGCCTTGTACTCTTCGCCCATGCCCCTAAAGTGCCGGACAGCGTCGTCTCTCGACAATATGCGCCGGGATACAGGTAAATCCGCGGAAGACAGCTCTGTCATTCGCTTCTCGATCAGGACTAAATCTTCAGGCGTGAAGGGTCGCTTGTACGCAAAGTCATAGTAGAAGCCATCCTCGATAACCGGCCCGATCGTTACCTGGGCCTCCGGAAACAGCTGCTTGACGGCCTGTGCCAACAGGTGCGCCGCAGAGTGTCGAATGACCTCGAGTCCCTCGTCGGAGCGCTCGGTCACCACCGACACTGCCGCATCGTCACTGATGAGAAACCCCGCGTCCACCATTCTGCCATCCACTCTGCCGGCGAGAGTGGCCTTCGCCAGACCTGGCCCGATCGCGTGGGCCAGCTCCAGTACGGTTACCGGATGATCAAATTCACGGGTGGACCCGTCAGGGAGCGTGATAATAGGCATATTACATTTCCTTGAATCAGTGGTGACCCCTACCAAAGGCCACATGCGCAGTACGAAAAGTTGGGCAGTATAGAGGCAGCTTGTCCGCTTTTCCACGACCTCGCCCCATACAAGGCAAAATAACCCGTGTTCGCACGCAGCTTTAACGTTCCTCCCGGGCACTATCAACCAGGCGTCTGGTGTCGTGCCATCTTTGCGAGTTCCGCAGGGCCAGGTGAGCAGGCCCGTCCCGGATCGACTGTTTTAATGCCTCCAGGCGGGGTGCCCGGCACGCCCCCTCATCTGCCAGGAACTCAAGGACATCCTGCGCCTGCTGCGGTTGGTTACATACCAGAATCGCGTCGCACCCCGCACTCAAGGCGCTCCGCGCACGCCGCCGAAATCCGCCGGCAGCCGCGGCGGCGCGCATTGAAAGATCGTCACTGAAAATAACGCCATCAAACCCGAGCTGCCCACGAACAACCGACTGCAACCAGTATTCGGAATATCCTACCGGGTTCGGGTCAACCTTGTCGTAAATGACATGGGCGGGCATGATTGCCTGATACTCCGCGCTCAGCGACACAAAGGGCTGCATATCAGAGATTTCAATTTCCGCCTGTGATCGATGATCCACAGCAATTTCATGGTGACTGTCGGCACGCACGGCGCCGTGCCCCGGAAAGTGTTTGGCCGTTGCCGGCATCCCGGCAGTACGCATCCCGCCAATGAACGCGCGGGCCAGTTCCGTCACAACCTGACTGCTGCGACCAAACGAACGGTCCCCGATGACCTGACTGAAGTTGTCGTCCATGTCGAGCACCGGAGCAAAGCTTATATCAATCCCAACAGCACGCAGCTCGGCCGCCATAATCCAGCCACATGCTTGCGCCAGGCGAAGACCCTCGTCGGGATTATCGTGGTAGCACCTGCCGATGGTCTGCATCGGCGGAATTCGGGTAAAACCATCGCGGAACCGCTGCACCCGTCCGCCCTCCTGGTCCACCGCAATCAACAGGCCTGGACGCACGCTGCGGATTTGTTCGACGAGACTGGTCAGTTGCTCCACAGCGCTGTAATTGCGACTGAACAGTATGACGCCACCCACCCCGGGATGGGCGAGCGTTACAGCTTCCTCTTCGGTCAGATAGGTCCCACCCAGATCAAGCATCAACGGTCCCAGTTCCCGATGTGTATTCATGGCTCCCCCACTGTGTTATCAACAGAAATTTTACCTTGCCAAACAAAACGATTGCATGATCCCGACAACTGTATATAATTACATGAACTGTACATGCCACCAGATATTCTACCGGACACTGAATTTCATGATTAAACTGACAGCAAGACAACAAGATGTGCTGGACCTCATCAAGAATGCCATGGAGCAGACCGGATGCCCACCCACTCGCGCTGAAATTGCCCGCGAGCTCGGGTTTCGTTCAGCCAATGCTGCAGAAGAGCATATTAAGGCATTGGCGAGAAAAGGTGCCATTGAATTGATTGAAGGCGCCTCCCGAGGTATCCGACTGCCCCAGCGCGAGCGCGGTATACCGCTGGTAGGCCGGGTAGCTGCCGGTTTGCCTATTCTCGCCCAGGAACATATCGAAAACTACTACGCCATTCCGGAGACCATGTTCAGCACAAAGCCGGATTACCTGCTGACCGTGCATGGAATGAGTATGTGCAACGCCGGCATTCTGGACGGCGATCTTCTGGCCGTACATAAAACTACTCAGGTCCGTAACAACGACATTGTCGTCGCACGGCTCGGCGATGAAGTCACGGTAAAGCGCTTTCGGCGGGAGCGTAATCGGTCTGTCATTGAACTCTGGCCCGAAAACCCGGAATTCGACGTCATCAAAGTAGATCTTAAGGACGCGCAGTTTTCTATAGAAGGATTATCGGTCGGTATCATTCGCAGGAGTTAATCCTATGCTTCAGAGTATAAGTTCGGCTAATCGCAGTATTCCGCCGGTGGAGACTTCTCCACCGGGCATCACAGAAATCGTGCTGCCCACTATTGGTAATTTTCAACTCGTGTTACCGACTCTGGCGTGCATGAGCCAGTCTGCGGGTACGCGGTGGTTTACCTGGCTGCCACCTGCTGGCCTGAACAGAGAACTGTTGGTGGAGTTCGGATTTAACCTGTCGAGCATACGGTTGATTCATCCCCGTAGCGACGGTGAGATATTTACATTAACACGACAGGCTTTACTGGAGGGAAACAGCAGCATCGTTGTGTCCAGTCCCGGCGTACTGTCTGACTGGCAAATGACCTGCCTCGAATCGGCAGCCATGCATGGCAATACCACAGGAATACTGATGCGTTACCGCTCGCATTAGTATTCCATACCGCTAGCGCGATTCCTCTCTATAAACTCCCGAAGCTTATGGAGTGCGGATTGCGCCAATTCGACAGACAGCTCATTGCCGGCGTCTATCGCTGCACCTACTGCAATAAGATTGTCGCTTCGCTTCCCGGAAGCGTCTGAACTATCGAACAGCGAAGATTTCATTTGCCTCTTTTGATCGCCAGCACATCGTAAAGATCGCCATATTGCAACACAATGCGAAAACCAGCTATCCGGATTCGCCAATAATAATCGAAGCTCGCTTATCTCGAACATACCTGTCTTCGGATTCCGAAGCCAGGCATCCAATCTGTCAAGGGCGACCGCGTCACTACCTTCGACCATGTTCGCCGCGCCATATTTGGCAAAGACTTCCGACATATAAAAACCGAAAGCCAGTTCCATCTGAAGGTAAACAGATTCCATGAGCGACTGCGCTGTAAACCGGTCCGCATTAGTTGATGACAAAGTCAATAAGACGTCGGCACAGGCCAGCTTCTGATTTGCACGACGTGCATAGGCTGTTTCATTTTTCACAGTAATCTCACATTTCTATTCAGGCATATTTCAGCCGAAATTTTATTCGCCCTTTTTCGATGCCGTTTTTTTACTGTCGGAGACAACCCATCGCCCCCCCTTGTAAAAGGCTTTCCAGCCAGTCGCCTTGCCATTGACTTCTGACTGAACATATTGCTCCCGGGTTTTTCGGCTATAACGGACTATAGCGGCATTACCATCCGGGTCCTCGACGGGCGCTTTCATCAAAAAATGGTATTTTGGATCGATTTCATCCTTGTGAGGAAGCAGCTCTCTCACTAGTGGCGCGCGAGTTTCGCGGTTCTTTGGGAACTGGCTGGCTGCCAGGAAGAGTCCGGAAGCACCATCCCGCAAAATGTAATGATCGTCGACCTTTTCACATCGCAGCTCGGGCATGGGTACAGGGTCCATCTTCGGCGGTGCCGCTTCGCCACTACGTAACAGCTTTCGGGTATTGCTACAACCTTCATTGGTACAGCCAAAATATTTCCCGAAGCGACCGGTCTTCAACTGCATATCGTGACCGCATTTATCACACTCGATCACTGGCCCCTCATATCCCTTGATTTTAAAACTCCCCTCTTCGACCGTATAACCGGCGCAATCCGGGTTGTTTCCGCATATATGAATCTTGTGACCTTCATCGAGTAAATAACTATCCATGGCCGCATTGCACACATTGCAACGACGTTTTTGCCGCAGCGCCCGGGATTCAGCGTCGTCGTCATTATCGACATCAAGTACTTCGTCACCGCTGACAAGATTTCGGGTATTTTTGCAGCGTTCCTTCGGCGGCAGAGCGTAACCCGAGCAACCTAGAAATACGCCGGTACTGCCGGTGCGTATCTGCATATTGCGACCACATTTGTCGCACTTAATATTTGTTTCGGTTGGCTGGTTACCGCGCATGCCGAATTCTGCGCCCTGCGCCTTGGTGAGCTTGTTAGAAAAATCGGCATAAAAACTGTCCAGCAAATCCTGCCACTGCTTCTTGCCATCGGCGATAGCGTCCAGAGATTGCTCCATGTTCGCGGTAAACCCATAATCCATCAGGTCCTCAAAGCTTTCGGTAAGCCGTTCGGTGACTATATCGCCCATTTTATCAGCATAGAAGCGACGGTTTTGCACGTGTACATATCCTCGCTCCTGGATGGTGGAGATAATCGAGGCGTAGGTAGAGGGTCGACCGATGCCGCGCTTTTCCAGCTCTTTGACGAGACTGGCCTCAGAATAACGGGCCGGAGGCTTGGTGAAATGCTGTGATGGCAACAGTTTTACCAGAGCGAGGCCTTCTCCAATCTTGACGTCTGGCAGCAACTTGTCTTCATCGCTTTTTTGATGCGCCGGCATCACTTTGAGAAAACCATCGAAGCGTAGAACACGCCCTCTGGCCCGGAGCTGGTATTCCGCCGCTTCTACTGTGATCACCGTACTGGTGAATTGCGCGGGCACCATTTGACAGGCGACAAACTGTTGCCAGATCAATGCATACAGACGCTCTGCATCGCGATCCATTCCAGTAAGACTCGCAGGCTTGAGACTGACATCCGACGGACGGATCGCCTCATGGGCCTCCTGCGCACCCTCCTTGCTGCTATAGCTACGCGGCTGCTCTGGGAGGTATTTATCACCGTAGGTTTCCAGGATGAAGTCACGACAATTCCCCACTGCCTCGGTACTGAGGTTGGTTGAGTCGGTTCTCATGTAGGTGATAAATCCACCTTCATAGAGCTTTTGGGCCAGGGTCATGGTCTTCTTCACGCCGAATCCGAGACGTGTACTGGCCGCCTGTTGCAGCGTCGATGTAATAAAGGGAGCACCGGGCCTGGATTGTGTCGGCTTGTCTTCCCGCGCAATGACTTTGTAATCGGCGTGTTCCAGTGCCTTGACGGCTGCCTGGGCCTGCTCTCCGGTCTTCGGTTCGAAATTGCTGTTGCGAAATTTCTTGACTTCGAAGCGCGCGATTTCGTCACTGCCAGTCCGAAGATCAGCGGCCAGATTCCAGAATTCTTCAGGAATAAACGCGCGGATTTCCCGTTCCCGTTCCGCAATCAGGCGTACAGCCACCGATTGAACCCGCCCCGCAGACAGCCCTCGGGCAATCTTTTCCCAAAGAAGCGGTGATAGCATGTAGCCAACCAGCCGGTCGAGAAACCGCCGCGCCTGCTGCGCATTAACCCGGTTGATATCGATACGGCCGGGCGATTTAAAGGCATTCTGAATCGCAGATTTGGTGATCTCGTTGAACACCACACGACGATAGCGCTGCTCATCGCCTCCTATTGCTTCCTGCAAGTGCCAGGCAATGGCCTCTCCCTCGCGGTCAAGGTCCGTCGCAAGAAAGATTTCGTCGGCATTCTCGGCCAGACGCCGGAGTTCTTCTACCACCTTTTCCTTGCCCGGCAGAATTTCGTAATGTGCCTGCCAGCCGTTTTCAGGGTCTATACCCATCCGCTTGACCAGCTGCTCACGTGCTTTGCGGCGCTTGTGGTCGACTTTTTCTTCTTCGGACATCTTTCGTGTTTTGGCAGCTTGCGCGGCGCGTGCTTTAGGGTCCGAGCCGCTACCGGACCCACTGGTCGGCAAATCCCGTATATGACCCACGCTGGATTTAACGATGAAATTGTTGCCGAGGTATTTGTTGATCGTTTTCGCCTTGGCAGGCGACTCCACAATTACCAGTGACTTCCCCATTATGAGCCCACTTCTTTTGCTGGTGTGAATTTGATTTCGATTATTTGAAACGTGAAATGGCTAGCCGACTGCGCCAGACATTGAAATGCCGGTGAGTGAAAATGACTTCCGCCAGGCGACAAAGCGTGCGACAGGTGCGCATATATAAGTCCTGAGCGAGTTCAGGTCAAGCCTCGGTGGCCAAGACAGCGTATTTATTAAGGAACCATAGTTCAGCTGGAAACGCGAATCCAGTTTACACGCAGTCCTCTTCGCAAGTATCTGGGCCGATTCGGCCACACAGACCGTGAAACCTATCACACTTTCGCACAATCTGTCGCCAGCAACCGTCGCCTGAACTGGCCTCCGCAAAAATGCCTGGCCCGCACAGAACACCCGTAGCACTTGAGCCCGCCTTGCCTGCCTTTACCACTCGTCTTGCGTGTTCTGGTCGCCTGAATCGGATGGTAAATCCCGTTGGACACGCTTCGCAACCACGGGCCAGAGCGATGCCTGCGTTTGTACCAGCCATTGCGCCATCAGGTCCTGAACCGCTAACCCGCCTCGCTCATTCCAGTAGCAGGATAATCCGTTTCGATCAGCCGCGACGCCATTTATCGAGTCTGGCAGGTTTGGCACCTGCGCTGTCAGGACACGAATCACTGCGGATTCCGGGACGCTGCTCTCTACCCAGTACCAATACTGGCCGATATGAATTTCATGCTTATAGGCTTTTCTTTCGAGGCACCACTCCGGACCCGCATAGCGCTCCTTCCCCGCTGGCCACGGCAACTGGTAGACGGCCCTCTCCTCGCCGGCCAGTTGTGCCATATGCACTTTCAGTCCAAGCTTTGGCGCCCGGGCGCGCAATTGTGCCAGTTGCAGTTGCCTGGGTGAGGGCTTCAGGAATAAGATGGGACCCAGGAGCATGCACAGCACTAATCCCATAACCAACCAGAGGATCCAGGTCATAAATTTTTCCTTTGTCAATTGCAGCGAGGCATGTGAGTGATCATTATCCAGAGCAGGTCATGTAAATCTGCCAATTGACCACATTATAGGGCCGTCACTGCGTTACTGGTCTGTCGGGTAATACCGAAATTCGCCGTCAGGCTCCGATGCAGTTTAATGGCCACTGCTTATCGAGGCGTCCATGAAAAGCTATCAGCATATACTTGTCGGGCTCGACCTTTCGCCCACTGATTCCCAGGCTGTCATCAATCGGGCAGTTTCACTGGCCGGGGCACTGGGTGCAGACGTCAGCCTGATGCATGTCATTGAACCGCTTGCGTTTGCCTATGCCGGCGACATTCCCATCGATCTGACCGATACCCAGATGGTCATGGAGAGCCACGCAGGCGAATCCCTTAAAAATCTGGCGCAATCATTGGCCATTACTCCACGACACATGCAGGTTACCGTAGGCAATACCGCCGAAGAACTGCGCGCTGCGGCACAGGAAATCGGCGCCGATCTGATCGTGGTAGGCAGCCATGCTCGTCACGGGCTTGCACTACTGCTGGGATCTACCGCATCCAATGTACTGAAAAATGCGGGCTGCGACGTCCTGGCCGTACGGGTTTAAGCGGAATTCCCCCAATTGACGGGCCAGGGTCTGCTGACGCTGCATTGGTTTGCCTGTTGTGCCGATAACGCGTCAACAGACCCTAGGGTTCCAGCTCTTCCCATCGGCGATAGACCTGCTCGAGCCGGGCTTGCATTTGCTCCAGCGAGGCAGTGTGTAGGCTGATTTTATCGGGCGATTGCTGATAGAAGTCCGGACGGGACATCTCGAGCGTCAATGCCTGAATTTCCTGCTCAAGCTGATCGATCCTCGCCGGCAACCCGTCCAGCTCCCGTTGCAGCTTATAAGACAGCTTGCGCGCACCCACCACGGCTCTCGGGGCAGGGGCGGGGCTTGGCGCTGTGTTTGCCGTGGTCCCACTGTCATCCCTGCCAGCCTCCGGCCAAACGCCTCCCTGTCGAATCCAGTCTTCGTAGCCACCCACGTATTCCTTCACCCGACCCTGCCCTTCAAACGCAATGGTGCTGGTAACTACATTGTCGAGGAATTGCCGATCGTGACTAACGAGTAGCAAGGTGCCCTCATATGCGATCAGCAGCTCTTCGAGCAGTTCCAGCGTTTCGATATCAAGATCATTCGTGGGCTCGTCCATAATCAACAGGTTCGCCGGCTTGCTGAACAGCTTCGCCAGCAGAATGCGGTTGCGTTCTCCGCCGGACAAGGCGCGAATCGGTGTTCGGGCGCGCTCGCCGGTGAACAAAAAATCGTTCAGGTAGCTGATAACATGCCGGGATTTTCCGGCGACATCGATAAACTCCCGTCCCTCAGCAATATTATCAACGGCACTTTTTTCCAGGTCCAGATGCTCTCTCAGCTGATCAAAATAGGCTACTGACAGCCGGGTTCCCAGTGTGACCTTTCCAGTCTGTGGCTGTAATTGCCCCAGAATCAATTTCAAAAAGGTGCTCTTCCCTATACCATTCGGACCGATCAGGCCAATCTTGTCCCCGCGAACTATCTTGCCGGAGAAATTTTGCACGATCGGCTTGTCCTGCCAGCTGAAACTGACATGTTCACATGCTGCTACCAGTTTGCCGGAGGTCATCTCGGCACTAACCGTCATGGTGACGTCGCCCTGTCGCTCGATCCGCTGGGCCCGCTCTGCACGCATCTGTTTCAAGTCCCGGACACGGCCCTCATTTCGGGTGCGGCGCGCTTTGATACCCTTGCGAATCCAGACCTCCTCCTCGGCCAGCCGCCGGTCGAATTCGGCATTATGCTTCTCCTCGTCGGCCAGTTGTTGTTCGCGCAACGCCAGGAAGCCCTCGTAATCACCATCCCACAATGTGAGCTGCCCTCTATCCAGCTCACCCAGACGGTTGGCTACCTTGCGTGAGAATCGACGGTCATGGGAAATAAACACAATGGCCCCCGGGAATTCCAGCAACTGTCTTTCCAGCCATTCGATGGCCACAACGTCCAGATGGTTGGTCGGCTCATCCAACAACAGAAGATCCGGGTTCAACACCAGTGCCCGCGCCAGCGACACCCGTCGACGCCAACCGCCCGACAGGTCCGAAAGCAGGGCTTTTGGTGGAAGCTCCAGACGCGTCAGCACCTGCTGAACGCGATTGCGCGCAGCCCAGCCATCCTGCGCTTCGATCCGCTGTTGCACCTTGCCAAGCTCCTCCATGCTTTGGGGATCATGGCGCGTCGAGAGCGCTTCAAATTGCAGCAGATCACCGTGCAGATCGCCCAGCCCTTTCTCGACGAAATCGTACACGGTCTCCGGAACTGCCGGAGGCAAATCCTGATCCAACGAAGCAATACGAATGCCCGGCATACGCCAGATGGTGCCTGCGTCTGCATCAGTTGCCGCCTGAATAACCTTAAGCAGCGTGGATTTTCCGGCGCCGTTACGCCCGAGAATGCATAGCCTGTCACCGGCATTAAGAACCAGACTCGCATGATCAAAAATAATCTGTTCGCCGTAATGGTGAGTTAAACCGTCGATTGTCAATAATTGCATAGCGGATATAAGCTTCCTGGTATTTCTGAAACAGGTATGCATATTGCCCTATCTATAACGAAAAAATCCATTTATTTACGAAGACTTAGATGGCGCAAACGATAATATTGGACAACACTTGATGTATATATTTGCTTTCGGTTTCGTCGTCTTTTAAGGAGCATACATCTTGAACTTCCCGGTTTATCTCGACTCCACAGCTTCAGGACTGTGGAAAGCGCTGCCTGTTCTGTTGATGTTCTTCGCGATCAAAGCCACCGGACAACCGGTCCTGAACGCCACTGACCCGAAGAAAGAACAGCTTGCGAGTCAACGATTCCATTATCAAAAGGCCAAGTTGGCGCTTGCCGGTGGGAAAATGGCAGACTACCGGGAGCATCTTGCAAAAATTGATGACTACCCCCTGAAACAATACCTCGAATTTACCGAAATACGGCGCGAGCTGACGTCGCTGCCATTCGCACAGATCGACCGGTTTTTAAATCAGTACCCGGATACGTTCCTCGAAAATCGCCTGCGAACCCACCTTCTCGGCACCCTCGCCGCACGTAAGCGGTGGGATGATTTTCAACGCTATTACGAACCTGCCATTGCATCTACCGCGCTACAATGCCATGCACTGTTTGCACGCTTTCAATCCGGCGACGGCACAGCGCTGACGCAGGTGGCCAGTCTCTGGAATGTTGGCCGATCA
The DNA here is from genome assembly GCA_964434105.1 of uncultured Cellvibrionaceae bacterium. Lineage (GTDB taxonomy): Bacteria > Pseudomonadota > Gammaproteobacteria > Pseudomonadales > Cellvibrionaceae > CAYNST01. Next base: position 54,775 of record CAYSTJ010000006.1, on the reverse strand, counting down.
CAACCCAAAGCCTGTGACCCCATATTTGCCGCCTGGCGTAAAGCTGGTTACATGCGGGAGGAGCTGGTCTGGAGCCGGTTTCAGAAAGCCATGCAAAATAATGACATCGGCCTCGCACGTTACCTTTCCACGCTGATGACCGAATTGCAGCCGAAAGCTGAACTCTATCTCAAGGTTCACCATCAACCACAATTGGTGACCAACCGGGCGTTGTTGAAAGATCATGACCTGCCCACACAGCAGATTATCGTACATGGTACCAAACGGCTTGCCTTCAAACAGCCGCTTGAGGCATTGAAGCACTGGGAATTGTACGAAGCACAGCAACTGTTCCCCGAGCACCTCAGTCACGACGCCAAACTGCAGGTTGTCAAACGGCTGATCCGTGGCGGTCATTCACACCAGGCCCAGCACATACTCAGTTATTCCCATTCCCTGCGAAAGCAGGATGTGGTCGAAGAAATCATACGCGAAGCGCTGGCGGGGCTTGACTGGCATCGCGTCAACGAAAGCATTCTGCTGCTTGAGGAAGACCAGCGCAACTCCGAACGGTGGTTGTATTGGCGGGCGCGCGCTCAGGATGAGTTGAACACCACATTTAACGATTTCATGCCATCCGCTGACATCTACCACCAATTGGCGGAAAACCGGAGCTTTTACGGTTTCCTTTCGGCTGACATTCTCCGCCGCGGATACGCATTGGTTGACGACTCGCGCCCGATCGATTCCCGCGTACTTCAATACGTATCAGGCCTGGACGGCATGCGCCGGGTCCACGAGCTATGGACAATTGGCAGCTTCACCGAAGCGCGTTATGAATGGCTGCATATCTCCCGCAGACTGACCGGTGACGAACTCCTGGCCGCAGGCCAGCTGGCGCGCGACTGGGGCTGGTACAATACCGGCATCAACGCCATGATAACGGGCGACATGTGGAATCAGTTGACGGTTCGCTTCCCTCTGGCCTATCAGGAGCAGATTACCCGCCTGGCGCTGGATACCCAGGTGGAACCGACATTGATATACGCCATTGCACGCCAGGAAAGCGCGTTTGACGAGCGGGCCAAATCCCCGGTCGGGGCGATGGGGCTTATGCAGTTAATGCCAAAAACGGCACAGTACACTGCAAAAAAGTTTGGTGTCAAACACACAGACATCAGTGACTTACTGGATGCAGAACACAATATGCGACTGGGCAGCCACTACCTCAAGCATCTGCTGGCCCAGTTCGACGGTAACCGCATTTTGGCTGCCGCGGCCTACAATGCCGGTCCCCACCGCGTCAGCCGCTGGCTGAGCGAGGCTGGCAAGGAACGTCCCCATGACGTATGGATCGAGACAATTCCATTCTACGAAACACGCCATTATGTGCAGAATGTCCTATGCTTTTCCGTTATCTATGGTTATCGTCTGGGACAACCCGTATCATTTGTCTCTGAGCATGAAGCCAGGAGCGCGCTGTAGTTTACTTCACTTCTGCTGACCACAGTCTGGCCCCGCTCAATCCGATCCGTCAGGTCGCGCCGTAATGCCGGCGTCCTGACGGTGTATTCCATCGATCGCATCAAGGCATTGGAAAGAAGTCCCATGGGGCATGTTACTCCGCTGTTTGCCAGACAACCTATTTACGACCGGGAATTGCACGTTATTGCCTACGAGTTACTATTCCGCGGTGGGCTGGACAGTATTTCCGGCAAGCCTGACGGCGATCAGGCCACCTCTCACGTTCTACTGTACGCGTTTGGTCAGCACAAGATCGAAGAAATTACAGGTCGCCTGCCCGCCTATATAAACTATACCCGCCATTGGCTGGTGTTTCCGCCACCATTGCCGCCCAGCCAGCTGGTCATTGAAATACTGGAGGATGTGAAACCCGATGCCGAAGTCCTCCAGGCCATCGTGGCGTTACGCAAACAGGGCTATCAGATCGCGCTCGACGACTTTTTTATCAACCCGGACACCCACCAGTTTCTCGCCCATGCCGATATTATCAAGATCGATGTGCTGGCACTGGATGAAAGCCAGTGGCAATCCTACGTACAGTACTTACGCCCCTATGGCGTCAAATTGCTGGCTGAGAAAATCGAGACATTCGAGATGTTTGAGCGCTGTCGTGCGCTGGGTTTCGATTTCTTTCAGGGGTACTTTCTGGCAAAGCCGCACACGATCCAGGGCCTGAAGATTCCCGATGAAAAAAATGCGGTGCTGCAAAAGTTGACCATAGTGACCAACCCCAGAGTTAACGCAGACAAGGTCATTGCAACCATTCAGACCGACCCTCAACTGGGCCGCCGACTGATTACATTGGTGGGCGTTACTTACAGTGAGCCGGTTCACACGCTTGAACAGGCCGTGGTAGCCATTGGCCTCAATCAGGTCCGCAACTGGGCGGCTTTTTTACTACTTAACAGCCATGCGCAAAAATCACGGGAACTCTGGATTATGAGCCTGACCCGCGCCCGTTTCTGCGAACTGACGGGCCGCAAGATCGGGGGTCGTGCGCTGGCCGAAACCTGTTTCTCAGCCGGAATTCTTTCTCTGTTTGACGCCTGCCTCGATATCCCGCTCCGCGTGCTTTTGGCCAGCCTGAGTCTTCAGGGCGAAGTCTCTTTAGCGCTCACGGAACGACTGGGCAACTGTGGGCAGGCACTGGATCTGGTGCTGCGGATGGAACAGGCGCAATGGCAGGATCTCCACCTTAACCCGCTGCTCCAGGATGGTAAGATATCCGAGGACGATATCATCCGTTTTTACAGTGACTCGTTAAGCTGGGCGCAGGACATCATCCGCCAGAGCTATTAGTGGAGACCCGGAAATCGGTCCTGGGCATGGTGCCTATGGCAATCGATACAGGCACCGATAAGTTGCTGATATAGACTCAGCTGTTCAGACCTGTCACCTTTACGTGCAGCGTCCGCCAGCCTGGCACTTAACGCGTGAAATGCCTGATCGCGCTTGAGAAAATCGTTGGGGACTGCTGCCATTAACGCCTTTCGGTCGTCGACGGTCATCGCCTGTTTCATAATAAAACTATCATGGATAGCCTGCGCCCGGTCGGCAACCATTTCGTCCTGCCCGCGGACCATGGCATCCAGAATCATCTTACTGGCATCCAGAATCGCATTCATCTCCTGAATCAACAGGCCGCGCAGCTTCGGCGGCAGCCCGGCGCCTACATTGGCATCAGAAGACGGCACTGGCGCCTGCGCTGTAATGTACGCAGTCGGGACGCATAAGAGCGTCAGCATCAGCAGACGTGATAAATGTTTCATATTCACTCCGAATTTTCAGCAGCGTGAGGCAATTAACGGGCGTTAACTCGCCACTGGCTTCTATCGGCCAAGGAAGGCTCGCAGGTCATCCGCCGAGAATGGCCAACACAACTCATCACCGCTTGCCGAATGCCTAAGTACCGGTATGCGAATTCCATACGTTTCTACCAGTACCGGATCGCTTGCAATATCAACTTCTTCCCATACCTTTGCGGCATCGGCCTCCAGTGCGGACAGCAAGGCTTTTGCTTCGTCGCAAAGGTGGCACCCAAGGGTGGAATATAAAAAATAGCTCAAGACAAAATCACCGCCCGACTCAGGACTGCCTACCATAGCAGCGCGACCGGTACGGTGCAACCGGCAGGCTGCCAGGCGCGTTGCGGAACAGCGCGGACGTTCACCTACAGCATTTTGGTCAACAGCGGTTGCAGGGCCGCTGATTGCGGATGATCCGGATAAAGCCGTTCGGTCACGATGCGTGTGATTTCGATTAGCCAGGCGTTATTCTGCCCCAGGCTTTCCGCCAGGTTTACAGCATGCGCCAAAGGTTTAACGAAACCGGATAGCGCGGGCCAGATTGAGGGTGCACCGCTGCGTTGATCCGGCGAGTAAGCCTGGGTTACCCGTTCCACGCTGGACATGCTTAAATTTAGCGCGAATCCTCTGATTTCGGACGTGTCAAAACCCAGCGACATGGCTTTTTCAAAAGCTTCCTGCACGCCGCCGGAGAAAAAGCTTTCCGACAGGTCAGCGACATCCGTTAACAGGTTGTTGATAGCGTCCAGCTCGCCCTGATCAAGGTGGCCTTCCACCTCAAACTGGAAGGCAGCACTCTGGCGGCCAGCCACGTCGAGGCCCGCTTTGCCGGATAAACCCAGCGCGGTACCGACTTGCATGGCTGACGCTTTTATAGTCACACGATCACCATCGGCTGTTACCAGCTCGAAGCTGAAATCCCGCGCTTGCCCTGCGTCATACCGCATCCACCCGGCACTCTGCATACTCCCCAGCCGGCTGCGGCTGTTTTGCTCCAGTGTCTCCACGACATCACGATCCGCGCGGTGCAGCTCACGTGCCTGCTCCAGCTGTTCAATAATTGAACTACGCACTGAATGCGCAATATCACGCAGTTCGCCTGGACTCGCAGGGGCTGACGTTGGAGTGCTGCCACTCTTGCGATCGACGACGGAATCATCTACCCCCAGCCCCAATTGATCCGGACTATTGATGCGTTCAAATCCGAGGGCGTCGGCCAACTGATCCATACCGGCCCGCACCTGATAATAGGTTTCCCCGATTTCAGTGCGTATATCGTCGGTTAGAATGCCTGACGCGGACAGCTCATTCCAGGCCTGCATAAAGCCTTTTTCGAAGCCTTCAAGCCCGGCCTGCATTTTTTGCCGGGCTTCGTCGGGCGAGGCGCCATCGGCGATTGCCCGTTTCACACCGGCCTCAAGAAAAGACAGGATGTTGGCAGCGTATGGATTGGCAGTCTTTTCCGGCGCTGCGTCAACCGCCCGATACGCGTCGACTCCGGTCGCAGAACGCGATTCAGTGGCACTGGACCAGGTTATGGACACGCGGGAGCCCTCAACCACTGACGCCTTTGCCGAGCTCGGGTTGCTTCCCGTTATCGTGGGCTTTGAAGGTGGGCTCCAGGGCTGGCTGGTGGAAGCAATGGTTGATATCGGCACGGGTGGGACCTCAAAAACTGGTGATATTGTCCAGTTGTCGGCCGGTCCGCGGCAATCTTTAGCGTTACGATTCAGCCCACATCCCGATTTGCCCCTGCACCTTAAATACTGCGTTAAAACATGGTCACAAATCTGCCTGGAACAGGTTTGAACGCCTGACCAGGCGGCCCGGAGAGAGAAGCGCCGAAAGCGCGGCGTATCGACATGGATAAACTCACATTTTTCGCCTTTGCGCCGGACAAATATGGCGCAATCTGAACAGTTACGACACGCGTCGAATAGCGACTCTTTAACGATATCTCCAGCCGGCGCGTCCCTGTCGCTGGCGAAACACCCATGAACAGGCGTACTGGCGCCGACGACACCCGACTGCCGAATCCGGTCATGAGGTAAGGTAAAGCATTCCGGTGCCGGTCAGGGCGGCTACCAGCATAAAGCCGAGAAGCAGAGGAAGAATGGAGCGTGACTGTACCGCTTCGACGCCGGCGCTCGCTGTATCCAGCATTTTTCGCCGGGCCTTGCGTGTTTTTTTCGCAGCGGCAGGCGCTGCGGCAGGGCCGGGCGGTGTGTCCCCGGCATACACCGCCGGCTGCGGTCGAGGTGCAACCCGCAGACTGGTAAACTCTTCCCTGCCCGCGTTTTCATACCGGTGCGACACTCTGAAACACAGGGTATCGAACCGCAATTCATCGCCCAGGTGCGCTGTAGCCTTCTTGATTTGCTGGCGGTTCAGGAATGTACCGTTAACAGAATCCAGGTCTTCAACTTCCAGGCAGGTTTCGCGCACGCTAATACGGGCGTGTTGCCGTGATAAATGGGCCACAGCAAGGCTTATATCACAGTCACGGGCGCGTCCGAGTACCATGTCACCTTTGACAGGATATTGCCTGTTGGACAAAGCCGTCGTTTTTCCCTGCAGGTACCAGCCATTCAGCATCGCATCGCCCGACCCCTCGCCTTTGGTTACCTGACTGGCCTGATGCGAGTCCGTCACTGTAAATTCAGTCTCACCCAGCAGGACCCGGCTCCCGTGAGCCAGAATAACGGCATCTGTTACCGGTTCCCCATTAACAGATACCGTGTTCGGCGGATGCGGAAGCAGGCGGACCCGTTCGCCTTCCACCAACAGCTCCGCGTGCATGGCCGCCACTGCCGGGTCACCAAGCCAGATGTCACTGCCTTTTTCACGGCCAATGGTATAACGACTTTTAACAAGCCATACTGGCGGCCTTTGTGAACTCGTAAAACTGATCTGCAGCATGAATTCTGCAACTCCCTATGGCAAAGAGACGCGATTTTCGCCGAGTTGGTTAATTGAGATCAAGCGACTATTACCGATATTCGGCGTTTGGTTGGCACGATGGATGCCGCTGGCCCGATTTGGTGTTTCAGGCTGACCGCTCCGGGCAGAATCACTTTGCGCAGACCAACCCGGATGTCGCCACGCAATTACTGACCACAAACGGGTGGTGATTGTCTAGAATGTACCAACCAGCCCTATGCGGAGCCTAATTTCAGCTATGCAGTTCAGCAAACACTCATCTGCCACCGATATTGGCCTGCATCGCAAAAACAATGAAGATGCGTTGCTCAGTGACGGCATTCTCGGACTTTGGCTTATTGCCGATGGTATGGGCGGGCATGAAGCGGGCGAAATCGCCAGTGAAATCGCTGTTGAGACCATATACAGTGCCGTGCGCCGCGGCTATTCCATCAATAGCGCTATCCGCCTGGCTCATCGAAGCATTCTCGACGCTTCAGCAAAAGGCATTGGCAAACACGGTATGGGCTCCACGGTGGTTGCGCTAAAGAGTCTCGGCTCCCGTTACCAGATTGCCTGGGTCGGCGACAGCCGTGCCTATCTATGGCACAAAGACCGCAGCGGCGGCTCCATCGCCCAGTTAACGACTGATCACTCCTATGTGCAGATGCTTTATCAGTCGGGACTTATCGAAGCCAAAGACCTGTCAACCCATCCCGAACGCAATATCATTACGCAATGCCTGGGATCGCTGGAATTGGAGGAAGTCGTCGTGGACACGCTGGAACGCGAATGGTCCCCCAACGAACGGATACTCCTGTGCAGCGACGGTCTTACCGATGCTGTTACGGATGAGCGCATCGGTCGCATCATCGAAAAACATGAGCGCCTGCAGGACGCCGTCACCGAGCTGGTAGAAACAGCCCTCGCAAATGGTGGCCGGGACAACATCTCAATTATTCTGCTGGAACAGCCGACGGGATGGATCAATGCCGCAGTGGAATACGGCCATCGGCTGCTCAGGCATTTTCGTTCGCGTTAACGGCCCCCTGTTCGGTTCTTTGAGCCTCCCACAATTGCCAGTAATACCCCTGCCTCACCAGCAGGCCGTCATGTGTTCCCTGTTCGGCCACACGGCCCTGTTCCAGCACCAGAATATTGTGTGCGTTCATGACCGTCGACAACCGGTGTGCAATAATCAACGTAGTATGGGATTGCGCGACTTCGTCCAACGCATCCGTAATCATTTTCTCGGAATTCATGTCCAGCGATGAAGTTGCTTCATCAAACACCAGTAAAGGCGGGTTTTTCAGAAGGACGCGCGCGATAGCGATTCGCTGTTTCTCGCCGCCCGATACTTTCAGCCCCCGCTCGCCGACCCGGGTGTGCCAGCCATCTGTCAAGCCGTCGATAAAGGCAGTCAGATGCGCCCGCCGGGCCGCATCGCGCACCTGTTCCAACGTCGCGCCGGGTCGGCCGTAGGCAATATTGTATTGTATGGTTTCATTAAACAGGACGGTATCCTGTGGTACCACCCCCATTAGCCGGCGAACACTGTCCTGCGTAAAGTGGCGAATATCTTCACCATTTATCAGTATCCGGCCGGCAGTCACGTCGTAAAACCGAAAAAGCAGGCGGGCGATGGTTGACTTGCCGGCACCGCTGGCACCGACAATCGCCGTTTTCTGGCCGGGCCGAATGGTAAAACTGACGTCATGAAGAATGGGACGATCGGCAGTATAACCAAATGAGACCCGGTCGAACTCGATGACAATATCCGCCCCGGAAGTCAGTTCGAGCGGTACGGCGTTCGGCAGGTCCTTTATTCCCGGCTCCACCTTCAACAACTCAAACATCTTTTCGATATTAATCAGCGCCTGCCGGATCTCGCGATAGACGAACCCCAAAAAATTCAAAGGAATGAACAGCTGAATGGTATACGCGTTAATCATTACAAAATCGCCCAGCGTCAGGCTTCCCGCCACAACCCCCTGCGCGGCCATAATCAGCATAACCGTCACCGCTGCAGCGATTATAAAAGCCTGACCCGAATTCAACGCGGATAACGATAACCGCGTTTTGATTCTGGACTGCTCCCAGGCGGACAGGTTACGGTCATATTCGTTAATTTCATGCTGCTCATTGTTAAAGTATTTTACCGTCTCGAAATTTAGAAGACTGTCGATCGCGCGGGTACTGGATTGACTGTCCCGCTCATTGGCTTCCCGTACATATTTATTGCGCCATTCCGTGACGACAACAGAAAAACCGATATACGCGGTTACCGAGATCAGAATACCGAACGCATAACCTACCGAAAACTGGCTGACCAGTATCACGGTAACCAGACCAATTTCGAACAGCGTCGGAATGATATTGAACACCAGAAACCGCAGCAGGAAGCTGATACCGGACGTGCCCCGCTCTATGTCGCGTGACAAGCCGCCGGTTTTCCTCGACAGATGAAAATCCAGGTCAAGATGATGAAGATGCCGGAATATTTTCAACCCCACCCGACGCATGGCTCGCTCGGTTACCCGGGCAAACACCGCGTCCCGCATCTCCCCAAGGAAAACCGAAAAGAAGCGCATCACCCCATATCCCAGCAATAATGCCAGCGGAATAACCGCTGTTAGGCCCCCGCCTGCTTCCAGATCATCAACGATCAACTTCAATAGCCACGGCATGGCTACGCTTGCAAGCTTGGCACCGATCAGAAATAGAAATGCGAGTGCCACCCGGCCTCGAAATTCAGCGAGGTAAGGAAGGAGTTCCAGAATCACGCCTGGGCGGGGCGTGGCATTCGGGTCAGTATTGTAAGAGCTGGGGCGCAAGCGGATTACCTGATAATTGTCGGTGCAGGACCGTGAGTGGGCAAGACGGGAAAGCAGGCCATATTCCGTTCTTAAAAGGGTGTCTGCATACGCTCTTTCAACACTTTGATAGCATCCCGGATCTGTGCAGCTTTTTCGAACTCGAGGTTCCGGGCTGCGTCGTACATCGCCTTCTCAAGTTGCTTTATCTGCCCCCATACATCCTGATGGGTATCAAGCGACTGCAAATATTCAGCGGCCGGTTCCGCCACCTTGCGCTTTTTACCGACCTTGGTGCCAGGCACACGAGCACCTTCCATGATATCCGCCACACTTTTGCGGATACCGACGGGCGTAATGCCATGTGCCAGGTTGTGTGCAATCTGGGTTTCGCGCCGACGATTGGTTTCATCGATGGCGCGCTGCATGGAACCCGTGATTCGATCGGCATACAGGATCGCCCGACCATTGACGTTGCGTGCAGCCCGACCAATGGTTTGAATCAGCGAGCGATCCGACCGCAAAAACCCTTCTTTATCGGCGTCGAAGATTGCGACCAACGCTACTTCCGGCATATCGAGACCTTCCCGTAACAGGTTAATTCCAACCAGAACATCGAACTCGCCCATCCGCAGATCCCGAATGATCTCCACCCGTTCCACCGTGTCGATATCCGAATGCAGGTAGCGTACACGTACGCCATGCTCCATCAGGTATTCGGTCAGATCTTCGGCCATACGCTTTGTCAATACCGTAATCAGAATCCGGTCACCTGCGGCCGTTGCTGCACGAATTTCGGACATGCAGTCGTCAACCTGGGTAGTGGCGGGACGAATTTCTACCAGGGGATCAACCAGCCCGGTAGGCCGCACCAGCTGTTCCACCACCTGTCCGGCGTGCTCGGCTTCATACACCGCGGGTGTTGCCGACACAAAAATCATCTGCGGCGCGAGCCGCTCCCACTCATCAAAACGCATCGGCCGGTTGTCCAGGGCGGACGGCAGTCGAAAGCCATATTCCACCAGGGTCTCCTTGCGGGAACGGTCACCCTTGTACATGCCCCCTATCTGCGGAATGGTCACATGCGATTCGTCGATAATCAGCAGGGCATCCGACGGCAAATAATCGAAAAGTGTCGGTGGTGGATCGCCAGGTTTTCGGCCTGACAGATAACGGGAATAGTTTTCCACGCCAGTGCAATAACCGAGTTCCCGCATCATCTCGACATCGTATTTAACCCGCTGCTCCAGACGCTGAGCCTCCACCAGCTTATCGTTATCACGAAAAAACTGTACCCGATCCACCGCTTCCGTTTTAATCTGTTCAATGGCCTCCAGAATGCGTTCTCTGGGCGTGACATAATGGCTCTTTGGATAAATCGTAAAACGGGGCTGCCGACTGAGCATTTCTCCGGTCAACGGATCAAATATCGACAACTCTTCAATTTCGTCATCAAACAGCTGTATCCGCAGAGCCTGGTCTTCGGCATCCGCAGGGAAAATATCAATAACATCGCCACGCACTCGATAACTGGCACGATGAAAATCGGTATCGTTACGCTGGTACTGCATTTCCGCCAGACGACGGAGGATCAGGCGCTGGTCGATCCGGTCACCGCGCACCAGGTGCAGCACCATTTTCAGGTAGGCATCAGGGTCGCCCAGGCCGTAAATCGCAGATACGGTGGCGACGACTATCGCGTCCCGTCTTTCCAGGAGCGCCTTGGTAGCCGATAGCCGCATTTGTTCGATATGCTCGTTGACTGATGAATCCTTTTCGATAAAAGTATCGGACGACGGCACATAGGCTTCTGGCTGATAGTAATCATAGTAGGAGACAAAATATTCAACCGCGTTGTTTGGAAAAAACTCCTTGAATTCGCCGTAGAGTTGCGCCGCCAGCGTTTTGTTGTGTGCCATTACCATGGTCGGCCTCTGAACGTTGGCGATCACGTTGGCCATGGTAAACGTCTTGCCGGACCCGGTGACACCGAGCAGCGTCTGGTGGGCCAGTCCCGACTCGATTCCCTCTGTCAGCGCCGCAATCGCTGCCGGTTGATCACCGGCCGGCTGATATTGGCTGTTGACCTTAAATACGCGTTTCATTACTGGTGCTCAATCATAAAACAGTGGTGAATTTTGGGATTGCGGATAAAATCCTCATCAATCGTCTGTCGGGTAATATCTGTTATCCGGTACGACGACAGGGCGGCCTGATCCAACTTGAAATTGCGCAGATTATTCGAAAAATACAGCTTGCCGCCGGGATTCAGCAACTCCATGCAACGCACCACCAGACCTGCGTGGTCACGCTGAATGTCAAGCACGTCTTCCATTCGCTTGGAATTCGAGAAACTGGGCGGATCAAGCATTATCATATCGAACCCTTCCCGACATTCCCTTAACCATTTCAGACAATCCGCCTGCACCAGCTGGTGGCGGTAGATACTGATATTATTCAATGCAAAGTTTCGCTCTGCCCAGCTGATATAGGTGCGCGACATGTCGACACTTACGCTACGAGCGGCCCCCCCAAGGGCCGCGTGAACGGACGCCGTTGCAGTATAACAAAACAGGTTCAAAAAGCTTTTGCCCTGAATTTCACTGGCGATTCTTAAACGCAGTAACCGGTGATCGAGAAACAGGCCAGTATCCAGATACTGATGCAGATCGACCCAGAAGCGCGCCCTGCCCTCCCGCACCTGAAAAGACTGATCCGGGCTGTTTTCCGGCGCGATGCGCTCGTACTGCTCGGCACCCCGGTTCTGCTTACGAACCTTTTGCGCCATAGCGGGCATCGGCGTTTCCTGTGCCACCGAAACCGCCTGCAGGAGTTCACGCCATCGCTTGCGCGCTTTGTGCGGCTCGATTGTCTTCGGTGGCGCGTACTCCTGGATATGTACCTGACCCGCGTATATATCGATGGCGGCTGCATACTCCGGCAGATCGGCGTCATACAGCCTGTAACACTCGGTTCCTGTGCGTTTGAGCCAACTGCGAAGCTTTCTTTGATTTTTGCGCAGCCGGTTTAGCACCATGGTCGCGCCTTCCGACAAGGTGTCCTCGGTCACGCTATCATCACGCAACCTGGCGTCTTCGGAGCTGAGTATCTGATAGAGCAATAGCTGACTTTCGATAGCACCATTGTATAAGCGGTACTTTTTGTCTGCCCGCAGGCGCATCTCCTGTGCCAGCTCGCTGTTGCCGGTCAAAACGGCGAAATGCCACCCGGTACACTGTGCCTTGACGACCTGTGCCAGCCGCTGATAGACACTTCTCAGCGCTTCAATGTCACCCAGACGTTCACCGTAGGGCGGATTGCAGATCAGCAGGCCCTGCTTGTCCGCAACGGTTTGCGGCAGAGCGAACTGATCAATATCGCGGCACTCCAGCATTGCCCGCCCCGTCAACCCGGCGGCTTCCAGATTCTGGCGCGCGGCGGTTATCATGGCCGGGTTTCTGTCCATCCCGATAACAACGCAATCGAATTTTTCCAGGCCGGCTCTTTTCCGTTCACGGGCTTCATCCAACAGACTTTCCCACAACGTCGCGTCGTGACCCCGCCAGTGCCGGAATCCATAATTGGATCGCAACAACCCCGGCGCCACATCTGCGCCCATCCAGATGGCTTCGACAAGCAAGGTTGCGGACCCGCACATCGGGTCTACAAGCGGTGCGCCACGTGCAGCCAGGGCTGGCCAGTCCGCCCGCAGAAGCATGGCCGCAGCCAGATTCTCCTTTAACGGAGCCAGGCCTTTGCTTGTCCGATACCCCCGTCGGTGAAGACTGTCTCCCGACAGATCCAGCGATATCGCCAGCCGGTTCCTCGCCAGATGGGCATTGATGCGGATGTCCGGTGCAGCGCGGTCCACACTCGGTCTGGCGTGGCCCTGCATCTGGAACCGGTCCACGATAGCATCCTTGACGCACATTGCGCCAAACTGGGAGTGATTAATCGCGTTATTGGTGCCGTTGAAATCCACGGTAAAAGTCTGGGACGACGAAAAAAGGTTTTCCCATTCAACATGGTTGACCGTCCTGTACAAATCATCCCGGCTATCGATAAATGCCGTGTCGGCATCATTTAGCTGCCACAGCACCCGGTTAGCCACTCGAGACCATAGGCAGATCCGGTATACCTGCTCGGCCCCTGCTTCTACCTGAACACCGGCAACCTTGAGGGTAACCTGGTCGACACCCAGTGATTCCAGCTCCTGCTTTAAAACCGGTTCCAGCCCCTTGGGGCATGATACAAAATATAAATTCATAACGATTTATCTTAAGATATTTTGGTGATATGTAACCTGAACGCTAGAAGTATTAATTCGTTCACATCGGTCGTTACCTTTGCTTTAATGATCTGCGACGGACTCACCCGTCGCCCGCAGCATGACCAGCGCACACAACACCTGGAGTCGTCTTCGGTGGCCACTTCTTCCAGGACCGACCATCGAAAATCGGGTGTCCCGGTATGGCAGCCGTTAGTTCCACCGCACCTCAGTCATTGAAAACCAGTTTGTCAAAAACCGTTCATTCATAAGAGAGGTATCCAGAGATATGAGAAGCCAAAAACGCAGCCAGGTTGAAAGAGCATTTAACAAAGGCTACCAGGCCGCCATGCATGGCCGCTCCTGGAGCCATTGTCCCTATGCCGCTGAAACATCGAGACAGACCTGGTTAAGTGGTTGGCGCGAAGGCAGGGAGGATCACTGGAGTGGCCTGAATAATCTGGCACGCGCACAAAAACTCAGTAACCGGTGAGATAGGCATTCCGTAAAGAACCCTGGCAGTGGCGGTTTCTGCGCGCCTGCCAGCGTGACCCAACCGTGAAAACGGTAATCAGATCCTAACGGATCTTACCAATCAGGGCGTTTATTTACTTAAACGCCTTGATTGACTCACGAACCAATGCCGGCCCGCGATAGATAAAACCGCTGTATAACTGCACCAGACTGGCACCCGCCGTAATTTTTGCCTTGACATCGGCGCCGCCCATAATGCCGCCCACACCAATAATGGGCAACTCCCGGTTGAGCCGCCTTGCCAGCACCCGCACAACCTGCGTCGATCTCGACTGCAGAGGCTGTCCGCTTAAACCACCGGCTTCCTTTGCCAGCGCCGAATGTTGCACACCGTCCCGACTCACGGTCGTGTTGGTGGCAATGACACCGTCCATTTCGGTCTCAAGCAGGCAGTCACCAATCTGGTACACTTCTTCGTCAGTAATGTCCGGGGCAATCTTTACGACCAGTGGAACGTATTTACCGGAAGCTTCATGCAGTGCTTTCTGCCTGTCCTTCAAGCCCGCCAGAAGACGCTTAAGGTTGTCACCAAACTGCAGGTCACGCAGCCCTGGTGTATTCGGTGAGGACACATTGATGGCTATGTAGTCCGCCAATTCATATATCGCATCCATACAGTACAGATAATCTGCCAGCGCATCGCTTTCGGGCGTCGTCTTGTTTTTACCAATATTAATTCCCAGAATGCCCTTGTAGCGTCGCTTGCTCACCTTCTCTGCAAGGTAGTCTACACCTTTGTTATTGAATCCCATGCGATTGATAATGGCATTGTGTTCCACCAGACGGAACATGCGCGGCGGGTCGTTTCCTGGCTGGGGACGTGGCGTTACCGTACCCACCTCAATAAAACCGAAACCGAGAGCACCCAGCGCGTTGAAATAATCACCATTTTTGTCAAGTCCGGCCGCCAGACCGACGGGGTTCGGAAAGTTCAGCCCCATCACCGTCAGCGGGAAGTACGGCATGTCGTCCGCGAGTTTGAGCAGACCAAGGCGATCAGCGGCGCCCAGCCAGTCCATCGAAAGCTCGTGGGCGGTTTCAGGTGAAAAACTGAATAGTAACTTGCGCGTCAGGGAATACATGCAATCAACCGGTTGGTGTACAACGACTCAAATAATACCTGATTTTCCACAAGTATAAAAAGGCGGAGTAGCAAACTGCAGACTGGTCTCATTTTTGCCCTCCGGATCCGCTGCCCCACCCCGGATCTTCAAGTAAAGACATGTCGCTGTTGGCGTGGCGGCGATTTCGCCATGACAACAAAGTGTCCCGCGCTTCGGTGAACGGCCCAAAATCGGGACCACGCCACGAATTGCTGCCTGCGCTACACCCTGATGATCTGTCTGAACCTGCCATCCTCGTCGAATTCGATCCGGAAGGTGCCATGAATGCCACTATGGGTAACAAACGGGCGCAAGATGTTGGCAGGAAAGCGGACTCTCCGGCCGCTTGTGTCCTTTGCCAGAACGTTTTTGCCCGTACCCTGGTAGGCCTTCAGATACTCATCCGACGATATAGTCAGGGATACGGTTACACTGTGCACTGGAAAGCCCCCGAATCAGTCGCTATTCAGACATATTCGCTGCTGGCGCCGAATACTCGGGATTGTTCGCCAGATCCACCAGCTCCCGACCGGCAACCGAAAACATCGCGAAATCCGTGGTTTTGCCGGCTTGTAATTCATCCACCAGCCCCAACCAGCGCTTTGCACGGTCCGATTGCAGATTAATCACGGACATGTCCGACAGTGCGCTACCTTTTTGCTGACGCTGGAAGTATGCCAGAGACAACTTGCGTAACTGACGGTCGACATCGTCCAGAAAGGATTCGCGGGCCAGGGCCTGCCAGTAGGATTCGACCCGGACATCAGACAGGAGCGCAACAAACGCATCCAGTTTGAGGCCGTTGTACAGCCGACGGAAGACCTGTGTCACGTCGGCAACCGCATTGCCAGTCAGCTTTGCCACCTCGATGATGCTGAGGCCAGAAAATAAATTGGACGGCATGGACACCTGCGACAGCCAGGGTTCCATCAAACCCGCGGCCTTTAGCGCGCCCACCTGCTGTTGCCAGGCTTGCTGCTCATCTTCATTGAGTGAATCCCCAGTACCGTCAATCACCTCGCGAAGGCCGCGACGGAAAACCGCAATTTCTTCCTCCGGGTCTATGGCATCGGGCCGATTACGCAAGAACCAGCGGATAGCGCGCCTTAATCGACGCACCATGCCCGCCATCAGCTCGATCTGGACCGATGCTGGCAGCTGATCGTCCAGATTTTTCAAGTCGCTGCGAAATGCTTCGAAATTGAAAATTTCTTTCACCATCATAAACGCCAGAGCGATTTGCCCGTAACTGGCGCCGGTCGACGCCGTTAATCGCTGGGCGCCGGTGATGCCGAGTGTATTAATCAGGTCATTGGCCACCTGTGTTGCCACTATTTCCTTGAGGAGGCGATGTTTGTACAGCGGGTCGGGGTACTGCTCGGCGATCACCGCCGGAAACGCGGTCGCCACACTGCGCTTTACGTAATCGTCATCGGCAATATTTTCTTCCACAAACCGTTCCTTCAAAGTCACCTTTGCATAGCACAGCAGAATGGCAAGCTCTGCCCGTGTCAACTCACCCCCCTGCGCCGCCCGCTCCAGAATTTCATCATCGGCGGGTAGAAATTCGAGCATACGGTCCAGCTTTCCCATATTTTCCAGATAATGAATGAACCGACGATACTCGTTCAATCGCGCTGCCCCATGATGCTGGGCCAGGCTCAACGCCAGGGTCTGACGGTAGTTGTTTTCCAGTACAAGTTCAGCAACTGCCCCTGTCATTTCGACCAGCAGGCGGTTCCGCTGCTTGGTGGTCAGGTCGCCCGCTGCGATCATTTCATCCAGGAGAATTTTGATGTTGACTTCGTGGTCAGAGCAATCCACCCCGCCGGAATTGTCGATGAAATCGGTATTGCAGGCACCGCCACCCAGTGCATATTCCACCCGTCCCAGCTGGGTCATCCCCAGGTTGCCGCCCTCACCGATAACCCGACAGCGCAAGTCGCCACCATTGACCCGCAAGGAATCGTTGGTCTTGTCGCCGACCTGCGTGTGAGTCTCCCCGGCGGCTTTGACGTAGGTACCGATTCCACCATTCCAGAGCAGATCCACCGGTGCCTTCAAAATCGCCGACACCAGGTCATTCGGGGCCAGCTTGCGCGCTTCTATGGCAAAGCGGTCCTGCATTTCGGGTGTAATATCGATGGACTTGGCGCTGCGGGAAAACACCCCGCCACCCCTGGATATCAGGGAGACATCGTAGTCACCCCAACCGGATTTGGGCAGTTCAAACAGTCGTTTGCGTTCGGCGAAGCTTTGGGCTGCATCCGGATCCGGATCAATAAATATATGCTGGTGATTAAAGGCGGCAGTCAGACGAATCTTTTCGGATCGCAGCATGCCATTGCCGAACACATCGCCTGACATATCACCAATACCCACAACGGTGAACTCCTCCTTCTGAACATCCAGCCCCAGCTCGCGAAAGTGCCGCTGTACCGAGACCCAGGCGCCGCGCGCCGTAATGCCCATTTTTTTGTGGTCATAGCCCTGACTGCCGCCGGATGCGAAAGCATCGCCAAGCCAGTGGTTGTAGGCCAGTGAAATGCGGTTGGCGATATCAGAAAAGGTTGCCGTGCCCTTGTCGGCGGCTACCACCAGGTAGGGGTCCGGCTCGTCCCAGCAAATGACAGCGGCGGGGGGCACCAGTTCAGCGGCCACATAATTGTCGGTCAGATCCAGTAAACCGCGGATAAAAATTTCATAGCAGGCGATTCCTTCGGCCTGCACGTCTTCCCGGCTGGCCGTTGTTGGAATGCGGCGCGCCACAAAGCCTCCTTTGGCGCCAGTCGGCACAATCACGGCATTTTTTACCTGTTGGGCTTTAACCAGCCCAAGAACTTCTGTCCGGTAATCCTGCAAACGGTCTGACCAGCGGATACCGCCTCGAGCGACTTTGCCACCGCGCAGGTGCACCCCTTCAACCCGGGGCGAATACACAAATATCTCAAACAGCGGTTTGGGCCGGGGAATATCGCCGAGTTCACGCGGGCTGAATTTCAGGGAGACGTAGTCCTTGTCTTCACCGTTACTGTCTTTCTGGAAAAAGTTGGTGCGCAACGTAGCAGAAATAAAATCAAAATAGCGTCGCAGGATCTTGTCTTCATTCAGATTCTGGATGGATTCCAGGCTTTGGATAATCTTTTCCTGCAGACGCTGGATGCGGATATGCGCTTTTTCTTTATCTTCATTTAAACGGGGTTCAAAACGGGCCCGGAACAGTGCAACAAGATTGCGGGTCACCTCCAGCTGGTTAGCCAGGGTATCGGCGATATACTCCAGGCTGAAATTGAACGCCGTCTGCTTCATGTACGCCGCGTAGGCGCGCAGCATGACGACTTCCCGCCAGTGCAGACGGGCGCCCAACACCAGGCGGTTGAATGCGTCACTTTCCGCTTTCCCCTGCCATATCGCAGCAAAGGCCTGCTCGAACAGCTTTCTGACGGTGAACACTTCCAGCTGGGTATTGAGACTGAAGCTCAATTCAAACTCGTGCATCCAGATCACCACGCCATCCTGGCGCCGCACCTTGAACGGGTGCTCGCCCAATACCCGCATGCCCAGATGCTCCAGCACCGGAATCACCTGGGATAACTCCAGTTGCTGCTGGCGACGCATCACCTTGAAGTTAATCAGGTTTTTTGGCTGACCCTGGTCGTGAAAAAAGTGCATGGCGATATCCTGTTCGCTACGCAGTGATTCCATCATGGCGATATCCTGAACCGCCACCCGGGCATCATAATTTTCCTGATACCCCGCCGAAAACGCATCGTTGTAGAGGCGCGCCAGCTTCAGGCCGGTGGCTTCGCCGCAGCGATCAATCAGTGCCGATTCAAAGCGTTGCGCCCAGCCACGAGTGATCTCGACAATGGCGGCTTCCAGCGAGCGCCAGTCCACATCCGGCGGCATGGTGTGATCGACGCGGAATACCAGGTGCGCCCTGGCCAGCGAGGACTCCGAGAAATAGGTCGTAGATTCGTAACCCAACGCGTTAACCGCTTCGGCAATAATTTGTTCAATTTTCTGACGAATGCGCGTGTTATACAGATCCCGCGGCACATAGACGATACAATTAACAAACTTGCCGAAAGGGTCCTTGCGACTGAACAGACGTACAACCCGGCGCTCACTGATACGTGACACCCCCAGAGCCATGATATACAGAGCGTCATGGTCAGCCTGAAACAGCTCTTCCCGCGGAAATGTTTCCAACACCCTGATCAGATTTTTACCATCGTGGCTTTTTGGCACCAGCTCCGACCGCGCGACAATAGCCTGAACCTTCTCCCGTATTAACGGAATCAACTGCGGACTCAGTGTATAGACTGCGTAGGTAAATATACCGAGCAATCGACCCTCACCAATGACTTCGCCATCGGCATTGTGGCGCTTTATGGCAATATAATCCGGATAGACATCCCTGTGGACCCGTGAACGACTGGCCGACTTGGAAAAGGCGACAAGTTCATTGCCCGCGTAAAAGTCGAGCACACCGGCAGACAGGTTCAGGGAATCGGCCTGCTCGTCGGCGGAGTGGCGAAACATGCCCAGCGCCCGCTCTTTAACCTCTTTCAGCGTAAAACTGGACCGGGACGGGTCGAGATCAAACTCCCGGTATCCGAGAAAGGTGAAATGGTTGTCGGTAATCCAGCGCAGAAACGCCTGCGCTTCGCCGGATACCGTCGGGTCAGGCGCCAGTTCAAGGTTAGCCGTTAAAGCGTCAACCGTCGCCAGCGTGGGGCGGTAGTCTTCTACCACCTGTATCACTTCGCTTAATACATCCTTCAACGCCGCATTCAACGCAGACATCTCCTCCGGCACTGCGATCAGACCAATTTCTATGTAGATCAGCGCCTCCTGGTGCCAGTGAGAATTCTCCGGCCGGCTGCCGGCACTGTCATCGGCGGCAGCCATATTCATAACATCCGCGTTGTTGTCCCGCTGGACGTTAAGCAAGGTACTTTTGATAATGTGGATCGGCCAGGCACGACGTGAGATTTCCATACGCAGCGTGTCAACCAGAAATGGCATGTCCCGCATTGAAACCATAACCGCGGTCCCGTTGCACAGCCAGCGGTGCTCCTCAAGGGAAGGGTTGAATACCTGCACTAAAACCTCACCGCGATTTTGTCGCACCAGTAGCCACAAAGAGTATATGCAGCCGGCGATATCAGACACCTCCTTGTGTTCCCAGTCCGCCAAAGCCAGCTGACGCCAGAAAATGTCGAAGAAGGCCTTGCATTGTGATGCCTCTTCCGGTTGACAGAGCTTTTCCAGGTGTGACTGGACCGGTCTGGCCAGCTGCTTCTTGGCCTGTGTTTCGTGTGTGCCGTTAATCAAGTGATCTCCCCCAATAGCTATTGATTAATTCTTATAACGCCCATACATAAGCATAGTCAGGAACTCCCGGCGCCGTGTACAGTCTCAGTCTGCCATCTGACAACGACTGGCAGAACCTCCTCTTGTCCCGGATATGCCAGCCAGGCGCGGTTCCACTCATATAAAAAAGAAGGTAGTAAACGATCCATGTCAGCCCCTTTTTCAGCAATGCAAACCATAAAGAACTGGCTCAACAGTCAGATCGTGGGACAACCCTACTTAATTGATCGCATTCTAATTGGCCTGATTGCCGATGGCCATCTGCTGGTCGAAGGCGCGCCCGGCCTGGCCAAAACCAAAGCGATCAAGACATTGGCAGAGACCATTGAAGGCAATTTTCATCGCATTCAGTTCACCCCGGATCTTCTGCCCTCGGATATCACCGGTACCGATATCTACCGCCCGGAAACCGGTACGTTCGAGTTTCAGAGCGGCCCCATATTCCATAACCTGGTGCTGGCGGATGAAATAAACCGGGCGCCAGCGAAGGTTCAGTCCGCGCTGCTGGAGGCCATGGCAGAACGGCAGATCAGCGTGGGCAAGGCAACCTATCCCTTGCCCCGGCTTTTTCTGGTTATGGCAACGCAGAACCCGATTGAACAGGAAGGCACCTACCCGTTGCCGGAGGCCCAGCTGGACCGCTTCCTTATGCACGTCCGGGTCGACTATCCGAATATCGCGGCGGAACGGGAAATATTGCGGTTAACCCGGGCAGAAGCCAATCTGAAATCTCCCCCGCCACGGCCGCCGGAAGAGGTATCTCAGGCTATGTTGTTCGCCGCGCGACAGGAAGCGCTCAATGTTCACATGGCAAGCTCTGTCGAGGAATACATTGTCCAGCTGACGGCGGCCAGTCGTGATCCCGAACCCTACGGGGAAGACCTCAAGCGCTGGATCGAGTTCGGCGTAAGCCCGCGCGCCACCATTGGGCTGGACCGCTGTGCCCGCGCACACGCCTGGCTGGCCGGACGCGACTACGTGAGCCCGGACGATGTGCAGTCAGTCCTCTTTGATGTCTTCAGACACCGTCTGATACTGAGTTTTGAGGCGGAAGCCAACGGGCAGACTGCTGACAGGGTCATTGCCGAACTGTTGCAACGCGTACCTGTCGTCTGAACCTATGAAACTGTCGCCCAAACTGATCGACGGCGTGTACACCCGCGTGGAAGAGCTGCTTAAACTACGGTACCTTGCACAGGATCTTACGCTGGAAGCCCGCAAAAAGAGCAGTGCCCTGGCAGAAGGTTCTGTGCGAACCCGCTATCGCGGACGCGGCATGGAGTTTGCCGAAGTGCGCCCCTACCAGGCAGGTGACGACATACGAACGATCGACTGGCGCGTAACGGCGCGCATGCAGAGCCCCTATACGAAATTGTTTCAGGAGGAACATGAACGGCCGGTATTTGTTTTTGTCGATCAGCGATCGAGCATGTTCTTCGGGAGCCGCAACTGTTTCAAGTCGGTTTTTGCCGCACGGCTTGCCGCCCTGATCGGCTGGATTGCCAGCCGTAATAACGACCGGATCGGCGCACTGATTTTTGGCGATTACCGACAGAAGGACATCCGGGCACGTCGCGGCAAACATGCGGTGCTGGAATTACTGAATCAGCTGTCTGCTTTTAACAATGCGCTGCGGAGCCCACTGCAGCCCGATGGTGCCATCGCCCTGCCGGTCATGTTGCAGGAGGCAGCCCGTATCGCCCGCCCGGGCAGCATGGTGCTGCTGCTGTCCGATTTTCACGATTTCGATGATGATTGCCTGCAACCACTGTCCGTGCTGGCCCGGCGGAGCGACGTACTCGCCGTTCATATCCATGACGACCTGGAAAAGGAGCTGCCCGCCAATTGTACCCTGACTGTCACCAATCGCCAGCAGAAGCTGACCTTGCAGACACGCAATGTTGCTGAACCTTTCGCCCGTACCTTCGTCGAGCATCAAAATCACATCAAGGCAACCCTGCGCAATCGCGGTATTCAATATGTGAACGGCGCGACACCCGCTTCGCTGGATGCCTTCGCGCGGGAAATTTTTTCCGGCCGCATGGGCAAATCCCGGGCTATCCACAAGGGGATCCCAGCATGAACCCCGAACCCCGGATCACGCCGGAAATGCAGGCGCTGCTGGATCAGTTGCATCATATTGTGGTGCCGGATGCTGTGCCACTGTGGCCACCCGCAGCGGGCTGGTGGGTGCTGACGGGCCTTCTGCTGACATCGCTGATCGCTGGATTATTCGCGTATTGGCGTCGACGAAAGTTAACGCTTTATCGTCGTGAAGCCTGCGCCGAACTGGATAATTTGCCGGATCTGCCCGCACAGGCACTGGCACAACAGGTTTCCTCCATCCTGAAACGGGCGGCGTTGGCGGCCTACCCGGACGATCGCCACCGTATTGCGGGTCTGTTCGGCGCAGACTGGATCCGGTTTTTGAACCATACCAGTCAGCGCCCATTTTTTTCAGAGGACAGCGCACGGATTCTGGCCGAAGATTGCTACCGCGCCGCACCGGCGTTTGGTGCCACCAGCCTGAGAGCTCAGGCGACAAAATGGCTAAAGCATCACCAGCGGACGCTCCCGGCATCTGCGTTTTCGACGGAACCCTCTCAAGGAGTTGTGTATGATCGGGTTTGACTGGCCCTGGGTATGGATTCTCAGCCCCCTGCCCCTGCTGGTCTATGGGTTGGCGCCCAAGGTAAAGTTGCAGACCAGCGCGCTGCAGGTGCCTTTTTTCCAGCGGCTGTACGCCTGCCGAACGCCGTCCATGGCGCTACAAAGTCGATCCTGGCTGCAACAACTGTTGCTCGCGGCAATCTGGCTCCTGTGCGTTGCCGCGGCCGCCAAACCGCAACGCACTGGTGAACCCATAACCCTGCCGACCAGCGGCCGTGATCTGCTGCTGGCTGTGGACCTGTCCGGTAGCATGGAAATCCCTGATATGGATATTCAGGGCCGTCAATTACAGCGGATCGATGCGGTAAAATATGTGGTCGGCGACTTTGTTAATCGTCGTGTCAACGACCGGCTCGGCCTGATACTGTTTGGCAGTCAAGCCTATCTGCAAGTACCGCTCACCTTTGATCGCGCCAGCGTCGGGCAGCTTTTGCAGGAGGCCCAGATCGGCTTTGCCGGGCAACAGACTGCCATCGGCGACGCCATAGGCCTGGGTGTAAAACGGCTGCGTTCCCGCCCGGAATCCAGCCGCGTCATTATCCTCCTGACCGACGGAGCCAACACCGCTGGTGAGCTTCAGCCGCGCCAGGCCGCGGAACTTGCCGCCGCAGCCGGTATCCGTATTTACACGGTCGCTGTCGGCGCGGAAGAAATGGTTGAGCGATCTTTTTTTGGCCCCCGACGAATCAATCCGTCGGCCGACCTGGATGAGGACACATTGCAATTCATTGCCGATAAAACGGGTGGCCAGTATTTTCGGGCCCGCAATCCCCGGGAACTGGTGGAAATTTATCGCACACTGGATCACCTGGAACCGGTAGAACAGGAAGAACAGGTGTTCCGTCCGATATCAGCTTTGTTTTACTGGCCGCTGGGGCTGGCGCTGAGCCTGAGCTTTCTCCTGGCGGGATTAAATTCCTGGCGTTCGGTCTTCGCACGGTCGCAAATCACTGCGGAGCAGACAACGGCATCATGATGACTGGTCTCCTGAGCGACTTCCATTTTCTGCGGCCGCTGTGGCTGCTGGCCATTTTACCTGCCCTGCTGCTGTGCATTGCCCTGTGGCGCTCGCGATTTGGCGCCAACCAGTGGTCTCAGGTGATTGCCACCCGCTTTCTGCCCTTTTTACTTGACGGCCAGGCGGAAAGACAGAAGCGATGGCCGGTGCTGGGCGTATTCGCCCTGTGGGTAATCGCGACGGTCGCCCTGGCCGGACCTGTCTGGCAAAAAATTCCGCAGCCGGTTGAGCAGGCGTCCTCCCCGGTTGTCATCGCGTGGGACCTGTCACCGTCCATGCTGGCGGAAGATGTAAAACCATCCCGTCTCGTCAGGTCGCGACTGAAAATTATCGACCTGCTGAAGGCCCGCAAGGATGGCCAGACCGGACTGATCGCCTATTCCGGCGAAGCCTATACCGTTACCCCGATTACCGATGATCAGCGCACCATCATCAACCTGTTGCCTGCATTGAATCCGGGTATGCTACCGGTCGTCGGCAGTAACCCGGAGATGGCATTCGAGCAGGCTGAGACACTGCTTCGGGAGGCCGGAGCGACCGCCGGTCATATCATTTTTGTCACGGATGAAATCGACAGTGACGCGTTTGCGTATCTGGAAGCACTCGCCCGCAAATCTCTCTATCGGTTCACCATCTGGGGTGTAGGCACAACGGAGGGCGCTCCGATTCCACTGCCAAACGGCGGCTTTGCCCAGGACAGCGCCGGCAATATGGTTGTTCCCAAACTGAATGAAGCCGCGTTGAGCCGTTTTGCCGCGCAGGCGGGCGGCTGGTATGTGCCGCTCACTACGACGGATACCGACGTCGACACCATCATCCGATTACTGGACAACAAAGCCCCCATTACCCAGACCACATTGCGTGTTTTTGATCAGTGGTATGAACAGGGACATTGGCTGGCGTTGGCATTGCTACCATTTCTGGCACTACTTTTTCGTCGCGGTTTCATTTTCAGCCTGCTGCTCATCATGCCGTTTGCCCTGCACACCTCCCCTGTGCACGCCTTCTCCTGGGACGATCTGTGGCTAACACAGGACCAGCAGGCGGAACGCGACTTTGCCGCCGGTGATGTCGAAGCCGCCGGGCGGTTCACGACGCCGGACCGGCGCGGTGCGGCCTACTATCAGCTTCAGGAATTCGGAAAGTCGGCGGAAGAGTTCGCCCAGAGCACGTCGTCCAGCGGGGCATATAATCTCGGCACCGCCCTGACCCGGGCCGGCAATTACGAAAAGGCCATAGCCGCTTTCGATCGCGCGCTGCAAAGTGATCCAGATGCAGAACTGGCCCGCCACAATCGCGAGATTGCCCGAAAACTTCTGGAATTGACCCGCCAGCAGGAACAGGAATCCAATCAGCAGCAGGATCAGGATGGCGAGCAGGACGATTCCGACCAGCAGCAGGCAGGCTCCCCTGATTCGACCAGTGAGGACCATCAAACCGGGCAACAGGAATCCGGAGACAGTGAAAGCGGGGCGGAAAGCGCGGCATCGGACCCTCAGCAACCTCAAAATACGGAAGAGCCGGATGCGTCCTCCGGGGATTCAAACCCCTACAGCGACGCAGCAGATGCCATGAACGAGGAAGACCCGTCGCAAGAACCGGCCAGTGTACAACCCGACGCTGGCGATCTGGAGGACACCGGGAGCAACACCGACGCCGCCGCACTTGCAGAAACGGATGAAATGACCGATGAACAACAGATACTCGAACAGATGCTGCGCAAGGTTCCCGATGATCCGAGCGGGTTGTTACGCAATAAATTCAGGTATCAATATTTGCAGCGTAAACAAACCCTGCAACAGCAGTCCCCTTTCTCCGATAATGATGCTGAAAAACGCTGGTGAGCCGAATCATGAAAAAAGCCTATTATTTGACATGCGTTCTCGGTGCCCTGCTGACCCTGCTCGCGGCTGCCGTAAGCATGGCGGACGAGCTGACCGCGTCGGTTGACCGCAATAGAATCAGTATTGATGAGACATTCACACTCAAGGTCCGCTTCAGCGGCGGACAGGCGAGCGAGTCACCGGATTTTTCGGGAGTGGCGCAGGAATTTGAAATCCTTTCGAATCAGAAATCCATGCAACATTCGATTATCAACGGTAATGTCAACGCGTTCACCGAGTGGACGCTGATGCTGGCGCCTACGCGAACCGGTCAGTCGCTTATCCCACCGTTAACCCTGGACGGGCAATCCACAGCGCCCATCAATATCGAGATTACCGAAGCGCAGACCGCTTCCGCGACCGGTACACAGGATGTCTTCATAGAGACGGATATCGACAAGACCGAAGCCTATGTTCAGGAACAGGTAATCGTCACCTATCGCCTGTTCTATAACCGCAGTGTCGACAAGCTGGACCGCGACAATTTCGCACTGTCCAACGCCCACGTCGAGGAACTTCCACACGTCGAGTACCAGAAAACGGTGGGTCAAACGCCCTATGGCGTAGCGGAATTTCGATATGCGGTATTTCCGACGGCGAGTGGTCGCCTGGAGATTCCCGCCATCCTGTGGTCAGTTCGCACAACCAATCAGCCCAGCGGCAGCCGGTTCAGCTTCAGTGGCGGCAATTTCAAGATGTACCGGCCACGAACCAACAGCCTCAGCATTGACGTGAAAGCACGCCCTGACGGCTATCCTGCGGGCAAAACCTGGATACCGGCGACTGATCTGACACTGACAGAGTCCTGGTCGCGCTCGCCGGATACCTTCACTGTTGGAGAACCCATCACGCGCACGATTGTTATGGAAGCCCGGGGATTACGGTCTGAACAGCTGCCACCGCTTGCCTTTAACGATGCGGCGGGACAATTCAGGTTTTATCCCGACCAACCCCGGCAGGACAATGTAGTAGCCGCAGACGGTATCACTGCCAGCCGGATCGAAAGCGTCGCCATAGTGCCCGCAAAGGGCGGCTCCCTGATTTTGCCCGAAGTCACTGTACATTGGTGGGATACGGCCGCAGATCAGCTGCGCACCGCCCGTTTGCCGCAACGCGAAGTGGCGGTCACTGGCCCGTCGGTGTCTGCCGATCCGCCCAGTGTCGCCGAGCTGGACACGCACGCTCGTGCGCCCGTTACCGTCGTGCAACGCCCCTCGATAATCTGGCCTGTTTTGTCAGCCTTACTATTCGCCTCCACACTGCTGTTCGCCCTGCTCTGGTGGCAGCGCGGCCGCGTCGACCGCGCGACAACGACCGGTTACGTCAGCAACGACGCGGCTACACATCGACAGGCCCTGGATGCCGCCCTTACGCAATCCGACCCCTGGCAGTTTCGCAGACATATCCTGCTCTGGGCTCGCCGGCGCTGGCCGGATCTTCCCAATATCACCCTTGCGACAGTTGCCCGACAGATTAATGATCCACAACTCGCCAGTGAACTGAACAGGCTGGACGGCGCGCTGTATGGCGGCAGACCCGACACTGCTGTCGATATGGAGAAAATCAAACAACGTCTTAAAGCGCAGCGACTGCCCACGGACACCGGCAGTAGCCGGTCGGGCTTACGCCCTCTGTACAACCACTGAACTTAATATCGGCTCGCTTCGGCGGAGTCGATGAAACTGGCACTGAGGCCACGCGCAGCGTAAGATGCGCGGTGGCTGGCGGGCACCCCTTAACTTCAATCCGGCCCGGGGCCGGCCTACGAAGCGTCCGTTGCAGAGCCAGCACTCTGTCACTACTATCCGGGATATTTTTTTAATGCTTAACCGAATGATAAAAACAGCCTCGCTTTCTGTCGGCCTTGTCTGCGCAATATTGGCCGCAGGCTGTGACAGCAGCAGCAAGACCACGTCCAGCACAGGCTCCACATCGAGTTCCAGTTCATCAAGTACCACGTCATCCGGGTCCATTACCCTGGAAAATGTCTATGTGGCTTTTCCGCCGTCCGGATCGCATACACAGGAGGCCTCGATCACGGTGCGCGGCGCGGTTACCGACAGTACCGGCATCACCGACGTCCAGATTAACGGCGTCAGTGCATCTACTGAGGATAATTGGGCGCACTGGACCGCCGAGGTACCACTGACCGACGGTAACAATGCAATTGCTGTCAGTTATGTCACGGATACCGACGAAACGCACGCGGTAACAACGCTGCAGGTCAGCAAAGGCCTGGAGCTTGTTTCGGCATCCCGGATGGTGCTGGATTCTGACAACAGCCGCCTGCTGGTTCTGGACATTGCTACTGCCAGCATCATTGCGGTTGAACTGGACACGGGCGTCCATACCCTGATGTCACCCGTGGAATCCGGAGAAAACCACCTTCAGCGGACACTCGGTATGACGCTGGACCGGGCCGGAAACAGACTGATTATCAACCGTCGGGATACCGAGAACCCCATAGTTGCTATTGACCTGACCAGCGGAGATCAGTCTTTGCTGGACTACAATGAAACTGAAGCCATCTCCGGCACCATCCCCTTGACCATTGAAGCATCGGGCGGAACGGTTTATACCAGTGGACTGGAGCTATTTCGCGGTCTTCCAGTTGGCGATTGCCTTGCGCCAATCCGGACATCAACGCTATCAGAAGAGCTGCTGACCGCGGCGACAATCTCCAGACTGGATCCCGCCACGGGCGAATTCAGTATCCTGACACGCCTGCCGGACACCATCACGCCGGATGATGCCAGCCTGCTGAACATTCAGGCCATGGCCGATGATGCACAATCAGGCGCATTGTATGTGCTGGACAGTTGCGTCGTCGCGCTGTCCAACAATGGCCCGAGCGTGCCCGTACACCGCATTAAGCGGGTTGACAAGGCATCGGGCGATGTCAGTTGGTTTTATCCCGAGTCGCAAGCGGCGCAGACCGAGCTGATTAATAAAGCGAAAGACGCCTGGGCTGACAGCGCCGACCCGGACAACGTGCGCGCGCAGTTTATCCTCAAAAGCCCCGCACAACTGCTGTTGGATCACGACAATTCGGCCTTGCTGGTACTGGATGAAAACGATCTGGTAAAGTTTGATGTTGACTCCGGTGAGCACGTTGTCATTGCCGGCAATGACGTACCACCCAACGCTGAACCGCAATCGATCAGTACAGGTTTCTTTGCCCTGGACCGAACGACCCGGCAACTCTATACCTACGATACCGCCCTTAACCAGTTTCTGGTGATTGACCCGGCCAACGGCAGCCGCGCCCGGCTAGGCGACCAGTTCTATGATCCTGACACGGTTTTCATTGCCCCGAACAGCATCACTCTGGATGTTAGCGCCAACCGGTTCTTTACGACGGATCGCTATCGCTCAACCCTTTTTGTCTCGGACCTCAGCACTGGCGTCCGCGAACGTCTTGCGGACAATGTCAAACCGACCGACAGCGTACGGATCTCACAGCCAATTGGACTGACACGCGACGACACGGCCGGCAATCTCTATGTGCTTTCTCAGGAAACGGTAACTGTCCCGGATTCCAATCGCAGCAGAACGGTCGCGAGAGTGGTCAACGTCAATATGGACACCGGTGCCAAAAATCTGTTATTCGAATTCGACCCGAGAATCGGCTTTGGAAGCAGTCCATTATATGACGTAGTCTATTCCGGGGCGCGGCGCACGGTTTACATCGCGCAACAATTTGAAACCGGCTACGGCGCGATACATCGCTTACGCATTCTGGAAGATAATACGGTGGAATCCACCCTTCTGACGGCACCAGGTCTGCCCAACAGTAAACACCCGTTGCGGGCGCCAGCAGCGCTGGCACTCGATGAACAACGAAACCGGCTGCTGGCAGTCGACCGCACCAACAAAGCCCTGTATGCCATCGATCTGACCACCGGCGAAAGAACGCCAGTCTCGTTGTATTCCAACGATGAAGGGGCCGTCAACCTGAACGTTCCGCGGGATATCTGGATTAATGAAGAAGGAACCCGGGCGCTGGTCCTTGACTCCGGGCTGGACAGCATCGTGTCGGTCGATCTGGAAAGTGGCGCCAGGTCTTTATTGGTTTCAAATCCGGACAAAGTGCGACAGCAATTCATTGCGCCGACCGCCATGGCGGTACATCCGGTGTTCGAGTACGCACTGGTCATCGAGGAAGCACGGAACGCGATTATGGCTGTTGATCTGATAACCAATGAAAGAGTTCGGGTAGCCCGCTGAATTCTGCAGGCCAGGATAACGTCCCGACCGGTGTCAGGACGTTATCGCACGCATGGTAACGAACTCTTCGGCTGCCGTGGGGTGAATTGCCACAGTCCTGTCGAAATCCTGCTTGGTTGCGTTCATGGTGACCGCAATTGTAATGCCCTGCATGATCTCGCCCGCGTGATCCCCCACCATATGGCAGCCAACTACCACCTGATCTGATCGCCTGACCACGAGTTTCATCAACGTGCGCTCCGGTAACCCGCTCAAGGTATGCTTCAGCGGTTTAAAGCTGGTTTTATATACGTCGACCTCATCGTATCTGGCGCGCGCGTCTGCCTCGCTCAGTCCAATAGTTGCCACTTCCGGCTGACTGAATACCGCAGCGGGAATTTTGTGATAATCCAGCTGAACCGGCTCATCCCGGAACAGAAACTTTGCCAGCGCAGCTCCTTCTTTAAGTGCGACGGGTGTCAGAGGCATCCGTCCGACCACGTCACCCAATGCGAATATGGATGGCACGCTGGTTCGAAACTGATCATCGACGTCGATAGTGCCACCCTGTCCGGTTTTGACACCCACGCGCGCCAGATTCAGGTCGTCAGTCATTGGCCTGCGGCCAATTGCGCTCAGTACCGTATCGAAGTCGCTTTGACGTCCATCGTTAAATGTCACTTTGCGGGACCCTGTCACCTCATCGCATACGATGGATGCTATCTCTGTCCTGAAACGCAGCTCTATGCCTTTTTCTCGCATCTGCTGCGCGAGGAAAGTCCGAATATCATCATCGAAACCCCGCAGAAAGGGTTCGCCACGATATACGAGTTCAACCTCACATCCCAGCCCGTGAAAAATCCCGGCAAACTCTACCGCGACGAAACCGCCACCCTCAATGAGAATTCGATGCGGCAGCTTCTCCAGGAAAAAAATATCATTTGAATTAATCGCGAGTTCGGCGCCGGGGTATTGGCCTGTTCGCGGCCATCCGCCCGTCGCGATTACCAGATAACGGCTGGATAACGTCTCACCATTGACCGAAACCGACTGCGGGCCAAGGATCTGAGCCGAACCGGTCACGATGTCGACGCCTGCCTTCTCGAGAATGGATTCGTAAACGCGGTTAAGCCGTTGTATTTCCTCTGTTTTGGAGTCTCGGAGGATATTCCAGTCCAAGGTGCCTGGCTCAACGGTCCAGCCAAAGCCGCTGGCACTTTCGAAATGCTCCCGGAAGCGGGATGCATAGAAAAACAGCTTTTTCGGAATGCAACCCACATTGACGCAGGTGCCGCCCATATAACGGTTCTCTATAACCGCGACGCGCGCACCCAGTTCAGCCGCAACCCGCGCGCACCGTACACCGGCCGATCCCGCGCCGATAATCAACAGGTCGTAATCGAACTGACTCATGCTGCCTGTCCTGCTTTTTCAGAGGGTTCATTCGGATCCCTGGCGCACACGGACTCCCCAGCCACACTGCACAGCCAGGTCAATCAATTTTGGGGCCTGGGGTTAACGCCGATCTGCTTTAAACGTCGGTCTCCACGTATGGATGGCCAGGGCGGTTTTTGCGACGGTCACGCCCGGCCCGCATATCGAACGGACCCCGGTCCGCATCGCTCTGCCGCCGGTCCCGATCGCCCTTCCGGCGTTCAACGAAAGGTCGTCCGGCAGCATAGGTTTTACCGTCTTTTGGCGTGGCCACGGAGGGCTCAACCTGTGCCGCGCGACGTGGCGCCACCGTCGATTTCTGGGGCGGCGTGACTACGGGATTTGTGTGTATATTGATCATAGTGATAATCCTAGCGTTTCCGGACCCGTTCGGCAAAACAAAAGTCATCTAATAGACTTCGGCCACTATCCCATTTACTTGAGGAACCACCCCAATTGCTCATGCAGACTGACCACGCCGCCGACGATCAATAGTGTTGGCGCCTGTACAGTCGTCTGCCCAACATAGTCTGGCAGCTGTCCCAGCGTACTTACGTGCACTTTCTGGGCCGATGTAGTGCCCTGCTCGATCAGGGCCGCGGGGGTATCAGCCCGCTTCCCGTGTTGTATCAGCCGTTGACAAATCCGTTCCAACCCCGATAGTCCCATGTAGAACACCAGTGTCTGATCATCGCTGACAAACTCCTGCCAGTGCAAGTCTTCGGACTCTGCCTTGAGGTGACCGGTGGCGAAACGCACCGAGTGAGCGAAATCCCTGTGCGTCAACGGGATACCGGCGTAACAGGCACAACCACTGGCGGCAGTGATACCCGGCACCACCTGAAACGGTATATTATTTTTGGCCAGCAGGTCGATTTCTTCGCCGCCACGCCCAAATATGAAAGGATCGCCGCCCTTCAGTCTCAGCACCCGTTTGCCCTGTCGGGCGAGTTCCAGCAATAGCGCGTTGATTTGTGGTTGCGCCATACTGTGCTCGGAACGACGCTTTCCGACGTAAATACGTTCGGCATCACGTCGCACCATTTCAAGAATCGGCTGTGATACAAGACGATCATATAGCACCACCTCCGCCTTCTGCATCAATCGCAGCGCCTTGAAGGTCAGCAGGTCAGGGTCGCCCGGCCCGGCACCAACGAGATAGACTTCTCCCTGATCCGGTTCGTCCGGGTGATTCAACTGATGCTGTAACTGCGTTTCCGCCAGCGCATTGTTACCGGCCATGGCTGATTCGAATACCGGCCCTTCCAGCACAGATTCCCAGAAGCGGCGACGTTGCTCCGTGTCCGGAAGTCGCTGTTTGACCGCACTCCGATACCGGCTTGCCAGTTCGGCGAGACGACCCCAGTTACCCGGCAACCAGGATTCCAGACGGGCGCGAACCATACGCGCCAGCACCGGTGCCTCGCCACCACTCGACGCGGCAACAATCAACGGACTACGATCGACTATGGCCGGCATGATCACTGAACACAAGGCCGGACTGTCCACGACATTGACTGGCAGGTTGCGTGCCCGGCAGTCTTTCGCTACCTGCTCATTGAGCATCGAATTGTCGGTCGCGGAAATGACCAGCACAACACCGTCCAGATATGTCGGTCGATAAGCACCGGCGACAAGCTCCCCACCCCGGTCTTCCACGATTTGCCGCAGATCATCCAAAATCTCGGGCGCGACGACGCGTATGCGCGCTCCAGCCTTGTCCAGCAGCCGCGCCTTGCGCAAAGCGACGGTGCCACCGCCCACCAGCAGGCAGGTCTGATGACGTAAATCAAAGAACAGCGGCAGATAGTCCATGCCGAGCTAGATCCGCTCTATACAGTTAATGCCGCCCATATAGGGCACCAGCTCGTCCGGCACCAGTATGCTGCCATCGGCCTGCTGATAGGTTTCCATTACGGCAATTAGGGTCCGGCCGACCGCAAGACCGGATCCGTTGAGGGTATGCAGCAGTTCGGGTTTACCAGTCGTGGCGTTGCGGAAACGGGCTTTCATGCGACGCGCCTGAAAATCGCGGAAATTACTGCAGGAGGATATCTCGCGGTATTTTTTCTGCGAGGGCAACCAGACTTCCAGGTCATAGGTTCTGGCCGCGGAAAAGCCCATGTCACCCCCACACAGCAACATGCGTCGATAGGGCAGGTCCAGCTTTTGCAAAATGGCTTCTGCGTGCCCGGTCAATTCCTCAAGGGCCTGCTCCGACGCATCCGGTGTCACAAACTGAACCAGCTCTACTTTCTCGAATTGATGTTGACGGATCATGCCGCGGGTATCCCGGCCGTAACTGCCAGCCTCCGAACGGAAACAGGGTGTGTGAGCCACCAGGCGCAATGGCAATAGCGATTCTTCGACAATTTCGTTGCGGACGATATTCGTCAGAGGTACTTCGGCGGTAGGAATGAGATAGAACTCGCGCTCATCAGTAAGCTTGAACAGGTCTTCCTCAAATTTCGGCAGCTGGCCGGTGCCGTAAAGTGACTCCCGATTGACCATATAGGGAACATACATCTCCTGATAACCATGTTCAGTAATGTGTGTGTTGAGCATAAACTGGGTTAGCGCACGCTGGAGTCGGGCAACCTGGTGCTTGACCACGGAAAAGCGGGAACCGGTAATTTTTACCGCCAGTTCAAAATCCAACTGCTGCAGGGATTCACCCAGATCGACATGGTCCTTCGCATCGAAATCAAACGTACGCGGTGTGCCCCAACGGCTAATTTCCTTGTTATCCGCTTCCGACTCGCCCGCTGGGACGTCCGCCGCCGGAAGGTTCGGGATTTGATTCAGCGCAACTTCCCACTGCTGGTTGATGGCGGCCAGATCGGACTCCGCCTGCACCAGCTTGGCTTTCAGGTCGCCAACCTCTTTCAGGAGCGGCTGAATATCGCCCCCCTGCGCTTTTAATGCGCCTATTTTCCTTGCACGGCTGTTACTTTCCTGCTGCAACGATTCGCAGTTAAGTTGAATGGTCTTACGTTGCTCTTCCAGTGCCCGCACGCCGGCTACGTCCAGCGTATAACCACGGCGCGCCAACGCGTCGGCGACCTCCTGCAACTGTGTTCGAAGTAATTTGGGATCTAACATAATCTTCTTTTTCTGATTGCTGTGAATTTGTTGTCGACGCACCGACAGCCTTGTGAAACAGCGGAGCGCTATTGCGCATCAAGCGCCCTGGTGGTCAGGAAAAAGCCCAGCCCAACAGCCATAAAGCCTCCTGAAAAGCTGCCCAACGCATAAACGCCAGCCAGAACCGGACGGTTTGCCTGCCAGAGCGACAGGGTCTCCAGCGCAAACGTGGAAAAGGTGGTAATGGCACCGAGCAGACCTACCATCAGGAATGGCCGCCAGGCGGGGCCTATCCACTGCTTTTCCATAAACAGGACATACAGGGTGCCCATCAGTAAACAGCCGAGCACATTTACTGTAAATGTCGCCCAGGGAAAACGTCCCGGCGATGACGTAATCCAATGACTGACGCCGGCTCGTAACAGGGCACCCAGTGCGCCTCCCGCTGCAATGGCGAGCCAGTTCAAGACCCGACTCCATCGGGCCGCACGGGCGTGTCGCGCTCGCGTAGCCTTTTCAGTTTGTCGGCGATCTGAATCTCCAGGCCGCGATTAACCGGCTCGTAGTATATTCGATTCGGCATCTCCTGAGGAAAATAGCTTGCACCGGCTGCATAGGCATCCGGTTCATCATGGGCGTAACGATAGCCCTTGCCATAATCCAGGGTTTTCATCATAGCGGTCGGGGCGTTGCGCAAATGCAGCGGCACATCATAACCGGGCATGGCTTTGACATCATCCCACGCCGCATGAAGCGCTTTATAAACCGCGTTACTTTTGGGCGCTGCCGCCAGGTAGGCAATAGCCTGTGCGATGGCCAATTCCCCTTCCGGGCTGCCCAGCCTTTCCTGCACATCCCAGGCATTCAGCGCCAGCGCCAATCCTCGCGGATCCGCGTTCCCAATATCCTCGCTTGCCATGCGTACCACGCGGCGAGCGATGTACAGCGGGTCGCAGCCCCCATCCAGCATTCGAACAAACCAATAAAGTGCCGCATCCGGGTTGCTGCCACGTACGGATTTATGCAGCGCAGAAATCTGTTCATAGAAAATATCGCCGCCCTTATCGAAACGTCGTGTATCTCCTGCAAACACCTCCGACAGTTGTTCCTCGGCAAAAACGCCGCCATCTTCCACAAAATCGCTGGCGATTTCCAACAGGTTAAGCAAGCGCCTGGCATCACCATCCGCCGCCGCCATCAACTTTTCCAATGCGGGTTCTGTCATTTGCAGATTGCGCGCACCCAGCCCGTGGCTTACATCTGTCAATGCACGACGGGCAATGGCCGTCAGGGCGGTCCGGTCCAGGGACTTAAGCACGTACACCCGGCAGCGACTCAACAGCGCGTTATTCACTTCGAACGACGGATTTTCTGTCGTCGCACCGACAAAAATAACCGTGCCATCTTCGACATAGGGCAGAAACGCATCTTGCTGGGATTTGTTAAAACGATGAACTTCATCAATAAACAACACAGTGTTGCGACCCGTTCTTTGTCGCTCCATCTGCGCTTCGCCAACGGCGTTACGTATATCCTTGACACCGGCCAGCACGGCAGACAAAGCCACAAAGCGGGCTTTGATATGGTGCGAAAGCAGCCTGGCCAGCGTTGTTTTGCCTGTACCCGGCGGGCCCCACAGCACCATGGAATGCAGCAGTCCCTTATCCAGCAGCGTACGCAACGGTTTACCCTGGCCCAGTATATGTAACTGACCCACGTAATCATCCAGACTCGCCGGTCGCAGACGCGCGGCCAATGGTTGTACCAGCCCGGATTCAGCTGTGCCGAACAGGTCTTCACTCATTGACGACTATATCGGTCCCGGCGGGCGGTTCGAACTCGAAGCGGCTTTGTTTCACCGGGCGATTCACGTCCCGCCGGGTAAAGCGGATTTCGGTAACCTGGTGCAGACGATCTGAAAAGGTAAAAGAAACCGGCGCCACCTGGTCGAACTGCAGCACAATGTCCTCGTATTGCGCCTGCGCATTTTTGGGCGTGAGGGTAAACCGCGCTCCGGCCGGATCCACCGTCGCTGTGACATTGAACGATGTGTCCAGGCCCGACAGATCGCCACTCAGTAATCTGGACGGATTATAAACACCGTCACTGACGTTTTGCTTTTGAACCGTTACCTGCTCTAGATCCGGGTCGTATACCCACAGTTTTTGCGGATTGCCAACAATAATCTGGGCAAACGGATCCCTGGTTTCCCAATAAAAATAGCCGGGTCGCTTAATCGAAAACTCACCACCTCCGGACTGGATCACCTGCCCCTGGCTGTCTTTCACACGCTGGGTGAACTCCCCTTCCAGCGTATCAACTTTTTCGAGGCGCTTTTTCAATTCGTCGACACTGCTGGCATGGGCCATTGACGTCAGGCAAAATAGCATTGCGATAATTTTTCTCAAGTTACAAAATCTCCTGCTGTTTAAGGTACCTGCTCGCGTACCTGGGACGAAGTCAGCGTTAATCTTCCGAACACCACACGCGATTCTCATCGTGGCGGCGGCGGCGCCAGTACTTCGCGGTTGCCATTCGCGCCCATCGGCGTAACGACGCCCGATTCTTCCATCTGCTCAATCAGCCGGGCAGCACGGTTATAGCCGATCCGCAATTTACGCTGTACAGACGATATACTTGCCTTACGTGTTTCTGTGATGAACGCGACCGCCTCATCGTACAGCGGATCAGACTCACTGTCAGAATCGCCACCACCACCCTCGGTCGAATAGCCGGGAACCATAATAGAGTCCGTGGATTCACTGAAAATGTCGTCCAGGTAATCCGGCTCGCCCCGGCGCTTCCAGTCCGCCACCACATTGTGTACCTCGTGATCATCCACAAAGGCGCCGTGGACACGCACCGGCAGACTGGTCCCTGGCGGCAGGTACAGCATGTCGCCGTGACCCAGAAGCTGTTCTGCACCGCCCTGATCCAGAATTGTTCGCGAATCAATTTTCGAGGAGACCTGAAATGCCATCCGCGTCGGCACGTTGGCCTTGATCAGACCCGTAATCACATCCACAGAGGGCCGCTGCGTCGCCAGTATTAAATGGATTCCAGCCGCACGCGCCTTTTGGGCGATACGTGCTATCAGCTGCTCCACCTTCTTGCCGACAATCATCATCATGTCGGCAAATTCATCAATAACCACAACAATTGCCGGCAGGGTGTTCAGATCAGGCGGCACAGCATCCTCACCTACCATACCGCTTTCGGGTCGCCAGATCGGATCCCGCAAGGGAGATCCAGCTTTGGCTGCGTCCTCCACCTTCTTGTTGAAGCCAGCCAGGTTGCGCACACCGAGGGCTGCCATCAACTTGTACCGGCGCTCCATTTCGCCAACACACCAGCGCAGGCCCGTCGCGGCATCCTTCATATCGGTAATAACAGGGGCCAGCAGGTGCGGTATGCCCTCATACACCGAAAGTTCCAGCATCTTCGGATCAACCAGCATCAGCCGGACTTCTTTTGGCGTGGCCTTGTACAGCAGACTCAGCAACATGGCGTTGACCCCGACCGACTTGCCCGAGCCAGTGGTTCCTGCCACCAGCAGATGCGGCATCTTGGCCAGGTCGGCGACTATCGGCTGCCCTGATATATCGTGACCCAGTGCCAGCGTTAATGGTGAACGGGACTTATCATAAACCGCCGACGACAGGACGGCCGACAGGCGCACCATTTCGCGCTCCTGATTCGGTATCTCGATACCTACCACCGACTTGCCCTCGATCACCTCGACCACCCGCACACTGATGACCGCAAGCGAGCGGGCAAGATCCTTGGCCAGGTTCGTTATGCGGCTGACCTTTACACCGGCGGCAGGCTGGATTTCAAAACGGGTCACCACCGGACCCGGCAGCACGTCTACCACAGCGGCATCGATACCGAAATCCTTCAGCTTGACCTCCAGACTGCGCGACATTTCTCCCAGTGACTCATCTGAATAGCCCTTCTTTATATCCCGGTCCGCTGAATCCAGAAGGTTAATGGCAGGAAGGTCGCCCGTTAACGGACTATCAAACAGTGACTGCTGCTTCTCTTTTTGTGGCTGTACACCCGGTTTGACCGGCTTGGCCGGCCTGGTCGGCTTCGGCAACACTGATATGGACGGCGGGATGCGCTTTGCGTTCTCCTTTGCCTGCTTTGCCTGCTGCGCTTTCCGGCTGGCAACCACCGCTGACACTTCTTTCCGCTCCCGCTGCAGCCGTCGCCAGACGAATGTTTTATGCTGAATGAACGTGCCGATCGCCAATACCGATCTGCCCAGGCTGTCCATCAGGGCGATCCATGAAATATCGAGAAAGATCGTAAGCCCAAACAACAAAATCGATACCAGGAGCAGCGACCCACCTACCACACCGAACACCGTGTCCGCTGTCTCGGCAGTCGCTATACCTATCAGTCCTCCTGAAGAAAATGGCAGGTGCCCCGCCTCGTACCCGGTGTATTGCACCATAAGCCCGGTAGCGGCGATCATGCTCAAGGCAAATCCGACAATGCGTACCAGATAGATAAGCGGATCAAACCGCCCCGCCTGTTTCTCCCGCAAAATATTAAATGCCTTAAAAATCAACATAACAGGAAACGCGTAAGCCATTTGCCCGAACAGGGAAAAAAAGATATTGGCCAGCCAGGCTCCGGCGGGCCCGGCCGCGTTGCGTATTTCACCTCGACCGGTGTTGGACCAGCCCGGATCGTTCGGATGGAAAGTAAACAGCGATAACGTTATGAACGCGCAGGTCGCAATCAATCCGATCAGAAATCCTTCGAGAATAATGCGTTCGAGCGGCTTCCCGGGCGCAGCGGATTTCGCCGTCGCCGCCTGCTTACTGTTCTTCAATGTTTCGGCCCTATGGTTGATGAGACTGCTGTAGAGGACTTCTTTTTTTGTAACTATTCAGTTCACGCCCCGATTTGCCCCTGCACCTACAAATGAAAGCTGCGTTAAAAAATGGTCACAAACCCGTCGGTAACAGGTTTGAACGCCTGCCCAGGCGGCCCGTCCGGACGCAATCCGAACAGGGACGACACGAGCTGAAAAGTTACCTATTTTTCTGATATTGTAGCGTTTCATCGTGCATAATTGAAAACCTGCGGCCAAATCCCGATACTTGATGGTACTCGAAACCTCCACGAGCCAGGGTCGGCAGCAATGCCCCACTGTGGCGCCTGTTAGCTGAACCGTAGCGTAACGCGCACCCACAGCTTTGCCAGGCGTCTGGCTGCGGCACATTGAAATGTGCCGAACCGGCGCCATTGTTACATCAAAGCCCTCTAATTTGCTTGGAAAAATCAGGAAAAACTCCCATGTCAGAAGCACAGCACCACAGACTTATTATTCTGGGTTCGGGTCCAGCCGGATACACAGCGGCGGTATATGCCGCACGAGCCAACCTGAAGCCGGTTGTTATAACCGGTATGCAGCAAGGTGGTCAGCTGACCACGACTACCGAGGTGGAAAACTGGCCCGGCGGGCCTGCCGACCTGCAGGGTCCGGATTTAATGGTTCAGATGCAGCAACACGCCGAACGGTTCGACACACAGATTATTTTCGATCATATCGACAGCGTTGACCTGAAGAGCCGCCCGTTCAGATTACAGGGCTCCAGCAACTATACGTGCGATGCGCTGATTATTGCCACAGGGGCTTCCGCCCAATATCTTGGCCTTGAGTCCGAGCAGGCGTTCCAGGGGCGCGGGGTCAGCGCCTGTGCAACCTGCGATGGTTTCTTCTACCGCGACCAGAAGGTCGCTGTTGTCGGTGGCGGCAACACCGCTGTTGAGGAGGCGCTTTATCTGTCCAACATCTGCTCTGAAGTGGTATTGATCCACCGTCGTGACTCCTTGAAAGCCGAGAAAATATTACAGGACCGGCTCTTCGCAAAAGCAGAGAGCGGCAATGTACGACTACTCTGGAACCGGACGCTGGAGGAAATTCTCGGCGACGAAAAAGGCGTAAACGCTGCCCGTTTGCGCAGCACGCTCGATGGCAATACGGAAGTCATTGACATCGCCGGCGCATTTATCGCCATTGGTCATAAACCCAATACCGACATATTTGCGGACCAGCTGGAGATGAACAACGGCTACATCCTGGTGAAAAGCGGCCTGAGCGGCAATGCCACCGCCACCAGTATCCCCGGCGTGTTCGCTGCCGGGGATGTCAGCGACCACATATATCGGCAGGCGATCACTTCAGCCGGATCGGGGTGTATGGCCGCACTGGATGCTGAACGGTATCTGGACAACCTGAAGTAGCAGGTTGCTCAGGTGTCTGCCGCCGTAGCGCCATGGGACGGCCTTGACGACTTTCCCCCGACGTCGATGGCGTTGCGCGATCCGAACGGTCTGCTGGCGGTCGGCGGTGACCTTTCTGTCTCGCGACTGCTTCGCGCCTATCGACGCGGCATATTCCCCTGGTACGAGGCCGACCAGCCTGTCCTGTGGTGGTCGCCCGACCCCCGCATGGTGCTCGTCCCCGGCGAAGCGCATTGCTCTCGCAGCATGGGCAAGCTGTTGAGATCCAGCAAGTGGCAGGTAACCGTAGACCGCCAGTTCGCGGACGTTGTGAAGGGGTGTGCAGCCCCGCGTAGAGAGCAACCAGGAACCTGGATCAGCCCCGCCATGCAACGGGCCTACACCGCGCTGCATAGCGAAGGCTACGCGCACTCCATTGAGGTCCTCGACGACCGGAACGCACTGATTGGCGGCCTGTATGGGGTTGCACTGGGGCGGATATTTTTCGGGGAATCCATGTTCAGCCTGGCACCCAATGCCTCGAAAATGGCTTTTATCACGTTATCACGCTGGCTCGAACGCGCCGGGTTCAGGCTGATCGACTGCCAGGTCGCCAACCCGCACCTTGTCAGCCTTGGCGCCCGGGAGATTCCCCGGCAGCGTTTTGAGGACATTCTGCACTTGAATACTACAGCAGCCTTGATAGACTCTGGACAAGCTTTCTGGCGCGAAGTGAACGGCAATGCTATTACGTACCACCGACATATCGTCTCTTAAACTCTATGCGACGCATGAGCATCCCTGCAGCTATCTTCAGGGCCAGCTCGCCACGACGGTGTTTATTGATCCCAGCGCAGAGATGAATCTCGCATTGTATGGTGAGCTGTCTGAACTGGGCTTCCGGCGTAGCGGCAGTCATATCTATCGGCCCCACTGCCGCAGCTGTCAGGCCTGCATTCCACTGCGACTGCCTGTTGCCGGAATAAAACTGTCACGATCCCAGAAACGCTGCCTGAAAAGAAATGCCGATATCGAAACACGGTTTGTCGCCTCAATCGATACCGATGAACATTATCTTCTTTACGAACGGTATCTCGAACAGCGCCACGCCAATGGCGATATGTACCCTGCAACCCGCCATCAGTTCAGAGAGTTTCTGAGCGCGGAATGGGGTTCCACCCGCTATCTGGAGTTCAGATCAGGTAACCGCCTGCTGGCGCTGGCAGTCACCGATTTTCTCGAAAACGGCGTGTCGGCCATCTATACGTTTTATGATCCGGATGAAGCCGGCCGGAGCCTGGGCACCTACGCCATACTCCAGCAACTGGACACAGCGCGACAGTCGGATCTGCCTTATGTGTACCTTGGCTACTGGATCAAGGAATGCGACAAAATGAAGTATAAGACCCATTTTCGCCCTGTTCAGATGTTCATTCAGAACCGCTGGATCACCTTTAGCTGAGCTGTCATTCCCTTCAGAAAGCAAAAATAACCGATTCTCGCTTGGAAGATTCACATAATTCAGGCAAAATTGCCGCCTTTCGAAAATCCGGCCGCCAAAACTGACAATTGCGGCTACAGCGCTTACATTGAGGAACCTGCCGAATGGCAAAAGAAGACAATTTTGAAATGGAAGGTGAAGTAATTGATACCTTGCCGAATACGACGTTTCGGGTAAAGCTTGAGAATGGACATGTGGTAACAGCCCATATTTCAGGCAAAATGCGCAAAAACTATATCCGCATTCTCACCGGCGACAAAGTCAAGGTCGAGCTGACGCCCTACGACCTCAGCAAGGGCCGAATCACTTACCGGGCTCGCTGAGAAAGGGAGCAGACTCTGCAGCGCTTACTGCCGGGTCACGACGTAGCGAAATTCTTACGGCTTTCCAGGCAATGACTCTATATTTCGGGAATAATGTCCGCTGCGGGGCACCCCTGAAATCGGACAGGGGTGCCCAACTCTCAGGCCTTTAATACCAACTCGCCATTTTCAACAGTGATACTGACCGTTCCACCGCCATCACTGAGGGAACCGAACAATATCATCTCCGCAAGCGGCTTCTTGATACGCTCCTGGATGATACGGGCCATAGGGCGCGCACCCATTTTTTCATCATAACCATTACTGGCAAGCCACTCCCGCGCCTCGTCCGTAATCTCCATGGTTACTTTCTTGTCATCCAGCTGGGTTTGCAGCTCCATCAGGAACTTGTCCACCACCGTTCGTATAACCTCCATGTTCAGCGAACCAAACTGGATAATGGAATCCAGGCGGTTTCGGAACTCTGGCGAGAAGGTCTTCTTGATGACCTCCATGGCGTCGGTCGAATGATCCTGCTTTGTAAAGCCGATCGACGCACGACTGGAGGATTCCGCCCCGGCGTTTGTCGTCATAATCAATACTGCGTTGCGAAAATCGGCGGTCCTGCCGTTATTGTCCGTCAGCTTGCCATGATCCATCACCTGCAACAACAGGTTGAAAACGTCAGGGTGTGCCTTCTCGATTTCGTCGAGCAGGATAACGCTGTGCGGCTGTTTGGTGACGGCCTCCGTCAGCAATCCGCCCTGATCGAATCCCACATAGCCGGGAGGCGCGCCGATCAGGCGTGAAACGGTATGACGTTCCATGTACTCTGACATGTCGAATCGAACCAGTTCCACACCCATGGCCTTGGCCAACTGCCGGCACAATTCGGTTTTGCCGACACCGGTGGGTCCCGCAAACAGGAAGGACCCGATAGGTTTCTCATGCGTAGACAGTCCGGCCCTGGAGAGCTTGATCGCTGCGCTGATTGCGCCTATGGCTTCTTCCTGCCCGAACACCGTCATACGGAGATTTTCGTCCAGTTTCGCCAGTTGCTCCCGGTCTGAGGAGGAAACCGTCTTCGCAGGGATACGGGCGATTTTGGCAACAACTGCCTCGACATCCCGCACACCGATCTGCTTCTTGCGCTTGCTGGCCGGCTGCAGCCGCTGATACGCGCCAGCTTCATCAATAACATCGATCGCCTTGTCCGGCATAAACCGGTCCGAAATATACTTCTCGGACAGCTCGGCCGCTGCACGCAGTGCTGCATCTGTATATCGCAAATTGTGGTGATCTTCAAAGCGGGACTTTAGCCCCTTCAGAATCTTGTAAGTATCTTCGACATTGGGCTCATTGACGTCGATTTTCTGAAAACGGCGCGACAGTGCACGGTCTTTATCAAAGATTCCGCGGTACTCCTGAAATGTGGTAGAACCAATACACCGCAAATCCCCTGTCGTGAGTAGCGGTTTCAGCAGATTCGATGCGTCCATCACCCCCCCGGATGCCGCTCCCGCACCAATAATCGTATGTATTTCATCGATAAAAAGGATGGCGCTCTTGCGCT
This sequence comes from uncultured Cellvibrionaceae bacterium, assembly GCA_964434105.1. Classification (GTDB taxonomy): domain Bacteria; phylum Pseudomonadota; class Gammaproteobacteria; order Pseudomonadales; family Cellvibrionaceae; genus CAYNST01. The sequence continues at coordinate 10,541 of CAYSTJ010000006.1, read as the reverse complement.
TCTTGAGCTCCGCCAGCAGACCTTTGAAACGTTTTTCAAAATCACCCCGATATTTGGTACCGGCCAGCAAGGATCCCAGATCCAGCGAATACACCACACTGTCCGCCAGCACCTCAGGCACTTCCTTATCAATGATTTTCTTTGCCAGCCCTTCCGCTATCGCGGTCTTGCCCACGCCACTTTCACCCACCAGCAGCGGGTTGTTTTTACGCCGTCGAGCCAGCACCTGCACAACCCGTTCGAGTTCGAATTCTCGCCCGACCAATGGATCCACCCTACCCTGCAACGCCATTTCATTCAGGTTGGTAGCAAAGGAATCCAGGGGGTTGGCAGAGGCGCCGTCACCCGGCGTCCCAACGGCGTCTTCGTCGGCGCTGTCGTGGGATGGCTCAGAGCCGTGGCCCGATTCGCCGGACACCTTGGTGATCCCGTGGGTAATGAAATTGACAACATCAATGCGGGCGATACTTTGCTGCTTGAGGTAATAGACCGCCTGGCTTTCCTGCTCGCTGAATATGGCCACCAGGACATTGGCACCGGTGACTTCGGACTTGCCCGATGACTGTACATGGAAGACAGCACGCTGCAGCACACGCTGGAACCCCAGTGTCGGCTGGGTTTCGCGCTCATTGTCCGATTCGGGTATCAAGGGCGTTGTTGAGTCGACGAACTCCACCAGCTCCTGGCGCAGTACGCTAAGGTTCGCTCCGCAGGCGCGCAGCACGTTTGCGGCAGATTCATTATCGATCAATGCCAGCAACAGGTGCTCTACGGTCATGAATTCATGACGCTTGGATCGGGCCCCCTTGAATGCGAGGTTTAAAGTAATCTCTAACTCTTTGCTCAACATGGCCTTTCGTACCTGACTATCTCAGCTATGGGTCATCACCCTCGACTTTCTCGATCTCGCACAGCAGAGGGTGTTCGTTATCCCGCGCGTACTGGTTCACCTGCGCGGCTTTGGTTTCAGCAACATCCCGCGAGTATATTCCACAGGTAGCTTTGCCTTGGGTATGCACTGTCAACATCACCCGGGTTGCTTTTTCACGATCCATGCCAAAAAACAACTCGAGGGTTTCAACGACAAACTCCATAGGGGTGTAGTCGTCATTCATCATAACCACTTTGTATAAAGGTGGTCTTCTTAATTTAGGCTTTTCTTCCTGGATCGCAACATTTCCGTCCCCAGCATCTTCGCCCGGTCCCTGCTCACTGTTCCACTGTGGCCTTTCACTTATTAATGTTAGCTGAAGAATTTCAAGATTACCCATGGCATTTCTACGAACTTAGTCCAATTACCGATCCGCCATTTTAACCTACCCGGCGCCTATACAGACAATATCAACCATAATTTGTTTAAAAACTTGACATATAATGTCGATTTGATTACAAATTGGGCAAGATAAACGGAACGATCTTTTGAATAACAATAAATTCCCCGAAAAATGGGAGCTGTTGGTCAGGGGGGTCAACTGAGAGAAGAAGGATCAGACCATGCCTACTGGTAAAGTTAAATGGTTCAACAATGCTAAAGGTTTCGGCTTTATTCTTCCCGATACGGGAGAAGAGGACCTGTTTGCTCATTATTCGTCCATCGAGATGGACGGATACAAAACGCTTAAAGCGGGGCAATCAGTCACCTTCGACCTGATGCGGGGTGATAAAGGCATGCACGCGACTCATATCAGAGTGGTCGATGCAGACGCACAAAGGCCCGAAACAAACCCAAGAACAAGCGACTCGACCCAGAGTCGTAATTCGGATAGTACCCGGTCCAGCCGCTCTGTTTCCGCGCTGGCTGAAGAGATGTAATCTATTCAGCTGACCAACGGCAGACACTGACCGACAAATCGCAGAGGGTAGCCTCTGCGATGCTTTACGTTCCATCTCTTTGGAAGCCAGAGATTTGCGAGCGAATACTGTCGGCAGTGTTTTTTTATATTTCGATTTCTGATATGCGTAATTACCTGTCGTTATAATGCGTTCACCACTCCCCGCTATGCCCAATCTTATCCTGTTCAATAAACCGTTCAATGTACTTTGTCAGTTCTCGGGAGACGACGATCGCCTGACTCTGAAAAATTTTCTGAATGATCCCCGTTTCGCCCATTTCTATCCTGCCGGGCGTCTCGATTATGACTCGGAAGGACTGCTGTTATTAACATGCGATGGCCAGCTACAACATCGAATTGCCAATCCACGTCATAAAATGCCCAAAGTGTACTGGGTGCAAGTGGAAGGCGAACCGGCACCAGCCCAGCTCGAACAACTGCGAACGGGCGTCCGGCTGAAAGACGGGATGACCGCACCGGCTATGGTCCAACCTATCCTGGAGCCGACGATCTGGGACCGGACTCCGCCCATCCGTCATCGCAGGCACATCCCCACCAGCTGGCTGTCGATGACCATTTTCGAGGGTCGCAACCGACAGGTACGCCGCATGACAGCGGCTGTCGGACTGCCGACACTTCGGCTGATCCGGTACAGTATCGGTGACTGGAAACTGGGCGACCTCAAACCCGGGGTGCACACGCTTCTAACCGTGAGCGTGCCGGGGAGAGAAGGCGCCACGACACGTAACACCACTGGCGCCGGCAGCAAACGCCCCTTACCCCGAAAACCGCGCAGGAATAAACCCTCATGAAATGGTACCCACATGTCACTGTTGCCACGGTCGTGCATGATCAGGACAGATTCCTGCTGGTGAAGGAAAGGCCGTCGGGACCGGACGATGTCTACAACCAGCCGGCTGGCCATCTGGAACAGGGGGAATCACTGGTACAGGCCGCCATTCGTGAGACCCTGGAAGAAACAGGCTGGTACGTCGAACCGACGGGCCTGCTCGCCTTGGCCCGCTATCATTCACCCGCCAATGACACAACCTACCTGCGCACCAGTTTTATCGCAAAACCGCTCCACCGCTGCGATACAGCGACGCTGGACCCCGACATCATCTCCACGCACTGGTTAACATTCGATCAGATCGTGACCCTCGAAAGCCGGCTGCGCAGCCCTATGGTGCTTGCAGATATCCAGCGCTATCGGTCCGGAATTTCCTACCCGTTGGAGCTTCTGCATGATTATTCGGTAGAATAGGCCGCTGGATGCTCACAGTCCGCCAATTAAAGCGCAAGCCAGTGGAATAACACGAACCATGTCACAACAATCTGCCTCTACCAAAGTCATCGTCGGCATGTCCGGCGGCGTTGATTCATCGGTCTCCGCCCTGCTGTTGCTACAGGCAGGGTATACGGTGGAAGGATTGTTCATGAAAAACTGGGACGAAGATGACGGCACAGAGTACTGCACGGCCCGGCAGGATCTGGCTGATGCCACCCAGGTCTGCGACAGATTGGGCATTCCCCTGCACACCGCCAATTTCGCTGCGGAATACTGGGACAACGTCTTCGAGCACTTTCTGCAGGAATATAAATCGGGCCGCACACCCAACCCCGACATACTCTGCAACCGGGAAATCAAATTCAAAGTGTTTCTCGATTATGCGCGAATCCTCGGCGGCCATTACATTGCCACGGGTCATTACGCCCGCACCCGCTCTGAAGATGAACACACAGTGTTGCTCAAAGCCACCGACAGCAACAAGGACCAAACCTACTTCCTCCATGCCGTCGGTGCAGCAGAGTTTGCGCAGACGCTTTTTCCGGTAGGCCATTTGACCAAGCCCGAAGTTCGTCGCCTCGCACAGCAACATGGCCTGATTACCCATAGCAAAAAAGACAGTACCGGCATCTGCTTTATCGGCGAACGGCGCTTCAGGGATTTTCTGGAACAGTACCTGCCCGCTCAACCCGGCCTCATCAAAACGCCGGATGGCGTCACACTGGGCGAGCATCGAGGACTTATGTATCACACGATAGGTCAGCGACAGGGGCTGGGTATTGGTGGCGTCGCAGGCTTCAACGAAGAGCCATGGTATGTGGCTGACAAGGATCTGACCAACAATACGTTGATCGTCGTGCAGGGAACAGATCACCCCCTGCTGTTTAAACAAACTATAATCGCCGGCGATTCCCACTGGATCAACGGTCCGCCGACCGAAAGCGACCGACTGACTGCCCGGATCCGTCACCGGCAGGCGGACCAGGCATGCGAGCTGGAGGAGATCAGTGACCATCGCCTGTCTGCGCGCTTTAAACACCCTCAGAGAGCCGTCACGCCTGGGCAATCAATCGTTTTTTACTCCGGAGATCGCTGTCTTGGCGGCGCGGTTATCGAATCCGCTACAAATCGATAATAATGGGCCACTCTCTGACCGGCCGGAATATACCCGTAGCGCTCGATATTCATGTGTTCAGCGTGGGTCAATTTTTGTTTATGAGCAGGCGCAACGAGGCTGTATGGCGGGCCGCGTGTGAGGAGGCGCAGCCCATGTGGCATCGGCGACTGTACACGCGCTGTGCAGGCATAATGACATCAGAAAGCGGAGCCTGACCGTCGGAAAGAACATCCGGTAAAACAATTGAAGTGGGTCGAGCAGGTCCAACCGCCAGCCGGCGGCTTCTGACAACGATCGTAAACTCAGAAAATATTGGAAAACAGGTGATTTCAGTTTGCAAAATTCATGGCGAGATAAAACCATCGCGCTGGCCGGCATAACCCAGTCCGTCGATATGGTCGACCAGCTGGCCAGAACCGGCTATTTGAACAGCAAGGACTTCGAGGTTTGCATTCAAAGTCTTTTTATTCAAAGCCCCCATCGCGTGGTCGATGTATTTGGCGAAGTCAGCAACCTGCAGCGCGGATTTGATGTACTTTTACGATTGTTGACTGAGCAACGCAGTCTGGAGCGCGGCAATCAGATGCTCGGTTACTGTCTGGGTATATCCCATTTACAAAAACGCCTGGCGAAATCACCGGCTATGCTGGATACCATCAGCCAGCGCCTGGATCAGGCCAGGCACCAACTTGAGCACTTCGGAGCGGCACACGACAATGTGATTGCCAACCTGGCTGACGTCTATACAGAGACAGTGAGTACATTCCCGTTTCGCATCCAGGTCGCCGGTGACGCGCAATACCTGCAACAGAAACGGGTTGCGAACCAGATCCGCGTTCTGCTTTTTGCGGGCATCCGCGCCGCCATGCTTTGGCGGCAAATCGGTGGCAACCGGTGGCAATTGTTTCTGCACAGAAAACGCATCGCTGAAACTGCCCGTCTGTTACTGTCGGAATGCCAGCAATCGATCCATTAGAGACGTCGCGCTTAACATTTTGTAACGATTCAGCGCGTTTCGTAACTGTTCAGATCGCGTCCAGATTTGTTCAGAGCAAGGCTAAAAATGTGAGTTTACTCGTGTCAATACGCCGCGCATCCTGCGCTTCGCCCTCCGGGCCGCCTGGGCAGGCGTTCAAATCTGTTCCCGACAAGGTTTGTGACCATTTTTTAACGCAGCTTAATTTGTAGGTTAAGGGGCAAATCGGGCGCGAGCCAAATAGTTACATCATTTTCAACACTATCATCAAACGGTAAATACCATGAAACTTTCGCCTTTAACCGCAGTGTCCCCAATCGATGGCCGATATGCTGATAAAACCCGGGAACTGTGTCCATTTTTTAGTGAATATGGCCTGATCAAAGCCCGCGTCGAAGTAGAAATCCGGTGGCTGCAGCGACTTTCCGCCAATCAGGAAATCGCGGAAGTGCCCGTGTTCAGCAGCGAAGCGACTGCCCTGTTAAACCGCATTGTCGCAGAATTCACAGAGGACGACGCGCTGGCGATTAAAGCTATTGAAAGCAAGACCAACCACGACGTCAAAGCCGTTGAATACTTTATCAAGGAAAAAATTCGGGAGAATGACGAACTGCGCCGTGCCAGCGAATTTGTGCATTTTGCGTGTACGTCCGAAGACATCAATAACCTGGCCCACGGCCTGATACTGAAAGCAGGCCGTGACCAGGTTTTAATACCGGCGCTGCAAAAAATCGTTCAGGGAATCACCCGCCTCGCACTTGACAATGCGCAGGTGCCGATGCTGTCCCGGACCCATGGCCAGACGGCCTCGCCCACCACCCTCGGCAAGGAAATGGCTAACTTTGCGGTGCGGCTGCAACGTCAGCTTCAGCAAATCCAGGCAGTTAAACTGCTGGGAAAAATAAACGGCGCTGTCGGCAATTACAATGCGCATATATCGGCCTACCCCAACGCCGACTGGGAGGCCAACGCCGAAATTTTCGTCAGCGAATTGGGCCTTACCTGGAACCCCTACACAACGCAGATCGAGCCTCACGATTACATCGCAGAACTGTTCAACGCAATCGCGCGCTTCAATACCATTCTGCTGGACTTTAATCGTGATATCTGGGGTTATATTTCGCTGGGATATTTCAAACAGAAAACTGTCGACGGGGAGGTGGGCTCCTCTACTATGCCCCACAAGGTCAACCCCATCGACTTCGAAAACTCCGAGGGCAATCTCGGCCTCGCCAATGCGATATTCGATCATCTTGCAGGGAAATTGCCGGTCTCCCGCTGGCAGCGTGACCTCACGGATTCGACCGTGCTGCGCAATATGGGGGTCGGGTTTGGTTACAGCCAGATTGCCTGTGCCGCCGCGCTGAAGGGGATCGGCAAACTGGAAACCAACCACAGACGCCTGCAGGAGGATCTCGACAACGCCTGGGAAGTCCTGGCGGAACCTGTCCAGACAGTCATGCGTCGTCATGGCATTGAAGAACCCTATGAAAAGTTGAAAGCCCTGACCCGCGGCCAAACGATTAATCGTAACCTGCTCCAGACTTTTATCGGTACGCTCGCTATTCCGGATAACGACCGTCAGGCGTTGCTCGCGCTCACACCGGCCAGCTACATCGGCAATGCTGCCGCACAGGCGGCAGGCGTAGAAGCCTATCTGAAGCGCATGACTCACTCATGAAACAAAAACGGGACTTCTCGGCATGAATCAAAACAGACCCCTGACGCACCTTGGCCACCTGAGTGTCCCGGAGTTTCTGCAGAATCATTGGCAAAAAGGCCCGCTGCTGATCAAGCAGGCGCTGCCTGACGTTCCAATCCTGGACCCGGATGTACTGGCGGGGCTGACGCTGGAGGATGAAGTCGAAAGCCGTCTGGTACTCGAAACACCGGCAGACGATCCATTGTCAAGTTATTGGGAGGTCCGTCATGGTCCGCTCGACGAGAGCCTGTTCACTTCGTTACCCGACAGTTACTGGACATTGCTGGTTCAGGGTGTAGATCAGCTTTCACCGGAGATATACAGCCTTCTGCAGCAATTCCGGTTTCTGCCGAACTGGCGGGTAGATGACATCATGGTGAGCTATGCCGCTGACAAAGGCGGTGTCGGACCCCATTTTGACTACTACGATGTCTTCCTGATCCAGGCACAGGGGCAGCGCCGCTGGAAAATTGGCCAGGGATGCGGGGAGCACACTCCGCTACGAGACAATACCCCCCAGAAAATCCTCACCGAATTCAACCAGCAACAGGAATACCTGGTCGAGACCGGTGACATTCTCTATATACCCGCCGGCGTCGCTCACTGGGGTATTGCCGACGGTGAATGTGTTACCTACTCGGTTGGTTTTCGTGCGCCCAGCCTCAGCGAAGTCATTGAGGATTACAGTCAGTTTGTCGCCAGTCATTTTCCCGAAGATCTGCGTTTCAGCGAAACCGAACACGACAGCAACCGCCATCCGGGCCTGATCACTCGCGATGATATTCAGCGGCTGCGACGTTTCCTGCTCACCAACCTGGACAATGAGGACTACCTGGCCGAGTGGTTCGGCACCTATATGACCACCCCCAAACGCAACAGCATGGCTTTTATAAGTGAACATGACCTGCCCGCATTGCTGCCATCGTGCCGGGCGGCGTTTGCGGAGGGCACTGGCAGCCAGATTAAACTGTTTGTCAATGGCGAAACATTGTATTGCAGTCGCGCCCTGGCCGAAGCGATCTGCAGCTATGAACCCATAGATCAGACCAACTATGACGACGCCGACCGCAAAATAATTCAAACACTGGAAGAATCCGGGTACCTTGCATGATTAGCGTTCGCGTTCAGGTATCCGGCTGGACTGACTTTCATCAGGAAATTCAGTCAATTCGACGCCAGGTGTTTATTGAAGAACAGCAGGTACCGGAAAGTGAGGAATGGGATAACCTGGATGAGTCAGCGCAGCATTACCTGGCATTTGCTGATGATTCCAACCAGCCCATTGCAACTGCACGCCTGCTGCCTTCGGGTCGCCTAACGCGAATGGCTGTCCTGTCACCATGGCGGAATCAAGGCGTGGGATCCAATATGCTTCGCTTCGTGGTTGATCATGCCATCGAACTGGGACATACCAGCATGACACTGCATGCCCAGTTACGGGCAGAGCCCTTCTATGCGAGGCACGGCTTTATCCGCAGCGGCGGGACGTTTTTTGAAGCCGGTATCGAGCATGTCGCCATGCACCGCCAGATCGCCGCGCTCCCGGTGCAGCGAATCGAGTACGGCTCTCAAGCGCTACAGCTCCTGCGACAATTCAGTCAACAGGCGCGACGCAGCGTGGATATTTTCACTCAGACGCTACCATCGGGACTCTATGCCGATACGCAACTGGTGGACAACCTCTCCAGACTGGCGCGGCGCGATGCCAACGCCGTCATACGTATTATTGTGCGCGATACACGGCCACTGCTGTCAGGCAGTCAGCCGCTGGTACATCTCGCCCGCCGCCTGCCATCAAAGATTGAGATTCGACAATATACCGAAGGCGCTGCTGACCCGAATTACAGCTATTTCTGTGTCGATCGCAACGCATTGATCGCGTTTTCGGATGAGACCGTCCCGGCCGGATTTGCGCGGAGCCAGGCACGTGCGGAATCCCGCAAGCTGCTGGAGGATTTCAATTACCTATGGAGCCACGGCAGCCGCAGCGATCCCAATCTGCGGATTTTACACCTGTAACAGGTTATCAACCGAATCACTCCACCGGTTCAGAGTTATCATCTTCGACAACCCGGCCTGTCAGCGGCGAAGTACGTAGTCCACCGGTCGCAGATGGCAGAAGATGTTGGCGAAGCTTTCACCATTGAACGCGATCGGCCGGCCATGCTGAAGCCGTGCGCTTTCATAAAAGACCATATCGCCCGGCTGTAGCAGAATCTTATGCTCCCGATAGGTGTGATCGTCAATCATCAATGGCCAGTCTTCTCTCACCTCCTGGTCAACATTGATAATCACCCCCAGAACATGCGTTTCAATACGATCCCGATGGGGCTTAAGGACAGCCTTGTCCTTGTACACGCGAATCCCGTAAACGTAAGACGGTTCAAGTTCTTTACCACACCAGGCTGCGACTTCCGGCAACACCGTATCGTGTATTTCCTTTTTCAATGATTCACTCAGATGGACCAATGTACTGCTTTGCCGTTTTTTGTCGGTCTGATTATATACATACCCACCTTCAACCGTTTCCTTATCCTGAAGCTTGCGGTTTTGATGATAAAAGTCGGTTATCTTTTTAAACAGATCATCGGGTAGGCGCGTCTTGATAAACCCGGTCTCGGTGTAATTGCGGATGTATTCATTTGCCTCTTTGGTATAACGGTTCGGCGCCGGCGCAGTGGTACAATCGCGATAAAAATTCCTGTACAGGAATACCGCGCCACCCTGATCGGAATGATTGCCAATGCGTACAGTCGGCTTCGCCGGATCCGGATTACCGGCAGGTTGCCATACATAGAGACCTCCGGCGTTAAGCGCAATATTCGCGGCACCTTTACCTATGAGCAGCTCTGCTGCAGCCGTATTATCCAGGCAGATAACCAGCGTAAAATCCAGCTCCCGTTTCGGGTCCACCGCCAAAGGATGCTCTGCACCATTTCCACAGATAACGAATCCACCGAGATCATCCGCATAGTCCGGATGAATTCCCATAAGACGTTCAACTCGCCGGATAACCGCTTTTAGCAGATCAGACTTGCCCGGTAATTTGCTGATGGCAGGAATTCTGAAAGAGGACGGCGCAGCTTTATGACTGCCTGGCCCGGCATTTTTCAACAGGGTCGCGAGGCGGCCGGACTCGTCTTCCGTCAGGAACGCGTCCAGCTGGTGCAACTCGCCATTATCGTGCTTTACCACATTCGCGTTGGCAATATAAATTTTTGACCAGTCCAGTGTTTCGCACGACTGGGTTGCCGCGCCCGCCTGGGCCCGCTGTGGATCTTTAAGCGGGTTACGGAGCATATAAATGGGTTGACTCGGCTCATACTTCATCTCGCGCCGGACGGTGTGGTAATCAAATCCGTTGTCGAGCAATATTTTGAAAAGCCCGTCTTTTTCGCACCCCGCTGCCAGGTTGGTACGCAACCAGTTCTTCCACTCGGGGCTCAGTTTGCGATTAACCATTACATTCATATGCTTTCCCACTGTTTGTATGCCCGCCGTATAGGTTCACAACGGTCAATATTGCAGCAAATGCCTGACTAACCTCATGACCTGTGTCACATTCTGCATGGTCATACGACGCCACAGACTTAACAAATTGATATTATTATATTTTTTTACTAGGG
>CAYSTJ010000005.1:0-107479 GCA_964434105.1 uncultured Cellvibrionaceae bacterium | reverse complement strand
TGGCGGCCGAGTACCAGCGGAAGCTTTACTCGCTTATTTACTGATCAGGCCCGAACTAGGGCGCCGTGCAATACAGACAGATGGCGAATACGTCGTTACGCGTGTCGCCACTGAACAGGGGTTCCTGCTTTTGCCAGATGTCCTTAAGCAGGGTGAACAACTCCGGCCGCAAATGGTTCGCGCCACGCGCCAGTAACGTGGAAGCAGCAGCGTTATTCATAAGCTCCCGCATCAACATCTCGTGGGGCGTCAGATCCCGCTCTATCATTTTTATTTTTACACGCGCCAGTCCGGCTTTTTCGGCCGCCGCCTGAACAGCATCTTCCAGGTACCCGAGGTGATCAACGAGGCCCAGTTCTTTGGCCTTGGCACCTGTCCAGACACGACCTTCAGCAACCTTGTTGATATCATCGGCGGTGGCGCCACGGCTTTCGGCCACAATCGTCAGAAACCGCTGGTATATCATTTCAACGCTCTGCTGAATGACCTCGCCCATTTTAGGTGAAAGTGGCCGATCCAGGCGCATGGCATCCGCGAATTCCGTGGTGCCGACGCCGTCTGAATGAATCCCGAGTTTGGCCAGTGCTTTGTCCAACGTCGGTAGAATGCCAAAAACACCGATGGAGCCGGTGATCGTTGTCGGTGTTGCCCAGACTTCATCGGCAGCCATGGCCAGCCAGTAGCCACCCGATGCTGCGACGCTGCCCATGGAAATAACAACCGGCATTCCCGCGTCCCGTGTCGCCTGCAATTCATTGCGAATAACCTCCGACGCGAAGGCGCTGCCGCCGCCACTGTCAACACGCACGACCAGCGCCTTGATACTTGTGTCCTTGCGGGCTTTCCGGATCAATTGCGCCATGGAATCGCCGCCAATGTTACCTTCCGGCTGACTGCCGTCGAGTATGGTCCCGGCGGCGACGATGATCCCGACATTCCCGCGCGCGGACGGCTGCTTTTTCACCACGCGCCTGTAGTATTCAGAGGCATCGATATAATTAAATACCGTGTCGCGGTTGAATTCAGCGTTGCCAAACTGCTCGATAAATGTCGCGTTGCGTGCCGTGCGCGACATGGCGGCGTCCACCAGCTGGTTTTCGACGGCATACTCGGCAAAGTTGCCATCCACCGCAGCCAGCTGCGCCGGCATGTCGTTTATAAATTCGTTCAGCGTGTCCGGTTCCATGCCCCGTTGCCGCTCGATCTGCAGGGTGTAGGTCTGCCACAGTTCCTCCAGCCAGCGAATATGGTGTTCGCGCGACGCATCGGACATGCCCGTCTGGGTAAACGGCTCTACGAAATCCTTATAGGTGCCTACGCGGAACACATGGAAGTCAATGGCGATTTTATCCATTGCCTCTTTCAGGTAGCTTTGATAAACACCAAATCCGGTCAGCTGGATATTGCCCATTTCATGCAGATAAATCTGATCCGCAAAAGAGGCGAGGAAATATTGCTGCTGGCTGTAGCTGTCGGCAAAGGCAATGACTGGCTTGCCGGATTTTTTAAAACGGTTGATGGCATTGCCGACTTCCTGCATCTTGCTTATGCCACCACCACCCAGTCGATCCAGGTGTAAAAGCAGGCCGGTGATACGCGGATCATCGGCGGCGGCATGTATGGTTTCGATCAATTCCATCACCAGCGTTTCCTGTCGGACGCTGGACCGGGGGTTGAGTAGAATATCCGTCGGAGCGATATAGCTGTACTGGTCGACCAGCAGCCCTTCAGGCGAAAGCAGTAAAGGTGCACTGCCCGGCAGGGGTTTGTCTTTTGGGGACAGAGTCGCCACGATAATGATCAGGAGCAGTATCAAAAACAGGACATTGAAGAAAAACGTCCGTAGCCAGGTGACTGTGCCCCCGATTCCTCCGAGTATGCGCAGCGGTAAAGGTTTGTATTTTGCTCTGGATTCCGACATGAATTACCCTGTGGTATGCCGCCGCACGGCAGCAGATTGCTGAAACTGAAAAAGCCAGCGACTTGTCATCATCGCGCTGCTGAACATCAAAATGCTGCCGGCCAGAACAACGTAGTCAATCCAGGCCCGAGCGGGAGAAATAATGCCGTCCACCCCTTTAATAAAATATGCCAACAGCACAAAGCAAAGCCAGATATAGGTTTTGGCGTATCCTTTAAGCATGCCGGGCAGCAGAATCAGCAGCGGAAATAATTGCACAAACCAGAACAGATAGACCGGGCCGCCAGGCCGGCTGATCTGCCATGTGCAGAAACTGGCGATCAGAAGCGCAAACAGCAGGTGTGTCGTCACGCGGGCGGTTTTCAGGCGGGCGGGGTGCGATGGGTTCATATCAATTTTGCCGTAACCGTGAGGCAATGCTGGCCAGTCGCTGCCCCTGCGCCAGACAAAGTGCGCGCTCGGCGACGCTGATGGGATTGGCATTGTCCGCGCCCGCTGTATGGGACGCGCCGTAAGGCGTACCTCCCGTGGTTGTCGTGTGCAGGTGCGGTTCGCTATAGGGTAGCCCCAGTATCATCATGCCATGATGGATTAGCGGCAGCATCATGGTGAGCAGGGTTGATTCCTGGCCCCCATGGGTCGACGCTGTGGCGGTAAATACACAGGCGGGTTTATTAATCAGTTCACCACTTACCCAGATGTCTGCCGTACTGTCCCAGAAGTATTTCATGGGTGCCGCCATATTGCCGAAGCGCGTGGGACTGCCCAGCGCCAGCCCCGCGCAATACCGCAGATCGTCCGCGGTGCAATAGGTATCGCCCTCAGCCGGAATGCTGGCTGCGGTCGCCTCGCAGATTGTTGAAACCCGCGGTACGGTGCGGATTCGGGTTTCGAGACCTGCCACACTGCTCGCACCACGTGCAATCAGGTGAGCCATCTCGCGGGTATTACCATGGGCGCTGTAATACAATATCAGCAAATAGGGAACGCTCATTGCAGCAATTCCAGAACGCGCTCGGGAGGACGACCAATAATGGCCCGGTCGCCACGTACAACAATAGGCCGCTCGATCAGCCGCGGGTGCTCTATCATGGCATTGATGGCGTCTTTCTCGTTCAGTGGGTGGCCTTCGGGATTTAACGTTTTATACGCATCGTCTTTTACCCGAATCAGATCCCGGGCCTTTAGGTTCAGTGCCTTTAACAGGCGCCGCAACCGGGTCGCGTTGGGTGGGGTTTCCAGATACAGGACTATCTCCGGTGTAACGCCCCGGGCCTGGAGAAGGGCCAGGGCCTCCCTGGATTTGGAGCAGCGAGGATTATGATAGATAGTTATTGGGTCACGCATTGTTGTTGATATACCAGAGGATGATTGACTGAATTGCGATTCTGATTGACGCTGGCGATCGCATCGGCGCATGCCATTGTGGCCTAAAATAAAATCCGTGCAAAGTATGAAGGGTTTGCGGCATGAAAACTACAGGATTTCCGGATCTTCAGCAACGATGGCCCAGGATATATGCCTGGCTGATGATCAGTAAACGCTTCATCATCAACCTGGTGGCCGACTTTCTTGATCATGGTTGTCAGAAAAGCGCAGCGGCGCTGACCTATATGACGCTATTCGCCATTGTGCCGCTGCTGACCGTCATGTATTCCATGTTTTCCGTGATTCCGGCGTTCGATGGCGTGGCGGATCGCCTGCAGGATTTGATTTTCACCAATTTCGTACCGGAAGCCGGTCAATCTGTGCAGGATTACCTGGCCGGATTTTCCAGGCAGGCCCGAACCCTGACTGGAGTCGGTGTGGTCATACTGTTGGTTACAGCCTATTTGATGCTTACCAATATCGAGAAAACATTCAATGATATCTGGGGTGTGGCCAGGCCCCGGCGGGGCCTTTCGAGCTTTCTGCTTTACTGGGCTGTGTTGAGTATCGGCCCATTATTGTTGGGCGCGGGCCTTGCGGTCAGTACCTATCTGTTTTCGCTAAGAATCACGGTAGCCGATCACGACGCCCTGGGGCTGGGCACCGCGTTGTTCGGTTTGCTGCCTTTGCTGACGACCTCGGCCGCTTTTACGCTTTTGTTCATCGCCGTCCCCAATTGCCGTGTGCCGGCCAAATATGGTTTGATTGGCGGTATCACCACTGCCTGTCTGTTCGAGCTGCTAAAGTATCTGTTTGGTCTGGTCATGGCGAACTCCAATTTTCAGCTGATTTATGGTGCCTTTGCCGCAGTTCCGCTGTTTTTGTTATGGGTGAACCTGGTCTGGACGGTTATTCTGGCCGGAGCGATTCTGGTGAGAACCCTGGCGGAGCGGTTCTATCTGATATCGGAAGGCAAGGCGACGGATATGGCGGCGGCCATGAAGTGTCTGGCGCTGTTTCGCGAGCGGTCGCGACACGGTGAAAGGGTCTCCGATTCGGACTGCTATGCCCGAGGTCTGGGCGTGGTCCACTGGCAACGGCTGCGCGGTCGGTTAATGAAAGCAAAGTGGATTAGCGCCACATCGTCCGGCGATTATGTTCTGTGTCGCGATTTGCGCAGCGTCACGTTGTGGGATCTGGCCATGGTCACCCGGTTTCAGTTGAGTGATCTGACCGTGACCATTGCCAACCCTTCGCGGGAGCCGTGGTTTGAAGGTTACCTGCGTATGCGTTCGGAAATGCTCAAGGGCGTACAGGGTGTCTTGAATGTCAATATGGAAGATTTCTTCGAGGGGCAGCTGGAACGCGACCGCGCTTCCGCGCCACCCGGCGAGCCCGAGCGGTCGGCTTCTTCGTTCCGGAAATTATCGTAATCCCGGTTGATTGAATGCTGGCTATACTGTAGTCAAAAGCGGGGCATTATGTGACTGCATTATGTCCGGCTGGCTGTTTACCGGGAGGGTAACTGTGGACGCGTAGATCGAGGGCTGGTACCGAGCCGGCCGGTTTTGCCGGAATTTCCCGGCGCACCCAAACGGGGCGATCGGCAGGGTTTCGATACAATCGGCTAGAGAAGGGACCGCATTCTTGCAACGGGAACACTAATCTTGGGGACAAGCAAGCGCATATGGCGATACCTTTATTGATTTGTGACGATTCGGCAATGGCCCGGAAGCAGGTGGCGCGGTCTTTGCCGTCGGAATGGTCAGTGCAAATATCTTTTGCCGGAAACGGTCATCAGGCACTGGACGCCATCCGCGCGGGCCAGGGCGACATCGTTTTTCTGGACCTCACCATGCCCGATATGGATGGGTTTACCGTACTGCAAAAAATTCGGGACGAAAACCTTAAATGCGTTGTTATTGTGATATCCGCTGATATTCAACCTGTTGCGCGTCAGAGAGTGCTTGAATTGGGCGCACTCGAATTTATCAGGAAGCCCATCAACCCCGAAATTCTAAAGACTACGCTGGACGCGTTTGGGCTGATCTGATTGTGCGATCCGCCTGTCTGTATCGGTTCGGCGATCAAAAGATAATTTGTAACTATTCAGCTCACGCCCCGATTTGCCCCTTTACCTACAAATAAAGCTGCGTTAAAAAATGGTCACAAACCTGTCGGGAACAGGTTTGAACGCCTGCCCAGGCGGCCCGGAGGGCGAAGCGCAGGATGCGCGACGTATTGACACGAGTAAACTCACATTTTTCGCCTTGCTCTGAACAAATCTGGACGCAATCTGAACAGTTATGACACGCGCTGAATAGTTACGATAATTTTGCGATTTTATGGCGCGCAATTGTTCGGATGACCTTGACGTCGAATAAAATATCCGTAGTATGAACGTCGCCGGCGCAAGCGCAGCTTAAGGTATCCGCTGCGGCCAGCACTCGAGTGAATGGATATCACGGGTTCGCCTTTCCATAGCAGGGATGTTCTCTTCCTATACTGCCGGCCTCCGTTACTCGAATTCAGATGTGCATATCGTGCGCGCATTCCATGGGGAATGGTGTGCGTAGCATATTGGGCCTATGCCGCTGGACGAAGGCCAGAAACTGGATACATCCTTCGTCCACAGGGGCTGTCCGTCAAGGACTATCTGTCAAAGGAATATTGGTTAAAGGAGTAGCGATGACTGTTTACCCGGGCGCACAACAGGAGGTTATTTTGTTTTCCCCCTTGCGGGGCGTCCTGACCTATCAGGGAAGTCCGGCTGCCGAGGCCCGGATCACCCGGCATATCGTCTGGCAACACGATCGCAGTAAAAAAGACATTGTGTACAGTGGGAGCAATGGCAATTTCTATTTGGGGCTGCTGCAGACCACCATGACCCTGTCTCCATTTACCCAGCTGGTCGTATCGCAGCAGCTCGAGGTGGAATACGCGGGCAGAAATTTTGTCATCTGGAGTCTGGGAAAGCTGGACCGTAGCCTATACGGCGAACTGGGCGGCAAACCGGTGCAGTTTCGGTGCGAGCTGACTGATCCGCTGGTGCGCGTGGAGGTCCCGTCCGGTGGTCTGGGTACTTCCTGTAAATGGACGAGGATTATATAACCGGGCGCGCGCGAACAATCGCCGCCGTTCAGTGACGTAACCGGGCAAGGAGCTCGACAATGACCACATTATCTCCGCTGGTTTGCAGTGCATTGGCGAAAGAAGTTTATCAGGTGCAGAATCCCGTGCAGGAATCCGTGTTTTTGCAGCGCCCCGAATTTTCCGGCGTCACGGATCATCGCGTTACCCTGAACGCGACAGTGGGCGCGCGGCTGGTGAACACCCGGGATGCCTTCGGCGTATGCGCCCGTGGCGGCAAACACTATCCCGAGGATGTTTTTATTGTGTTTCGTGGCTCCACGTCGGCCAACCGCTATGCGGACTGGGTGAGTAATGCCCGGCTTGGGCTGGCGTCATCCGTCGGCGGTACACCGGTACATTTGGGGTTTAATCATATTTTCGTCAGTATGAAGCCCACGATCGAGCGCTTTTTGGCGGGTCTGCCAGTGAGGGGCAGAATTCATTGCATTGGCCATAGTCTGGGTGGCGCAATTGCTACGTTGGTGGCCGACTGGTTGACTGCGCGCTACGGGCGTCGGGTGGCACTTTACACATTTGGTGCACCACGCCCCGGCACAATGCGCTTTGCCACAGGATTGACCCGGGCAATGGCAGCGGATGCGATTCACCGGGTCTATCATGCGACCGATCCGGTAACCATGGTGCCGCTGTTTCCTTTTGTGCATCCGCCGGCTGGCGGCGATGGGTATCATATTCCATCGAGTGACCGGATCTGGACAGCGGCGGCGCATAATATGCAGCGGTATCAACAGTCGGTGGCCGGTAAATCCTGGCGTCAGCTACAAAATGGACGCCCGCCCTGGATGCTCACACACGTGATCGAGCAATGGCTGCGATCGGACCGGCCGACGGGATTGCTGAGTACAAGTGTTGGACAATGGCTCAATGCGGCCCTGATTTTTGTACTTAAGAAAACACTGGGCGGCCTGGCGTTTCGATTGCAGTGGCACGCCATCGGCGTGGTGACGCTGGCCGACAAGCTGGCCTGGCTGTTGGATCAGGGCAAAAACCGGCTGGTCGACGGCAGCTTCTGGGTACAGCGACTGATTCAGAAGATGATGCAGGCGCTTGGGTGGGTAATTGATCAAGGTAAAGCCATCACCCGATCCCTGATCAGGCAGGTGCTGATCGTGTTGATGGGGCGCATGCATGAAGAAGCACAGCGAGCGGTGCGCACGCTGTAGCTGAATGCCGGCGGGAAGCGATCATTCTGTTGCGCTACCGGTGCGGGCACGATTCCGCAACCGTCACCGCATGAACCGCGGCTGTCAGCCCCGGTTCATGCGGGCAAGCAGTAATTGCAACGGGTGTGGTATCCGCACAAACGCCTCGCGTTTGACCTGGGAGCGACACGAATAACCGGTTGTTGCTATGGTTCCCTGGTTTTCAATCGCCCGGATCGGGCCGCGCCAGCTCATATTGAACAGATCTGTGGAATTGGTGCGGTGCCGCGACTCGTGCCCATAAGTACCGGACATGCCGCAACAGCCCACCGGGACTATTTCCAGCGTTTGGCCCAGCGCGGCGAATACGGTCTGCCAGTCCTTAATGGCCGCGGGTGCGTTGGTGGACTCGGTACAATGCGGCATCAGGCGAAATAAATGGCTTTCCTTGAAGAGCGATTTCCCCGCCTTCAACTGATCCTGCCGGGTTGCGAGCCATTCCTGCACCAACAGAACATTGGGCCACGCCGGTTCGTCGAGGACTTTGCGGTATTCACTGCGCAGTGTTATTGTCATCGCAGGGTCCAGACCGATCAGCGGAACGCCATATTGCGACAGTTCCTGCAGCATGACCGAATGTTTACGGGCTACACGGGTAAACGCATGCAGAAAGCCGTGCACATGCAGAGGTTTGCCGTTGGCCTTGAACGGTGCCAGCAAAGGTCTGAAACCCAACTGCTTCAGGAAGACCATAATATCGGCCACCAGCTGCGGCTCGTAGAAACTGGTAAACGCATCCTGCACCAATATGACAGTTCTGCTTTTGTCAGCGTCGCTCAGCTTCTCCAGCGTGGCCGAGGTCGCCATGTCCAGTTGCCATTTCTTTAACACTTTCGGCAGTGGGGTCTGCGGCAATAATGGCGCATCTTCAAAGCCCACGCCGTTAGACAATACCCAACGGACCGGTTTGGCCTTCATAAACCCGTTATAAACCCGGGGGGCGTGCGCGATCACCGGCAACAGGTATTCGAGAGAACCGACCAGGTAGTCTTTGAGTGGCCGGGTATAGCGGGTATGGTACAGCGCCAGGAATCTGCTGCGAAAGGTCGGGACGTCCACCTTGACCGGGCATTGTCCCGCACAGGCTTTGCAGGACAGGCAGCCAGCCATGGCCTCCTGCACCTCCTGAGAAAAATCGTAGGCGCCGCGCTTAAGTTTGCGGGTATTGAGCGCACGTCCTGGCCAGCCCATCACAAATTTCAGGCGGCCGGCCGGGCGCGCGAGCAGCGCGACCGGATCGGCGCCGGCTTCGTTCATCTGTCTTAACCATTCGCGGATCAAGGATGCGCGCCCCTTGGGTGAATGGACCCGGTCCCGGGTCACTTTCCAGGAGGGGCACATGGCATCGCTGTAATCCCAGTTGAAACACGCACCATTGCCGTTGCAGTAAACCGCTTCGCTATAGCCCTGCCAGGAACTGACCGGAATCGTTCGATCCACGTCCCCGCGGGTGGGAACCTCATCGATTTTCAGTAATTTCAGGTCGCCGGCGGGTGTGGCAATTTTTCCTGGATTGAGCTGGTTATACGGGTCGAATACCGCCTTGATGCGCTGTAACTGTGGATACAGCTCTCCGAAAAAGGCGGGTGCATATTCCGATCGTACCCCTTTGCCATGTTCGCCCCATAATAAGCCATGGTATTTCTGGGTGAGCGCTACCACCTGGTCTGAAATGTTGCGTACCTGTCTGGCCTGCTGTGGATCCTTCATGTCCAGCATGGGGCGCACATGCAGAACACCGGCATCCACATGGCCGAACATGCCATAGTCCAACTTGTGGCTGTCGAGCAACTGTCGAAACTCGTGGATAAAATCAGCAAGATTTTCCGGCGGTACCGCTGTGTCTTCAACAAACGGTACCGGCCGGGCTTCGCCTTTCGCATTGCCCAACAGGCCTACGGCCTTTTTACGCATGCCCCACAGTTTATTCACTTCGTTCTGGCCGGAAGCAATCGTCTGCCCGAGGCAGTCAGGGTTGCCTTTGCGCAGGGCTGCGCGAAGTCGCCCCAGCCCCGCCTTGAGTTCTTCTTCGCTATGGGCGGTGTATTCGACGAGATTGACTCCCCGCGTCGGCACAGGTCCGCTGTCGGGAAAATAGCGGGCAACCTGATGCCATACGATATCGTTCATGGCCAGCCCCAGTACTTTGGAATCCACGGTTTCAATACTGCTGGGTTGAGCTTCCATGAGTCTCGCGGCGTCGCGCAGGGCGCTGTCAAAGTTACTGTAGCGCACGATAACCAATGCGGCATGTTTGGGGATGGGCAACAGATTCAGTTTGACTTCGGTAATGAATCCGAGGGTACCTTCACTGCCACACAGTATGTTGTTCAGGTTGAACCGGCCGCGTTCGTCGCGGATGTGGGCCAGATCGTAACCGGTAAGGCAGCGGTTCAGCCTGGGAAATTTTTGCGTGATGACGGCTTTGTGTTCGTTGTAGATACCGTCCACCAGACGGTGGATCTGTCCGACCCGGTCCTGCTGCTCCCGATGGGCTGCCAGCTCTTCCGCGGTGAGTGCATGAGAATGCAGTACCGATCCGTCCAGTAACACGGTGGTCAATTCCAGCACATGGTCGCGTGTCTTGCCATAGCGGCACGAACCCTGGCCCGATGCATCGGTATTGACCATGCCGCCGATGGTCGCCCGGTTGCTGGTGGACAATTCGGGCGCGAAAAACAGGCCAAACGGTTTCAACGCCGCATTCAGCTGATCCTTGACCACGCCGCACTCGACCCGCGCCCAGCGCTCGTTGTGGTTGATCTCCAGAATGCGGTTCATGTGGCGGGACGTGTCCACTATGATTCCGTTATTCAGCGCCTGGCCGTTGGTGCCGGTGCCGCCGCCACGTGGCGTCAGCGAGACCCCCCGGTACGCCGTATTCTGTGACAGCTCGGCCAGCCTGACCAGGTCAGATGTGTCTCTCGGGTAGACTATGCCCTGGGGCAACCACTGGTAGATGGAATTGTCCGTCGCCATGACCATGCGGGCGCTGAATCCCCGTTCAATCTCACCCTGAAATCCACGTTCGCCCAGTGCTGTCAGGTACTGATCGCTGGTGCGCTCGAGTTGGGGAACTGTATCAAGTCTTGGAATCATGGAGGCAGTCTTTGGTTTAAAAGGTACGCGTTTGTTTATTGGTAGCTATTCGGCTCGTGCTGTAACTGTTCAGATTGTGACCAGATTTATTCAGAGCAAGTCGAAAACCGTGAGTTTACTCCTGTAAATACGCCGCGCATCCTGCGCGTCGCCCTCCGGGCCGCCTGGCCAGGCGTTCAAACCTGTTCCCGACAGGTTTGTGACCATTTTTTTAACGCAGCGATGGGCAAATCGGGGCGTGAGCTGAATAGTTACGTTTATTGTAACGCCAGTCGTATGGGATTGGCCGGCAGCTCATCGCAGTAAATGTATCAACCGACCAATAATAAATCGTATTTCCGCCGTCAGCGCCAGGTAAAACCCGATGGCGCCGATCAGCAGGCCGAACAATACAACCAGTTCCTGACCAATGGACGGTTCCATGCTGCCATTGGCGATCATGATCATCGCCAGCCCGGCGCTAAAGCAAAGCGCGCCATTGCGAAACCGCGGTATCAGGCTGGCGGGCGGTGCGGTGTAGTGCACCAGTAACGCCTGCTTCAGGCGCTTAAAGCTTTTCGGTCCACGCATCAGCGGCTTTGTTGTCACTTTGTTTTGGAATTACCCAGCTGCTGCCTTCTTTTTTCCAGAAGGGCGCCTCGGTCTTTAGTAAATCCATAATAAACATACACGCCTGAAAAGCGTCGTGGCGATGTGGTGCACTGACACCGACAAAGACAATCTGTTCACCGGCCTGCATGCGACCTACACGGTGAATTATTCTCGCGGAAAGCACCGGCCAGCGCGATTGCGCCTGCTGGGCAATCCGATGGAGTACTTTTTCTGTCATGCCCGGGTAGTGTTCAAGCCAGAGATCCTGGCTGTGCCGATCTGTAAAATCCCGTACCCGGCCGACAAAGCTCACCACCGCGCCTGCCTGGTGATTCTGCAGAAGTTGTGAATACTCGAAACCCTGCTCGAAATCCGCGGTGCGAACATCAATATGAATTGGATTGTTCATTATAGTCATCAACGGTCCCGTCACCGGTTTGAGAGCCAGGGGGAGTGCCATGTACTGCTTTGACAGTGTAGCAGATGACGCCCCGGTAAACGGCGGGACTAGCCGCCGGTCACCGGAGGAAAAAATGCCACTTCATCGCCGTTGCGCAGCAGATGGCATGGGCGGGCAATTTCATGGTTGACGGCCACTTTGATGCGCGCCTGTTGGAGCGCCTGCCAGGGGGTGCCCCGATTCGCGAGCCAGTCCTGCAACTTGCCGGCGGTCGATATGTCCGTCGGGACCTGCACCTGTTCTTCGCGGCAGTTGAGTTCATCGGCCAGGGCGCCGAAGTAGAAAACATGGAGCATGGTCGGATCCAGGGTAGTCATGATGCAGCCTCCCAGTCGCCTGACTGGCCGCCGCTTTTCTTCAGCAGTCGGGTCGGGCCGATGATCATACCCTTATCGACTGCTTTACACATGTCATAGATTGTCAGGGCTGCAACGGATACCGCGGTCAGCGCTTCCATTTCCACGCCGGTCTTCCCGCTCAGGGCGCAGGTTGCGAGCAATTCGACCTGATGACTTTCGGTATGGGGAATGATTTGTACATCGATATGGGTCAGGGATAGCGGGTGACACAACGGGATCAATTCGCTGCACTTTTTTGCGGCCTGAATGCCGGCAATGCGGGCGATGGTAAAAACATCACCCTTTTTATGTCCGCCTGCCAGAATCAACGACAAGGTCTCCGATTGCATGGTGACCAGTGTTTGTGCGGTTGCACGCCGCTGGCTGTCGGACTTGTTGCCGACATCAACCATATTGGCTTCGCCCTGCTGGTTGATGTGTGTCAAGGTTGTATTCATGAGCGACTCAAGTGAGTAAACGGGTCATAATCTGCTGGTAAATCCGGCTCAGATCGTCCAGGTCGGACGCTTTGACGCATTCATTCAACTGATGAATCGTGGCATTGACCGGGCCAATTTCCACCACCTGTGCACCGGTAGGCGCTATGAACCGGCCGTCCGATGTGCCGCCGGCTGTCGAAAGGCAGGTGTGGCGGCCAGTCACGGCATGGATGGCGTGCCCGGCGGCGTCCACCAGTTCCCCGGCGCTGGTCAGAAAAGGCTGCCCCGACAGGTGCCAGCGGATCTCATAATTGAGACCGTGTTGCTGCAGGATGGTTTCGGTGCGGGTCTGCAGGATTTCCGCGGTTACTTCGGTGGAAAAGCGGAAGTTGAAAACCACGTCAGCCGTGCCGGGAATAACATTGGTGGCCCCGGTGCCGCTGTTGAAATTGGAAACCTGAAAACTCGTCGCCGGGAAATGATCATTGCCGTGATCCCACTCGGTTGCTGCCAGGTCGGCCAGCGCTGGTGCCACTGCATGGATGGGATTGGTGGCCAGGTGCGGATAGGCCACGTGACCCTGGCGGCCGACGATTCGTAATTCGGCCCCCAGGGAGCCGCGCCGGCCATTTTTGATCACATCGCCCAACAATGCCGTGCTGGAGGGTTCGCCGACAACGCACCACTCGATTTTTTGCCCCCGTGCCTCAAGCCATTGCATAACCCTGACCGTGCCGTCAGCGGCTATGCCTTCTTCATCGCTGGTGATCAGAAAAGCGAGTCGCCCCCGATGCCGTGGATACTCCGTCACAAATGCCTCGGTTGCCGTAATCATGGCGGCCAGGCTGCCTTTCATGTCGGCAGCACCCCGTCCATAAAGAAAGCCGTTTTCGATAACCGGTGAAAAAGGCGGGTGGGTCCAGGCTTCAGCGGGACCGCTCGGGACGACGTCCGTGTGTCCCGCGAAGGCCAGAACAGGGCCATCATCGCCCCGTACAGCCCAAAAATTGTCGACATCGTTAAATCGCAGTCGCTCAACGGCAAAACCCACGGCTTCAAGTCGCGCAATCATCAGGGCCTGACAGCCCGCGTCAGCGGGTGTCACGCTGGGGCGACCGATCAGGTCGCAGGCCAGTTGCAGGGTAGGTGTGCAGGCAGTCATCAGTTGTTCACATGCAGGGCGTCGTTCAGCGCGACTGCACTGAGGTTGGTTTTGCATTCAACAGCACCATTCAACGAGTTACGTCGAAGCAAAAGATCGCTTTTTCCGGCCAGATCCCGCGCTTTAACCTGCCCCTGTACCTGGTTGTCGGCATCCAGCAGAACCACCTTGGTGCCGGCTGTGATATACAGTCCGGCCTCCACAATGCAACGGTCGCCCAGTGGTATCCCGATGCCGGCGTTGGCGCCAATCAGACAGCCTTTGCCTACCGAGATCACGATATTGCCGCCGCCGGAGAGCGTCCCCATGGTCGAGCAGCCACCGCCGAGGTCGGAGCCTTCACCGACGATGACGCCAGCGGAAATACGGCCTTCCACCATGCTGGTCCCGAGCGTTCCGGCATTGAAATTGATGAAGCCCTCGTGCATAACGGTTGTTCCCTCGCCCAGATAGGCCCCGAGGCGCACGCGTGCGGTGTCAGCGATGCGCACGCCTTTCGGAACGACATAATCGGTCATGCGGGGAAACTTATCGATTGAGTTCACCGACAACGGGCGGCCTTCCAGCCGGCATCGCTGTTGCAGTGCAGGCAGATCGTTCAGGTCAACTGCGCCCTGACTGGTCCAGGCGACATTGGGCAACACACCAAAGATGCCGTCCAGGCGTGTTTCATGGGGTTTGCAAAGTCGGTGACTGAGCAGATGCAGCTTAAGGTAGGCCGCCGGAACGTTGTCCGGGCCGCTGTCTGTTGCCAGAATGACCGCAACAATGGGTTGCTGGCTGTCAGCAAAGCTGCGCGCCAGGTCGCCAAAAAACGGATCGCCGGCAAGGGAAACGAGCTGATCGCGAGTGAGTTCGTGCAGGGTGTTTCCGCTTTGCCAGCCGCAGAGTTCCAATAGCGGTTGTACGGTATTGTTGTCCGGGTCAATAAGGGGGGCCGGATAGAAAACCTCAAGCCAGTCACCTTGCGTGTTTTTGGTGCCGATGCCGAGGCCCAGTGCGTATACCTGTGTCATGTTCAAACCTTCTATAAAATTATTTCGGGTGATGCAACCTGCATTCGAAGAATGCCGTCCGGGCTAGGGGAGAAACTGCTTTTCGTACTCCGCGGCGTCAAAGCCGATCAGCAATGCATCACCGGATTGCAATACCGGCCGCTTAATAAGCGTCGGATTGGCGAGTACGACCGCGGAAATGGACCCGCTCAGCGCCAGCGACTGGTCTGCCGGCGGCAGTTGTTTCCAGGTGGTGCTGCGTTTATTGATCAGGCGGTCCGGGCCGACCCTGTCAATCCACGCCTGTAGCTGAGGCTTGCTGAGTCCCTCAGTCCGAAAATCGTGAAAAACGTGTTCTATGCCCTGGGCGACGAGCCAGTCGCGCGCGCGTTTTACACTGTCACAATTTTTGATGCCGAATAAAGTTGTCTTATCTGACATATAAGCTCCTGTTTGAGGGCGGGGAGAATAGCACAAGCGCGGGGCGCACTAAACACATCGCGCCGTCGGGACGCTGCGGTACGCAGAGGGGGCGGTGGCGTTGGCCAGGCGTTCGATAAAAGTCGCAGATTGCCATCCTGATTGCGGGGCATAAGGATACCCTGCTTTTTGCATGGCGGCAAAGATGTTAGCGACTGTCAAGCCGACACGGCGCATTTTTGGATGCAGGTGGCAAAAGCGGGCAGCGCCAGGTTGAATTCTGTGGACGGGATCTTGCTGGCGAATGATCACCTCGCGGGTACGGACTTGCCTGGCTGCCCGAATCATGGCTCAATGCGCTACCTTTTGCGGCAGCTGACGGCTACTACGTGAAACAGACTACCTCCGACGTCATTAAATCGCCGACGCGCCTGCTGCGCTCCAGTGCAGTGGTCAGTGTCATGACCATGATATCGCGCGTGCTGGGACTGGTGCGTGATGTCGTGTTCGCCATATTTATCGGCGCCGCAGGCGGTGCGGATGCCTTCTTTGTGGCTTTCAAAATTCCCAATTTCCTGCGTCGGCTTTTTGCGGAGGGCGCCTTCGCTCAGGCCTTTGTGCCGGTTTTGTCAGAGCTGCGGGCCAAAGGTGACGTCAGCCTGGTGAGGCACTTTATTGATCGTATAGCGGGGTGTCTCGGGGTTTCGGTGATCACCGTATCGCTGCTGGCGGTCGTTGCGGCGCCCTACATCACCATGGTGTTCGCGCCCGGATTCTATTTGCAGGATATGGTCAAATACGAATTGACTGTCGATCTGATTCGAATCACCTTCCCGTACCTCGCATTTATATCACTGGCCGGCTTTGCCGGTTCCATTCTTAATAGCTATGACCGTTTCGCTGTGCCGGCATTGACGCCGGTGCTGTTGAATCTGGTTTTGATTGCCGCGGCCATCGGTTTCTCAACCCGGGTGGAGACGCCGTCGATGGCGCTGGCGTGGGGTGTACTGGTGGCAGGTGCTCTGCAGTTGGGGTTCCAGTTGCCATTTCTGGCACGGATGAATCTGTTGCCGGTGCCGCGCCCGATCTGGAAAGACCCGTTGGTAAAGAAAGTGCTGAAACTGATGGCGCCGGCAATTTTCGGCGTATCAGTCAGTCAGATAAACCTGATGCTGGATACCGTATTGGCCTCACTGATCTCCGATGGCAGTGTCTCGTGGCTGTATTATTCCGACCGGCTTATCGAACTGCCGCTGGGGGTTTTCGGCGTAGCCATTGCCACGGTCATACTGCCCACACTGTCGCGTCAGCATACCCAGGGAAATAGCGATGACTACAGTCACACGCTCGATTGGGCGCTGCGCAATGTATTGTTGATCGCCATACCGGCGACCGCGGCACTGGTGGTGTTATCGGAACCCTTGATCGTAACCCTGTTTCAGCACGGCGCCCGGTTTAGCGCGCTGGATGCGCAGATGGCCGGTTACAGTCTGATGGCCTATGCGGCCGGACTCAGTGCTTTCATGCTGATCAAGGTTTTGATTACGGGGTATTTTTCGCGGCAGGACACGCGTACGCCCGTCCGGATCGGTGTGATAGCCATGGTCGCCAATATGATCTTTAATCTGATTCTGGTATTTCTTTTTCATCGATGGCTGAATATTGGGCACGTTGGTTTGGCGCTGGCCACAGCGTTGTCCGCGTTTCTCAACGCCGGATTGCTGCTGAAAGGGCTGCTCCGCAACGGCTGTTATCAACCGGGCCCCGGCTGGATACGCTATCTTGCGCTTCTGGCACTGGCGGCAGCAGGTATGTCCGCCGTGCTGGCGCTGGCATTGGCATCGCTGCCGGTATTTGCAGAGCAGCTGTGGTGGTTGCGCGTTCTGACCCTGGCGGGCCTGTGTTTGCTGGGGGTGATCGTATTTTTTGTGACCATGCTGGCGGGTGGCTGGCGCATTCGGCATTTGAAGCCTGCGCATCAATAATTCACAGAGGGAGTGATAGGCGTGAGAACACCCCTGATTACCCGGCAGGGCTACGAAAACCTGCGGCAGGAGTTGGATCAGCTGTGGCGCAGAGAGCGCCCGGAAGTGACACAGAAGGTCACCTGGGCGGCCAGCCTGGGCGATCGCAGTGAGAATGCGGACTATCAATACAACAAGAAGCGCCTGCGGGAAATAGACCGCCGTGTCCGTTACCTGCGCAAAAGTCTGGAAAACCTAAAAATAGTCGATTATCACCCGGAGCAGGAAGGCCGCGTATTTTTTGGTGCCTGGGTGGAAATCGAAAATGAACAGGGCGATATCAAGCGGTTCAGGATCGTCGGATATGATGAAATCTTTGGCCGGAACGATTATATCTCCATCGATTCGCCCATGGCGCGCGCACTGTTGAAAAAGTCGGTGGGAGACGAAACCCAGGTAAAAACCGAAGCGGGGCTGTTTACCTGGTATATCAATGCCATTGACTATAAGGCCGGCGTTGATGAGACGTCAACAGACCCTAATCCGGAAGATTCATAATCTCCAGATTAATCGCTGTGGCGTCCGGCGTCGGCCAGCCAAAAATTCGCTGGTAAAACAGCAGTTCCGCCTCCAGTTGATGCCGGATGGTGTCAGCCTGCCGAAAGCCGTGAGCCTCGTCCGGGTAAGTGACGTAGGCAACGGGCAGCCCATGCTGCCTGACCGCACTGACCATGGTTTCGGCCTGATTGGGTGGCACTACCTTGTCGAGCAAGCCCTGGAAAACCAGCAACGGGCAGGCGATTTGATCAACCTTATAAATGGGTGAGCGCTGCCGGTAGAGGGTGGCGTTTTCCGGATAGGGGCCAACCAGCGTATCAAGATAGTGCGCTTCGAACTTGTGAGTGTCCCTGGTCAACGCTTCCAGGTCGCCTATGCCATAGAGGCTGACCCCGGCAGAGAAAGTGTCGGTGTCCGTCAAGGCTGTCAGTACGGTAAAGCCGCCAGCGCTGCTGCCCCGGATTATGCACTGATCGGGGTTCGCCCAGCCAAGTTTAACGATATGCTGGACCGCACCAGCCAGATCCTCCACATCGGCCACACCCCACTGGCCCCGTAGTGATTGTCGGTATTGCCGACCAAAGCCGGTGCTGCCGCGGTAGTTGACATCGAGAATCGCAAAGCCGCGGCTGGTCCAATACTGGATTTTGAAGTTGAGTGAGGCTTCGGTCATGCCGGTGGGACCGCCGTGGCAGATAACAATCACCGGTGGAGCGGTACCCGGGAGTCCCCGGCACTCGGGATGGCGCGGTGGGTAATAAAAAGCGTGCGAAACAGAGCCGTCCATGGTGGGAAATTCAATGGGTGTCGCCGTGGACAGATACGGCTCGAGCGAAGCACTCACAGCATAGGGTGCAGACACGGGAACCAGGCGTTGGCCCTCAACCCGGTAGACGCCGCCTGTATGGGTCGGTGCGGACCCGGTCAGTGCAATATTGTCCCCCTGCACGGTAACGTTGGCGATACTGCACAGGTCGGTCTGCAGAGCCGCAAATTGCCAGGGCGGCTGCGCGCCGGTGGTGGCGCGGGTTGCTCTGCGCAGGTAGCCAGCCTGCCAGTGCCCCTGGCGTACACAGGCAGCAAACAGTGTATTTTCATCAATGCAACCGTAAGTCGACATACGAAATGTCCATTGCGGAGTGGCAAACTCGGCCTCGCGTGGAAGAATCGCCTGCGGTTGCGCGTTCTGGTGTTCAAACGCGTCTTTGATCTGGCTGGCGTCGAGCCGGTACAGATTCCACCAGTTGCTCTGGTCCGATACCCAAAGCAGGCTGCCGTCGGGGGCCCATTGCGGCTGGAACAGGCTGGCGTCGCCGCCGGCGATGCAAACGGGTGACTGGTCCTCACACAGCGGCTGTAACCACAGCGCACTTCGGTCCCAGGGCATATGGGGGTGATCCCACGTCAGCCACACCAGCCACCGGCCACAGGGCGAAACCGCCGGGCTGGCATAAAAATCATGGCCGCTGGCGATGATTCTTCCGGCGGGTTGGGTAGCCGCCGCTTCGCCGGATGGACCCAGGTCAAACCGTACCAGCCGGTTTTGGGGCAGGCCTGCCTGACCATGGTCTTCGCAGACCGCCAGCAGGCTATCCTCAGAGGGCGTTGCCCGCAGGTCAGCGAAGCGGCACAGCGGTGCCTGGCTTACCGGCACGGGCACACCACCGTCCAGGTTCATGGACCAGATCTGCTGATCATCCGCATTGACGAAGTACACCCGGTCTCCGGCCAGCGCATAGGCACCGCCGCCATATTCATGCACTTTGCTGCGCGCATTCCAGGGGGATGGCAGCAGGTCAGCGATCAGCCCGGTTGGGTCCTGTCGCACAATAACGGCGCGACCGTTTTCCTGCGGCCGGTTCTCTATCCAGTAGAGATAACCGTGATGGAACAGCGGTTCGGTGGAGCGGCGGCTACCGTTGGCGACCATATCTGCCTGTATGGGGGATGGCCAGCCGCCATAGGGGGCGGATTTAAACATATTAATGTGTCCTGATGCGGTGTGGCAGGTGCCGTGTGTCAGCGAGCCGGGCGTATGAGCAACGGGCTGGCCGGCTTTGCCGTTATAATGGCTGCTTATTATGTACAGCGGTCTGTTCATGTGACGATTCATTCACGTCACTGTCTGTTTCTGTGACCATCTGTTCACTCAATAGGGGAAACGGTATAGCGCCATGCTGAATCTGGCAAGTGACCTGCAAAAGTTTGTCCGGGATGCCGAAGCCCGACGGGTGGTGATCGCGCTGAGTGGCGGCGTCGATTCGATGGTGCTTTTACATGTCGCTGCAACGCTCCCATTGCCAGTCACTGCGATACATGTCAATCACGGGCTGTCGCCGCGGGCCGATCAATGGCAACAGTTTTGCGAAGACCAGTGCCAGCGACTGGATATCGTCTGTCTCAGCCGGCGGGTCGAGGTGGAAAATCGCGGCTACGGCATTGAAGACTCCGCCCGTCGCCAGCGTTACGGGGCGGTGGCAGCCGTACTGCAACCGGGTGATATGGTGCTGACAGCACATCACCGCCAGGACCAGGCCGAGACGTTTTTTCTGCGTCTACTGCGCGGCGCTGGCTTGCGGGGCCTGTCCGCAATGGCGCCAATACGGCCGCTGGGCCAGGGCATGCTGGGGCGGCCCTGGCTCCATGTGGATAAATCCATTCTGCAGGATTATGCCAGAGTGCATCAATTATCGTGGGTGGAAGATGAAAGTAACACGCAAACCCGTTACGACCGGAATTTCCTGCGTTCGGCCGTGTTGCCGTTACTGCGTGATCGCTGGCCGGACATCGGCGCACGGATTGGTCAGACGGCGGGACT
Organism: uncultured Cellvibrionaceae bacterium; assembly: GCA_964434105.1. Classification (GTDB taxonomy): domain Bacteria; phylum Pseudomonadota; class Gammaproteobacteria; order Pseudomonadales; family Cellvibrionaceae; genus CAYNST01. The sequence continues at coordinate 86,990 of CAYSTJ010000005.1, read as the reverse complement.
GCTGCGCGAAGCCGATAATCTGCTGCAGGAATATGGGTTGCAGGAGCTGGCAGTCATGGCAAGACGGCGTGAGCGACTGGGCGAGAGTCTGGCGATCACGCCGCTGCTGGCGCTATCAGCGGCCCGGCGCAATCACGCTTTGCGCACGTGGCTGCATCTCCAGGCGTATCGCTCGCCGGCTTATAGCTGCTTCGATCAGGTGCCGGATCTGTGTATGGCGCGGGATGATGCAAACCCGGTACTAATATGGGGGGACTGTGAGTTGCGGCGCTTTCGGCAGCGGCTTTTTTGTCTGCCTGCCGGGGTGCTGGCCACGGGGCCCGGCCCGGCGCTAGCGAGCTGGAACGGTCAGGGTGCCCTGCAGCTGGCCGATGGCAGCGTGCTATCTGCCCGATCTTCGGCGGCGGGTTTACGGGCTGACCGGTCCTATCGAATTTCGTTCAGGTATGCGGGCGGCCAGCAAGCCGGGGCGCCCCAGGGGAGGCTGCGCGCGCAGCCGCACAATCGGCATCGCTCCCAGCGGCTGAAAAAGCTGCTCCAAGAGTATGCGCTGGAGCCCTGGCTGCGCGACCGGGTGCCCCTGCTCTGGGACGGTGACCAACTGGCGGCGGTTGGCGATCTCTGGGTAGAGCGGGGGTATTATGTCTCGCCGGCAGCAACGGGTGCCACGGCAACCGGGCCGGGTATACAACTGGCCTGGGGCTGGCAGACTGATTGAGGCACTCTGACTTTTCTGGTATTCTGGCGCCCCATCTTCAGGGCGATGGCGCTTCCGGTTAAGTTCCCCAGTTCCCGGTCCCTACCTGGTTAATCCGCCTATTTTTTGTTTTAAACAGTCCTCCAATCAGCACGATTAAGGTTTTTGATGACACGGTATATTTTTGTTACGGGCGGTGTAGTTTCGTCATTGGGAAAAGGTATTGCGGCAGGTTCCCTGGGCGCCGTATTGGAAGCCCGTAAGCTGCGGGTGACGATCATGAAGCTCGACCCCTACATTAACGTCGACCCCGGCACCATGAGCCCTTTCCAGCACGGCGAGGTGTTCGTGACTGACGATGGCGCCGAGACCGACCTGGATCTTGGCCACTATGAACGGTACCTGCGCACCCGAATGACCCGGCGCAACAATTTCACGACTGGCCGCGTCTACGAAACGGTATTGCGCAAAGAGCGACGGGGCGACTACCTGGGTGGGACGGTGCAGGTTATTCCGCACATCACCGACGAAATCAAACGAAGAATACTGGAAGGTGGCAAGGGCTATGACGTTGCACTGGTGGAGATTGGCGGCACGGTGGGCGATATCGAATCGCAACCATTTCTGGAGGCGGTCCGGCAGCTGAAAGTCGAGCTGGGCCGTGAGCGCTCTTTGCTGATTCACCTGACTCTCGTGCCTTTCATCGCCACGGCGGGGGAAATGAAAACCAAACCCACGCAACATTCGGTCAAGGAGTTGCGTTCAATCGGACTGCAGCCGGATGTACTTCTGTGCCGTTCAACGCAGATTGTAGACGACGACTCCCGCCGGAAAATCGCGCTGTTTACCAATGTCGAGGAGAAAGCGGTGGTGCCTCTGGCGGATGCTGAAACCATCTATGCAATTCCGCGCTGGCTGAAAGAATTCAACCTCGACCAGTTTGTCTGCGACCGCCTGGGGCTGGATGCGCCGGAAGCCGACCTGAGTGAATGGGATGCGGTTGTTGATGGAAAACTGAACCCTGAACACAGCGTCACCATTGCCATGGTCGGCAAATATATGGACCTGCTGGACGCGTATAAATCGCTGAATGAATCCCTTATGCATGCTGGCATTCACACGCGTACCCGTGTCAATGTGCAATATGTCAATGCCGAAGACCTGGAGGAACAGGGTCTCGGTCTGATCGAAAATGCCGATGGTATTCTGGTGCCGGGCGGATTTGGCGAACGCGGACTGGAAGGCAAATTGATGGCGGTGCGCTTTGCCCGCGAAAACAACATTCCCTATCTCGGTATTTGTCTGGGGATGCAGGTTGCGGTGATTGAGTTTGCACGCAATGTATTAAACCTGTCGGATGCCAACAGTACAGAGTTTGACCGTAAAACGGCACACCCGGTGATCGGGTTGATAACCGAGTGGACCAACGCGGAAGGCGAAACGGAAAAACGGGATGAAAATTCCGACCTGGGCGGCACCATGCGACTGGGGGCGCAGGAGTGTCGGCTGGAGCGAACGTCCAGGACGCGGGAGATATACGGTGAAGATGTCATCGTCGAGCGTCATCGCCACCGTTACGAAGTCAATAACCGGTATCTGGATCAGTTGCGTCAGGGCGGTCTGCAGATCGGCGGCTGGTCGGCAGAAGATACGCTGGTGGAGATTGTTGAACTCCCGGGGCATCCGTGGTTTATCGCCTGTCAGTTTCACCCGGAGTTCACCTCAACGCCGCGTGATGGCCACCCGCTGTTTGTCAGCTACATCAAGGCAGCCTTGACACGGCACCAGGAGCGGCCTCATTGATCGGGTCATTGTTGATCCTGCCAGCAGCCGGAAGATTGGTAAAGTAGCTGGCGTTTCCGGTGACTGGGTTTATTCCATAAATGTCATTATTCAGCGCAACTCGTGACTGTTCAGTTGGTGCCCGGGTCGTGTTCGGGGCAAGGCGAAAAGTGTGAGTTTACCCCGTGTAAAACTCGCGCGTCCTGCGCTTCGCCTTTCGGGCTGCATTGTCGGGTGTTCAAACCTGTTTCCGACAGGGTTGTCACCATTTTGTAACGCAGTCGGCATGCGTACAGCAAAATCGGGGCGTGAGCTGAGTAGTAACCAATAATCAAGTGACAGGCAATGACCGAAAACGAAAAGCATATATCAATAAAGCGCGACGCGGGCAACCGCATTGTTCAGGTTGCCGGCATTCCGGTTGCCAATCATTTCCCGTTCGTTCTATTCGGCGGCATGAACGTGCTGGAATCCCGCGATATGGCCATGCGAGTGGCGGAAAAATATGTGGATGTCACGCAGCGGCTGCAGATACCCTATATTTTTAAAGCATCTTTCGACAAGGCAAACCGTTCGTCCATTCACTCCTATCGTGGTCCGGGGCTGGAAGAAGGCCTGAGGATTTTTTCGGATCTGAAAGCGGCGTTCGGCATGCCATTGATAACTGATGTCCATGAGCCGGCGCAGGCCGCGGCCGTGGCGGAAGTCTGTGATATTATCCAGCTGCCGGCATTTCTGGCACGACAGACGGATCTGGTCGTGGCCATGGCGCAGACCGGTGCAGTCGTCAATGTAAAAAAGCCGCAGTTTTTAAGCCCGGCCCAGGTTAAAAATATCGTCGACAAAATTCGTGAATGTGGTAACGAGCAGATAATTCTGTGTGAGCGCGGAACCTGTTTTGGCTACGATAATCTGGTCGTGGATATGCTGGGGTTCCGCACCATGCGCGAAGTCAGCGGCGGCCTGCCGGTGATATTTGATGTAACCCATGCCCTGCAGATTCGCGAGTCCGCCGATAGCGCGTCCGGTGGTCGTCGCCAGCAGGTGCTGGAACTCGCGAGAGCCGGCATGGCCGCAGGGTTGGCCGGACTGTTTCTTGAGGCGCACCCGGACCCGGACCACGCCAAATGCGATGGTCCAAGTGCCTTGCCGCTGGATTTACTGGAGCCGTTTCTGCAGCAGATGGTAGATCTGGATAACCTGGTGAAGAATCAACCGCTTCTGGATATTCGCTAACGAGGCATTCGGACAGGCGCGTTTTCGTCGATCAATACGTTTTTACAATGAAGGTAATGGCTCCCGCTCCCAGGCGGGTTTGTGGAGCAGGTATTATCAACTACTTAATCGAGTCAAACGGAGTAACAGGCTAATGAGCAAAATAGTCGATATCAAAGCATTTGAAGTCATGGATTCACGCGGCAATCCCACCGTGATGGCAGAAGTGATTCTGGAATCCGGGGCGGTAGGCAGTGCTTGCGCACCATCGGGTGCTTCTACCGGGTCCCGCGAAGCGCTGGAACTGCGGGATGGTGATAAATCACGCTACCTGGGCAAAGGCGTATTGAACGCGGTTGCCAACATCACTGACACCATCCGTCCATTGTTGATCGGCAAAGATGCTACAGAGCAGCGCGCAATTGACAAGCTTATGCTGGACGCAGATGCGACCGAAAACAAATCCAAACTCGGCGCCAACGCCATTCTGGCAGTTTCCCTGGCGAATGCCAAAGCCGCCGCAATTGCCAAAAAAATCCCGCTGTATGCACATATCGCCGACATTAACGGCACCCCGGGTCAGTACAGTATGCCGGTGCCGATGATGAATATTATCAACGGTGGCGAACACGCCGATAATAATGTCGATATCCAGGAATTCATGATCCAGCCGGTTGCAGCGAAAACTTTCACAGAGGGGCTGCGGATTGGTGCGGAAGTTTTTCACGCATTGAAAAAGGTACTGTCCGCCCGTGGTTTGAATACAGCGGTAGGCGACGAAGGCGGCTTTGCACCCAACCTGCCGTCCAATGAAGCAGCGCTGGAAGTTATCGCTGAAGCTGTTGCCAGTGCCGGTTACAAGCTGGGTGAGGATGTGACCCTGGCACTGGACTGCGCCGCATCCGAATTCTATAAGGACGGTGTTTACGATCTGGCCGGTGAAGGCAAAACGTTTAATGCCGAACAGTTCGCCGATTATTTGGCGACGCTGGCCGACAAATATCCAATACTGTCCATTGAAGACGGCATGGACGAAAGCGATTGGGAAGGCTGGGCTACACTCACCAACAAAATTGGTGATCGTATTCAGTTGGTCGGTGACGACCTGTTTGTAACCAACACGCGGATTCTGAAAGAAGGTATTGATAAAAAGATCGCCAATTCAATTCTGATCAAGTTCAACCAGATCGGCTCTCTGTCCGAAACGCTGGATGCGATTAAAATGGCGAAAGACGCGGGCTATACTGCTGTTATTTCCCACCGGTCCGGCGAAACCGAAGACACCACAATTGCTGACCTCGCGGTTGCCACCGCAGCCGGCCAGATAAAAACCGGTTCGTTGTCACGCTCTGACCGGGTGGCAAAATACAACCGGTTGTTGCGCATAGAGGCGGAATTGGGCAGTAAAGCCGCCTACCGCGGCCGTGCCGAATTTAAATAAATACAGCACTGCTATAATGCCAGTGTCTGCTGAGCTGTGGCGATAGCGGGAGTTCAGCAGACACCGGGGACTGGCGGCGCTGTTGCCGGTCTGATCTACAGCGGCGAAACGGTGCATGCGCAGATGATGAAATGGCTGTTGGCGGTTTTGGCCCTGATGTTTCTGGCCACACAATACCGGCTGTGGATTGGCGACGGCAGCGTTGCGCATTTGAATGCATTGCATAAAAAGATCGCACAGCAGCAGCAGGAGAACGCACGATTGCGGGAGCGCAAGCACTTGCTGGCCGAGGAGGTCCACGCGCTTCGCAATACCGATGACGCGGTGGAAAGTCGTGCCCGGCAGGATTTGGGCATGATCAAGGAAGGCGAGACATTTTTTATGATTGTTCCGCCTGAAAGCGGCGAAGCCGGGGCACCGGAACGATGATTCACGAGCACAAGCTGTGGGCGGTGATTCCGGCAGCGGGAACAGGTAGCCGAATGGGCAGCAGGGTCCCGAAACAGTACCTCGATCTCGCTGGATCGTCCGTGCTTGATATGACATTGCAGGCGATTTTCAGTGAGCCGGTGGTTGACGGCGTCTTTGTCGCGGTGGCAGCAGACGATCACCTTTTTGCAGAATATTGCCGCTACGCGTCCGAAGTGACGCAAATAGCAGGTGGACCGGACCGGGCCCGATCGGTCCTTAATGTTCTGAATCACCTGATAGCCCATTATTCTGCAGACGACTGGGTGCTGGTGCACGATGCTGCCCGTCCCTGTATTTGCGCGGACAGGCTGCGGCGACTGGTCCAGACCGTGAGTGAGCAGCACCGTGGCGCTATATTGGCAACGCCAGTTGTTGATACACTCAAGCATGCACAGGATGGGCGTGTCACGGCAACCGTAGACCGCAGTAATTTATGGCAGGCGCATACGCCCCAGATATTCCGTCTGGGCGAATTGCATCACGCAATCGGGCTGGGTCTTCAGCAGAATTTCGTTATCACCGACGAAGCGTCTGCCATGGAATATGCCGGCATTCCGCCGATTATTGTGCCGGACAGCCGTAACAATATCAAAATAACCGAAGCGGATGATCTGGCGCTGGCCGAATGGATACTCGCCGCTCAGCGCATGCAAAAATAAGCTGTTCCGAAAGCGGCTTTGCAGGTGCTATCACGCATTTAAAATAAAATGACAGGAGCTAGACTTCGATGCGAATCGGTCAGGGTGTGGACGTCCATGCATTTGGTCCCGGCGACAAAATTGTGCTCGGCGGCACCGTTATACCGCACAGTCATGGGCTGATTGCGCATTCGGATGGCGATGTACTACTGCATGCACTATGCGATGCGTTATTGGGCGCTGCCGCGCTGGGTGATATTGGTCAGCATTTTCCGGATACAGACCCGGCATTTGCCAATGCCGACAGTCGCGCCCTGCTCAGAATGGTCATCGCCATGCTGCAGGCCAATGGCTATCGGGTTATTAATGCGGACATGACCATTGTTGCGCAACGTCCGCGTATGGCGACTTATATTCCTTATATGAAGCAGAACATTGCGGAAGACCTTCAATGCCCCGCTGAGTGCATTAACGTCAAGGCCACGACCACCGAACGCCTCGGGTTCAATGGGCGGGGGGAAGGCATCACCGCCATGGCCATCGTTTTAATTGACCGGTGATTTCGCATTTTCTTTCATTTGGGCTAAAAATATACACGTCGAAACCGGGCGAATCCAAAGCGGACCGTTATAGTCACAGCTACCACCAGTTGTCCATAATGTGCGTTAGGTCGCTTTCCTGTTAAAACAGAAATTACTGAACTGCTGGCTGCATCACATAAACCCACCTGAAAATATTTCAATAAATCAGAGCTATCTGATCTGCATCACAAGTCAAACAAAAATTATACGAAAGTGTGAAGTGGGAACCGTTTGCCCGGAATGCCCATGGTAAATTACACCACGTTGTTTTTAGAAGACGTGCTGTAGCGAGTAGGGTGTTTATTGGTAGTCGGTTGACTTGGACTTAAGCCGAAGCCGATGGGTGCCCATTTGTCTGTTACCGGTTTATCCGCGCAGAACCTTGTTGCAACCACCTCAATAAAAATAAACTGAAAATTACAATTAGTCCTTAATCGGAGAACACAATGATCAGTCAAAAATATTTTGGCCATGCCCGGAAGATAGCAACCGCTGCCGCAGCTGCACTGGTGCTGTCTGCCTGCGGTGGTGACGGGCCGACGCCCACCCCGACGCCGACGCCCACCCCGACGCCGACGCCCACCCCGACGCCGACGCCGACGCCTACACCTACACCCACTCCGACGCCTACACCCACTCCGACGCCTATCAGTGGTGACCGTCTGGAGCGCCAGGATAATATTTTTGCCTGGGCTGAGCAGAATAATGTCCCCATGCACGTGAATCCCTGGTGGAGTGAGAACGCTAACAATGAGCCAGGTGGCTCTGCTATTGCGAATTATAATACTGGCGTCTGGATGGATCGTATCGGCGCTATCGAAAGCTATACCGGCATTCCGGGTCTGCCTGATCAGGGGCCGAACCTTTTGCAGGACGGCGTTACAGAGACAGGCCTACGCTGGCATTTGGATAATGCCCTTGAGCAGGGTAATGGAGAATATGGGGCGTTGTTCCATTTTGTAGTCTATGATCTGCCGGGTCGCGATTGTTCTGCCGCAGCATCCAATGGCGAGCTGGATGCCGATGCGGAAGGCATGCGTTTGTACCGCGAAGAATACATCGGTCGCATCAAGAATATTCTCAGCGACGAGAAGTATGCGCGGGTACCGGTAGTCGCAGTGATCGAAATCGATTCCTTGCCTAACCTGGTAACCAACCCGGATGACTGCGAGAGCGTCGACAACACCAAGGAGTGGGGCTACACCAACAATATTCGATATGCCATTAACGAGTTGAGCGAACTGAGCAACGTCCACATGTATGTCGACGCGGGTCACTCCGGTTGGTTGGGATGGGATGACGATCTTGATGTGGCAACCATGTTTATGACTGGGGTAATTCAAGGTTTCGAGGGCCTGCCGATCGACAGACTGGTCAGTGATATTCAAAATACGGATGGCAACACCGGAAAGTATGACGACATCGCCAAAAGATTCATTGAGCCGGCAGTGAATCCCGTAACTCCCCCAGGTTGGAATAAAATTTCCGGGTTTATCACTAATACTGCGAACTACACGCCACTGGGTGAACCCAATTTACCAAGGCCCGAGGAAGATATTGGTGGCGAACCGGTCCGATCGGCTGAGTTCTATGACTGGAACCCGCGTTTCGGTGAGCTGGAATACACAGCAGACTGGTTAGCTGCCTTGGCAAACTGGGGAGCGGATACCTCCGGTTTGGGAATGCTGATCGATACTGGCCGAAATGGTTGGGGTGGTCCGCCGAGCCCGTCGACTGGGTCCACGCCGACTGAGCACGTTATAGCGAATAAACTGGATGGTCGTCCGCACCGAGGTAGCTGGTGTAACCAGGCAGGTGGTGTCGGTGAGCGTCCAGGTCTTCCTGCCAGCGATTTGAGCAGTCGTTATGAAGGATCAACGTCTCATATCGATGCTTTCGTCTGGACCAAGCCGCAGGGCGAATCCGACGGTATCAGCGAGGATGGTCCACGGGATCCAAACGATGTGAACAAACAGCACGACCAGATGTGCAGCCCCACAGGTGTCAATCGGTATGCGGAAGATGCCGGGACTTCCAATCTGGAAACAGGAGCCTTAGACAACGCGCCGCATGCGGGTCGTTGGTTTTCCGAAGCGTTCCAGATTTACGTAGAAAACGCTTACCCACCGCTGTAAGCCAACAACAGGCTGACGTTCAGTCAGCCTTTGTTCATCCAATCAATAAAGCCGTCGTCAGCAATGACGGCGGCTTTTTTAATGGAGACTCCCAAGAGATATTGCGATGAAAAAATTATTGCTGATGATGTTAATAACAGCACTGACAGCCTGCTCACCAAAAAACGATGAAAGTCGCATTTACTTTTTTGGCCAGCCAGCCGCCACCGTCAATATTTTTTCCATAAATCTGGAAGGCGATCTGGTGCAGCACACCCAGGCCATAGGCGGGCGCGAAATCGATATGCAACTGGATGCGCGGGGCAACATGGTTTTTACCTCCAACCGGGTTTTACCGGGAGACAGGGCTCAGCGGCTCAATCGAAAAAAAGGCCAGAGCCGTCGTCAGGATTTTAATGTGTTTTACCAGTCCAGCGCCGAAGCCACGGACGCTGCGTTGGCACCGGTGCCGTTTGGCAAAACCGATATACCGGAAACCCAGGCGGGTATCAGCCCGGATGGACGCTGGCTGAGCTTTATTCGGACCGTATTGAAGGACGATGAAAATCCGAAAAATTTCGATGAACTTTATATTATGGAAGGCATTGATGGCGAGCCACAAAAAATAGCCATAGCCGACACCATTATCAAGCCGGACTGGTCCCCGGATAGCAGCCGGTTATTATTTGCGCACTATAACTACGAACCGGTGCAGGCAGCGCTGACCGTATACGACGTGACATCCAAACAATCGACAGTGTTGCTGGATAACCCGTGGGAAAAAGCGCAGATCGACGCGCCGCAGTGGTCGCCGGATGCATCCAGAATTGCACTGGCCCGGCACCCCCTGACCCGGGGCGAATATCGAAAGCTCTATGTTCTGGACCCGGCAACAAAGCACCTAAGCCCGCTGTCCGATGACGGGCGGCATGTGCAGTCGCCTGTCAGCTGGTCATCCAATAGCCGTACTATTGCCTATGGTGCACTGATTGATGGCACGCCGGCCGGCGCTACCGCCAGCAGCCGGGCCATGGCCAGCCAGGTTTTTATGGTGGATGTCAAAGACGGTAAAATCCGTCAGGTGACCAGTGGGGAAAGCCAGCGGCACACTCGCCCGGTTTTTTCACCCAACAATAAACTGATCGCCTATTTATATTCGCCGGAACTGTCCAGCCGGACTATGCACCTGCGGGTTATCGACCGCAAAGGCAATACGGTGACGGAGTCGCTTTATGACAGGGCATCTGGCGCGGGCTATCTGATCTGGCAATAACGGCACGCGGCGGCTGCGTGTGTCCCCGGTTTGCTGCCCGCCTGTCGAACTGCCAGCACGGCCGGGTCAGCGGGGGTAGATTGCGCGCTGTGGCCCGGTCCGCACTTATAGCGCAACCGGGTTTGGTAATTTCGTGCGGCAGCGCATAGAATGCGGACCTTCAATTAGATCTTCCGGACATGTATATGGATTCTTTGTTGGTTAAACCACTGACCCGGGTGCGGGGCGAGATTACGCTGCCGGGCTCCAAAAGCCTGTCAAACCGCATCCTCCTGCTGGCCGCCCTGGCCCAGGGGCGCACACATATCACCAATTTGCTCGACAGTGATGATGTGCAATATATGCTGGAAGCGTTGCGTCAACTGGGTATTGAATACCGGTTGAGCGCAGACCGGACCGATTGTGTCGTTACAGGCGGGGCGGGACCCTTTAAAACCGCGGCGCCGCAGTCGCTGTTTCTGGGGAATGCCGGTACTGCGGTGCGACCGCTGACTGCGGCGCTCTGCATAAGCGAGGGCCAGTATACGATAACGGGTGAACCCCGTATGTACGAGCGGCCCATAGGCGACCTGGTGGATGCGCTGCAAATGCTGGGTGCCGGTATTCACTACCAGGGCACCCCAGGTTTTCCGCCCCTGCGTATCGAGGGGAGGCCGCTGGCCGGTGGCATCGTCCGTATTCGCGGCAATATCTCCAGTCAATATCTGACGGCACTGCTGATGGTAGCGCCTTTACTTCAGGGTGACCTGGTCATTGAGGTGGATGGTGAACTGGTGTCGAAACCCTATATCGATATCACCCTGCACACCATCGCCCGGTTTGGCGTCGAAATCACACATGAGCACTACCAGCGTTTTCGGGTGCGCGGCCGTCAGCAATATCGGGCGCCCGGTGAGATTATGGTCGAAGGGGACGCCTCATCTGCCTCGTATTTTCTGGCAGCCGCAGCGATAGGTGGTGGCCCGGTGCGGGTGCACGGAACGGGCAGCGCCAGCGTTCAGGGCGACGCGGCGTTTGCACAGGTATTGGCGCAGATGGGCGCGAAAGTCGATTACGGCAATTACTGGATCGAGGTGAGCGGGCAAGGGCAGCTGCGTGGCATTGATGTGGATCTCAACGCAATACCCGACGCTGCAATGACCATTGCGACCACCGCACTGTTTGCCGAAGGACGTACCTGCATACGGAATATCCATAACTGGCGGGTAAAAGAGACCGACCGGCTCAGCGCCATGGCCACCGAGTTGCGTAAACTCGGTGCCACTGTCGAGGAAGGCGAAGACTACATTGTTATCGATCCGCCGGCGCGCCTGCAACCGGCCCATATAGACACCTACAACGACCACCGCATGGCCATGTGTTTTTCGCTGGCAGCCTTCGGGGACGCAGCCATTACAATCAATGATCCCGGTTGCACCTCCAAAACGTTTCCAGGCTATTTTGCGGCGCTGGACAGTTTACGCGCCGACGCTTGATTGGCCCGAGGGGTGCGTTCGCCGGTCATGTGCAGCGCGACTCTGGATTTGTTCCGCAGCCCCCGGGCTGCCAACAGGTCAAGCCACAACGCAGTCCAGCCCTGAAACATGATTTTTATCGGGTTGCGGGATGCCATCGGTGTGGGGGTGCCGTAACGGCATCGCTCGTTTTCGGCAGCGAAGGTTCCGAACATCCGATCCCATACGATCAGCAAAAAGCCAAAGTTTTTATCGATGTAGGCGCGGTTGCAGGCGTGGTGTACCCGGTGGTGAGATGGTGTATTGAAAACCCACTCCAGCCAGCCCAGCCTGCCGACATATTGCGTATGCAGAAAGAAGGTGTAATCGTTGACCAGTGCCCGACACCAGATCACCAGCAAAGGGTTGACGCCGAGTAGCAGTAAGGGCGTCAGCGGCAGCCAGCTGTACAGGCCGTTAACAACCGACCCCCGCAGGCTGGTGGAAAAGTCGAATTCCTGCGAGCTGTGATGGACGGAATGGTCAGCCCACATAAATCGTACGGTGTGCGACAGCCGATGGGCAATGTAGTAGGACAGGTCTGCTGCCAGTATTGTCAGCAGAAGCAGGCCGACGCTGAACTCCAGCGATTGGGTAGTGAAGGCGGCGATGCCGGTCATAAAAGCGAAGGTCAGCCCACTGCCGAGAAATTTCAGAAACGCAAAAATCAGCATGCCGCAGGCAATATTCGGCAGAATGTCGGAATGGAGGCCTTTTTTACGCAGCAGGAAGCCGACTTCCAGCAGCAATACGACGCCCCTGATCCAGAAAAAGTACCAGGCGCCCTGATCAAGGTTTTGCAGAATGTCTGTCGTCATAGGGCGTCGGTCCGGGAGTTCCTGTCGGCCTTACGTTAATGCCTGCGGTCCGCAATTGATATACGGGAATTTACGTAATCGGAGCAGGATGTGCGCTTTATCCCAGTGTCTGGCCATTGGCGCATGCAAGGCGTTTTATCGATGTAATCGGCGCATCTGTCCGGGATCGCTGACGTGCGATTAACGGGAGCAGGTCCGATGCCGCCGCTTCCTGTATTATCCGCCAGGTCCTTTCTGGATTCGGCCGAAGAAACAGTATTTTAGCGACAGGAAAAGCGATTGAACGGGAGTCTACCTTGTATCGACTGTTAAAACGGCTGGTGGAAGCCTTGGCGGGTGCGGCATGTTCTGCGGGCACTTTGCAGTTTTCGCCGGGACGCATCGGGCATTTGCTGCGGCTTGCGCCGGCTGCCGCGAACCGGGTCTATCGGGTGTTGTTTCTGCCCGGCCTATTATTGGCTACGACGGCTGTTGCCGCGCAGACGGAGCCGCTGCGATTAAGTCACGCCATCTCCGCCACGACGATAGACGCGCATATCCAGTATTTCAATGACCGTCATGGCGAGTATGCTATCGAAACCATCCAAGACCAGGCGCCCCATTTTACTCCGCTGCAGGAAAAAGGCTTGGTTGTCAGTAGTCGCAAGCACTGGTATCGCCTGGATCTTGACAGTTCACAGGCTGATGATTCGCACTGGTACGTTTCTTTGGGGGTGTCTACCGCATCTATTCTGAACGTTTGGTGGCAACCGCAGGATGCGACGCCGCAGTTGCTGAAGCCGCGGAGTCTTGACCACTTTCCCTCCGGGCGAGAATTTTTATATCCCGTCTACGTTGTGCCGCTTGATATTGAGCAGGGTGGGCCAGGGACAATCTGGGTGGAATATAAGGGCGTGGCGAGTTTTCCACTGAAGCTGCGCATTTACAGTGAGCATGACCTCTTCAGCAGCGGCTTGCAGTTTGTATTGCTCAATGGATTTTATTTGGGCGCCATCAGTATATTCCTGTTTATTTTCGCCGCCCAGTTCGTGATCAGGCCGTCCCGTGTGCTGGGCTATTACACCTTGTTTGTCATGTCCGTCATCCTGTTTATGATGCAGATAGGCGGCTACAAAAGCCACTTCGGTTTGCCGGCCATCTGGCCGTACCATAATGAAGTGGCCGGCTTTATCGGGGGCAGTATTTACCTTTGGTATTTTCTGTTCACCGATCAGTTGTTTCAGTTGAAGCAGACCAATCGGACCTTGCATTATGTATTGCTCGGCCTGGGGGGGCTGGTCCTGGCGGCGACGCTGGTGGAGTTTTTCACGGATCTGGACTGGCTTTTAAGCCTGGTCATTGCGCTGGGCTTGCCGCTGCCCCTGATCACCGCCATTTTTTGCGCCCGTCAGAATCACCCCTCAGCCCGGTTTTTTCTGGTCGGATCGGCGTTGCATTGTATGGCTGCCTATCTATTGATCCTGGCCAGCTTCGGCATGGAGGTGATTTACAATAAATATCTGTTCAGTCTGGCCAGTCTGGGGCAGCTGGCGGATATCGCCTGCTTTTCCATGGCAATTCTTTTTCAGAATGACCGTTTGCGCAGCAGCTTTTATGATCATGTCAATCAGCGGGTTACGGATATACATTCGCTGGCTGAAAGCGAGCGGCTGTCGTCAGAGGCGTTGGCGCTATCCAGAAATACATTGCTCAAAACCGCTGCCACTGCGCACGACCTGCAACAGCCCCTGTCGGCTGCCCGGCTGTTGCTATCATCCGGTGACGCGGGCAATCCGGCTATGCAGCAGGCCCGAAATGCGCTGGACTATGCATCGACGCTGCTGAATTCCGTGCTAAAAAGTTCACGAGGTGACTATGAGGACATTCAGCGACAGACGAATATGCGCCTATTGCTGGAACAGATAGGCCAGCGACATCGGGTCCGCTTTGATGAGGCAGCGGTTCAGCTGCGAATGTTTTGCGCGGATCGAGAGCGGGTCTGCATGCCGCTGGTGATAAACCGTATCCTGGACAATCTCCTGTCCAACGCCATCAAGTACACACAGCAGGGGACGGTGCTGTTGAGTGGCCGCGCGCGCGCGGGCGACCGCTTCCTGATACAGGTATGGGATACCGGCGCTGGCATGTCGCCCGCACAGGTGCGGAATATCCTGACGCCGTTCCGTCGGGAAGCGACAGAGGAGCTTGAACGGTTCGGCTATGGCCTCGGGCTGTTTATCGTAAAAACGCTTTGCGACCAGGCCGGATACGCCCTGAGCATACGCTCCAGAGAAGGGCGGGGCACCTGTGTCAGTATCCTGGTAAACCCGCCTGGAGCCTGAGGCTCACATTTGCCATGGGCAAACGGGCGGGCCCCGTCCCTGCTGTTTCTCTGTGCCGGCATCAACAGTTAGAACGTTGCAGCAGCCATCAGCCAGAGCTTGGACGTATCGGTGGAATAGCCATCCGAGCTGAAGTCGGCATATTTGAGCGTCAGTCCAACCGGGCCAGCTTTGGCGGTCGCCACCAGTCCAATTTCGGTTCCATAATCGGCACTGCCAAAATCAGCGGTCAGGTCATGCCACACGATACTCAGGTTCACGCCGTTGACTTGTGTTCCCACGCTGACATAGCGATCATTGATGCCGTCTGCCGGCGTCGCCAGAAATTTATCAGTCCACCCCTGGAAGGCATGCAGTGTGGCAAGTGACGTGGTAAATGCGCGCGTCCCATTGTCGGAGCCGAGAACCTCATAGCCAGCTTTCAGGTTGACGGGGAAGCCGTCGCCCGGGAGCGTACCCGCAATCTCAAGCAATTGATAACCCGCCGACCAGGGAGTCGCGTCGGCCGCCTCGGATTGTCTGGCGTATTCAAGGTTGTAGGTTAGATTTTCGGTGACATGGCCCTGCCAGCGCGCGCCGTAGGTGTTACTGGACAGGTTGATCACCGTTTCGTTGTCGACAAGATAGGCGTAGGCGACCAGTGTTCCCTGACCGGTTTTCAACCTGGCATTGATCAGATGGGTGGCATGGCTGTGGTCTTCGTATTCAGCGAAGATCCGGTTGACCTTGGTGATATAGCCATAGAAGATGCTGAATCTGTCAGGGGCCTGGTAGTTAAGGGTCATCCCGTCGAAAGTCTGTTCGTCCTGACGCCAGCCCACACCCCCGACAAAGCGTTGATTGTCCAGCAAAATACGCTGGCGACCCAATCGGGCTGTCAGCGCAGCGTCGGCACTGGCATAACCCAGATAGGCCTGATTCAATTCGGTGACTTCCGGATCCGCAATGACGGGTGGCGGATTCGAATCGCCGGACCGGGTTTTGTAGTCTTCATCGAACAGTTCAGAGGTATCATCCATCTCCAGCGTCAGCCCCAGGCCGTGCCAGCTACCCGAGGTAAAAGTCAGGCGCGTCAACAGCGTGGTGGCGCTGGCCGTGCCAATCTGCGCCTCATCCACGTCTTCGTAACGCAGTCGAAAATGCAGTTGGGTGCCGCCGCCTTCCAGTGCCTCTTTGAGGGTTGAGTGGGTATTTCTGGCTGCAGCCGGCAGGCTGACAGCCAGCCCCACGGCCAGCGGGAGAATGATTTTTGGAAACATTTAAACGGACTCCTGTAGGTTGAATATCATTTCTGGCTTTTTAGCGATACGCGTGTGCCAGCAGGGCAAATGGCGCCTGGCGCCGGTGTTGTGCGGGTGAGACGTGTCGAGAAATACGGGATCTGCGCTGGTAATGGCTGGTCAGGAATTATGCGCTGGCCATTCAGCCATTCAGCCATTCAGCCATTCAGCCATTCAGCCATTCAGCAATTCCCTTGCCAGTCCATTGCATTACAGATGTGTCGATAAAATATTATGCAAAATCAATTCGTTGTGAGTGTATGGCGATATTGAATTGACTTCAGGCTGATGATTTGCACCACAAGGTGGCGTCTATGCGCGGGGCGGGTGATTGACTTCCAGCGATGGCGACGGGGGAGGTGCCTGTCCGTGGTGCACGAGTGCCCACGGATGGCCCCGGAAACCCATTGCGAGATAGGCTGCGGTGATGTGGGTTAGTCGGACTCCAGATCAACCGTATCCACCGGAATAAAATTCCACAGTTGGTTATCTCCGCCCCAGAAGCTCCAGGTGACCACCGCGCCCTGATTGTTCTGATTCATTTCGTAGACATCTACCGACGTACCGTTATGTCGGGAGGTAATGCGCCAGCCGTCATCGTCATAGGGCTCAATCAGCCAATGCTGATTGTGCTGGTCGGACCATTCGTATTGCTGAAGGCGGGCGCCGTCGGAATTGAATGATTCTCTTGCCTGCAATGATTTGCCGCTATGGAAGGCAATAATCGAATAATGCGTTTTCCCGACCGGTGTGATTTTCCATATCTGATGAGGGCCGTCGGTAAAATCGCTTTGGGTGATGAACGCGCCGTCATTGAGACTACCGCCGCGCACCTCCAGGGCCTTACCGCTGAAGCGGGAAACGATGGCGTATGCGCCGGCTGGCAATTGCGCGGACCGGCCTGAAGCACGAGTCACCGGCAGTCGTGCGCCGGGACCGGTTTTACTGGCGGCTGACTCGGTGTAAACAAAGCACTGCTCGTTGCCGACGTCGGGTCGACTCTTTCCAAACGCGGCGCCATGGCAGGTAAACTGCCCGGTTTTTGTGCGCATCGCCAACTTGCCCTTGCTGCCATAGCCAATCAATGTCGGTCTGTTGACCTGGCATTCCTCGCCGTAGCTGCAGAGCGCTGTAAAATCGACCGATGGTGTGGCAATGGCTTGCATCGACGTCGTTAACGCGATGGCGGCTAGACCAAGGCAGAGGGTTTTCAAAGGATTCAATGCGCTTCTCCGACATATTGACTTATGATTGTGCGGTTCGTCACAAAAACGGCCGCTTTTTCTTAAGTGTAGCGAGCTGTGCAAAAAATGCTTCAGCCCGTTAGTTATAGCAGGCCCATACTATGGTGCGGCACGGCATATAAGGCTCCGGCGACTGGCGGCACCGGGCTGGAAACCAGGTTTTCAGCGGTGTCAGGCGGCGCTATGGATGCAGTCTATTGAATTCCAGCCAGTCCTCCGGTGTATTCAAGTTGCGAAAAGGATCGGCTTTTTCCTCCCAAAGTACGGATGTATGAGGTAAAGTATGCACCGCCCGCTTTAGGGAGCGCTCACCGCTGTCGTAAAGTGACTGCAGCAGGGAGAGGTTCCGCAGCGACCAGAGCGCAAAGGTAAAATGATGCCGGTCACCGCTGCGGGCATAGGCGACGGCCGTTTGATTGCCGGATGCCGCCGCCCTGAGTTGCTCAACCAGATCGACCGGGAATCCTGGGGTGTCGGACGCAACACTGACCAGCCACTCCGGTGCATTATCCCTCTCTCGGTACCAGTTCATCGCGCTGATTATTCCTGCCAGTGGTCCAGAATAAGGGGCCGGCCGATCTTCGATCACGGGCAGTCCAAATCGGTCAAACCGGCCAGCGTCGCCATTAATGCTGAGGGCGATCCGTCCGACCTGGGGCTGGAGGCGTTCGATGCAGTGGTCCAGCAGTGTCCGGCCGCGCCAGGGCAGCAGGAATTTGTCCGGTGTCTGCATACGTTGGCTACGGCCGCCAGCCAGTATAACGGCCGATATGGAATTTAATGCTGCAGACATAGGCAAAGTATCAGTAAAATAAGCAGCTTTTCTGCTGCCGGGTGGTAGGTGACTGAACGGTTTTCCGGACATTTCGACGCGCTTGCGGCCAGGCTGTGTGGTGAACCTGCTCGCCTGGCGGACCGGTTTCCGCTGTCTTGACGACAATTATAAAATGGGGCATGACCATGGACCTTGATAAGATGCGCCGGGAGTATTTGCAGGGCGGATTGTCCCGGTCGCAGCTGCATGATAGTCCCTTTGAACAGTTCCGGCTATGGTATCGACAGACCACCGAGCTTGATCTGTGCGACCCGACCGCTATGGTGCTGGCGACGGTGGATTCGACCGGCCAGCCACGTCAACGGACGGTTTTATTAAAGTATCTGGATGAGCGGGGGCTGGTGTTCTTTACCAACTACGCCAGCGCCAAAGCCCGGGAAATCGATCAACATGCCCAGGTCTGTCTGCACTTTCCCTGGCATGCGATTGAGCGCCAGGTCATCGTCCAGGGCACCGCCGTGAAAATCGCCGTGCAGGAGTCCGGGGAGTATTTCAGGTCCCGCCCGCGCGAAAGTCAGATCGCCGCGTGGGCATCACGACAAAGCCAGCCACTGGATTCGCGCAATCTTTTGCAGGCCCGCTATGCGATGTTGAAAGAGCGCTTTGGAGAAGGCCCTGTGCCTACGCCAGACTTCTGGGGAGGCTTTCGGGTTGTACCGCATCGGTTTGAATTCTGGCAGGGACGCGCCAACCGCTTGCACGACCGATTTGAATACCGCATGACAACTGAACAGACGTGGGAAATAGAAAGGTTAGCTCCATGATGCGTTACATCGATTTTGAAGAGCCCGGCGGTCCGGAAGTGCTGCAATTAAAGCGCGGGGCCCTGCCGACTTTCGACCACGATGAGGTGCTGATACAAGTGGCTGCCGCGGGGGTAAACCGGCCTGACCTGATGCAGCGCGAAGGTAAATACCCCGCACCGGACGGTGCTTCGCCCATCCTCGGGCTTGAAGTTGCGGGATTCATTGCTGCAGTAGGCAAGGACGCCGGCCCCTGGCGTGTCGGCCAGCGTGTTTGCGCGCTGACCAATGGCGGCGGTTATGCGGAATTCGTCAGCGTGCCGGCCAAACAGTGTATGCAAGTGCCGGAGTCGCTGGATTTTGTCACGGCAGCGGCGTTGCCGGAGGCACTGTTTACGGTCTGGAGTAACGTGTACGAACGGGGTGCGCTGGGTGTCGGAGAGACGCTCCTGATTCATGGCGGCAGCGGGGGTATCGGTTCGATTGCTGTGCAAATGGCGCGAATAACCGGCGCCAGGGTCTACGCCACCGCAGGTTCGGACGAGCGCTGTCGTGTTTGCGAGCGCCTGGGGGCATTGCGGGCCATCAACTATAACCAGGAAGACTTTGTCGAGGTCATCAAGCAGACGACCGGGCGTGGTGCCGACGTGATCCTCGATCCGGTGGGCGGTGATTACATTCAGCGTAACATGCAGGCGGCTGCAACCAATGGCCGTATCGTGAGTATTGCCTTTCAGCAGGGCGCTGTCGCCCGGATCAATTTTATGCCGATGATGCTCAAGCGGCTGTCTTTGACGGGGTCGACGCTACGCTCCCGCAGCGCCCAGGAAAAAGCCGTAATCGCGCGTCACGTCAGCCGCAAGATCTGGCCGGCCGTACTGGCCGAGCGTATTAAACCCATTATCTATCGTGTATATCCCCTGGCGGAAGCCGCCGAGGCGCACCGCGAGCTGGCCAGTGGCAATGTCGTCGGAAAGCTTGTATTGATTACCGATAAATACGAAATGTTTTGAACCGGCAGCGGGTGTAGGCCTGTTAAACCCGGGCGCCTGCCGGAGCAGCCTGTCAGCGGGCGATTACGCCAAAGTCGTCGTCCAGTACCCTGATAATGTCTGCTTTGGGATTTTCAGACAGCGGGACCGGCTTTCCGGTAATTTTTTCGGCGATATCCAGGTAGGTCGCCGACACCTGCTGCAGGATTTCCATGGGCAGGGCATTGTCCCGGGCCAGTGCCACTCGTTCAGCGAACCGGTCCTTGTTCAACAGCACGTCGGGATCGGGAAAGTGTGCCAGCAGGCGCTGCCGGAACTCTTCCTTGGACTTTTCCAGCACGATTCCCTCCCGATAGTTCGCGCCATCCCAGATGCGTGACGAGTCCGGTGTGCCGACCTCATCCATATAAATTAACTGTTCCTGGCCGTCGCGATCGGTCACATAACCGAATTCGAATTTGGTATCGACGAATATCTGGTCCAGTTTGGCCAGCGACCGTTCGATAAGTTGAAAACCCTCCCGCAGCAGAACTTCGTAGCGGTCGATATCGGCTGGTGAACGGAAACTGAAAGCCTGGTAGTTGCTTTCTATATCGTTGCGCGAAATGTTAACGTCGTCGGCTTCCGGTACGCCGGGGATGCCTTTTAGAATCCCTTTGGTGGAGGGGGTGATCAGCAGTTCGGGCAACCGCTGGTCCCTGCCCAGACCATCGGGCAGCGTAATGCCGCAGAACGCCCGCTCGCCCTTGCTGTAGGCTCGCCACATGGACCCGGTAATATATTGGCGACATATGGCTTCGATCATGACCGGTCGCGCCTTTTGTACTATCCAGACGAGCGGATGCGGAATATCGAGGATATGGCTGTCTGCCAGTTGGTTCTCGCGAAATAACTGAAACCAGTGATTGGAGATGGCATTCAGCGCCGCCCCTTTGCCGGGGACGCCGCGTACACCGCCTTCGCCATGCCAGATGCAGTCAAAGGCGGAAATTCGGTCGCTGATCACCATGATGGCCAGTGGCGCTTCGTCGGGAACCGGGTATTGCCGCTCTTTGATCAGGCGCCGGCTGTCCGCGTCATCGAGCCAGTAGACGGAGCGTACCTTGCCACTGTGTACCGGCTGTTTTGTGCGAATGGGCAGGTCGTTGTTAACGGAGAGAACCTGGTCGGCTACATTCATAAACGTTTTCCAGTGTGTTGGTCCACCATGGTGGGATTCGGATGAAAGGCGCGATGATAGCGTAACCGCCGACCCTATGGGAATTCCCCGGGCTGGTCTATAATCCGCGCCCCGTCTTCAAATCGTACATTGAGCCGCCTGGGGCGGGTGCGGTTCTCCTCTCAAAGTCAGGTATCGTTTTCATGGATTCTGTTTTCTGGCGACGTGTGCTGATGTTGGCACTGCCGGTTGCGCTGCAAATGCTGTTGCAGTCTTTTCTGGGTATGGCCGATGTGGCAATGGTGGCCGGGCTGGGCGCGGAAACCGTTGCTGCGGTAGGTCTTGCTGCCAAGTTACATTTTTTGCTGTTGGTGCTGATGGTGGGGATTGCCTCGGGCGGCAGCATACTTATCGCGCAATATATCGGTGCCCGGGATCTGGCTGGCGGTCAGCGTATTCTCGCAGTGGCGCTGTGGGCGGGTGCAGCGCTGAGTGCGCCGCTGGTTATGTTGTTTGCGCTGGGGCAACACTGGCTGGTGTGGCTCAACCCGGATCAGGATGTGATACAGATTGCGACGCGGTTTCTGTGGATTACCGCGCCGGTCATCGTGTTCACGCAATGCATTGTCATCTATGAAGCTGCATTGCGTGCCATGGGCATTACGCTGCTGCCGCTGGTCGCGTCGGCAACAGCGGCGCTGGTCAATATCGCGCTCAACTATATCCTGATTTTTGGTCACCTCGGTTTTGATGCCATGGGCGCGGAGGGCGCTGCCTGGGGAACGCTGGTTGCACGGGGTCTGCAGCTGTTTATCGTGCTTTTCTGGCTGTACTATCGAAAGCAGGCGTTTGCATTGAGTCCTGCCCAGTTACGGGCTGGGTTGCAGGTCAGGGCAATCAGGCAATTCGCCCGCTTTTCCCTGCCGCTCGTTATTAACCATACCATTTGGGGTGTGGGTAACTCGGTCTACCATGTGGGTATGGGGTATTCGGGGACTCATGCCCTGGCGGTGATGGGCGTCATGGTACCCTTCGAAAGTGCTTTTTTTGCGCTGTTTATCGGCCTGGCGAATGCGTCGGCAGTCATGGTGGGTAATGCGCTCGGGGCGGATAACCCTACGGAAGCCCGCCGTCTGCAACGGTTCTTCGAGCGTTTGACACTGGCGCTGGTGTTGGCATTGAGTGCACTGCTTCTCCTGTTTGGCCCGGGTCTGATACGACGATTCGGTGCTCTCGAACCGGTGACCACAGAGCTTCTGGTTAATGCACTGATGTTTTTCAGCGTGGCCGTCTGGCTCAAGATCCTTAACATGGTACGGATACTCGGTGTTCTGCGCGCCGGTGGAGACAACCGCTTTTGCCTTATTAACGACTGCATCGTTATGTGGATATTTGGCGTACCGCTGTTCATCACCGGGGTCTGGCAGGGTGCGCCGTTTATTACCCTCTATTTTTTGACCTACGTTGAGGATCTGCTTAAATTCTTCCCGGTTCTGATCCGCATACGCCGCGGGCGCTGGATAAGAAATCTCACCCGCGACGGTCGGTCAGCTTCAAAGGAAACCTATGGTTAAGTGCGGTATGGATAAAAGACTGGCATCCGTCGGACAAGGTTCAGCCGGGCCTCGCGCGGGCGCTTTGCTGGTTCAGCTTTGGATAGCGCCAGTGGGTTTGAACAGCGCCTGGAGTCCAGGCGGTTCCGGATCTGAAGGCGGTGATTGTTGACGCCGGTCGTGATGACCGGCGGCTCTATCAGGTCAGCTCATCGACGTCAATCGCAGGCCGAAAGCTGTTTTATTGGCGGCTCGTGGCGCGTCCCCTTTAAGGCGATTTGCAGGGAGTGCTCAGCGACGCTCAAGCTTGCCCAGTGTGGATTCCAGGGAGCGTCTCAGTTTGCGGATCGCCTCATCAACTGCCTCGGTTACGTGTTCGCCGAATGCGCTGACCGAAATTGGCTGTAGGCCAGCCACGCGGGCTTCCAGCATACAACGTTTGTCTTCTCCGCCCTTGGTGGCGCTATTCTGGTCACTAATATGGGCCTCTATCCGGGTGATTTTCTCGCTGAATCGCTCCAGCGATTCCCGTAAATGCGCTTCAACCTGTTGTGTCAGGCGTTCGTCGCCTGTAATGTTTTTATCGGTATTGATTTGGACTTGCATTGATTACCCTCATGGATTGTGGGATGGATCAGGACGATCAATCAAACAGCGTGGTCACGTTTTGTACGCACGGTAACCACCATTCGATTGAGCAGATCCGGGTCACAGGCTTCGGCATTCAGTATTCCAGAATCAGGCGGGTTGGGGAGTTTTTGCCCGTCCTGTCCGCGACCCGGTTGATACTGGCCGTTAAACCTGGCGCAGAAAGAACCCATTGAGTCCTACCCCCTGAGCCATCATTACAGCCAGCAGCGCAACAATCAACAGTAAAACCAATTCGGTTCTTATAATTATCGTGATGGTGCGGGGTACAGTAATCGCCTGCCCGCTGTGTCGATGTTTGAGATAGAACCGGGTAGGAACAAACGACAGTATACCGGTCAGAACGAATAGCCCGACCTTGGCGTGAAACAGGAGGTTATGCGTATAATAATCTGCCGGCTTGCCAACTCCCCACCACAAACCAAGGCCAAACAGAAGCACCGCCAGGGCAGTGATGCCATACGCCATATCCAGCGCAGCGACTTTTTTGATCGACGTCGGGGGCAATTCGCCTTTAACCAAAAGATGCTGCGCGAACAGTATGGAGAATAAAACAAAGATAGCAATAAAATGGCCGTAACGGACCAGTAAATCCAACATGGGTTCTCCAGATAGACATTTGTTAGGGCGCAAAAATTTCCGAAAAATGTAGGCCGCCTCTTGTTGGTTGCTCAAGGTGCGTGTCTTTCATCGCCATTCATTCGTTGCACTTTCGGCAGCGCGGTGGTGCCGATTTTGCCCGTGGTCGGGCGCTGTCTGGCAAAGCAGCGCAAATCTACACTGAAAGTTTTCCTTTCATCAAGGGGCAGAGTGCGCAACTGGTCGGTTGTACCGGCGAAATCGGCCGTTTTACGGTTTTTGCAGGGATATACCGGCTGATTCTACAAGCATTGTTGCCAAAGCGGGCAGGCCGGTTACAATGACCGAAAAAAGTCACCAGCTTGTCGACTTCAGGTAATCTGCCCGCCAATCCGGATCTCTGCCATGGAAATTACGCCCCACAAACTCTACGACGATAAAACCTGGGTCAATCTGGATTTCGGGCTGGCGGATCAGGAGCAGAAAGCTCTGCTCGACGATGCGCTGGCTTTTTACCGTGGATTGGCTATTCCCGATGTGAACGCAGGCTTTGCCGATATGGAACCCAAATCCTTTTTTAATCGAAGCAAAGACATCAAAAAGTGCCTTGCCGTGCAATTACCCCTGGGGGATCTGCAATACCAGGCGCGCATCACCATTTCCTCCTTCGAAACCAAAACAGTCGCTGGTTGCTATAAGGAAATACTGGGTGAAGACATTGCATTCGAGGCGTTTCACTCGCCGGACGCCCGTCGACGCAGTCTGGTTACGCGCCTGCGCAATCTGACATTGATTGATCAGTTCTCGATGGTCGATCAGTCTATCGACGAGCTGTATAAATACGTTATTGCCCTCGTGCAGGGCCTGATCGAGGTGCAGCCGGAATTTTGATTGATTTGGCCATGGGGCGGGAGTCTCCTCAGGCATCACATTGAATGTCGATGCCCAGGCTGTCAGCTATCGCGTCCAGATCGTTCGTCAAATCGTCGATATCGACGGGGTCCGGCAGGCTGATCAGGCCGGCAACAGTGAACATGGGCTCTCCACTGTAGGGCATGCTGGAGCATTCCGAGGAGAGTTCTACCACATTGATACTGCGCTGACTGAACGCACGCGAAATTTCGCGCACAATTCCAGATCGGTCAGGCCCGGTAGCGGTAAAGTTTGCAGTGCGTCCCGGAGGGGATGCGCTGGAAGTGCCAAAGGGTTCGATAGTGACAAGAATTGCGTCGGCCTGTAGCTGCTTGAGCGCAACCTGCAGATCGGCGGCATGATCAGCGGCAACGGTGATGTGAATGACGCCGACAAACTTCCCCGCCAGCTGCGCCAGCCGGCTTTCCAGCCAGTTGCCGTTATGGCGGGTTACCGTATCGGCTATCTGACGGACTATTCCCGGCTTATCATCGCTGGAAACCGTTAGTACGTAGTGTGTCGTCATAGCATTTTCCGATTTTCATTTTGTAACGATTCAGCTCATGCCCCGATTGTCCATAACTGCGTCTCATCCCGATGCAATCCGAACCGGTACAGCATACGCTGAACAGTAACGTTTTAATGGGTATCTGTTGCATCCGGATTCGAGGATAATAGATCGATATGAAGCCTGCCGGACGCCCGTTTTATGATAATTCCACCTGAGTCATTGGCCCCTGAAACACTGACCAGCCTGTTACAGGACTATATCACGCGCGAAGGGACGGATTATGGCGAATTTGAATTGACGCTGGAAGAAAAGCTCGCCATTTTGCGACCGCAGGTTATGAATGCTACCGTCCTGATTGTCTACGACGCGTCGTCCGGATCGTTTACACTGTGCCCCGCCAACGACATTTAATGGCGGATTTTCCGCACCAGACAATGCGAACCAAATAGGTAGATCGAGTGGAACAGAAGTCAATTCCTGATCACACGCTGGATACGACCGGGCTGCTTTGCCCGGAGCCTGTGATGTTACTGCATAAGGCAATCAGGGATAGCAAAAGTGGGGAGCTTATTCTGGTAATAGCGACGGATCCGTCAACAGAGCGGGATATTCCCGCTTTCTGTGAATTTCTCGGGCATCACCTTGTTCAGCAGGACAGCATCGAGGGAAGATACCGCTACTATGTCCGAAAGGGCGGGGCATAAAGTCAAAAAGGCGAGGCATAAAAAATACAGGCTCAAGCCGGAGGGCCGGGACCATTCCCCGCCCAGCTGCGGTTGTGCCTGTAGCACGGCTACAGGCTGCTTTCCCGCGTTGCCGGTGGAAAAAATGGCCGCCAGCAGCGGTGATGATGCAACACGTCAAAAGACCCTAGCGGGAGTTGTCTTCTACCAATAGACTGATGGCAGCCAGAGCTTCCGGGTCTTTGGATTTGATTTTATTGGCGATATGGTGTTGAAAAAAGTAACGGAAGTTTCCGTGGGCCTGGGCAGGATACAGGCATTCGTCGCCCGGCAGAACGGGTGTGCTGTTCACCTTGTTTTCATCAATGATCATCCCGGAGATGGTGCCGTCGTTATGGAGGCGCCAGCTGACGACTTCCTGCAGTGTCAAACTTCTCAGTTCCGGCTCCGAGAGCACGGCGTGGGTGCCGATCGTATCCGGGATTTCCTGAACGACATCGCCCGGATTTTCACATTCATAATCGTAGTATTCAGCGGCGGTTTCCAGCTCCACGACCTTGTGAATTGGCGCTTCAAAGAAAACTTCATCAATGCCCGCGTCATAATATCCTTCCCACTGTCCATTAAGTGGATCCTGGATATCGGTGCACGGAATGATGTCGTTTAACCATGGGACCAGCCCAACGACATCGCCATTGGCGCGAAGGCCCCAGGCGAGGACTTTCAGGCTGAACAGTTTATCCGCACTCGCTTCATTGGAATAGAGCATCTCCAGTCCGTCGAGTTCGGGGGCGAGTCTGATAAAGCGGGTGTCTTTCAGAGGCAGGTAAGGTTTGCCAGAAAAGAGATCGATCACATTGTCCAGCTTGTGACCGGAGTCCGAGGTCTTCATAATACCACCTCCGCGGGGCTTGTCTGCTCAGAGTGAGCGGGTTAGCCGGGATGACACGTAGCGGTTTCGCGTCATCGTTATATACACAGTATATGCTGATTGCCGATAACTCAACACTTTGCTACAAATTATTTCGCGCTCCCAATGCGGTTGATGAATGATATCTGGCGGGCCCTGAAAGCGGGTCGCCGATTCTTACTTTTAGAGACACCGATTTATAAGCATGGTTCGCGCCAGTACTGAAGCTCCAACGCACTCCACCGCTCAACTGACTGAAATTTTTGATAAATGTTTTCGGGTTGAGTATAACACCCGTTTGCAGGGCGGTGGCCAGGAACCGGTCTATATGCCACAGGATTCGGGCTGCGAATGGCATCGTGTTATTTTTACCCATGATTATTTTGCCAGCGCCCTGCACGAGGTCGCGCACTGGTGTATCGCTGGTGAAGCGCGTCGATCACGGCCTGACTATGGCTACTGGTACGCGCCCGACGGACGCAGTGAAGCGCAACAGCGGGTATTCGAGCAGGTTGAGGTCTATCCTCAGGCGCTGGAATGGATTTTCGCGGAATGTTGCGCATACCGGTTCCGGATCAGTGTTGATAATCTGACGCTGGACGCCAAGCCCAGTGCAGCGTTTGTTGAAGCCGTGGCGCAGCACGCCCGCCGACTATGCCGTCACGGGCTGCCGGGCCGCGCGCACCGTTTTGCTGTCGAGCTGGCCCGTTATTACAAGGTTGCCGGTTTTTACCGACCGGAACGCTATCAAAGCCGGCTGCTGCAGAATACGTAGCGTTCAGAGCAGTTAGCCTGCTGATCCTCCCAATTTAACCCGCACGAGTGACTACATGAAGATCGTTGCCGATGAAAATATTCCGCATCTGAACACTTTTTTTTCCGAATTTGGTGAAATTACGGCCCTTCCGGGACGTCAACTGACGGCCGCCGATGTCCGGGACGCGGATGCATTGATCGTGCGGTCGGTGACCCGCGTCAACAAAAGTCTGCTGGCAGGCAGTAATGTAAAATTTGTCGGCACCTGCACGATCGGTACGGATCATCTCGATACCGGGTATCTGGACGCGGCCAATATCCGTTATGCGAGTGCGCCGGGTTGCAATGCCGGAGGCGTGGTTCAATACGTGCTGGCAGCGCTTGCGACGCTCAAGCCGGCATGGCGCGACGCCCGGGTTGGTGTTGTGGGACACGGCAATGTCGGTGGACGCCTGTGCCGGGCACTGACCGGTGCAGGCGTTGACTGCATTGCCTATGATCCGTTCCTGTCCAAAGCAGAATTCCCGCTTCTTGCCGACTGGCATGCGATATTGGAATGCGATGTCATCTGCATGCATACGCCCTACACGGACGACGGGCCATTTCCAACCCATCACATGATGAACGAGGCCGCCCTGAAGCAAATCAGGCCCGGGGCGCTCCTGCTCAATGCCGGACGTGGCGGCGCAATCGATAATGAGGCGCTGCTCGCTCATCTGCGTACCGGCGCAGATCTACAGGTTGTGCTGGACGTTTGGGAGCGGGAGCCACATATTTCCTGCGCGCTGGCACAGGCGGTACATGTGGGAACACCGCATATCGCCGGGTACAGTTTTGAAGGCAAAATCAACGGCGCCGCCATGATTTACCTGGCGCTCAGTGAGTTTGCCGGTGGCCGGTCGGACGCTGCGCTCAACACCTGCGAACAGTTGCTTTCGCGGTTAAAGGGGCCTTCGCAGACGCTGCAGAGTGCAACCCTGAATGATGCCATCCTCGCAACCTACGATATCCGTGCGGACCACAAACGCTTTATGCAGGCCATGCAGCAAGCGGGCTCGTCCGGTTTGGGCGTCGCATTCGACCATCTGCGCAAAACCTATCCGGAGCGACGTGAGCTGGACCACTTCCGGCTGACGCTGTCCACTCACGATGCAGACTCACTGAAGGCGTTCGGGTTCCGGACCCATTCCGATCAGCTCTGACCGGTCACGGCCTGCGCAGCGGTCCCGCCGGATGGCTATAGAGCGATGTCGAGTTCAGTCGTAAATCTGTAATATTAATCGACGATAATGGACGGTCAGATAGGGTGACCTGGACGAGGACGGGATCCGATATGGCAGATTTTTCAGCAGCAGGTGACGCATTTACCCGATTGGGCATCCGGCCCGACTTCCAGCGCGCACAGCGCATATTGCATGGCCGTGGTGGTCACTGGACCGGGCTGGAGTGGTGCAACATTGATGCATTTTGGCCATTGGTGCTGGTGACGGCCTATCAACCGCTGCCAGCCGGATTCGATGATTTCCTCGTCGAGGTGTTTACGGCCATGAATGCTGGTACCGCCTGCCGCGAGCAGCCGTTTACACACCTGGCCATACAGCAACGCTATCTTAAGGATGCACCGGTAAAATTTCTGGTGGGTGAGCCCCTGACGGAGTCCTACGCACTTCGGGGAAATCAGCGCTTTTTGCTGCAGTTTGATCGGCAGAACTGCGGCTATTTTGTCGATATCGAACCGGCCCGGCAATGGCTCGAGCAAGTGGCACCAGGCAAAATGATACTCAATCTATTCGCGTTTACCTGCAGCTTCTCCGTCGTGGCCGCCGCGGCGGATGCGCAACGTGTTGTTAATGTGGATATGAGCCGCCAGGCTATTGCGCGGGGGAGAACAAATCACCGGCTGAATGGGATTACCGACGAGCGCGCCGCCTTTCTGGTGCTGGACATACTTAAATCCTGGGGCCGAATCAGAAAGGCAGGTCTATACGACGTTATCATTATTGACCCACCCAGCTACCAGAAGGGGAGCTTTATTGCGCAACGCGATTACGGGAAGATTATCCGGCGCATACCGTCCATGGCCAAACCCGGTGCGCAGATCCTCGCCTGCCTTAACGCGCCGGAACTTGATCAGGAATTTTTGCTGGAGCAGTTTCGTGCACACTGTCCGGACTGCACCTTTGAGCGCGCTCTGGACCCGGATCCAGCCTTCGCACAGAAGGGTGACCGTCCAGCCCTGAAAATGCTGGTGTTCTCGTACAGCCCCCCTGCGACCGCCATGCAGCCGCCGCCGCAGGCTGCTTTTGGTTAGGCCATTGTGCGATTTATTTGGCCATGGACGGCGATGACGCTGTCCGGCGATCTAAATACTCACCCGTCTGTAGGTTCGGTATTCCGGTTTCCAGAAGGCGCGTTCAATTTTTTCCTCGAGTAGATCGTCCGGCATTTCCAGCGCAAGACCCTGTTGTTGTGCAACCTTGGCAATGCCGAATGCGATTTTTCTGCTGAGTTCGCCGACCGCTGTCAGCGGCGGAAGCAGATCGCCCTGGCCGGTATTGGCCAGCGGGGAAGACTCGGCCAGAATATTGCTGGTCAGCATCAACATTTCGTCGGTAATCAGTCGAATATTGGCGGCCACCACGCCCAGCCCGATCCCGGGAAAGATGTAGCTGTTGTTGCACTGGGCAATCGGATAGGTTTTTCCCTTGAACTCTACAGGCGCAAACGGGCTGCCAGTCGCCACGATCACATCGCCGTTTGTCCATTCGATAACATTTTGGGGAAACGCTTCAACCTGCTTGATCGGGTTACTTAACGGAAAAATTATCGGCGTCGGGCCAGCTTCCCGCATCGCCTGAACGACGTCTTTGTCAAACAGTCCCGGCTGCCCGGAAACCCCAATCAGTATGCCGGGTTTTACCTGATCGATAACCTCTTTCAAGCCGGGAAACAGCCCCGAGAATTCCCACTCGGCGAGCACGCTCTCGTCCTGGCAGAGGCGTTGCTGAAAGTCCCGTAGCCCGGCGCTTTGACTGGTCAGCAAGCCATAGCGGTCTACCATGAATACCTGGCTTCGCGCCTGGCTTTCATCGAGACCTTCGGCACACATCTGACAGATAATATGCTCGGCTATGCCACATCCGGCCGACCCCGCGCCAAGAAACACAATGCGTTGATCGCGCAGGGGAACCTGTTTGTATCGGCATGCCGCCAGCAGGGTACCGACCGTGACCGATGCGGTGCCCTGGATATCATCGTTGAAGCAGCAGATCTCATGGCGGTAGCGTTGCAGCAACGGCATGGCGTTAGGCTGCGCAAAGTCCTCGAACTGCAATAGAACATTCGGCCAGCGACGCTTGACCGCCTGGATAAAATCGTCCACAAATGCGTCGTATTGCGCCTGGTCGATGCGTTTATGGCGCCAGCCCATATACATCGGATCTTTTAGCAGGGTTTCGTTATTGGTGCCGACGTCGAGCGTTATGGGCAGGGTGTAGGCGGGGCTGATGCCACCGCAGACAGTGTAAAGGGATAGCTTGCCAATGGGTATGCCCATGCCGCCGATCCCCTGGTCGCCAAGCCCGAGAATCCGTTCACCGTCGGTCACGACGATGACCCTGACGTTGCGCTTGGTTGCGTTGTGGAGAATATCATCCATATATTCACGTTCGTTCCAGGCGATAAACAGTCCCCGCGAGCTGCGGTAGATGTCCGAAAAGCGCTCGCAGGCTTCCCCGACAGTCGGGGTATAGATTATCGGCATCATTTCTTCGAGATTATCCTGAACCAGCCGATAAAACAGCGTCTCATTCTTGTCCTGAATGGCGCGCAGATAGATATGTCGGTTGAGATTGCAGTCAAAACTGATGTATTGGCGATAGGCGCGTTGTACCTGTTCCTCAATGGTTTCGTACCGTGGAGGCAGCAGGCCGGTTAAATTGAAGCTCGCGCGTTCGGCTTCGCTAAAGGCGCTGCCTTTGTTGAGCAGGGGCGTTGTCAGCAGCGACGGACCCGCATAGTGCAGGTACAGCGGCTTATTATTATTGGCGTGTCTGGTCATGGGGGTCACTCGTGAATGAATCAGGACAGCACTCGTGTCGGGCGAGTGTGTCCGTTCCTGCGGTCGCGGTTACAGATGCCGTTCCCGGTACAACCGCGAGGTCGAAAGGTTCGATGCCAAACCCGGCGGTATCCGGGGCAGGTTTATATTCCGAACGTCCCTGATCGGAAAGTCTTCCTGTGCCCGGCACACCCCGGAAGGGTTGGCGCATTACAGTTCAGGTTGCAATAAAGACGAACGGTCGTCAATGATGCGCACTGTGAGCGTCTTTCATCCGGGCTTTCCACAGAGTCTGTAACTGTGCAAGCTGCTCCGGCGTCAATACAGGCTGTAATGATTCCAGCCGGCTTTTTTCCAGTGCCATCATTTCAGCATAGTGTTTTTTGACCAGCTCGCGACGCCGTGTGTGGTATTCCTGCTCCACGGCGTTTACCTGGTCGGCTTTCTCACCGGACAGTTGCAGGGCGGTGGCCCAGTCGCTCGTCACGGGTGGTTTAACCGTGGCGTGTTGATGATGCTCATGGGCATGCGGCGGTGGCGACGGTTTTTCCTGCGACAATCCGGGCTGGGACATGGCACTCACTGACCAGCAGATCGAAACTGTGACGGCGAGAATTCGGCAGGTTCTGTAGGTGTAATTCATGGTCTCAACTCTTGGGTGGTAACAATGTCTTCGGGTGGTAACAATGTCTTCGGGTGGTAACAATGTCTTCAAGTAGTAACAATGCCCGCCCATCTTCTGTGCATATCGAGTGTGGGGCGGGACGGCACGCTGACTTACTCTATACGGATATGGTCCGGGGATAAAGAGGATGAGACGTAAACAGGATGAGCATTCTGTGGGAAAGGTGTTCAGGTCAAACAGGCAGGATTAAAAAAAGCCATCCGTGGCAGTTATGCGTCCTTGCATAGAAGTGCTTTCAATACCATCTCGTCTCTCTCGTGTGACGACAGGTGTATGGCGCAGTCAGCAGGCCGATCCGGGACCATATCAGTCCTTTTGATCTCGCATCCAGGCGATCCCTGATCGTAATCCCCGCGACCCGGCAGCAATGGGTCCGCGGGGCATCTTGTGCTGATAACCATTACAAAACAAACGCTTAACGGCTCCGCTGGCAGTGCAGGCAGGTGCGTGCCTGTTCTGCATTTTGCTTGGTGAGAAACAAAGCAAAGCGCGTTCAGTTGAATGTACGCGAGCGAAGCCGCAGAAAAAATACGTAAATTTACGTAGAGAAGTGAATGTGTTATCTGGGTCACAAATATGTTGACGGCGGACCGCTCCTGCGCGATTCCAGATCCCGCACGCAGGAGGGCGCGTGGTGGCAAAATTGCTGTCAGAACCAGAAAGTGGCGCCCAGAGAGAGCATGGATACTTTGTCAAATTCAGAGACGTTATAGTATTCATACTCGGCCCGGACACCGATTCCGCCCAGGTTAACCGCCGCACCAACGCCAACGACCGGGTCGAAACCGTCTTCCTTGTATTGCTGCTCTACGGAACGCAGGTCGGATTCCCAGACAAAAGCCCCGGCTTTGCCAAAGATTTCGACCGGCCCGAGCCCCATGGACAGGATGCCAAAAGCATTGAACCCGTCGATCTCCACTTGCGCGTCTCCATTTTCTATCGCGCCGAAATTGACATATCCGGCTTCGATCGCCAGCAGGGTAAATTTCAGTCCGCCGTAGAGCTTGTAGCCGACATCGGTATCGTCCAGGTTTCTCAGGTCCTGACTGTCGACGGTGTATTCCATGCCCTTCGGGCCTCCGACCTTGGCGTTCCCCAGTGAACCACCCAGATACAGCCCGCTTTTGGCGTAACCGGGCAGTGACAGGGATGACGCGAACAGCAATGCGCCGGTGGAAATCAGCACGCGTGTTGGTGATGGCATATCGGTAAGCTCCTATGGGATTAAGGGAGATAAGGGGGTCGAGTATAGCTAATAGTATATTTTGTTCACCAGACGTCCGTCTTCTTCGAAAACTTCCAGGGTAAAATGCTCGGCATAGCGTTCCAGAACCTTCAGCAAGGCTTCCGGGGCGATGTCCCGCCCGCTATCGGTTCCGCCTCGCTGGCTATCGGTTCCACATAGAAGCGTGAATCCGTCGCCGTCCAGGGTAAACTCCAGGTTCCCGCGGCGTAAACCGCCGGGTAGTCCGTCACGGTGGCGAAGTGTCCACCCATGGCGCATAAACCGCGTTTTCCACTCGGCTTCGCTGAGTTCGGAGTCGATAGTCGCCAGGATCTTTAGCATGGTTATCCGTTATCAAAGGTCACTGCGCCGGGACCAACCCGATTTGTGACGAAGGGCCGGAAACAGTAAAGGAGAAAACGATCAAGAACGGATATATTGACGCCATTACCCGGGAATTTCTACGGGAATGCAACAATTCCTCTGTCCTCCGCATTAAAAAGCCTTACAATTCGGGCCCCTGATTTTTGTGAATCCGACCATTTGCCAATGAACATACGAATTCCATAGGGCAGGTGGTTTTGACGTTGAGGAAGTTTGATGACTGAATTTGTGCCCGGGCAACGGTGGGTAGTGGACTCTGAACCTGAGCTCGGTCTGGGGCTGGTGCTGGCAGTCGATGCCAGAGCGGTAAAAATCGAATTCCCCAAAGCCGGGACCGAACGCCACTATGCGACCCGAAAAGCACCGCTGACACGTATTACATTCGATGTCGGCGACGAAATACAACTGCTTGACGGCAGCGCGGGCCGGGTGATTGCAGTACATGAACATGCCGGTCTGCTGATATACGACATCGGTGTCGACCAACTGGTCCCCGAGTCGGCGCTCGCGGGCACCGTCAGAATGAGCCAGCCATTCTTGAGGTTGATGACCGGTCAGCTGGACAAATCGAGCTGGTTTGCTTTTCGACGAAATCTGGATGCGGGGATGGCGCGGGTCTGGCAGTCACGCCTTGGCGGGCTGCTGGGTGTGCGTGCTGATCTGATCCCGCATCAGTTGTATGTGGCGTATAACGCGTGTGACCGGGAGCGGGTGCGGGTTCTTCTGGCCGATGAGGTCGGGCTGGGCAAAACCATCGAGGCGGGCATGATTCTGTCCAGGATGGTCCGGCTTGAACGGGTGGCGCGCGTATTGGTATTGGTGCCCGATGCGCTGCTGGTCCAGTGGTTGGTGGAATTGATCCGGCGTTTCAATCTGCAACCGGAAATCTATGCCGGGCAGGAGCACGATTTTGACAGCGGACAGATACATCTGGTGCCACATTCGGCGTTCGCAGCGGGCGACGACGAAGCGTTTCCGGTTGATTCTTTTGATATGGTGATTGTCGACGAGGCGCACCATCTGCATCCGGAGACTGTCGCGTTTGACCGGTTGCGTCGCGCCGCCGGCGCCTGCCCACATCTGTTGCTCCTCTCCGCCACGCCGGAACAACTGGGCGTCGAGAGCCATTTTGCCCGCCTGCAACTGCTGGATCCCGCCAAATTTACGTCCCTCCCGGCCTTTATCGAAATGGAAAAAGGCTATCAGCGGTTAAACGACCTGATCCGGCGCCTGCCAGCCAGTCGCGATGAGCTGGTTCAGACTTACCAGATGGACAGCACGCTGGACGACACCCGTCTATTGAACCAGCTGTTGGACAGGCACGGTCTGGGTCGGGTCATGTTCCGCAACACACGGACGGCGGTCCAGGGATTTCCAGAACGCAAGGTCGAGGCGCATCCGCTGGCTGACGACGACTGGGAGACCCGGTTCGAATGGCTGGTGCAATGGGTCCGCGCCCATCCGGGCGAAAAAGTTCTCGCCATATGTCACCGCAGTGAAGATGCGCTGGCCTGTGAGACTTATATGTGGCAAAAGCATGGCATTGATGTGGCCCTGTTTCACGAGGACATGGACCTGATTGAGCGGGACCGGGCAGCGGCCTATTTTGCCGATATGGAAGAGGGTTGTGCGGTGCTGGTCTGCTCCGAGATAGGCAGCGAAGGTCGCAATTTTCAGTTCAGTCATCATCTGGTCTGTCTGGACCTGCCCGAACACCCCGATTTGCTGGAACAGCGTATCGGCCGGCTGGATCGTATCGGGCAGCGTCATGCGGTACATATTCACATCCCCTTCGCAGAAGGCGGCGAGAATCACAGGCGCCTGATATGGCTGCATGAAGTGCTGGATTGTATTGGTCGGCAAAATCCGGCAGCCGGGACGGTACACGATGAAATTCAACCCTGGCGTCCTGGTCCGGACACCGATCTTGCCGGGCTGTTCGATCAGGCGCGAAGCCGATCAGCGTTGCTGGAAGCGGAAATTCAGCAGGGTCGGGACGCGCTGCTTGAGCTGAACAGCTGTCGTCAGCCACAGGCCGATCAGCTACGGGCGGAGATCGCCCGTTTTGATGAAGAGCCGTTGCAGGCTTTGGTCGAAACCGCAGCCGATCTTCTGAACTTCCATTTCGAAGAATCGCGCGGCGGGGCCTGGTCGCTGATACCCGCCGATAATATGCTGATTGGGGCATTGCCGGGCATCCCGCCGGAAGGTGCAGAGGTCGCCTTCGACCGGGCACTGGCGACTGCGCGGGATGACGTCATGTTCCTGTCCTGGGATGCGCCGTTTATTCACGGTCTCTGGGAGCTGTTGCGCCACTCGGATCTGGGGGCGGCGTCTGTGGCACTGCTGCCGGGCAAACAGCTGCCAGCCGGTCAGTGTCTGCTGGAAACGAGTTTTGATGTGCTGGTTCAGTCTCCGGTAAACAGCGCCTGTCTGCCATTTCTGCCATCCCTTTCGGTCCGGGCCCTGGTGCTGGATATCAGTGATAAGGATTTGTCAGAAGTGCTGGCTGAAGGCGTATTCGACCAGAGCGTCAAGCCGGTCGACCGCAAGCTGGCACGGCAAATTATTCAATCGCGCAAGGACAGTATTCCGGACTGGTATCACAAAGCCGAGACCTTCGCTGAGAAGCATAAACAGGCCTTGCTGCTGGATGCCCAACGGGCGGCAGACCGTTATTACACCGGTGAAATTCAGCGGCTGGAGCACCTGACCGGCCAGGCGGCAGAAGACAGTAGCGATGAAATCGCCGCTTTGCGGAAGCGGGCAGACCAGGTCAGGGAGGCATTCGACTGCCATGTTCAATTACAACTGTCGGCAATCCGTCTGGTGGTCACCACCGAACCCTGAGTCGCGCTTGGCAGCGGTCGATTTTGGAACAGACAGTGGCGCGCCGCACCACTGTCTGTATGTCTGTATGTCTGTATGTCTGTATCGGAATGGAATGTTAATGCTTGGGGGGCAGGCTGCTGACAAAGCGTTCACAAATCTGAATCCACTGGTGCAGTCCCTTTTCGGTTGCTATGGCTTCGGGTTCGACATAGACGAAGCCGGTTAAGGGCTTTCCGGTAAAATCCATAATGGTGGCGTGCATATTCTGCAGGACACTCTGATACTGCCTGGGGCCCACCCGGGCCATCAGTCGATGATCATTGGCACCAACGCACATATTGCCATGAAGCATGAACGCAAGGCCGCCCAGCATATTTTTTTCTTCAATGTTCTCGCGGCCGGAAAAATACTCGCGAATGCGCGTAGTGAGAGTACGGTCGTAGGGCATGGTTCGATCTCCAGCATACCGGGTTGAAGTGTGCAGCGTTAATTATAAGTTTGGCTGCATCCTGCACAGGGGTCACAGGGTCGATGCGGGTTTGAACCGCTTCTTAAGTATAGTCGACCCGCAACGACATTTCCGGGGAATCATTTTTCGGCATGGGTTGTTGCCTCGCGCAGCTCGGTATCCAGCTTGCGTTTGACGGCGCCCGGGGAAGAAGCAAAGCGCGCCAGGAAGAGGTAGGCGACGGGTACCACGAACAGTGAAAAAACAGTAGCGACCAATACGCCGGAAAAAAGCGTGATGCCCAGAACGGCGCGTGTTTCAGACCCCGCACCGGATGCCAGAATCAAGGGAATGGCGCCGACAATAGTGGTGATGCTGGTCATGATGATAGGGCGCAACCTGATGCTGCTGGCTTCAACGATGGCATCATAGATTTCCTTGCCCTCGTCACGCAGCTGATTGGCAAACTCAACAATGAGAATACCGTTTTTGGCCGCCAGTCCAATCAGCATAATCAGCCCGATCTGGCTGTAAAGGTTCAGGGAGTTGCCAGTGAGAAACAGTCCTATCAGTCCGCCAGCCATTGCCAGTGGCACGGTCAAGGTGATAACCAGCGGGCTGACATAGCTCTCAAACTGGGCGGCCAGCACCAGGAACATGACCAATATGCCCAGCCCGAACAGTAAAGCGGTTGATTCTCCTGCAAATTTATAGTCACGCGAGCGGCCTTTATAATCAATCACGGCGTATTCCGGCAGCTTTTCCTTCGCCAGGGTTTCAAGATGTTCCAGCGCCGCGCCCAGGGGCAGGTGATCTTCCAGGTTGGCGGAGATAGTAATCGCGCGGTTGCGGTTGTAACGGTTCAGGGTTCGGGATGATGCATATTCCTCAAAACTGACCAGATTGGCCATGGCAACCAGCTCACCGCTCCGATCGGAGCGTACATAGATATTGGTCAGGTCGACCGGGCTATTCTGCTGATTTCGCATGCCTTCGATCAATACATCGTATTCCTCACCATTATCGATATAGGTCGTGACCTTGCGCGAGGCCAGCATGCTTTCCAGGGTTCGCCCGATATTCTGTACCGAGACGCCAAGGTCGGCTGCGCGCGAATAGTCAATCCGAACCCGCACCTGGGGGCTCGTTTCCTTATAATCGCTGTCGATATTGACGAAGCCGGGATTATCCTCGGCGATAGCGTCCAGGAGTATATTGCGCCATTGCGCAAGGTCCTCATATTCCCCGCCACCAATAACAAATTCTATGGGTTTGCTCATGCGGCCACCGATACCCTGGCGCATCACCGGAAATATCCGTACGCCGGGTAGATCGGCCATTTTATTCTTCACATCGTCAATAATGTCCCAGGCAGAGCGGCGCTGGTCCCAGTTGTTGAGAACAACAATGACCATGCCGGAGTTGAAACTGGCGATAGTGTCACCGAAGCTGCGCGGTGTTCGTACCAGTACGCGCGACGCTTCGCCGGTCTCGGTAAACTCGAGCATGCGGGACTCGATCACATCCATGTATTCTTTCATGTAGGTGTAAGAGGCGCCTTCCGGGCCGTCGATCATGATAAAGAACGCACCCCGATCCTCCTCGGGTACATATTCCTGCGGCAGGGATTTGGCGAGAAGAACCGATAGTCCGACCAGTAACACAAAACCGGCGGCTACGTACAGTGGACGGCGCAGGCAGGCAATCGACCACCGCTGATAGCGATCTTTGATTCGTATGAAAACGCGGTCAACAGCGGTGACCAGCCGGTTGTGACTGTCAGCAGGCCGTAAAAACTGTGACGCGATGACCGGTGACAAAGTCAACGCCACAACACTCGAAAAGAATACCGCCGCGCTCATGGTTATGGCGAACTCGGAAAACAGTCGACCGACGTCCCCTTGAAGAATGGTGATGGGGGTAAATACGGCAATCAGAACGGCCGTGGTGGCAACAATCGCAAAACCGACCTGGCGCGTGCCGCGGTATGCGGCGACCAACGGTGTTTCGCCGTAATCGTCCATGCGCCGGTGAATGTTTTCCAGTACAACGATAGCATCATCCACCACCAGGCCTATCGCGAGGACCAGTGCCAGCAGTGTCAGCAGGTTGACTGTATAGCCGAGCACCCACAATACGATAAACGTGGCAATCAGGGACACAGGAACGGTTACTGCCGGAACCAGCATGGCTCGGGCGCTACCCAGGAACAGGTAAATCACCAGAATGACCATGGTGATCGCGATCATCAGAGTTTTGTAGACTTCATTGATCGCCTCTTCGATGAATACGGAAGAGTCATAACTCTGGTTAATGGTCATGCCCGCCGGCAGGTCCGGATTTAGCTGGGCGGCAACCCGTTTTGCGGCGCGTGCGACATCGATGGTGTTGGCCGTCGACTGCTTGCTGATGCCGAGGCCTACCATGGCCGTGCCGTTACCGCGGAAATCCAGGCGGTACTCGCGGGTGCCCTTAACGACAGTAGCGACGTCGCCGAGCCTTACGAGGTGCCCGTTGGCACCGCGCTTCAGGACCAGCGTCCGGAAATCTTCGGGTGCAATAAAAATTCGGTCCACTCGTACGGAAAACTGCTTTTCGCTGGACTCGATACTGCCGGCCGGCAATTCGATGTTCTCTGCTCGCAGCGCGGCTTCGATATCGCTGACAGCCAGACCGTGGGCGGCCAGTCGAATGCGATCAACCCAGATGCGCATGGCATAACTCTGACCGCCACCGATACGAATGCGGGCGACGCCATCGACGACCGAAAACCGGTCCACCAGATAGCGTTCGGCGTAGTCAGTCAGCTCAGGGACGCTCAAGCGGTCGCTGGTCAGGTTGAGCCACATGATCACATCTTCATTGGAGTCCACCTTTTCGACATCGGGCAATTCGGCTTCCTGCGGCAAATCGTCCAGGATCCGCGAAACCCGGTCACGCACATCATTGGCGGCGGCGTCCATGTCGCGGGACAGGTCGAATTCAATATTGATATTGGAGCGGCCATCCTCGCTGGATGACTGTATATAGCGGATACCCTCCACACCCGCAACGCGGTCCTCGATAACCTGCGTGATGCGCGTTTCGACTACATTGGCGGCGGCGCCGGGATAGCTGGTGCGTATCGAAACGACCGGTGAGTCGATGTCGGGGTACTCGCGCAGCGGCAGGCGATCAAAAGCGAGCACCCCAAAAATGACCAGCAATAGCGAAATGACCGATGCGAACACCGGTCGCTTGATGCAGATATCGGAAATAAACACAGGATCCCCTGATGGCTATGGAATGACAGTCGCATCCGGCTTCGTGCGCAGGAGTTCGGTTAGCGTCCTGTCGCCACTGTCCTCCGCGCTGATGGTGACTTCGGAGCCGTCCTTGAGGTGCATGGTGCCATGGGTTACCACCCGATCGCCTGCCTGCAGTCCACTCTTCACAACGACATTGCCTGCGAGTCGATCGCCGGTTTTTATTTCGCGTTTGACGACTTTGGCGGGCGTGACCCGGGGATCAATCATATAGACAAATTTGCGGAAGCCCTCCTGCACCAGCGCCTCCTCCGGCAGGAGCAGTTTGGGTGTTTCCGCGGTGGACATGTAGACCGCCATCAACATGCCGGGACGCAGGCTGAGGTCCGCGTTGGGGACCTGGGCACGCACGACGACCGAGCGCGTGACAGGGTCTACCCGTGTGTCGATACTTTTGATCTCGCCGTGAAAAGTTCTGTTTTTTAATGCGCTGGCCTGGGCGCTGATCGGCATACCGGGCTGTATTTGGTCCAGGTACACCGCGGGCATGGACATGTCCAGCTTCAATACCGAGATGTCGTCCAGGGTCGTGATGGGATCGCCGGGTCGCACCAATGCGCCGCGACTGATGTTGCGCAGTCCCACGACGCCGTCAAAGGGGGCAATGATCAGGCGCTGCTCCAGTCTGGACTGCGTGGCCATCCAGCGTGCTTCAGCGGCTTCAAAGGCTTGCTGGCGTTCATCCAGCAGTGCCTGATTCGCCAGATTTTTTTCCACCAGCGTCTGCACACGTCGCAATTGTCGTTCGGCTTCATCGCGGGCCGACCGGGCTTCCTGCAGTAAAGCGGTCTGCTCCCGGTCGGTCATCTCGACCAGCACATCATTCGCCTTGACGGTTTGCCCGTCTTCAAAATGTATGGCGCGGATGGTCTCGGTGACGGTGGCGGACAGGGTGACGGATTCGGAGGCGTGCAGCGTCCCTAACGCTTCAATGTGCGAGGAAAATGGTTCTTCGGCGAGTGTTTTGACAAACACCGGGGTGGGGCGCGCCGATGTGGCTGTCGACCAGAACAGTAAAATCAGTGAAAAAATGCAGCAGCTACGCCGTAACATCCAGGACTCCTATGTCTAACAATTGTCCGGTTTAAATTCGCACCACGCGCATTGGGCGGTATATGTATCCGGTCATTTGCAGGCCAGCGATAACTGTCCAGGGTGATCCCGCAAAAAAAATGCCGAA
Organism: uncultured Cellvibrionaceae bacterium; assembly: GCA_964434105.1. Classification (GTDB taxonomy): domain Bacteria; phylum Pseudomonadota; class Gammaproteobacteria; order Pseudomonadales; family Cellvibrionaceae; genus CAYNST01. Next base: position 45,222 of record CAYSTJ010000005.1, on the reverse strand, counting down.
CGACGCTTTGGGAACGCCGCCCGGCAAAGGCTGCGTAATAATTTACGTCGTCAGCTGTGGACTGGATCAGCTGAAGCGGTCTGTCTTCCAATGAAGAATAAGCGCAAACGTCCAATTCGCAAGATTGACTGAGCAAATTGATCAGGTGACCTGTCCAGTCGTACGGACCCGGCGCGCGCCCTTTGCCGGTGCGGCTTTTTGTCTGGCCTTACGCTGCTGCTGGTGTTGATCAATAATGTTCTTTAACGCGATCAGTAACCCTGCGACCAAAAAGGCGCCCGGAGGCAATACGGCCACCAGAAAGCCCCGGTACTCTTCGCCGAATATCCGCAATTGCCACGTCCGGGCGATGTCGCCAAATAATAGATGCATATCGGCAAACAAAGTTCCGGCGCCCAGCAGTTCGCGCACCGCGCCGATGGCCACAAGCACCAACAGAAAGCCGCACCCCATCATAAGTCCGTCGACAGCGGCTGGCACGACTGGCTGCTTGCTGGCAAAGGCATCAGCCCGTCCGAGGATGGTGCAATTGGTCACGATCAAAGGGATGAATATGCCGAGAATCTGGTATAGCTCGAAGGTAAATGCCTGCATCAGCAGTTCGGTACAGGTGGTGAAGGCGGCAATAATCATCACGAAAGCGGGGAGTCGCACCGCATCGCTGACCGATTTGCGAATCAGGGATACCGCAATATTGGATCCGGTAAGGACCAGCATAGTGGCCAGCCCCAGCCCGAGCGCATTGACCACCGTGCCACTGACAGCAAGCAGCGGACAGAGCCCCAGTAGCTGCACCAGTGCAGGATTGTTCGACCAGAGGCCGTTTGCGGAAATTTCTGCGTAGGAAGGCGTGCTCATGGCGTCTCTATAGCCTCGGTTGCGGGTTGCTCGGCGGCGGTATGGCTGTCCAGGGACTCGTCTGACCGGGCAGCAGACACGGTTGTGTCGGCCAGTAGAGCCGCCTGGTGCGCCTCGAAAAACCGCAGCGTATTCTGCACCCGCCTGACAACAGCGCGCGGTGTAATGGTTGCGCCAGTAAACTGGTCAAATTCGCCGCCATCCTTTTTAACCTGCCAGCGATCCGGCAGCGGATTTTCCAGGGACTTGCCATTGAAGCCGAGAATCCAGGGGCTTTTGGTCAGTTCGAGCTTGTCGCCGAGACCGGGCGTTTCCCGATGGTTCAGAATTCTCACGCCGGCGACGGTACCGTCCCGGTTGATGCCGATAATCATGGCGATATCGCCGCTGTACCCATCCGGTGCGACCGAAGGCAATATGACTGCCACGGGTTCGCCGTCCATTCTCGCCATATAGCCAGACGCTTCCGTTTTGATGCCGAGTGCTTCCCGCTGGGCAGCGTCAAGGGCGATGGTGTCGGCCAGTAGATCATTATTGTGCCGTTGGATCGGGACGATCTCCAGCAGAGCCCGTTGCGCTGCGCGATATTGCGCGTCCGCAATGCGGGTGGCGGTCGCCTGATAGATCAGGGCGATCAGTCCGGCTGTCGCCAGAGCAAATACCCCGAGGATGATACTGTTTTGTCGAATGGATCGGCCAAGCATGGGCATCAGTCTTTGGGTCTGGTCGCACGCGCGGCGTGTTGATGGCCGTAGGTGCGGGGCACAGTGTAAAAGTCAATAAAAGGCGCAGCGAAATTCATCAGAAGCACCGCAAACGCGACGGCGTCAGGGTAGTTACCCCAGGCCCTTATCAGGTAGATCAACACGCCGATTGCCGCACCATAAATCAGTCGGCCGCGATTACTGACCGCAGAGGTGACCGGATCGGTAACGATAAAGAATGCCCCAAGCATAGTGCCGCCGGACAGCCAGTGCACCAGGGGTGAGCCGCCGCTGTTCGAACTGCCGCCGTCGTAGAACAGGGCAGCAAGCAGTCCCAGGCTGAGCAGCATGGCAACCGGTGCATGCCAGGTAAATACACCCTTGAACAGCAGGAATATACCGCCGGCAAGAAAGGCCAGGTTGACCCACTCCCAGCCGCTGCCGGCCCAGCGTCCAGCCGCCAGAACCGGATCGCTTGCATAGACGGCCTGCAGGGTATGGCCACTGTTCTGCTTCAGCGTATCGAGCGGCGTGGCGGCGCTGATACCATCCGCTTCCATCGCAGGTAAAAACTTGGCGAGTACGTCATTGAGGCTATTTAGTGCCTGGCCGTCAACCAGCGCACCGGCTGGCGCTGCCCATTGCGTCATCTCCACCGGAAACGAGATCAGTAATACAACGTACCCGATCATGGCGGGGTTAAATGGGTTGTAACCCAGGCCGCCATAGACATGCTTTGCCACAACAATTGCAAAAAAAACGCCGACCACGACCAGCCACCAGGGGCACCAGGGTGGCAATGCAGCGCCCAACAGCACCGCCGTGACCATTGCACTGAAATCCTTCAGGTAAAATCCGACCCGGCGCCGGCGCAGCTTGAGGACGGCAGCTTCAAATACGCCGGCGCATAGACAGGCCAGCACGATATTGATCAGCACCCCAATGCCGAAAAAAACAACCAATGCTATCACACCGGGCAGCGTAGCCAGGATCACCAGCTGCATAACCTGAGCGGTGCTCGTGGCCGCATGAGTGTGCGGTGATGTTGCGCGAATAAATGCCATATCAGGTTTTCGTCAAAGTATTGATATTCTATTGGCCCGATGGAGCGCAGCCGGGGAATCGTGGCCGACGGGAACCACCGATTGCGCGACCTGTGGGTCGGGGATAACCGGGAAGCGACCCATCGCTATGTTTTCAGTCGCGCCAATCCGTCCTGTGCTTCTTTTAATTTGGTTTCCAGCTTTTCCACCGTGCCCCGCAAAACCTCGATATGGTCGCTGTTATCGGCTACCGCCTGCTGCAGTTTTGCCTGGGCCTTCTGCAGGCGGTTACCGAGCGAGTCCACCAGGTGCTGCTGCTTTTCAACCGGCGAAAAACTGGCCTGTCGGGCGGCGTTGGTCTGGGCGCGAATGATGGCCTCGTCGGCAGCCGTTCGGGCCGCCTTTTCCCGAGGATCGGCCACTGTCGGGCTTGCCTGGGCATCGAGCAACGCGGTATTCGCGTCTGCCAGTTTCTCCCGCAATTTGTCCACGCCCTGGGCGATTGCCGCGAGATTGTCCGAACCCTGCTGCTGCGCTTCTTCCAGCCGGGTTTCGGCGGCGGTCAGGCGCTTCCGCAAGGTGTCGACAGCTTTTTGCCGCGCTTCAACCGGCGACAGATTCATTTTGTCGGCAATCGACCGCGGCGCATCTGGCGGCGCGGCAAGCTTCTGCTGCGCTGTCTGCAATTTAAGTTCTGCCTGCTTCAGGGCAGCGTTTAATTTGTCCCTGCCCGCGCTGTCGTCGCAATCGGCCAGTTGTTTCTGGAGATGTTCTACCCGCAACTGCGCACTGGCGTGCGCACGCTCCAGTTTGCCACGGTCATCGGTGCCAGGGGCTGATGCCACTACCGATATCGGCGCGGACGTTCCGGTCGATAGGGGCGTTGCCGCGGCGGGTATCGCAGTTTCGGCGGGCCGGGTCGTATCGCCGCCCGTTTCAGCAAGTTTTTTGCGGGCTTCTTCGGCTGCTATTTTACGCGCCAGCCGCTTCTGCTCCTTTTCATGCTCAGCTTTTTCAATGCGCTGCTGTCGTTGCTCAAAGCGCTGACGTGCCCGGTCCGCTTTTTCCTTCTCTGCTTCCTGCCGTCGTATCGACCCTTTTGCGGCCCGATAGTACTGTACCAGCGGAATAGTGCTGGGGCAGGTGTAAGAACAGGCGCCGCATTCAATGCAATCGAAAAGATTGTGGCTTTCCAGCTTCTCGAAGTCCTGTGCCTGCGCATACCAGAAGAGCTGTTGAGGTAATAAACGCGCCGGACAGACTTCGGCGCACATGCCACAGCGAATGCAGGGCTGGGCCGGTGGTGCTTCGGGCATTTCCGTGTGGCTGGGAACCAGTACACAGTTGGTCGTTTTCACCACGGGTGCTGCCGGGTCGTCGATGGCAAAACCCATCATGGGGCCACCGATAATCAGGCGCGCGACGGCTTCCGGTGTAAAGCCGCAGAAGTCGAGCAGTTTGGCGATGGGGGTGCCAATGCGTGCGCGTACATTGCCTGGCCTTGCCAGCGCGTCACCCACCACTGTGGTAATCCGCTCAATCAGTGGTTCGCCATGGCGCACCGCGCGCCAGGTCGCATAGGCGGTGCCTACATTCTGCACCAGCACACCAATATGCGCCGGTAGCTGGCCGCTTGGAATTTCCTGGCCGGTAAGTATCTGCACCAGTTGCTTTTCCCCGCCGGACGGATATTTGGTGGGGAATACCACCACCTCCACCGGTGTGCCGCCCGCTGCCTGTTGCATGGCGGCAATGGCTTCGGGTTTATTGTCTTCGATGCCAATCAGAATCTGCGCCGGGTTACCTACGGTGCGTGCCAGCAATAGCGCGCCGGCCACAATTTCCGCAGCCGCTTCCCGCATCAGCATGTCGTCGGCGGTAATATAGGGTTCGCATTCGGTGCCGTTGATAATCAGCGTCTGGATTCTGTCTGTCGAGCGCGGATTGAGCTTTACCGCAGTTGGAAACCCGGCACCGCCCATCCCGGCCAGCCCCGCCTGGCGTACGCGTTCCACCAGCGCAAAATGGTCCAGTTGGTCAGGGTCTTCACAGGGGTTCAGGGTTGTCCACTGATCTTCGCCATCGGCTTCGATAGTGATGCACGTATGCGGCAGGCCCGACGGGTGCGCAATGACGTGTGCATCAATGGCGACAATTTTGCCGGACGTGGGTGCGTGCAGGGATGCACTGAATACGCCCTGGGCTTCAGCCACTGGCTCGCCCTTGAGTACCTTCTGACCGACCGTGACAATGGGGATGGCCGGCGCGCCGACGTGCTGATTGAGCGGCAGCACGTAGTGCTCAAACAGCGGCAGAGTCGACAACGGCCGCTGCAATGACTGCGCTTTGTTCTCGGGCGGATGGATGCCGCCATGAATGTCCCACAGCTTTCTCATGCGGCGTGTCCCCGATCCGGTGACCGGTCAGTGGCGATAATATGGTCGCCTTTGGCCGGTTGCGGCATGTCCCAGACCCAGTATTTGATATCGGTTTTTACCGGGACCATATCAATACAGTCCACCGGGCAGGGGTCAACACACAGGTCACAACCCGTGCACTCCGAGATGATAACGGTATGCATCTGTTTGGCAGCGCCGACAATGGCATCCACCGGGCAGGCCTGTATGCATTTGGTGCAGCCGATGCACTCGTCCTCGCGAATGTAGGCCACTTTTTTGATGGGCGATTCCTCACCGTGTTCTGCATCCAGGCTGGGTGCTTCCACACCCAGCAGGTCGGCCAGTGTATCGATCGTGGCCTGACCGCCTGGCGGACATTTATTGATGGCGTCACCCTTGGCAATGGCCTGTGCATACGGGCGACAGCCGGGGTAGCCGCATTGCCCGCATTGGGTCTGCGGCAATACTGTATCGATCTGATCAACCAGCGGATCACCTTCGACCTTGAAGTGCACGGCGGCAAAACCCAATACGGCCCCGAACAGCACCGCCATCCCGCCCAGCGCAACGAGCGCTGAAATAACCGGATACTCAAGCAGTAACGTCAGCATAGTGTCATACCAGTCCTGCGAAACCCATAAAAGCCAATGACATCAGGCCGGCTGTAATCATGCCCACCGCAGCGCCGCGAAATGGCAGGGGTACGTCGGCGGCTGCCAGGCGCTCGCGCATGGCAGAAAACAGGATCAGTACCAGACTGAAACCCAGCGCCGCGCCGAATCCATAAAGCGCCGAATGGGTAAAGGAGTGCGCTCTATTGGTATTCTGCAGGGCGACGCCGAGTACGGCGCAGTTGGTGGTGATCAACGGCAGAAATACGCCCAGCACCCGAAACAGCAACGGGCTGGTCTTCTCGATAAACATTTTGGCGAACTGAACGACGGCTGCAATCACCAGAATAAAGGAAATTGTGCGCAGAAAGTCGATCCCCAGCGGCAGCAGAATCCAGTTGTAGACCATAAAACTGCATATGCTGGCGAGAGTCAGAACAAACGTGGTGGCCGCACTCATGCCTATCGCCGTTTCCAACTTGTTGGATACGCCCATAAACGGGCACAGTCCCAGGAACTGTACCAGCACGAAATTGTTGACCAGCACAGTGCTGATCATAATGATAAAAAAATCCATACACGCTCGGGCAATTGCAAAAGGATGTCGGTGAAACAGTTTCTGGCCAGCCGACTGTCGCCGGTCCGGCCCACCTGTCGCCAGCAGGTTGCCGATAGAGCGCGTCGCAGTAAACCGCATTCGCGTCATTCTGAAAAGCAGGAATTACACCTATCCTAAATCGGGAACTCTGATGATCGGGAGCGCCGGTTATTACCAGGTCACCGCGACCATCGACGACTGTGTTGGCGACGGTTACATTATCCGCATACCCGGCTCGGCACCGGCATGCGGTTCCAGCAGGAAAAGATCTTTCCCGCCCGGGCCGGCAGCCAGCACCATACCTTCCGACAGGCCGAATTTCATTTTACGCGGTTTCAGATTGGCGACCACCACCGTGTGTCGGCCGACAAGATCCTGTGGCTGGTATGCGCTTTTTATGCCGGCAAAAACAATGCGGGTTTCACCACCCAGATCCAGCGTCAGACGCAGCAGTTTGTCCGCACCCTCGACGGCCTCCGCCTTGGCGATCAGGGCAATCCGTAGATCCACTTTGGCAAAGTCAGCAAACTCAATCTGCGCTTCCAGCGGTGTTTTCGCCAGCCAGCCTTCCGGTTGTGGCGCGGGTGCCATAGACGTGCGACTGGCGTCCAGCATGGTTTCTACATCTTTCATGTCCACTCTTACCATCAAAGGTTTAAATTCATTGATCGCGTGATCGCCCAGCCATTGGGACGGGCCCTGCCAGACAAGTCCGGTGTTCAAAAACGTCTCCACAGCATTGGCAGTACGGGGCAACACCGGTTTAAGCCAGGTCATCAGCAACGCGAAAAGATTGAGTGCCTGGCTGCTGATTTCGTTGACCTCCTGCTGGCGTTCAGGGTCTTTTGCCAACTTCCAGGGGGCGTGTGAGGCGATATATTCATTGGCCATGTCTGCCATGGCCATAATGTCACGCATGGCGCGCGCAAATTCCCGCTGGTGATACAGCGCGGCAATGGACTCGCTGGCCTCGGTAAATCGCTGCCAGAGTGCCGGGTCATGAATGCGCGCGCTGAGCATCCCCCCTGTCTGGTGAACGAAGCGCGCCGTGCGGCTGGCGATGTTGACGACCTTGCCCACCAGGTCGGCATTGACGCGGCTGACGAAATCCTCGACATTCAGGTCAATATCGTCCACGCCGGCGGTCAGTTTGGTGGCGTAGTAATAACGCAGATACTCGGGGTCCAGGTGCTCCAGGTAGGTCTGCGCATTGATAAACGTGCCGCGGGATTTGGACATTTTTTTGCCGTTGACCGTCAGAAAGCCGTGGGCGCAGATTTTGGTTGGTGTCCGAAACCCGGCGCTGTCGAGCATGGCGGGCCAGAACAGGGCGTGGAAATTGATAATATCCTTGCCGATGAAATGGTAAACATCAAAGTCGGAGTCTTTGGCCCAGAACTGGTCAAAATCAAGGCCGTGCAGATCGCAATAATGTTTGCAGCTGGCCATATAGCCGATAGGGGCATCCAGCCAGACGTAAAAGAATTTGCCGGGTTCGCCCGGGATCTCGAAGCCGAAATAGGGCGCATCACGGGAAATATCCCACTCCTGTAACCCGGCGTCCAGCCATTCGGACAGCTTGTTGGCGACTTCCGGTTGCAAGTGACCGGCGCGGGTCCAGGTTTTCAGGTAGTCCGTGAATTCCGGCAATTTGAAAAACAGGTGCTTGGATTCCCGGGCGACCGGTTTGGCGCCCGACAGTGCTGACACCGGGTCGAGCAGATCCATGGGCGAATAGGTGGCGCCGCAGGCTTCACAATTATCGCCATACTGGTCTGCGGTGCGGCACTTCGGGCAGGTGCCCCTGATATAGCGGTCTGCCAGGAACAGGCCTTTCTCCGGGTCGAATGCCTGCACAATATTGCGTTCTGCAATGTGCCCATTGGCCTTCAGGCGTGAGTAGATCAGCTCTGACAGCGCCCGGTTTTCTTCACTGTGGGTGGTGTGATAGTTGTCGAACTCGATATAAAAACCCGCAAAATCCTGTTGGTGGCTGGCCTTCATGCCGGCAATCTGTTCTTCCGCCGAAATACCGAGTTTTTCGGCAGTCAGCATAATGGCCGTACCGTGCGCATCGTCAGCACAAAAATAAAAACAGCGGTGACCACGCTGCTTTTGAAAGCGCACCCAGATATCGGTCTGGATGGTCTCTACCATATGACCCAGGTGGATCGCGCCATTGGCGTAGGGCAGGGCGCTGGTGACCAGAATATTGCGATGATTAGCCATGTGGCGGTTGGCACCTTATGTAACAGTTTGCGTTAGCGGGTGGGGCAGGCCCCTGAAAAGGCGGCGTATCATAGCAGTTTTGTAGCTTTTCGGCACATTCCTGTCATGCGCAGCTGCCGGCCGGTGGCCATGCTGGCTTCAATCTCGGTGCCGCTGCATGCAGTTCTGGGCCTCTTCCCGAATAGTCGGTAGAATGGCGACCCCCAAACGCTGTGGAGTCGCTTATGAGTTCGCCCTTTCAATTGCCGCAGCAACAGATGTTGCTGACGAGACTGCAATCTGTAGAGCTTCCCTATACTCCCGGGATCTCCGCGGCAGCCGCGGTGGAACAGGTCGTGCAGTCGACGAACCGTCTGGAGCTGGTGTTCCGGCCGGGCTACCCCGCTGCCGTGTTACAGCCGGAAATTGACGCATTGGTCAGAGATGCGCTGCGCAATGATTTTGGGCAGGTTACGACGCGCTGGGAGTGGGGTGTCGCTGACGTCAAACCACAGAATAACCAAACGGGTATTGCCGGGGTGCGCAATATTGTCGCCATTGCGTCCGGCAAAGGCGGTGTGGGCAAATCGACAACTACCGTCAACCTGGCGCTGGCATTGGCATCGATGGGGGTGACCGTGGGCATTCTCGACGCTGATATCTACGGCCCCAGTCAGGCGCAGATGCTGGGCGTGAGCGACAGGCGACCGGAAATGCTCAATCCGCATACGATGTTGCCGGTGCGCGGTGCCGGCGGCGTTCAGTTGATGAGCATGGGCAACCTCGTGACCGAGAATACGCCCATGGTCTGGCGCGGCCCGATGGTGAGCGGTGCCCTGCAGCAGTTGCTTAATAACACACACTGGCAGGATGTCGATTATTTGCTGGTTGATATGCCGCCGGGTACGGGCGATATCCAGCTAACGCTTTCCCAGAGCGTCCCCGTGTCCGGTTCAGTCATTGTGACGACACCGCAGGATATCGCTCTGCTGGATGCGCGCAAAGGTATAGAAATGTTTCGCAAGGTCAATATTCCGGTACTGGGGGTCGTGGAGAATATGGCGATGCATATCTGCTCAAGCTGCGGGCATGCGGAGGCCATATTCGGCGAAGGTGGTGGCGAGCGTCTGGCACAGGATTATCAAGTGGACCTGTTGGGCCAACTGCCGCTGCGCCGGGATATTCGCGAGCAGACGGACAGTGGAGTTCCACCGCTGCTGGCCAATCCCGATTCAGAAGCCAGTCACGAATATCGCCGTATCGCCCTGCGGCTCACCGGCGCACTCTGGCAAATTCAGCGCGATGGCGTACAGGCGCCCGTTTTCAGTGCCAGTGATGATTAACGGACATAAAATTCAGTAATCGGAGTAGAGCATGTCAATAAAGTCAGATAGATGGATCCGGCGTATGGCCGAGCAGGAAGGGATGATCGAGCCATTCGAGGCGGAGCAGGTCCGCTATGGCACCGATGGTCAACGATTGATCTCCTACGGGACATCAAGTTACGGCTACGATGTTCGGTGCGCCAATGAATTCAAGGTGTTTACCAATGTTCATTCAGTGACGGTCGATCCCAAGCACTTTGACGAAGGCAGCTTTGTCGATATGGTGGGGGATGTCTGCATTATCCCGCCCAACTCCTTTGCATTGGCACGCACTATCGAATATTTCCGGATACCGCGCAGCGTTCTGACGGTGTGTCTGGGCAAATCCACCTATGCGCGCTGCGGGATCATTGTCAACGTGACGCCGCTGGAGCCACAATGGGAGGGCCATGTGACGCTTGAATTTTCAAACACCACGCCGCTGCCGGCAAAGATTTACGCCAACGAAGGCGTGGCACAAATGCTGTTCTTCGAGAGCGACGAAATCTGTGAGACATCCTACGCAGATCGCGGCGGCAAATATCAGGGGCAGCGGGGCGTAACCCTGCCCAAAACCTGACCGGCCATGCCGCAGGCCGAAGCGGGCTGCGTTGGTGCCCGGTGCGCTGCTATAGCTGTATCTGTATTTTCTTGGCCCGGTACTGCTCCGGTATCTGGTCAACGCTGTTGATCACTGGTGTGAGTTTTTTCAGCAGACCGTCGTGGATATCATAAATCCAGCCATGGATAGACAATTCCTGCCCCTGATCCCAGGCGTTCTGGACGATATTGGTGTGGGAGACGTTGGCGACCTGTTGTGCAACATTGAGTTCGCACAGCAGGTTTATTTTTTCCCGCTGGTCGTCAATGTCCTGAAAGGATTCGCGATGGTTGTAATACACATCGCGGATATTTCGCAGCCAGTTATCCACCAGTCCATACTGCCGGTCCCCCAGTGCCGCCGCTATACCGCCGCAGCCATAGTGACCACACACGATGATGTGGCGGATCTTCAGTACCATAACGGCATAATGCAGCACCGACAGACAGTTCATGTCGGTATGTACCACGGAATTGGCGATATTGCGGTGCACAAACAGCTCGCCAGGCAGCAGACCGACTATTTCATTGGCTGGAACGCGGCTGTCAGAACAGCCGATCCACAGAAATTCCGGTGCCTGCTGTTGAGCCAGCTTTTCAAAGAATTCCGGATCGGCCCGCTTGATTTTCTCTGCCCACTTGCTGTTGTTTTGGAACAGGGAGGTTAAATCACTCACACGGCAATCCTCTGAATCTGAAAGGAGCGTCGAGTATAACCAAACCGTTTCTGAAATGTTAAGCTTTTGCCCTTTGGAGCCGTCGTCCATGACAACGCTGTACTGGCATGATTATGAAACCTGGGGGGTAGACCCTTCCGTCGACCGACCTGCGCAGTTTGCTGGCGTGCGTACCGATCTGGCATTGAATATTATTGGTGAACCGCTGATCCGCTACTGTCAGCCGCCGGAGGATGTACTGCCGCATCCGGAAGCCTGCCTGATCACCGGAATTGCGCCACAGAAAGCGTTGAATGAAGGCGTCACAGAACGCGAATTTATTGCGGCAATTCATCGGGAAATGGCGGCACCGGGGACCTGCAGCGTTGGCTACAACTCCATTCGCTTTGATGATGAGGTCACCCGCTATACCCTTTATCGCAACTTTTTTGATCCTTACGAACGGGAATGGAAGCAGGGTAACAGCCGCTGGGACATTATCGATATCGTGCGACTGTGTTACGCATTGCGGCCGGAGGGAATCGAGTGGCCCATGGTAAACGGACTGCCCAGTTTCCGCCTGGAGAACCTGACCGCCGCGAACGGTCTGGCCCACGCGTCGGCACATGATGCCTGGTCCGATGTGGAGGCGACTATCGGGCTGGCCAAATTGATACGCGCGCGTCAGCCGGCGCTGTACGAACACACGTTTGAACACCGGACCAAACAGAAGTGCGGGCCCATGCTGGATCTGGTCCGACGCCGGCCGGTGTTGCATATCTCATCGCGCTATTCGGCCGAGCATGGCTGCGCCGCGCTGGTGATGCCGCTGGCGATGCACCCCACCAACAAAAACGCCGTCGTGGTGTACAACCTGTCGACGGACCCCGGCGACCTGATCAGGCTCGATGCTGACGGTATCGCGGAGCGGGTTTTTACCGCCCAGGCCGATCTGACGGAAGGTCGTACGCGCATCCCGTTAAAACTGGTTCATCTCAACAAGTGTCCGATTTTACTGACGCCCAGACTGCTCGATGCCAGGGCCTGCCAGCGCCTGAAAATCGACCGCGAAATCTGTGAAAACCATTGGCAGCAGCTTCTGCGACACGACCTTTCGGCAAAGGTACAGCAAGTTTTCCAGCGTACACCGGGGGCGGCAGCGAGAGATCCCGAGCGTCAGCTGTACGACGGTTTTCTGCCCGACGGTGACAAGGGATTGATGGCGACCCTGCGCAATGCCGATGCGACCCAGGTGGCCGATATACGCCCGGCGTTCCAGGATTCGCGGTTGCGGGAGATGCAATGGCGCTACCGGGCCCGAAATTTCCCGGAGACCCTGACCCCGGCCGAACGTGAACAGTGGTGGGATTTCTGTCAACGACGCCTGGGCGAGGGCGAGGAGGGTGTGCAGTCGATCGCGCAGTTACAGCGGCGCATTCGTGAAATTGATGAAGCCGGCACGCTGGATAAAGCACAAAAGATCATACTGCAGCAGCTGTACCGTTACAGCGAAGACCTTTCCCGAAAATATCAGTTGGGTCGAAAGTGCGCCTGGTAAAAATATCTTTGCACGGGTCAGGTCGGAATATTGCGAGAATCCGGTTGCGCGCTTTCGAGTCGCGGTTACAATAGCGCAAAATTCGCCGACACCAGGGGGTATTGTGGAATTCGCGGGCGCACACATCCTTTCAGTAGATCAATTTGAACGGGCGGATATCGAGCGTATTTTTACCGTTGCCGACGACATGGCGCCCTATGCATTGCGGGAAAAAGTCACCCGGGTGCTGGAAGGCGCCATTCTTGGCAATATGTTCTTTGAGCCCAGCACCCGCACCCGGGTGAGTTTCGGTTGTGCGTTCAATTTGCTCGGTGGCGAGGTTCGGGAGACCACTGGCTTCAAGAGCTCTGCTATCGCCAAAGGCGAATCCCTTTACGATACCGCGCGCGTGCTGTCCGGCTACAGCGACGTTATCTGTATGCGTCACCCGGCTTCCGGTTCGGTCGCGGAGTTTGCGGCCGCGAGTCGGGTACCCGTTATCAACGGTGGAGACGGTGCCAATGAACACCCCAGTCAGGCGCTACTGGATCTTTATACCATACAGCGCGAGCTGAGCGGTCGCGGGCGCGGATTGGACGGGCTGCGGATTGCGATGATTGGCGATCTGAAATACGGGCGGACGGTGCACTCCCTGTGCCGCCTGCTAACGCTTTTCAACGATTTGCACATTGTTCTGATTTCGCCGGCCGAGCTGGCCATGCCGGACGTCTACATCGAGCAGGCACGCACAGCCGGGCATACGGTAACGGTCTCCAGTGACCTGTTTCCCAGTATATCCAACGTGGACATCGTATATTCCACCCGTATTCAGGAAGAACGGTTCACCAGCAAGGAAGAGGCGGACCTGTACCGGGGCCGTTTTCGTCTGAATCAGTCCATTTATACCCAGTACTGTGAACCCAACACTGTCATTATGCACCCATTGCCCCGCGATTCCCGGGCGGACGCCAATGAACTGGATAACGACCTGAACCAGAACCCCAATCTTGCCATTTTCCGGCAGGCCGATAACGGTCTGCTGGTGCGTATGGCCCTGTTTGCTCTGGTGCTGGATGTGGTTGAACTGGTCGAGGCGCACTCGCGGCCGGTCAACTGGTATCATCGACGCAGCTGGGTGCCGGCCGGGTAAAGCGGTCGCAGCATCGGAGAACAGAGAGGGAGGCAGGCACATCCGGCTGTTGAAGCCGGGCCTTTGAGGCGGAGGACAGGTTCCGGTTCAGAGCATGATCAGCAATTCGTTGAGCTTGCGGATAAAATGCTGATGGTCCAGCGGCTTCTGGAAGTGCAGGTCTTTTTTACTGGCGGCATTGACCACGCTGGTCAGTACCGGATGGCCGCCAATCAAAATAATCGGAATATTGTTGGTAATTGTATTTTCCCGAATCGCCTTTATTGTGGCCGCGCCCTGACCACCGCAGAGATCCGTGTCCACAATCACCAGGTCCGGCCGATTGCACATTGCCAGCTCGGCGGCTTCCTCCGGGTTGTGGGCCTGCAGAATGGCACAGTGGCGCGCCAGCTTTCCCTCGATGGACGCGCTGATAACTGCTTCGTTTTCGGCAACCAGTACCAGACTGTTGGGGCTGAACAGACGAATCGTCACCCGATTGCGGCCATTCTGCTTCGATGCATAGAGCGCCTTGTCGGCCGCATTGACCTGGTCGTGCATCCGTGTGCCGGCCGTGTGACCGACCACGGCGCCACCAATGCTGATGGACACACGGTTATGTGAGGGTGAGGCCCGGTGTGGAATGTTCAGCCCCCAGATGTTTTCGCGGATGCGTTCGGCGACGTGGTACGCGCCATCTTCGTGTGTATCCGGCAGCATGATAATGAATTCTTCACCACCGTAGCGCGCTGGCAGATCGGTCGGCCGACCCAGGCTGGCGCGTATGGTTTGAGCGACCTTGATGATGCATTCGTCACCGGCCTGATGGCCATAGTAGTCGTTGTAGTCTTTGAAATGGTCGATATCCATGATCAGGATGGCCAGCGGCTCTTTGGTGCGGGTAGCCCTGCGCCAAAGCTCATTGGCTCGCTCATCAAACGTGCGGCGATTATAGAGTTTGGTCAGTCCGTCGCGTTCGCTCAGCTCCACCAGTTCCCGGTTGAGCTTGTTCAGCTCATCACGCATTTTGATAATGCGTTCCATGGCGCGAATTTTGGCATGCAGTATTATTTCAGAAACCGGCTTGATCAGGTAGTCATCGCCGCCAACTTCGATGCCATCGCGGAAGTCAACGTCATCGTTCTTGCCGGTAACAAAAATGATCGGGATCCAGTTATCATAGCTCTCGCGAATCAGCCGGGTGGTCTCGAAGCCATCCAGGCCAGGCATCTCCACATCCATGATGACCATATCAAACGGTGTGTGCTCCAGTATCTGCAATGCTTCTTCGCCACTTGAGGTGACCACCGGTTGGTGGCCCGCTGCGGCAATAAAACTGCACATCTTGTGTCGCAGGGTCGCGCTGTCTTCAACTAAAAGTATATTCATTCTAACCGCCGGCTCAGATACCCTTAAATATATCATACGCCCGACTTTTCGCTTGAAATCTCCGGATGAAATGCCGGTTCGGCAGTCTGGCCGACACCGGCCGCCAGTGGAAATCGTGTCGGCTTTTCTGTATTTTGTGCGTCCATCCCCCGGTAAGCTGCCTATTCCATGACCGCCATAGATGATGAATTCGAGGACATTCGCCCCTATAACGACGCGCAAGTGCGAAGTACGCTGGATCGACTGCTGGCCGATCCGGAGTTTCTGAACGCGATTATCTACTATAAGTGGCCGGATATTGGCCGTCTGTCGGCCTCCCTGCTGCGCCCGGTCATTCGCGCCGCCCTGCGCCGGGAGCTGAAAGGCGTCAATTCGGTAGCGGATTTTCAGGGGAAGATCGAAAAGTATCTGCAACGATTGATCGATCGAACCGTGACAGGTCTGTCGGTGTCCGGTCTGGAGCAGTTGCAGAAAGATCGGGCCTACTGCTTTATCAGCAACCACCGCGATATCACCATGGATCCGGCGTTCGTTAACTGGCAACTGTATCAGAACGGTTTCCAGACCCTGCGAATTGCCATCGGCGACAACCTGCTGACCAAGCCGTTTGCTTCGGACCTGATGCGGCTCAATAAAAGCTTTATTGTAAAAAGATCCGCATCCAGCCCCCGGGAGAAGCTGAAGGCGGCAAAAAAGCTGTCCGCCTATATCCATCAGTCGCTCGTGGTCGATAATGCCAATATCTGGATAGCGCAGCGCGAAGGGCGGGCGAAGGATGGCCGGGACATCAGTAATCCGGCAATTATCAGTATGCTGGCGCTGTCCAAACAGAAACAGGAACCGTTTTCGGCGTTTATGCAACGGGCCAACATTGTGCCCGTATCTATCTCCTACGAGTGGGACCCCTGTGATATGGCCAAGGCACGCGAACTGACACTGCTGCAGCGCGACGGGGTGTACCGCAAGGCTGAGCATGAGGACGTGCAAAGCATAGCCACCGGCATAACCGGCAGAAAAGGTCATGTACATCTGGCTTTCGGACGTCCGCTGGACACCAACGTGCAGAGTGTCGAAGACGTGGCGGCGGCGCTGGATCGGACCATTCTGGACAATTATGTCCTGCATCCCAGTAATTGCCTTGCGTATGAAATGCTGGAGAAGACGGCACCGCCTGTGCCGGTGACTGCCGCGCATATCCCCTTCGGCGAACGCAGCTGGAACCAGGAGCGGCAGCATCTGGAGGAGCGCTATCAGGGCTGCGATCCGGCCTGGCGTCAGATGCTCTTGACCATATACGCCAACCCGGTATATGCAAAGCTGGCCCAAAATCAACCGGGCAGTCATTAATGCCTCTGAATCAGGCCCTGAGCCCTGCCAGCAAGTCAGCGATCCAGGCGGCCTACACCCGCTTCCTTAAGGCGCGTGAGCTGGGTTCGCGTCAGGGGCAGAAACTGATGATCGCCACCATCGCGCGCACGCTGGGGGGGATTCAATTGAATGATGCCGGCCAGCGCGTCGGCGAGAACCACGTCTGTGTAGTCGAAGCCGGCACCGGGACGGGCAAGACTGTCGCCTACCTGATCGCCAGCATTCCCCTTGCGCTGGAGCGCGGTAAAAAAGTTGTCATCTCCACGGCGACTATCGCGCTGCAGGAGCAGATTGTGGTCAAGGATCTGCCGGAAATCCTGCGACACAGTGGTCTCGATTTCAGCTTCGGTCTGGCTAAGGGACGGGGGCGCTATCTGTGTCTGTCCAAACTGGACAATCTGCTGGCAACCGACGATCAGGGGCAGGCTTCGTTGTTGACGGAGTACAGCGGCGACCCGTTTAATCTCAATATGAGGCTGTACGCCGAGATGATGGAAGCACTCTCGCTCGGTCGATGGGATGGTGATCGTGACAATTGGCCGAGAGAATTGCCCGCACAGGACTGGCAGCCCGTGACGACGGACCATCGCCAGTGTACTGGCCGCCGCTGCAGCTTTGTCCGCCAGTGCGCCTTTTTTCGGGCGCGTGAAAGCCTGGAAGATCTGGATGTCATTGTTGCCAATCATGACCTGGTGCTGGCCGATCTGGCGCTGGGCGGCGGTGCCATACTGCCGGACCCCGCCGAAACCTTTTATATCTTCGACGAAGGTCACCATCTGCCCGAAAAAGCCCGCAACCATTTTGCTGTGCATACACGTCTGGTGGCGACCAGTCGTTGGCTGGGGCAGACAGAGGGACTCTGGCCGCGACTGATTGAGCCCATGCAGGTGGTGCCCGGCTTTATGTCGCGGGCAGCCAGGGTTGAGCCGCAGCTGAAAGAAGCCCGGCGGCTGCTCGACAACCTGCAGCCGTCCATTGCCGCCTTTATGCCGGTGATGGACCGCAGTGGCATGGTAACGCGCTATCGGTTTCCGGAAGGTACGGTCCCGGCCTCGATTGAGGCGGCCGCTGCCGATCTGGCCTCAACTTTTGCTGGCCTGCATAAGCTGTTTGAAGCCCTGGTGGCGCAGGTGAACGAGCTGCTCGAAGACCCGCACGGGCCGGTCGACCGGAGCGACCTTGAAGCAATTTTTCCACAGCTGGGCACCTGGCTGGCCAGATTCGAAGCCAATTCCGCTCTGTGGCAGTCATACAGCAGCACGGCGGCGGACCCCGACTGGCCAGTGGCGCGTTGGATAACCCTGGTGGAGCAGGGGGATACGGTAGATTTTGAGCTTGTGGCCTGCCCGGTGCTGGCCTCCAGAACGCTGACTGATCTGCTCTGGGACAGATGTTGCGGGGCTGTGGTCACATCGGCCACCCTTACTGCGCTGGGGTCTTTTGACCGGTTTCGGGATAACGCGGGTACACCCGAAGGCGCGATACATGTGGTGGTGCCGAGCCCGTTCGATTTCACCGCCAATGGCCGGCTGCGTCTGCCGCGAGCGGCTGTTGATGGCAATCAGGTTGCGGAGCATACTGAAAGCATTGTGCGTCTGCTGCCGGAGATCATTGATGAGAAATCGGCAGTGCTGACCCTGTTCTCGTCACGACGGCAAATGCTGGATGTCTTTGAGGCGTTGCCGGAACGCTGGCAGTCGAAAATCCTGAAACAGGGGGAAGACTCCAGGCAGCTCCTATTGCAGCGCCATCGCGAGCGGGTGGATGCAGGGCAGGGGAGCATTCTGTTCGGGCTGGCGAGTTTTGCAGAAGGTGTCGATTTGCCCGGGCGCTATTGTGATCATGTCATTATCGCTAAAATTCCGTTTGCGGTACCCGATGATCCGGTGGAAGCGGCAATGGCCGAGTGGATCGAGGCCAGCGGCGGTAACGCCTTTATGCAAATGTCGGTACCGGACGCCGCCATCCGGCTGGTGCAGGCCTGTGGTCGCCTGTTGCGTACCGAATCCGACAGCGGTGTCGTCACGCTCCTGGATCGCCGCATCGTCTCCAAACGGTATGGCCGCGCTATACTTGATACCCTGCCAGCGTTCCGGCGCGAGCTGAATCATGACTGACAACCCGTACACCCAGGCCGGCATCCTGCTGATGGACCTGGAATGCGTTTTACGCAATTTGCAGTTGTGGGCAGTGACGCCACCCGCGCCAGCCGCGCTGGCCAGTGCAGAGCCGTTCTGTATTGATACGCTGGAATTACACCAGTGGTTACAGTTTATCTTTCTGCCGCGTATGCGGCAGCTGATGGACAATAATCAGCCGCTGCCCTCCGCCTGCGCCATTGCCCCGCTGGCAGAGGAAGTCTTCAAAGCGAACCGCGACGCCATGGCGCCATTGCTGCACGTGTTACGCCAGCTCGATGCACTGCTGTCGCAGGCGTGACCTCCGATTGCGTACGGTTGACTGTTTGATGTCGATCATGTGCAAGCGATAGCCGCTCCGCTACAATGCGCGCCTCCGGAGTTACGAGCCACGTTGCAGGCAGGCTATCCGGGATTTATGATCGAAAGATACGAAGGTAGTCTGAATGAACGAAACAGTCATCGCCGCGCTTTATAAATTCACCGGGTTGCCGGATTTTCAGGCACTGCGCGAGCCATTGTTGGACGAATGCCAGCATCTGCAGCTGAAAGGGACGCTGCTGCTGGCGCATGAGGGCATCAATGGCACGGTGGCGGGCCGTCGCGATGCAATCGACAGCCTGCTGGCCTGGCTCAGAAAGATTCCCGCTCTGGCCGATATTGAGCACAAAGAGTCATTCGACGACGATCAGCCGTTCTACCGGATGAAGGTCAAACTGAAGAAAGAGATAGTGACCATGGGCGTCGAGGATATCGACCCTAACGAGACCGTAGGCACCTATGTGGAAGCGCGTGACTGGAATGCGCTGATTCAGTCGCCGGATGTGCTACTGGTTGATACCCGCAATAACTACGAAGTGGAAATCGGAACGTTTCAGGGAGCGGTAAATCCGGCCACCACGACATTTCGCGAACTGCCGGCGTTTGTTGCGAAGCACCTGGATCCGGCCCGGCACAAGCGTGTGGCCATGTTCTGTACCGGCGGCATCCGCTGTGAGAAATCCACGGCTTATCTGAAAAAGCAGGGCTTTGATGAGGTGTACCACCTGAAGGGTGGAATTTTGAAGTACCTGGAGGAAGTGCCGCAGGAACAAAGTCTCTGGCAGGGGGAATGTTTCGTCTTTGATAACCGCGTCGCGGTCAATCATCGGCTGGAAAAAGGCAGCTACGATCAGTGCCACGGCTGCCGCTACCCGATTACGGAGGCCGACAGGCAATCTGATCGGTATATGGAAGGTATCGCCTGTCCGCGCTGCTATGACGCACAAACCCCGGACCAGCGCGCGCGCTTTGCCGAACGGCAAAAACAGGTAAAGCTGGCCAAAGAGCGACAGCAGCAACATCTCGGGGCCGAACCGCCCTTGCGGCAGCGTCGCGGACAAAAACGCGCAGAGTCATAGGGCTGGCCGACGTGTAACTATTCAGCGCGTGTCGTAACTGTTCAGATTGCGTCCAGATTTGTTCAGAGCAAGGCGAAAAATGTGCGTTTACGCGTGTAATACGGCGCGCTTCCTGCGCTTCGCTCTACGAGCCGCCTGGTCAGGCGTTCAGACCTGTTCCCAACAGATTTGTGACCATTTAACGCAGCTTTATTTGTAGGTTAAGGGGCAAATCGGGGCGTGAACTGAATAGTTACGCCGACGTTTTATTTCCGCAGGGTACTTCGATAGAACTCCCCTTGTATTATCGGTCAACGCTGCGCCGCACCATCTGGCAGGCCAGTGGCGATTCCCGGAGGCCCGCCGGGCAATGGATGCGATAGCGAGCCACAGAGGCTGCACGCCGGACACCATAAAAACCCCCATGGGGCCCACCCCGGGGGCCATAAACGGCCCTTTCGGGATGGCTAACTTAATGGTCTCTGCAATCAATCCGCTTTTATCTTGCGGATATCGTCCTGAGTTAAAATATAGTCATCCTGAGCCAGTTCGAGCAACGATTCCTGTTCCATATCGATTAGGGCCAGGGGTAGCCAATCTCCGTTGTTATCCATATAAGAGTGCGACGATACCCAATAGGCAATAGCCGGATAGTCCTCCGCCAGTATGCTCGCATACTGACTGGCATCAAACGGTTGGCTCTCGCCGAAATCGGCGTCATCTGCATGTACCGGACCGTATTCGGCCAAACCAATTGGTTTTCTGTACTGAGTCAGTCGTGAGTAATCGCTGATTTCAAGCGTGTTGTTCCGAATGACCGGTGCCACTACATCGACCTGGTCATTGCCAGGGTAAGCCCAATGGAGGGGGGCTCCCGTTACTTCGCCTTCGCCAGTTGGCAGAGGCGTACCTGTCACCGGGCTGTAGACCCATAACAGATTATTGAGTCCGCGCTCCTCAAACGTATCATAGAGATGGTTCCACAGGCGTTTGTAGGGCGATGCGCTGGTGCTGTCGGTCTGAACGCCCCACCAGACTTCGGCGCTATTCATTTGCGGTAAAGGCTGCCACAGCACGGCGACACCGCGACCCTGCAAGTCTTCGAGCATGCGCGCCACACTGTCGACACGGGCCATCCAGCTGGCATGAATCGCCGATTCGGGGTCCAGCAGGGCCGCCAGGTCAACCGACTCCGTCCAGGCCAGATCCTCAGGGGAACCCTCCCCCGGGCCGAGATCGGGTATCCATGGATTCAACGGCGACCAGCTGATACTGATAATACCGGCGTGTGCGACCAGTTGATCATGCGCAAAGAACAGGGCGTCTTCACCAAACACCATTTCCCGCTCATAATCCAGGCTGATAACAGCCGGCGTAATCTGGAATTCCGATGTCAGCCTGGTGAACAGCCTTTGGTAGTCCAGGTCTGCAACGGTGAGCATCTGATTGCCGGCGCCTGCGCTTTGACCCATAAGTACGCCCTGCGGTTTCGTATCCGTGCAGCTCAGGTTTCGCAGGCGATTGTACAGCGCGACCGCAACCTCATTGGCGTCAGCATTGCTCGGCTTGTCACTGCAGTTGCGGGCATTTTCACCCTTATCCGTATTACCGAAATCAAGGGGTTTGTTGTAGCCTGTTTTACAGCCCTGTAGCAGTGTGGCGCTGGCCAGCAGGACAAGCATCGCCGTTCGCTTCATCAAAATATCCTCGTTTAAAATTCGTATTTGCCCGGTCGTAGTTTAGATGCAAAGCGGCCAATAGTATTGGTTTGTCCAGCCAAAGTCAGGCTGTGCCATGGCTTCTGTAATGCAAGGAACGGGTCCCGGTGATTATGCCAGAATATTCGGACACAAAAAGATCAAGCGGGCAGACAAGTGTCAATCGGCTCACACATTGACTGGACTCAGGCAACTTTGTCGTTTGGGACAGTTTACAGCACGGAAGGTTGCCGATTGGGGATATGAAAAAAAAAGCCCCGCAGGGCGGGGTGCAAGACGCTTTAGTGAATTTTCGTCTTCTGAAATTAATCGACCTTGCTGACGACCACTTCAAAGCCACGCTTCAGATCACCCAGCGCAAGGGTTTCCTGGGGGGTACGCACCCGCACACCCTCATTGAATTTGACTTTAACGATTTTACCGTCAGCCTGACGGACTTTTGCGGTGCGTTTACTGGTGTTGACGGAGACGATAACGCCTTCGATTGTCTCGTCTGTCGGGGTCAGAATATTGCGCTCAATGCGGACTTCGCGGCCGATATTGAGGCTGGCCAGGCCGGAAGCGGATGCACCATCCAGATTGATGTCGATCTGCGCGTCTGGTGCAAACGACACCACGCGCTGGAATCCAGCGTTACTGACAACAACAACTTCGCGTTTTTGCAGATCCACGCTCTCGACGACGCCCTTGATGACCTCACTGGAGACCAGTGAATAGGCGCTGGCCAGCGGAGCGGCGAATGCGAGCAATAATGCAGAAGCAGTAAACAGATTTTTCATTGGTGTGATCCTTGGTGGGGGTGTGTTTGTTGATTTAGATGTCATTAGTGTAGGGTAGGATTGGCAGAAGTGTTACCCAAAGTGACACTATTTTTAGATTAAATAATATAAAAGACGCGGTGAATCATTACATAAAGTTATTATGGTCGATAAGACTGTAACCCCGGGCCCATTTGCGAGGGGTGTGCACGAGGTAAGGTGAAGGTTCGCGGCGAAGTTCCGGGGGCGATTTGCCTTATGGCGTATCGTGGGTAGCTGGTACACTGTGCCGCATCAAATAAGCAGCGACGGATGCAGGGCAGGACGCATCCCCCCTTCCGAGAGGCACAGCATGACGTTATCCGCAGTACTTATCGGTATGCCCGGTTCCGGCAAATCGACAATCGGCGCAAGGCTGGCTTCCGTGCGCGCGGTGTCGTTCGTGGATACCGATGCCTATATAGAAAGCGCGACCGGCCGGTCATTGCAGAATCTGCTGGATGATCTGGGTTACCTGCGTCTGCGCACACTGGAAGAGACGCTGATACGGGATATGCCATTGACGCGGCCAGTTGTGATCGCGACCGGTGGCAGTGTCGTCTACGGTGAAGGTGCGATGCAGGCACTGCGACAGGCTGGACCCTGCATTTACCTGAAAGTAACGCTCGAAACCATACGTCAACGGGTAGGCGACTTTGATCAGCGGGGCTTTTCCTGCGCACCCGGCGCTTCGCTGGAATCGGTGTTTCAAGAGCGGCAGTCGCTCTACGAGCGCTATGCCGACCATACAGTAGAGAACAATGGAGAAAACGTGGACGAAGTGGTCGGTTTGATTAACCGCCTGCTGGATTAAGGCGCGGGGGGCTGGCCGAAAGCATCTGACCGCAACCGTTTGCGGTCATTGCCATTGTGGCGGAATCAGATAGGCAGTTCCGTGGTGTACTTTACCTGCTTTAATGCGAATGTTGAATTGACCGAAGCAACGTTTGGCAAATGGACCAACGTTTTCTTCAACAGTCGCTCATAGTCATCCACATTGCGGGTAACAATACGCAACAGGTAGTCTTTTTCGCCCGTTGTCGAGTAGCATTCGACCACTTCCGGTACCTGCTGAACAGCGTGTTCAAAGGCGTTCAGCGATTCTTCATCATGACTTTTAATGGTCAGATAGGCATGTACCGTTACACCCAGGTCGAGTCGGACCGGGTTCAGCAGCGTCACCCGGCGATGGATGTAGCCCTCCTGCTCCAGTCGCTTTATTCGTCGCCAGCAGGGCGTGTGGGACAGTCCCACCACTTCGCCGAGTTCGGTCATTGAATAATCGGAGCGGGTCTGTAGCGCTTTCAGTATGCGCCGGTCGTAATTGTCCAGCCCGGAAGCCGATGAAACATTGTTCATGAAAAATATCCTGAAAGTGGCACGCCGCGGGTATAATCGCCCTTTATATACGCGGAAACAAGCGAGAATATTCATGTTTGAAGGACTGCAGATGCTGCCGGCGGATCCTATTCTGGGGCTTATGGCACGGTATCGGGCTGATACAAACCCGCGCAAGGTGGATCTGGGCGTAGGTGTTTATCGAAACGCCGCCGGAGAGACGCCGGTTCTGGACGCTGTACGGGAGGCGGAAGCGGAAGTGCTGCGGACCCAGCGCACCAAGACCTATGTTGGTCCACTGGGAAACCCCGACTTCAATATCCGTATCGCACAATTGGCGCTGTCCGCAGAGGCCGGAGCGCTGGCAGACCAACGGCAGGCCGTTTTGCAAACACCGGGGGGGTGCGGCGCGTTGCGCTTGCTGGCCGAACTGATCAGAAGTAGCCGGGCAAACGCGGTGGTTTGGGTGAGTGACCCGACCTGGGGCAATCACGTGCCCTTGCTGGGCAACGCCGGTCTTCAGTTGCGGTCCTACC
This sequence comes from uncultured Cellvibrionaceae bacterium, assembly GCA_964434105.1. Lineage (GTDB taxonomy): Bacteria > Pseudomonadota > Gammaproteobacteria > Pseudomonadales > Cellvibrionaceae > CAYNST01. The sequence goes on along the minus strand of CAYSTJ010000005.1, from coordinate 20,852 downwards.
CCTATCTGGACCCGAAAACACTGCGTCTGCGTTTTGACGATATGTTAAACGCCCTGTCTGACGCTGCACCGGGGGATGTCGTCCTGTTGCATGCGAGCTGCCATAACCCGACCGGGGTGGATTTGACGCCGGTGCAGTGGCGTACGCTGGCCTCCCTTTTATTGGAACGACAGTTGGTGCCATTTTTCGATATGGCGTATCAGGGGTTTGGCCGCGGTCTGGATGAAGATGCCTACGGACTCCGAATTATCGCCGACCAATTGCCCGAAACGCTTTTTAGCCTGTCCTGTTCCAAAAACTTTGGTCTGTATCGCGAGCGGGTGGGAGCGGCCGGTGTCATTTGCAACAATACCCGTGCGGCGCAGGTGGTACAGAGCCATATGGCAGCGATCGCCCGTGGAATCTGGTCCATGCCGCCCGATCATGGCGCCGCCATTGTTGCCCACATTCTTGCGGAGACACGCCTTATGGCGGCCTGGCAGGGGGAGCTTCAGTCAATGCGAGACGGTATTACAGCGCTGCGCAGGTCATTCAGTGGTAATATGCGACAACTTTTATCCGATGGGCGATTTGATTTCATTCAGGAACAATCCGGTATGTTCTCCTGCCTGGGTATCAGTCCGGCGCAGGTGCATCAGCTGGCGAAGGAGTACGGCGTGTATATGCTCGACAGCTCGCGGGCCAATATAGCCGGCCTAAACGACGGGAATCTGCCCTACGTCTGCCAGTCCCTGGCAGAGCTACTCGCGCACGCATAATCGGCGCAGGGCTGACGAAGGGGGGCGAATGGGGTGCATGCAGGTTTAAAGTGGAAATATCGCCTATATTTAGAGAGGATCGCCCATTAACAGAGGCTGGGGTCTTTGAGTAACACCACAAAAGTATTGGTCCGCGATCTTCGCGTTGGAATGTATATCTCCAAGCTTGATCGGGACTGGCTGGAAACCCCGTTTATTCTGCAAGGGTTTCACATAGAGGAATACGACGATATTGAGACAGTGGCTCAGTATTGCGATTATGTGTGGGTGGATACCAGTCGGCAGCTGAAAATTCAGGAGCCAGGGGAGGCGACAGCCTCGCAGGCGCGTGCCAATGCCGAGCATCTGGCACCGGAAGTGCCAGTGACGGATGAACACCGCCGTATGTTCGGTACATTCCGGCAGGCCCGGTCGCTGACCAAATCCATGCTGGACGATATTCGCCTGGGCGGTGCCATTAATACCGAATTTGCGCGCAAAACCGTCAATGACTGTGTGCAATCGGTTATCCGCAATCCGGATGCCCTGTTGTGGATGGCGCGGATGCGGGACGAAAACGAATATACCGCTGAGCACTGCCTTAACGTTTGCATCCTGGCCATTGCCTTCGGTCGTTCACTGGGTATGCAGAACCATGAACTGACCAACCTGGGATTGTGCGGCCTGTTGCACGATGTCGGCAAAATGAAGATTCCGCCCGAAGTGCTGGACAAGCCGGACAAGCTGACACGCGACGAAATGACCATCATGATGTCGCACACCATTCATGGGCGCAATCTGCTGCTGGCGACACCGGATCTCTACAGCGGTACCATTGATGTTGCTTTCAGTCATCATGAGCGCATAGACGGTAATGGCTATCCCCGGCGCCTGGCGGGCGCCAACATTTCCCGGCTTGCGCGCATCATTGCCATTGTTGACGCCTACGATGCCATGACGGCGGATCGCTGCTATCAGACCGCCCGCACCTCTACCGAAGCGCTCAAGGTTATCTATAAGGCGCGTGGGGTTCATTTTGATGAAGCGTTGGCGCTGAAGTTTATTCAGACTGTCGGCCTTTATCCGGCGGGCAGTGTTGTCGAACTGCACTCGGGTGAGGTCGGGCTTGTGATCGAAACCAATCAACATGCCCGCCATTTACCGCGGGTGATGCTCGTCACGGACCAGTCAAAGCAGCCAAGGGAGCGGGAACGTATCGTCGACCTGTCATTGATCGAAGCGGGCGAGCTGGGAACCGAATACCTCATCAAGCATGTTTTAAAGGACAATACCCACGGTGTATCCCTGCGGAACTATCGAGAAAAGGGTCTGGTGATACGCGGATAGAGCAATTCATCAGCATTGGTACCTATTCAGCTCGTACCGCAACTGTTCAGATTGCGTCCGGATTTGTTCAGGGCAAGGCGAAAAATGTGAGTTTACCCATGTCAATACGCCACGCATCCTGCGCGTTGCCCTCCGGGCCGCCTGGCCAGGCGTTTAAACCTGTTCCCGACAGGTTTGTGACCGTTTTTTAACGCCGCTTTCATTTGTAGGTGCAGGGGCAAATCGGGGCGTGAACTGAATAGTTACCGGCATTGTTTGTGGCACGGGGGCCACTCCCGGTTCGCCGGGCAATCATGTTGTGGCTTCATCGTACCGTTTCACTAAGTTATACTCCCCTCCGCCTGCGCAGCGCAGTCGCACATTTATTCGGATCAGTCTCTGGCCGGATGCAACGTATCACGTGGGGGGCTGCCCCGGGGCTGCTACCAACGCGCCTTCTTGATTCATTCGGAATGCCATGCATCACCAAGAATTTATACATGGGTTAGACGCGCTGCAGGACGCGCACCGGGGCTGCGTCATGACAATCGGCTCATTCGACGGCGTGCATCTGGGGCATCAGGCGATTCTGGAAAAGCTGGTGCAGGAGTCAAAGCGGTATGGCGTTCCCAGCCTTGTTATGATTTTTGAACCGCAGCCGGTGGAGTTTTTTGCCGGAGAGCAGGCGCCAGCGAGACTGATGCGATTGCGCGAAAAGGTGCAGGCACTGTTTGCGTGCAACGTCGACAGAGTGCTTTGCCTGAAGTTTAATCCGGCACTGCGCAGCCTGTCGGCTGAGGCGTTCGTACGCGCGGTGCTGGTTGAGCGGCTGGGTATTCGACATCTCGAGATTGGCGATGATTTCCGCTTCGGGTGCGACCGGGCAGGTGATTTCGTCTCGCTTCAACGCAGCGGTCGGCAACTGGGTTTTAGTGTAAGCCGCGCTGCTACCCGCACAGCGGAAGGTTTGCGCATCAGCAGTACCCGCATACGTCAGCTTCTTGGGCTGGGCGAACTCGACCAGGTTGCGGCGCTCCTGGGACGCCCTTATGAATTGACAGGTCGGGTGACCGGCGGCCGCCAGCTCGGGCGGACACTGGGCGCGCCAACGGCAAACATCGCACTGGGTCGCCGGCGCAGCCCGCTGCAGGGCGTTTTCACCGTCAGCGTAAGCCGACAGGGCAGCGATGGCATGCAGCGCCTGAACGGGGTCGCCAACATCGGCTTGCGGCCCACGGTGGGTGCTACCAGACCACTGCTGGAAGTGCATTTGCTGGATTTCAGGCAAGACCTGTATGGTGAGTGTCTGCAGGTGCGGTTTCTGCAACAATTGCGCAATGAGCAGAAGTTTGCGTCGCTGGATGCATTACGGGCACAGATTCAGCGCGATATCGAACAGGCGAAAAATTATTTTCAGAAAACCTGCTTGCCGACCAGCGGCGGACAGACGAACCGGGTCGGCGGGAACAGCCCCGGATAACTCACTCATCGACAACACAGACTGACGTTTCATGACAGACTACAAAGCGACACTCAATCTGCCGGCCACCGGATTCGCCATGAAAGCCAATCTGGCCCAACGCGAACCGCAAACGCTGGCCCGCTGGCAGAAGGAAAACCTTTATCAGACAATCCGGCGTGCGCGCGCCGGTGCGCCCCGGTTCATTCTGCACGATGGGCCGCCCTACGCCAATGGCGATATCCATATTGGCCACGCCGTCAACAAAATCCTGAAAGATATCATCGTTAAGGCGAAAACCCTTGGCGGTTACGACGCGCCCTATGTTCCCGGGTGGGACTGTCACGGTCTGCCGATTGAACACAATGTCGAGAAGAAGTTTGGCAAGGCTGGCGTGAAACTCGATGAGCGCGCTTTCCGCGGGAAATGCCGGGAGTACGCTGCGCGTCAGGTAGAGCGGCAAAAGGCGGACTTTATTCGGCTTGGTGTGCTGGGTGACTGGGACCAGCCTTACCTGACCATGGATTTCCGCAACGAAGCCGATATTATCCGCAGCCTCGGAAAAATCGTCGAGAACGGTCATTTGCAACGCGGATTCAAACCGGTTTACTGGAGTGTGGTCGGCGGATCAGCCATGGCCGAAGCCGAAGTCGAATACCAGGAGAAAGTGTCATTCTCGATTGACGTTAAATTTCCGGTTGCCGATGAAGCCCGATTGATGGCGGCGACGGGCGGGGCCGGCGGCACCGGTCCCATTTCTGTTGTTATCTGGACCACCACGCCGTGGACGCTGCCAGCCAACCAGGCCGTGTCAGTCAACCCGCTCGAAGATTACATCCTGCTGCAGGTTGAGGGCGAGCGCCTTCTGCTCGCTGCCGCCCTGGCGGAATCAGTGACGCAGCGCACAGGCGTCGAATTCGGGGAAGAGTTGGCCCGGTGCAAGGGCGCTGCTCTCGAACATCTGCCACTTCAGCATCCTTTTTATGACCGGCAGGTGCCCGTCATTCTCGGCGAGCACGTGTCGATGGACGCGGGTACCGGCTGCGTTCATACGGCGCCGGACCATGGGATGGATGACTTTGTCGTGGGCGCGCGCTACGGCATTGGCACCCTGAACTATGTGGATGAAGGTGGCACCTTTCGTGACAATACGCCCCTGTTTGCCGGCGAGCATGTCTATAAAGTCGACGAAAAAGTCATTGCTGTGCTGGAATCACGTGGACAGCTCATTCACCAGCACAAGATCAGTCACAGCTATCCGCATTGCTGGCGAACGAAAACACCGTTGATCTTCCGCGCCACACCGCAATGGTTTATCAGTATGCATAAAAACGGCCTGCTGAATCAGGTCAGGAAGGAAGTCGACCATGTTGAATGGATCCCGGATTGGGGCAAGCCGCGTATCGAGGGCATGCTCGACGCGTCACCGGACTGGTGCATCTCCCGGCAGCGAACCTGGGGTGTTCCGATCGCGCTGTTTGTTCATCGCGAGACGCAGGAATTGCACCCTGACACCCCGCGCCTGATCGAAGCGGTTGCCCAACGGGTCGAAAAGTCGGGTATGGACGCCTGGTTTGAGCTGGATGCCGCGGAACTGCTTGGGGACGATGCCCGGCATTATGTCAAGGTGCCGGATACACTGGACGTCTGGTTTGATTCGGGCGTTACGCATTATTCGGTATTGCAGCAGCGTGACGGTCTGAGCTGTCCTGCCGATCTCTATCTGGAGGGGTCGGACCAGCACCGTGGCTGGTTCCAGTCATCCTTGAAGACCGCAGTCGCCATAAACGGCAGTGCGCCCTACCGGCAGGTACTTACCCACGGTTTTACCGTAGATGCCAACGGTCACAAGATGTCAAAGTCACTGGGCAACGTGATTCCACCCCAGAAAGTCATGAACGACCTGGGCGCGGATGTGCTGCGCCTGTGGGTGGCGGCTACCGATTTCAGCGCGGATATGAATGTTTCCGACGAAATTCTCAAGCGCACGGCGGATTCCTACCGCCGCATTCGCAATACCATCCGCTATCTGTTGGCCAACCTGCCGGATTTTCGGCCGGAAAACGCCGTGGACATTGAGCAGATGGTTGCGCTGGACCGGTGGGCAGTAGAACGTACCCAGAGTTTGCAGGACGATATTATCGCGTGTTACGACAGCTACCAGTTTCACCTGATATACCAGAAACTGCACAATTTCTGTGTGGTCGATCTGGGTGGCTTTTATCTCGATATCACCAAGGATCGTGTCTATACAACGGGCGCGGACAGTCTGCCGCGACGCTCTGCACAGACCGCCCAGTATCACATTGCACAGGCGCTTGTCCGCTGGATTGCGCCCATCATGTCGTTCACCGCTGACGAAATCTGGCAGGTGCTGCCGCAGACAACCAGTGAACCGGTTTTTGTCCAGACCTGGTACTCGCTGCCGAGGGCGGCCACACCGATGGGTATCAGTCAGGAAGACTGGCAGTTTGTGATTGAAGTCAAAACCGCAGTCAACAAAATTCTGGAGACAAAACGACAGGAGGGCCTGATCGGCAAGGCGCTGGAGGCAGATGTTACCCTGTATTGCGACGAAGGGGTCGCGCTGCGACTGAACCGTTTGCACGACGAACTGCGTTTCGTCCTGATAACGTCCAGTGCGCGGGTGGAGCCGTTACACCGGGCGACAGATGCGGCCGAATCCGGTATCCCGGGGCTTGCGGTAGCGGTGGAGCGCAGTCGGGCAAACAAATGTGTACGCTGCTGGCACTGGCGTTCGGACGTCGGCAGTCACGGCGGACATCCGGAGCTGTGCGGTCGCTGTGTCGACAATGTACAGGGCGCGGGAGAGCAGCGACATTATGCGTGATCTGACCCGACAAAACCTGGTGGGCGCCTGGAAATGGTGGCTGCTGGTTATCCTGGTATTGTTGCTGGACCAGGTGACCAAGCATTGGGCCGAAGCGGCCCTGAATTATAATGATCCCTGGACGCTGACATCATTTTTCAATTTCACGCTGCGCTACAACCCCGGGGCCGCCTTCAGCTTTCTGGCGGATCAGCCGGGTTGGCAACGCTGGTTTTTTACGGTGATTACTACAGTGGTCAGTGTATTGCTTGTGTTCTGGATCTGTCGCAGCGCGGCGGATCGACAGCAGCGACTGGAGCCGATGGGGTACGCATTGATCCTGGCGGGTGCCCTTGGTAATTTATACGACCGTGTGATGTACGGGCACGTCGTGGACTTTATTGTGTTTCATTATCAGGAGTATGCCTGGCCTGCATTCAATATTGCAGATGCGGCAATCTGTGGTGGTGTGGCGCTGTTAATTCTGGATATGGTGAAAAAAAGTCGAAAACATCATGAATGAGCTAACCATTGGGCAGGGCGTGCAGGTAACCATGCATTTCTCTCTGAGTCTTGAATCCGGGGAGGTCATAGACTCCAACTTCGAGGGCGAACCAGTCACTTTTACGGTGGGCGATGGCAACCTGTTGCCGGGGTTCGAAACAGCACTTTTCGGTTTGAAAGAAGGGGACGAGGCGGCGCTGGTAGTGCCGCCGGAGCGCGGTTTCGGTGATCACAACCCTGAGAATGTGCAGGTGATCGAACGCGAGCAGTTTCCGGCGGACGCCGAGTTACAGCCCGGTCTGATGCTGACATTTTCCGATGCCCAGAACAATGAGTTGCCGGGCGTGGTCTCAGAGGTCAGCGACGAATCAGTCACAGTGGATTTCAACCACCCGCTGGCCGGACGCGACATCCGGTTTACGGTGAAAATTATCGAAGTTGCACCGGCCATTACCCATTAGTTGAGTAAGTTGTTATGGAAATAAAACTGGCCAATCCCCGCGGCTTTTGCGCGGGTGTCGACAGAGCCATCGACATTGTCAATCGGGCGCTTGATGTATTTGGCGCACCTATTTATGTGCGACATGAAGTTGTCCATAACAAATTTGTCGTAGAAAGCCTGCGGGAGCGCGGCGCGATCTTTGTCGATGAACTGCAGGCGGTACCGGACGATGTGATTGTGATCTTCAGTGCGCACGGTGTTTCGCAGGGCGTTCGACAGGAAGCCCGCGAACGCGGACTCAGGGTTTTCGACGCAACCTGTCCGCTGGTCACCAAGGTCCATGTCGAAGTGGCAACCTATAGTGACGAGGGGTGGGAGTGCATATTGATTGGTCACGCCGGCCACCCGGAGGTAGAAGGCACGATGGGGCAGTATGATCTGCGTAGCGGTGGCCAGATCTACCTCGTGGAAAATGAAACCGATGTGGAATCCCTGCAGATTAACAACCCCGATAAAGTCGCCTATGTAACCCAGACTACGTTGTCGATGGACGATACGGCGCGGGTGATTGACTGTCTGCGTCGCAAATACCCCAATATCCAGGGTCCACGCAAAGACGATATCTGCTACGCCACCCAAAACCGACAGGACGCCGTTAAACAGCTCGCCCTGGAATGCGACGTGGTGCTGGTGGTCGGATCACCCAACAGCTCCAACTCCAACCGCCTCCGCGAGCTGGCTGAGCGCTGCGGTGCGCGCAGTTACCTGATCGACGGGGCGGACGACATACAGCCGCAATGGCTGGACCATTGTCGCACGGTTGGAATAACCGCCGGTGCATCCGCACCGGATGTGCTGGTGCGAGCCGTTATCGACCGATTGCAGCAATTGGGTGCCCAGCCCCCGCAGGAAATGTCCGGCCAGGAGGAAAACGTCCGCTTTTCACTGCCGAAAGCGCTGCGAATTTAACCCGCATATTTCATGAAGGCGCGACTTATTCTGCCTGAAGTCGCGCCGTGTCAGACTTATTGCCCACCGTCGCGAATCCGGCAGTTGGGCCTTCCTCCCGCGAAATCTCGTGTTTATACGTCTATCATTAGATTATCCGACCGCGGCGGATTACTGTCACGTGCCCACGCCAGAGCCGGCAAACACGGCTGGCTGTGACAGATATCTCAATTTCGCATTAAAACCTCAGGATGGCGCATAAATTTACCACCGTTTGTCATAACGGCCGGGCCACTGATCCGGCGGTCAATGACAGGGAAGATGCGCCCCGTTAATGTGTTTTGTACGCCGATGGCCCGTTCCATGAAACTGTCAGAGAACGCCGTAATGAGCAAACATACAGAGACCAGACAGGAAGGCTTCACCCTTATCGAGCTGATGATTACATTGCTCGTCGCGTCGATACTGGTGGGAATCGCGGTTCCGTCTTTCCAGACTTTTATCAAGCGCAGTCAGGCGGACACACTGCAGGCGCGCGTGGCAAGCGCAGTAGCGACGGCCCGCACGGAAGCCGCTTCGCGTAACACCTTTGTTTCCATGTGCGCCAGTGATAACGGTACGGATTGCGGCGGTAGCTGGAATAACGGATGGCTCATTTACGAAAATCCGGACAATGACGCCGCTATAGATGACGATGAGATTGTCATCGAAGTGTACAGGCACGGTGGCAACTCGACGTTTTCCTTTGTGCAGGGGCAGAATACCGGCAATAACCTGAGCCAGATTACATTTAATCAGCAGGGGTTTCTCGCCGGGGTGCAGACTGTGCTGGTTACTGTCTGCGAATCCGGCGGCGATGTGAGGTACGCCCGCGGCCTTTTTTTAAACGCCAGTGGGCTGGTGGTGAAGACCAAAGATAACGATGGTGACGGTGTGCAGGATTATATTAAAGCGGGTACACCGACGGCGCTGGTTTGTTCAGCCTGAAGTCGGTCGGCGGTGACGTTCTGCAATAACGATCAGGTACTGAGTGTATGTGATTTAAGCGAGTAGAACCTTTACAACGCGTACCGAAACCGGCTCGCCTTGCGAATGCCGAATCCAACGGGGCAATCTGCTGTTGTGAAGAAACAGGGTAAAGCGCTGTATAAATGACAGCAGTTTATCAAGGTGTCCGGTCTGATATGGTTTGAACCCAGCGGGAAACCGTGGGTGCAATATATTGGTGAAAAGGTCCTGCGGTCATTCTCGGCGGCCGATACCAGCAGCGATGAATAATAAAAGGTTAGTCCATCGTCAGCCGAATGCAAATAAAAAAGCCGTCAATAAAAGCGGAAATAAAAAAATGGTGGTAACTATTCAGCGCATTTCGTAACTGTTCAGATCGCGTCCAGATTTATTCAGAGCAAGGCGATAAAATTTGGGTTTACTTGCGTAGGGCGCACTGCAGGCTTTTTAACGTAGCTTTATTTTAGGTTAAAGGGCAAGTGGGGGCGTGGGCTGAATAGTCACAATTGGTATAACTATAAAATTGGTGGAGTCTATGAACCAGGTAACCCAGCGTGGTGCATCGCTGGTTGAAGTCATGGTAGCGCTGTTTGTATTGGCGATCGGCTTGCTCGGCATGCTGGCGCTGCAGACCAAATCCATGCAGTTCAATCAGTCGGCCTACAGCTATTCTCAGGCAGTATTTCTCGCAAGCGACCTCGCCGAAAGAATTCGAACAAATCCGGCCCGCGCCGCGAATTATGTTGTAACCGACGATGCGACCGTCCCGGAATTCTCATGTCGTGGCATCGACGCGAACTGTAGTGCAGAAGAAGTTGTGGCGCACGACCTGTTTCACTGGAAGGAAAATATTGGCAATGCGCTACCTCTGGGCGAGGGCGCGGTGGAAAGCGTTACGCTGGATGGTCGGGATTTCCTGCGTATTACGGTCAGCTTCGATGACAGCCGGTCCGTGGTGACCGACGGCACGGATGACGCAGAGCTTGAACCGCGTAAATCCTACATCCTGATGATGGAGATATAGCGCGATGAAACCCATTTCAACAAATGCCGTGTCGCGGCAGACAGGTTTTTCCATCGTTGAATTGATGGTTGCCGTGCTGATCAGCCTGATCGTGCTGGTCGGGGTGGTTCAGGTGGTCGTGACGAGCAAAGTGACTTTTTTGCATCAGGAAGAAATGTCCTTTATTCAGGAAAACGCGCGTTATGCGATGGATGTGATCGGGCGCGATATTCAAAACGCCGGGCATTGGGGTTGCGCGGGTGCGACCGCAGAAGTGGCTCAGGTAGCCAAAGTCGTTCCAGGGGCCGCTGCTCTGTTGGGCATGCGTCCGGTCCAGGGGTTTGCCGGGGAAGCGCGCGAGTCATTCCCGGCTGTGTACCGCGACAACCTGCGTATGCCGGATTTTGCAGCGACACGCTTCCCGGACTCTTTTGTTGTACGACGCGCAGAAGGCCAGGCGTACGCTGTGACAGATCACCAGGATACCACCCTCAGGGTTGTACCAGCGCATGACTATAAAAAGGGGGATTACCTCGCCGTCATCGGGGAAGACTGCCGGCGTATGGGGATTATTCGCCAGAGTGACGTCAGCGATCCTAATGTTATCGATTATGCGGGGCAGATCTGTACCGATGGTATTAAGCCGGCATTATTGAACCCGGTAATCTGTGGTGCAGACTGTGATTGTAACGACGGTGTTGTCAGTGCTGCCCATAAATACCAGCCCGGATCAACGGTAATGCGTTACTCGGCGCGGGCGTATTACATCGGCAATTCATCGGCTCTAAGCGGTCAACCGGCACTACGGCGCGCAGTATTGAAGGCCGGCGACAGTGCTGTGAGCGGTGCGGCGAGTGAAGAAATCGCACTCGGCGTTGAAGCGATGGAAGTCCTGTATGGCCTGGATCTGACCGGCGACGGGCAACCCAATCAGTACCTGCCGGCGGATCTGGTGGCGGCCGACCAATGGGGCGCGGTTTATGCCGTGCAGGTCACGCTGCTTTTCCGCTCGCAGACACCATCGCAGCAAGTGGATCCGGCCGCTTCCGAATACGGCGACCGCTATCTACGGCAGCAGGTAACCTCCACCTTCAGGCTGAGAAACCGGATTTGATTATGACTGTACAGAGACGATCTCAACAACAGGGTGCAACCCTGGTCGTGGCGCTGGTGATTCTGGCAGTGATTACGCTACTCGGCATTACCAGCATTCGCTCATCGAGTCTGGAAATGAAAATGGCGGCCAGCGCACGGGACCGTAGCATAGCCTTTCAGGCAGCGGAATCGGCCTTGCTGACTGTCGAGCGTCACATGATCGCGCAACCCCCTCGCCGAATTGCATTGCTGCCCAGCTGCAGCACACCGGCCGGTAGCGGCGATATTCAGGACCAGTGTTTTACTGACACCTGCACCAATGGCCGGTGTTTCACTGGCCGGTTTGTGGGCACAACACAAAACAGCGACTGTCGCCTGACCAATGCGTCAGACCAGATGGTGCAACCCTGGAAAAATACCGGAATCTGGAATTCCCCGGAATCCCACGCTGTGATACAGGTTGCGCGCACGGATGCAGCACCGGAGATCATGGAGGTTAAGTATCTGGTGGAATTTATGTGTTTTGTTTTACCCGACGATCTCGCACTGGAAAACAACTCGGACCCGTATAGCGACGCAGTTCCACTGTATCGAATAACCGTTGTGGCGGCAGGTGAGGCGGGACGCGCCAACGTCATGCTGCAGTCAACCATCAGCGTTCCGGAGGCGTAGGCGTTTGCGCCGTTTTGTGTGTTATGACGGGCGCGGAAACGGGTTAACCAGGTTTTATACAGACTTTTGCAACAATATACCGGTAATCAAATTTCCGGTCAGAAGCCAAACAGGTAAGTAGTTATGGACAAGTTAAACTGTCTTTCGTCGTTGCGGCTTTCGGGCCTTGTACTGGCATGGTGCCTGTTGGGCATGCTGTCGCCAGCGGTGGCGCAGCCCTCGATGTCCGATTATTCAGCGCTGCCGCCACTGTCTTTGCTGACGCGCGGTAATCCCATGATCATGTTGACGCTCTCGGCAGATCATCAGCTTTTTTTTAAAGCCTACAATGATTATGACGATCTGACCGGCGATGGTCGACCGAATACTACCTACGAAAAAACATTTAATTATCTCGGTTATTTTGATCACGAAAAATGTTATGTCTATAACGCGACGCAGGAGCGTTTCAATGCCAGCGGCAATGCGCCAGTCGATACAGATTTACAGTATTGCGCAAGCAGTGAATGGAGCGGTAACTTTTTGAACTGGTTAACCATGACGCGCATGGATCTGGTGCGTTATGTTTTGTACGGCGGTTATCGCACAGTCGATACCCCGGCGCTGACTGTACTGGAACGCGCCTATCTGCCTCACGATGCCCACAGTTTTGCCAAGTATTACAACGGCGCGGACGCGGCGCAGCTTATGGATGCGGGCGTACTCGATAGCGCAGCCTCCTGCGATCCGGACGAAGCCGCCTGTACCGGATTTACCTTCTGCAATACCAGTAAACCCGCCGGGGTTGGGGTTTTTTCACAGGCAGAAGCCGCCCGTAATATGCCGCCATTACTGCGCATCGTAAAAGGTGACTACCGCTTCTGGTCCAACTCGGAACGTTTTCAGTGTCTTTATGGCCCGACCTACTCGTCCCCCGGCAGTGAGCTGGCGAACATCGGCACGGGCGAGGAAGGCGATAATGGAAACGATCCCGTTATTACGGGGCTGAATGCCTACGCAACATCACCCGCTGCGTCGCAGGGGGTCGATCTGCTGGTCAGAGTGGCCGTGTGCGACGGCACCGGCGACACCGGCTCACACAGTTGCAAGGCGTATGAAACGGGCAGCAAACCGATCGGCGTACTGCAACAGTATGGCGAGAATCTGTCGGCACCGGTACAGTTTGGCCTGATTACCGGTAGCTACAACAGCAACAAGACCTATGGCGAGCTGAGACGTAATATTGGTTCCATGGCGGACGAAATTAATCCGCAGACCGGGGTATTTATCCGGGATAATGCCATTGACTCGATTATCGGTAACCTCGACGCGTTGCGTATTGTGGATTATCTATACAAAGACGCCGGCGGCGATAACAACCGCCACGGTGCCTATAATGCACCCAATCCCAATAATGGCATGTCGTGCTCATGGGGGCTGAATGAAGCCTTTCTCGATGGTAACTGCCGTAACTGGGGTAACCCGTTCAGCGAATTGCTGGCCGAAAGCTATCGATATTTCGCCGGTGCCAGCGGTGCCAGTGGCAGAGGCGATGCCAACCTGTTGCCCGGGTTGACCGTGGCGACCTGGCAGGATCCACTCGCAAACAATGAACTGAAAGAATGCGTCGATATGAATGTTATCGGCTTTAACTCCAGTACCGTATCCTACGACGGTGAGCTGTTCAGTCGCAGCCTGTCCGACCTGGGAATTCCCGGCGGCGGGAACCCGACAGTCTCTTCGCTGGTTAAAGCAATTGGCGAATACGAAATTGACCCCGCGGCAAAATATTTTATCGGGCAGTCCGGCACGTTGAACAACGGGCTGTGTACGCCGAAGGCCATCAGCGATTTATCCGATGCACGCGGCACCTGCCCGGAAGCACCGGGCCTGGGTGGCGGTTATGCGGCAGCGGGGCTGGCTCATCATGTCTATACCACGGATATCCGGCCGGACATCAGTGGCCGCCATACCGTGCGCACGTTTGGTGTGACCCTGGCCGGTACCTTACCGACAATCAGCGTACCGGTGCCGGGCAGTAACGGACAGGAAATCACCATTTTGCCCGCCTGTCGCAACGCCGCAAAAGCCGTTAACGCCAACTGCGCCATTGTGGATTTCAAACCGCTGGAAATAACTGACACCAGCGGCGCCTACTATGTCAGTTGGGAGGATTCTGAACAGGGCGGCGATTTTGACGTAGACCTTAACGGGATTATTCGCTACACCGTGGCCGCCGACAGGATTACCGTGCAAACCCGCATTATCTATTCCAGTACGCCCGACCCCATGGGATTCGGACTCGTCATTTCCGGCACAGGTACCGCCGAAGACAATCTGTATATTTTTTCCGGCGCCAATGGTTACCGGGCGGACGAATATGGCTGTGGCGATGGTTGCAACGAGCCTGTATGGCGTGGACGGGAATTCAGTATCAATGCGGCGGGTGGCCAGAATCTGGCGGCGAAGTTCCTGGAGCCTCCGCTGTACTACGCGGCCAAATGGGGCTCATTCAAGAACAAACATCTGGGTGCGGAATTTGATCCACGGGTTCCGGATGACCCGAGTAAATGGGATGAAGATGGCGATGGCCAGCCTGATGGGTACTTCCTGGTGCGCAATCCCAGTCAGCTGAAAACCCAGATGGAAAAAACCATCAACGGCATTCTCTACCGCGTGGCAACGGGTACCGGTGCGTCCATGGCGGTCAGTACGACCAGTGGTGATGGCCTGATGCTGCAGAGCCTGTACCGTGGGGAAGTGTCGGATGGCACCTATACAGTGAACTGGGTCGGAACGATGAACGGTCTCTTCATTGATGGGAACGGGTACCTGCGCGAGGATACAGACGGCGATCGCAGGTTGACGCAGGCTGACCGGATTGTCGAAATCTATTACGACAGGGATGACGATGAGACCATGGTCAATCGTTATGATGTCGGCCCGGACGGCGAGCCGCTGATCAATGAGAACACCCGCCTGCGAATGACACTGGAAGATATCAGGCCGTTGTGGAACGCCCGTGATCAGTTGGGCAATCTCTCCAATACCGAGTTGTTGACCCAGCGCACGCCATACATGGGTAACGACCGCGGACGTTATATTTTTACGGCGATTGACCGTGTCGAGGCGGGCGGTGCCGATGGGCTGGTGACGGGCGAGGATGTCGTAGACTTTACAGTGAACGCCGTAAACAACCGCGCAGATTTTGCGTCGCTGCTGGATGTCGGTGCTGCGGATGACGCCGCCAGGGTCGTGCGCTTCATCCGCGGCGAGGAAGGGATTGAGGGGTTCCGTTCACGATCACTGAACCTGGACAATGATTCCGCACTGGAAAAATGGCTGCTGGGCGATATTATTCATTCCACCGCAGCGATTGTCGGTGCGCCGTCCGGACGCTACGACCTGAACTACAGTGACGAAACCTATCGCGCATTTCACAACCAGTATGCGAATCGGCGTCAGGTAGCCTATGTCGGCAGTAATGACGGCATGCTGCATGCTTTCAATGCCGGTTTCTTTAATTCCGCCGAAAATCGCTACAGCACAACGCCGACTGGCGAAGCCGGCGGATTACCGCTGGGCGATGAGCTGTGGGGCTATGTTCCCTACAATTTGTTGCCGCACCTGAAGTGGCTGACGCAGCCGGATTACAGTCATGTCTATTTTGTCGATTCTCAGGTGCAGTCGTTCGATGTCAATATATTCTCACCGGACGACGACCACCCCTACGGTTGGGGCACTATCATTGTTGTCGGTATGCGCTTTGGTGGCGGCGATTATCCGGTGACCGTCGCCGACGGCGATCATCGGATTTTGCGCTCGGCCTATGCCATTTTCGATGTGACAAACCCGGAAAAAGAGCCCCGCCTGCTTGCGGAAATAACCGATGAGAATCTCGGATTTACCGTTGGTCAGGCCGATATCGTCAAATTTCGCGCTCCATCTGAGGGCGGATCGTTTGCGGAGCCGGATAGAAACGACTGGTATCTGGTGTTCGGCTCCGGCCCGCGGGGACCCAACGCACTCCATACAGCGACCAGTGACCGTGGTGCCTGGCTGTTCAGTCTGGATCTGCAAGAGCTGGCCCAACGACAGGAGGTGCGCCTGGAATCCTACGAGCTTGATGAACCGCGCGCGTTTGTGGGTGGGTTGCGTTCGGCGGACTGGAACCGCGACTACAGCGATGACGGTCTATACTTTGGGATAACGGGCGATGGCGTGGCGAGGGATGGCGAAAAAACCCGGGGTGGGCTTAAACAGGTAATATTGAATGACGACGGCGGGACAATTTTCGGGACGTCCAACGATCTCGTCGACAGCCGGGACTTCGATGCGCCCATAACGGCACGACCGGTGGCGGTGAATGATTCGCTGGGAAATTACTGGGTTTTTGCCGGCAGTGGCCGTTTTCTCTCCGCGGGTGATCTGGCGGCGACCGGTGAGCACTACTATTTTGGTATCAAGGTGAATACCGCCGATGACTTGCGAACGCAGCCGCTGAGAGCCGCGCAACTGTTTCCGGCGTCGGAGCACCAGGTCTATATGGCGGATAACGGTTTGACGCTGGTAGAGAGCGATCAGGGCGAGGTGATAGGGACCGTTGATGATGCCAATAGTCGTGTCGCTGAACTGGGTGGCTGGTATCGCGAATTCAGACCGGGGGAATCGACGTTCACCGTGCCGGCGTTCCTGTCCGGAACCCTGGTAATTAACGGATATACGCCGCCGGACGTCATCAGTTGCCAGGCCACGGGGACTACCCGGCAATATGTGCTGGACATGTTCAATGGCATGGCACAGACCCGTTTGCGGTCCACCTTTTTAGACGGGTCGACCACCACCCGCGATGACACGGTTTATCGCGGCGTGGATGAAGTGGGCAACGTTATTGAGGGTATGGCCTCGGACAACGTGGCACTGGACGGCCGGTCGGGTACACTGACCGAGCACGGTAAACAGGTCTACGTGGAACTCAAGGCATTGGCGCCGGATGCGCATCGCCGGTCCTGGCGGGAGATCCCGTCGGATGAGATTGATTTGAATTAGCAGGATGCTTGAAACCCGGCGCGAACAGCGCCGGTTTTTTCTGGTGAGATGAGGTGAATGACGTGAAAAAGCCCAGCGGTTTTACCCTGATCGAATTGATGGTGGTCGTGGCGATACTTGGAATACTGGCGGCTATCGGTTACCCCTCCTATCAGGAGTCGATCCGCAAGACCAATCGCGCCGACGCCAAAGATGCATTGCTGCAGGCCGCTGCCGCGCAGGAAAAGTTTTTTTTCTCGAACAACGCCTATTCCGATGATTTAAGCAAACTGGGCTTTACCGCCACCGACGGTAAGTTTTTAAGCCGGGAGAAACACTACGAGCTGGGCGTCACCGGGCCTACCTGCACTTCGAACGGAGGGCGCACTTTCCCCTGTTATACGATCACCGCGCAACCCCTGGGCGGACAGGTCAAAGACAAGCAATGCAGCGTGCTTTCTGTCGACCAGACCGGCCACAAAAAGGCCAGCACGGACGCCAGTGTCGATAGCTCGACGGTGTGCTGGTAAATTCTGCGCCGATCTCCCGGTGACCGTCCAGCAACGCATCGGCATTTAAAGTGCGGGGCCCGTCGATCAGGTCAGGTCTGCGGGAAAGAGACTCCGCTTTCCACGTGCGAACTGATGGTGCCTGCACATGACGGATAAATCGGTGGTTCCTGCACAATACTGGTAGAAAGGCACAGCATCGCACAATCAGGCGCAACGCCTGGAAAACAATGACCGCCAATCGAAATGAACTTCCGCGGATGTTATGATTCCAACGATTTCCTGGAGGTAGAAGATTTTCCCTCCCGCGACAGATGCAAACCCAAATATGACAAAAAAAACCGGCACGGTTTACTGGCGTACTGCGGCTTTTATGGTGGCGCTCTGGTTAGTACCATTTATTGGTCATGCTGCAGAGACTATCAGTGCTGATCACGTTCGCATCAGCTGGCTCGCACCGACGGGGTTTGGTGCTGATACGCCGGAGCGCCAGGTAGGAATCCATTTCGACGTCGACCCGGAATGGCATGTGTACTGGCGCAATCCGGGTGATTCCGGCGCGGCGCCGAAATTCAGTTTTCAATCGGACGGGGTCAGCGTCGGAGAGCCACGCTGGCCCTGGCCGGCACGCCTGCCCATTGCCCACCTCACCAATCTGGGTTATCCCGGCGACGTCGCTTACCTGTTCGATATGGCGTGGGCGTCGTCCGCCCGGACGCCTGTTACCGTGACTGCCGACCTCGAATGGCTGGTCTGTAAGGAAGACTGTATTCCGGGGTTTGCAACCCTCACGCTGGAGCGCCCGGTGGTTTCCGGCACCGATCAGTGGGACGTACAAACGGTCGCTTTGCGCGATCAGTATCGGGCCATGCTGCCGCGCCCGGTCACGGACGCGGATGCAGACCCCCCCTGGCGCATCACAAACGCGCGCTTCTACACCGAAATGTCGCGTTTACATCTGGATCTGCTCGGACCACCGGACCAGGTGCCACCCGAAGTATTCCCGCTGGATGGCGATTTTATCTCGGCGGCGACGCCTGCCATCACCGCCAGTCATGACCGATTAACCCTGCAGTTCAGCACGCTCGCCGGTGCCGCGCCGCCGGCCGCCACCGGTTTCGTTCTTGTCAGTAATCAGCAGGCCTGGGCCGTAAACGAGGTCCCGCTTACCACAGCCGCGCCGGCGTCACTATCGGTATCGGCTGACGCCGGCCTGTGGCCGGTATTTCTGTTTGCAGTTATCGGTGGTGTGCTGCTAAACCTGATGCCCTGTGTTTTTCCGGTACTGTCCATCAAGCTGTTCAGTTTGATTCAATCCACGCATCAGGCTGCCGGTGACGGGCCTTCCCGCGTACGAGACGGACTGCTCTACAGTGCCGGTGTTCTGGTGACCTTTGCCGCGCTGGGTGGTCTGTTTCTAGCGTTGCGGGCCGGCGGAGCGGCGATCGGCTGGGGTTTTCAGCTGCAGTCACCGCTGGTGGTTTTCGCCTTGCTGGTGCTGTTTTGGTTGATGGCGCTCGGCTTTCTGGGCTTTTTCGAGTTCGGTCACAGTTTTACCCGTTGGGCCGGCCGCAGCGGTCACGGTTCCTCCTTTCTGACTGGCGTACTGGCGGTGTTTGTTGCAGCACCCTGTACCGGCCCGTTTATGGGGGCCGCGCTGGGCGCCTCAGCCACTTTGCCGGCCGTCGCGGCCATGGCAATATTTATGGGGCTTGGCCTGGGTCTGGCGGCGCCATTTCTGTTGCTGTGCATCTCTCCTCGCTGTCTGGCGTGGCTGCCCCGGCCCGGCCCCTGGATGGCGCATCTTCGACAGTTTTTGGCCTTTCCCTTGATGGCCACCGTATTATGGTTAATGTGGGTATTGGCACAGTTGACCGGCGAGGGCGCCTGGGTGTTGTCCGGCGGTGTCATCCTGGGATTGGCGTTTGCGATATGGTTGCAGCGGTTTACCAATCGCTGGCGCATTGGCGGCTGGGTTCTCGCATTGCTGCTTGTGGCGTGGGGTATACTGCGGCTGCCCGAAACGGTTGAACCGGGTCGCGATTCCGCCGATGCTGGTCGATGGCAGCACTACGATGTTCAGCATGTCGACGCGGCGCGTGCCCAGGGCGATCCTGTTTTTATTGATTTCACGGCAGCCTGGTGCATTACCTGTCAGGTTAACAAAAAACTGGTGCTCGATACGGCGGCGGCGACACGACTGTTTGCGGAAAATGAAGTCCAACTGTTTCGTGCGGACTGGACGCGCTACGACGAGCACATCACGGCGGCGCTGGCCGGGCTGGGCCGCAATTCAGTGCCGGTCTATGCCTGGTATCCGGCTGGCGCTGCACAGGCAGAACTCCTGCCGCAGATACTGACCATCGATACACTGAGACATCTGTTTAATGACGAGACCGACGGTTCCGATTAGCAGCGATTATCAACAGCAGGAGAAAGTACGGCATGACTCATCCACACAAGTTTTTATTGGCAGTGTTTGCCCTGTTTATGACCGTGGCTTCGGCCGCATTCGCGGACGCGGTCCCCGGCAAACCGGCACCGGATTTCAAGATTACCGATGCATCAGGAAAAACCCATCAGTTAACGGATTATCGCGGCGAGTGGCTGGTGCTGGAGTGGTTCAACAAGGATTGCCCGTATGTCAAAAAGCACTACGGCAGCGATAATATGCAGACCCTTCAGCGTGAGTATACCGGGCAGAAGGACAGGGACGGCAAAGGCGTAAAATGGCTGACCGTCATTTCTTCTGCAAAAGGCAAGCAGGGTTACCACGAACCCCGGGAAGCCCTGTCGGTCGGCAAGGCCCATAATCTGGCCGCCAGTGCACCGTTTCTGCTGGATGTCACCGGTGAGATGGGTAAAGCCTACGGCGCCAAAACCACGCCGCATATGTACATAATCGACCCAGACGGCCAGGTGGTCTATGCGGGGGGTATCGACGACAATGACTCCGCCAATCCCGCCGTCATTCCAGCGTCCAAAAACTACGTCAGGCTGGCACTGGATCAGGCCCTGGCGGGGAAGAAAATTACCACAACATCCAGCAGACCCTACGGCTGCTCGGTTAAATACTGACCGGGTCCTTCGACAGGCTCAGGATGAGGCGGGTCGTTGTGGATGGTGTTCGAAGCGCATAGGCGGTCGGCTGTGGATGACATTGAAGTTGGCGCCGGGAGCGCAGGCGGCCCGCCTGCATAAAAAGAAGTCCGCGGAGCGGACATCCCTTAGAGCAAAGAAAGCCTGCTTCGCAGGCACTGTGTTTATGCAGGCGAGCCGCCTGCGCTCCCAGATGGCACGTCGCGGTTTTGA